>JAMPXJ010000051.1 GCA_023701205.1 Oligoflexia bacterium
CTGACCGGCACGATCGCGCGCACGATCACCGGCGCTCGAAAAGGCGTCCGCAAGGGCCGCTTCTGGGACGCGCTCGCGTACTCGCGCGTGGTGACCTGGGGGCGGGAGCTCAAGAACGTCAGCATCTACGTCATCATGAACGAGCTCGAAGGGCTTGGGATCTGGTCGCGCAAGTTGAGAGCGAAGGGGCGGGAACGCGTTCCGATAGAGCCCCGGCTTGCTTCGAGGCGATAGCGCCCGGGATCGCGCGAGCGAGATCGATAGGAATTCTGCGCACTCGGGAATGGAGATTCCAAAGACGATGCAAAATGGAATTGAGATCGGGGAGGTAGGGGAGCGACGAGGCCACATCTGCGACGAGCTCCTGCGCGCGTTGCCCGAGTGGTTCGGGATCGAGGACGCAATTCGTGGGTACGTCAAGGATGTTGAACGGATGCCGAGCCTGATCGCGAGCGTGGGGGAGCGCGAGGTGGGTTGCCTGGCGCTGAATCGGCACAACGAGTGGACGACCGAAATTCATGTCATGGCGGTCCATCCGCAGTTCCATGTCGCGGGGTGGGGAAACTGCTCCTGAGAGCGGCAGAAGCGGGTCTTCGGGAGTCGGGTGCGGAGTTGCTGCTGATCAAGGCGATCGGGAGGGGTCGCTAACGAAGGAGGCCCTCACTCCTCACCGAAGCCGACGGCATCATCGAGCCGAGGGGCGGGCTTCTTGAGGAGCTCGGCCATCTCGAACTCGAGGTGGCGTCGGTAAGAGCGCGCCAGCAGCCTCAGCTCCTGAGTCTCGGCGTTCTGCTCGAGGGCTTTGAAGAGGATCTTTCCGCGGACCATCATGGGAAGGGTGAGAGAGCCCAGGCGGCTGCGCTCCTCCTGGAAACGGACCATCTCCTCGAGGAGATCGAGCTTTCCCATGACCAGGATCTGAGCCTGATAGGCGAGATCCTCCTCTTGGGCTTTTTTTATTTCACGGGCTGCGAAGATCGAAACGACGTTTGTCATACCGCGGCCCCTTTGAGCAAGCGGGGTGCCAATCCGCATGCGGGTTCCCGTAGGGAATGAGAGTTTCAAGAGCTTGAAATCAGGCCTTTTCGGCCCACCCCTTCGGGGATGGTGCCACGTTGCCTCTGCCTAAAGTTTATCTGCCCTGTCAGGCCCGGATACAGCTTTTCAGCCGACCTTGGCTTGCGTGATCGAGGCGACCTGTTGGCCGCAATGGGCGCAGCGTCGCGCTTCGTTGGGAATCTCGCTCAGGCATTCCGGGCATTTTCGAATGAGAGCAGGCGCGCCGGCGCGCGGCTTTTGAAGGCGCCCGAGCGGAACCACCACGAAAAAGTAGACGGCCCCCGCGACCAGAAGGAAGGAGAGCAGCGCGTTGATGAAATCCCCGTACCGGAACTGACTGCCGTTGATCGTGAAGGTGAGACTTGAGAAGTCGGGCTGCCCGGCGAGCGCGGCGATCAGGGGAGTGAGAAGGTCCCTGACGAACGCCGTCACCACCCCTCCGAAGGCCGCGCCGATCACGACCGCGACGGCAAGCTCGATGACGTTCCCACGCAATAGAAACTTTTTGAAGCCTGTCATGAAGGTGAAATCGAGCAGTTTTCGTGCCGAGGTCGCCGGACCGGGTGCTGACAAGGCCTTCGTCATCGGAGCGACCGGCTGCATCCAGACGAGCCCCGCGGATAACAGCTCTTCCCGCCGGTTCCGGTGCTGCAGCCGCCAAGCTGACTGAGAAGCGGGCGCGTCATTGGAATGACGGCAGGCCGTGACTCCGGCGTGGCGGTTTGTTAATTTTCGGGGGCATTAGTCCGATCAGTTGAGGAGAAGGAACCCACTCCTATGGACAGGAAAATGCTGCTTTTCGCGCTCGTCGTTTTCGGAATCCAGCCCGCGCTCGGGGGAACGGTCTTTGTCGCGCCCGAGTTTCCCACGAGGCTCGAGCCGGGAGAGAATTATCAGGAGTCCCGCTTCGGCCAGCCTCCGGCCCGGCCCGATCTGGGAGGAGGCGTACGGATGGCGGCTAACGAGGCCTATGACGCGGCCTTGGACGACGCGGGTCCTTCGCGGCGTCCCGCGGGACTGGAGATGCGCGGTGAACGCCGGCGCGCCCCGCTCGAGGAGCCGGCCCCGCCCACGCCGCAGCCGCCGGTCCTTGAGAGCGCGGCCGCGCGCAAGGGCGTGCAGGAAATCGCTCTGATCGCGGGCGATCTGGGGTACTTCCCGAAAACCGTTTTCGTGAGCCGGGACATTCCCGTGAGAATGTTCGTCACGGGCGCCTCGAAGAACACGCTCTGCCTGATGATGGATTCGTTCCAGGTGCGACGCCAGGTACGCGCGCAGAAGATCGAGGAGATCACCTTCATGCCCAGCATGCCGGGAAAATACCGCTTTTACTGCCCGGTGAACGGAATGGAGGGGACGTTGATCGTGAAAGAGCTCGCCTCCGCCCCGGGCGTCGAATAGCCCATGCTCTTCGACCTGCTCGTCATCGGCTCGGGACCCGCCGGAAAGAGCGCCGCGCTCGAGAGCGCGCGCGCGGGCGCCAAAACCGCGCTCATCGAGGCGATGCCATCGCTGGGCGGCGGCTGCGTCCACGAGTCTTCCATTCCCTCGAAAGCGTTTCGCGAAGCCGTCCTGGAGCTCGGGCGCGTGCCCATGAAGAAGCTCCTCGCCCGGCGCGACGAGGCGGTCACGACCGAGGCCGGGGTTGTCACGCGGGAGCTGAAAGATGCGGGCGTGACGATCGTGCACGGGCGCGCCAGGCTCGTCTCTCCGAACGACGTGGAAGTGACGACGTCCAAGGGCCTGCGGCACCTGACCGCCACGCAGCTGATTCTGGCGGTGGGTGCGTCGCCCCGGTCCCCCGATAGCGTGAGAGTGGATGGCCGGAGAATTCACGACAGCAACACGATCCTGGGCCTCCAGCGACTGCCGGCGAGGCTCGTCGTTCTGGGCGGCGGGATCGTCGGCTGCGAGTACGCCTCGATCTTCGCGCATGCCGGCACCCGCGTGACTCTCGTCGACCGCCGGCAGGAGGTCCTGGCCTCGGTCGATCGCGAGATCGTTCGGCGCCTGACGGACCGGCTGGAACGGGGCGGGGCGGAAATCCTTCTGGAGACCGAAGCGCAATCCATCAGGCCGCGCGCCAACGCGGGCGTGGCGATCCGGCTCACGGGCGGCAGTACGATCCAGGCCGACGCCGTGCTGATCGCGCAAGGCCGTTACGGCAATACTGAAGCGCTGGGGCTCGAGGCGGCCGGAGTGGAGTGCGACGAGCGCGGGCTGATTCCCGTGGATTCGGCCTTTCGGACCAATATCGGGCATATTTTTGCCGTGGGCGATGTCATCGGGCCGCCGGCGTTCGCCTCGACCGCAATTGAAGAAGGGAAGATCGCCGCGCGGACGGCGCTCAGGCTCCCGCGTTCGGAGCTTCCGGTCCTCTTGCCTTACGTGATCTTCACCGTGCCGGAGATCTCGATGGTCGGGCGCACGGAGGACGATCTCCGCGACTCGCGCGTCGAGTACGTCGCGGGGCGCGCGGACTTCCGCGAGCTGCCGCGCGGGCGGTTGCGCGGAGGTGAAGAAGGGATGCTCAAGCTTCTGGTGGAGCCCCGCACGCACCGGATTCTGGGGGTGCATCTATTCGGGCACGGGGCCTCCGAGCTGATCCACCTCGGGCAGGCGGCCATGGCACTCGGTGCGGACGTGCACTATTTCACGCAGGCTGTTTTCAACTATCCTACGCTCTCCGAAGCGTATCGGATGGCGGCGGCCCGCGCGGTCGGCGAAATCAGGAGCTGAGGAGTCATGCTATTCCGGCAGTAATTGCCGGAGCTCTCGCGACCTGACCTGGGTCACGCGGGACGCATTTCAAACAGCGGCCAGCCTGGATAAGATGGAACAGGGTGGAACGTTTGCAGGTGTTCCGATCACCGATCTCGACGATGCTCGTTCTTTGCGGCCTCGCGCTTGCGCTGTCGGCGTGTACCCCGAGGATTCTGAGTAATTTCACGGAGAGCGAACTGGACATGCAGTCCGGCGAGCCGTCGCCATCACCGTCGCCTTCACCATCACCGTCGCCATCACCGTCGCCTTCGCCATCACCCGAGCCACCGCCTCTCCCGGTTGCGAGCCTTTCGGACGCCGGCAGTCTCGCTCCGAACGATTATCCCGCCTTCACCTGGACCTACCCATCCGGCACCGGGAACGCGAATTCCCTCGCCGACTTTGAGATCGCGATCGGCAGCTCGC
>JAMPXJ010000046.1 GCA_023701205.1 Oligoflexia bacterium
CGCGGAAGTGAAGACCCAGCTTGCCAACTACAAGCGGTACCGCAAGCTCACCGACGACTGGGTCGGGCTCGCGCTGGAGCTTGCGAAATGGAGGCTGGAGGAGGCTAAGCGCAGGGAGTCAGACTGACTGAGAACTCGGTACTCTCAAGAGGGAAGGCTCCCTATTATTTCCACATGATTTCCCCATTTCAGGGGTTGGCAATCGGATTACCGTAATCCCGAGCCTTAGAGTAGTCACAAACATTATTCAAGTGTCCTAGTTTGCAGGTCAGATACTGTGATTTTCCAAATTTTCCTATGCTCTTTGACGTTCAGGTACAACAGATGAAAACAATTCAGCCGCCCGGTGTGTAAATGCTCAATGTCAAAGTTCCGACATCTTATTTAGAATGACGCGCGAACGTCTCTGCGAGGCGAGTGATTTCATTAAAGAAATAACAACAGCGATGCCGAAAAGAGAGTGAGATGCTCTCGTCTCTTCTGCCTTTATGGAAATACTGGCTAACGTTTCTTACGGGATTGCCAATTGCGGTAGCTGCCGATTCCGTATCGCCGAAATCACCTCCGAACTGTGAAGAGGCATGGGCGCGGCTGGCCTTGGCTAACGGTATCGAGCTTCGCGGAACTTCCGGACCGCTTCTTGATCGCGTACCCCTGGGAAGCATAGGCTGGCGCTCGGACAGTTACGGACGCCAGGTGTTTTTTGCCCGAAGGCGAGGCGCTCCACCGGTTTTTGCCTCGACTGTGGTGAGTCGGACTCATTTTCCCTATCCCGAGTTCCTGGGGGAGGATTGGAATCTAAACGGCCAGAGATTTCGCCTGATGAATATCGGCACTCATCCGACACTCGCGGATTCGGAAATTCTTGAAGACGCATTTCTGAAGACCCAATCCGCTACGTCGGAATTTCAAAGCGCGGAACTCACGATGTCAGCGGAGCGAGGGAATGCTCTCAAAATTCTCGGTGGTTTCAGGAATGCGACTGAGGTGAAAGTAATTGACGTCTATCGCGAACGGAAAGGGAAGTACCTACCTTTCGAGGCGCTTCGGAAGCTCAGCTTCATCGATCAAGGCTTCGCGAAGGACTTTGATCTCCTCGTCCTCCTTCGAGATACTGGCAAAGATCCGCTCAAGATGAGCAAGCAGGAGTTTGAAGACAGCCTAGCGGCAACGATCCGGTTGGCAAGATTCGGCGCGACAGATCCACTGCTTCCTCCCTCAATTAATCGCTTGCTCGAAGCGCTAGCGAAAGAAATCCCTTTCGAGGGTCTTCCTCATTCTTATCGATTGAATGAAGGCTTCAAAAAGTCGGCGGACGTTCTCACTGCATTCAAGGATCAAAGCGGGAAACGCGTGGCCGAAATCACGCGGTTCGTCAGATTTCAGGAGTTTTCGTCTGAAATCATGCAAGGATTCATCAAGACCCTCTTTGACGTGGCTGCGGGTCCGAAAGAGCCCATTGATTTCCTCTTGATTAGCGTGGACTCGCACACGAGAAAGCTTTTCAGGCGATATGGATTTGAGGATTTCGCTACTATCACGACTGGCCAGGAAGTCGAACAGGAATACCTGATGATTCTGGATACCCGTAGCGAGCGTTTCAAGGAAATCCAGGACAAGCTCTCTCGGGAGTCCGCGGCTATCGTGCGAACCCCAGTTGAGGTTAAGCCCAAAATTTCGGAATGGAGTCCCCCTTGGCAGCTCTCCAACCCATATCTCTTGCCAGAAAATGTTTCACTACCGAAGTAGCTTTTCGGTCGCAACCCAGCAGAGCGCGACCCGCTTCTTTACGCTGAATTCCGCAGGGACATGGATTTGCTTAATGATCTCTCCAATCAGGATGTTGTGGATCATCCTGGCCGTCTCTTCAACTCTTGTGATTCGCCAGGACCCTTCGTTATTCCCATGCTCCAGGTGGACCTTGAGACGCTGGACGCTTTGTTCATTGATCTGAAGATAGATTTGTCGGATTTTTGAACTATTAAAGGCGAAGTAGTACATCGCAAGAAGCGTGGAGGCGCCCTTCGGGTCTTTGGCAGCCCAAAGCAAATTGGCCTCGATATACTTTTTCAAGCGCGTCCGAGCGGGCGCGCTTTCATCGAGATGCCGATCAATGGAGGCCCGTCCCTCGCGCGCTGCATGAATGCAACACTCTCGAACAAGTTCGTCTTTATCTTCGAAGTACTGATAGGCCGCCGCTTGAGTGAGTCCGACTTTTCCTGTGACTTGCTGAAAGCTGACCCAGTGAACCCCGTTTTTGTAGAAGAGCTCAAGCCCAGCTTCAATCAGCTTTCGTTTTGTTTCGCCACCTTTGGTTCTCACCCAGTATCACTCCCAAATCCATTTTCGGAAATTTACCAATGACTTATAAGTTAAATCTAATAATATATAAGTTTTAATTGACGCATTGCGTCATATAGCCTATAACCCTTCAATCGAAGCTCTGGTTAGGCAAACCGAGCTGAAAAAAAGCAAAAAGGAGTAAAAGATGAAAGAGAATCAGAAATTTAGAATTTTTGGCTTGGTAATCGCGATGGGAATCTGTGTGGGCCTCGCCTCCTATTCAGCGAACGCCGCCACTTCGGATTGCGTGAACGAGGCTGCCCAAATCCAAGTTCCAGCGATTGTGGTACGGCAGGGGACAGATCTCTTTGCCGAAATCAGCCGAGATTCCATTCATACCCGGATGCGAGCCGATCTCTTCGAGGACAATCAGAGGAGGCCAAAAGCCGAGGTGGCTTTGATGCTGAGGGACTCAGGCCTCTCGGTGGAGGCCCGCCTCGGTAATATCAATGATATCGATGGCAAGTACCTCACAACTCTTTCGCTAAATCCGTGGAACGACGATGTGATTCGACTTGCTGTAAAAACTGGAACCGGTGAGACCCTTTATGAAAGACGAGAGACGATTTCGCCCCTAAGCTTGGCCACCGGACTTAAGATTAGATTTTGCAAGGACTAAGCAGCCTTACACATCCTCCCATGTTGGACTCACCGGCCCTGGCGGCAAGCAAGGCCAGGGCCGGTAATTCGCGTCCCTCACAGTCGAATTGCCCGGCTTGATACTAAGGACAGAAATCACTTGCTTCGGCCACGAGCTTCCCTAGCCTTCTCGCCATCACTCGTGCGCCGCGCGCCCCTTCGACCGTGAACCCGAGTGATATTGCCCGCTGATGCCGACAATCGGCAGGCGTCCCCACCGGCTAGCCTGAGACTCCTTGAGAAGCTGCAACTGAGCGAGCTGCACCGCCCGCGTCATTCTCGGAAGCTGCCCGCTGGCCGCAGCCATCATCGCAAGAGCTGTGGCCGCAGAGATCAATTTTTCGATGCCCATAGGATTCGGGTCCTTTCCTCGGCAGAGAGCCCTTCAATCTGAAAGCCTCGGCGGCGCAACTCCTGGAAATAGTTTTGGATTGCACACTCCGTCTTTTCAAATCGTTGAGCTAAGTCTTTTCGGGACCAACCTTCGAGCCAACGTAGTTTTGCCAGCTCCGCGAGATCGAGGCTTGGTTTCCGCCACTGGATTGGGAACTCCACGGCCCAAGTCAGTGGTTCATCCACTCTAGGACCGCGGGCGCCATTTTTCTTTCACGCCAGACACACACAAAACAGAGAAGCTCTCCCAAGAGGCCCCGGGCACAGACCTCCTGTCTTCGCACCGCCGGCCATCCCTGGCCTGTGCAAGCATAACAGAAAGATGCGTCCGGTGAGCCCACTGGGACGCCGGACGCCGAGCTTCGGAGCAGTCGCGCCGCTACCGATCACCGTTTGCGACGGAACGGGAAATGCGGCTCCCAGCCATGGTCGCCGCCAAAGAACAGCAGGTCGTCCTTCGCCTCGTTCGCTCTGGCGAGCTGCAGATAGCTCGGATGATAGTCGATCCTGCCGGGGCGAGCTCCGAGGTCCTCGTCGAACACGAGCACCGTCGTTCCATTGTGCTCCACCAGCACGAACGGGGAGCGTTCGATCTTCGTTGTGAACCCCTCGCCCTCGCGCAGACGCATCCGCAGCTCCAGGTGGCCCGCAAGGAAAGCGCATTGCCCCATGCCCGTGAAAAGCTTCGCGGCGGACGAGTCCTCTACGAACGAGAGCTCGGCATAATCGATCTTTGCGGCTGCCTCGGGATTCATGCGCATGGCCAGATCCATTTCGGCCTCCCAGCTGCCGAGAAGGCCATTCGCCACGACGTTGTTCTGATTCTTGCAAATCGGCATCTCCTTCAGCATGGCCGCCTTCCACTCCTTCATGATGGCTCCCGCGATCTCGTCCGCGAAAACCTCATCGACGATGTTGAAGTGATGCACGGATTCGTGGATCAGCAGCCACGCCGCGTCCTCGGTGCTGGAGGTCCGGTAGCAGGTCTGAAAGGACAGCACGATGGGAGCGGCGGCCCGGTACTGCGTTCTGGCGCAAGTGCCCTGGCTGGCTTCGGTCCAGACCTGCATGCTCTGGGCGAGGTCCGTGACAAGCTCGGCGTGATGAGCGCTGATCCAATCCCTCAGCTCCGCGCGCGTCTCCTGAAACGGCGACTGAGCCACGCCCTGGACGATCTGAATCGCGTACTCCCGGCCATCGGCGAAGCGGCGACGAAGGAGATCTCCTCCACCCCACGCCCCGTTCGCCATCGCTTGCGTCGCCGAAAGCCCAAGTCCCAGCGCCAATCCCAGCGCGAGCCCGATTCTGTTTAGCCCTGTTTTCATAGCCTCTCCTCGTATCCGGTTTTTCTTGTTTAGCGCAATGCAGCGCCATTTGCCACGACTGCCATGAGTATTGAATCTAGGTCAGTTTCATTCTAATTTGGAGTTACGAGTTAGAGTGATATAAACCATTATTTACCGTACGTTAAACGAATAAGGATCTTTTTATATTCAATCAGATACGAATCCACATTCAGCAGGGAGACCTTCGGAAGGCACGCCAAGCCCTCCATGCGGTGGAGAATGTCTCTCAGCTCCGGGATGCGCGGAAGGTGGAATACTTCCAGCTGCTCAAACGAGTGGGAGCTTTCCGCACGGCTCTTTTGCGCCTGGAGAGGCTGGAGGAACTTGGCTCAGAACTTCGTCCGGAGCTCCGCAAGGAACGGGCCGTTCTCCTCGGCGAGCTGGGCGCGACCGAACAGGCCGTATCCCTTCTCGCGCGCGAGCCTGCTCATTCGCGGTCGATCGCGTTTGATCGCTCGGTGGCCTATCACCTCGGAAATTTCTATAGCCTGCTTCATCGCTATGAGGATGCGGAACGGCAGTTCGAGCGGATGAAAGACCTTTCCAAAGGCGCCCATGACCGGAGCGACGAGCTCGGCGAGATGATCGCACGCTTGAACATCCTCGGCTCCCGGATTTATGCCGGGAAGAACGTGCCGGCCTCGCTGAACGATCTCGCCGCCTTGAACCAGGACAGCCTCCACGAAAAATATCCGCTCCTCGCCCAGGGCGCCCATTACTTCCGGGCGGTCGGATTCCTGCAGCTCGACCGGCTCGGCGCCGCTCGCGCAGCCCTTGACGCCGCGATGCAGCTCGGAGTCAGTCACAATCTTCGAGAAAGCCTGCTCCTGAAGCTGAGCCGCTTTCACCTCGATATCCGAGATCGCCCGGGCGCCTCGGGAATCACTGCTTCACGCTGCTCCTTGCTGCGTCGGGAAGTCCTGGCCCAGCCCCACATCGTCTACTTCGATCAGCTCCATTCGCTGATCGCGCTTCACGCCAGCCTGCAGGGCAATCGGCCCCGCATGCAGCGGCATCGCGATCGCGTGCTCTTCGGAAATCGGAAGCACCGGCACCTCGAGCTGGCGAGCTCGCTGGGTGACGAAAGGAAAAACAGGTTTTGGGAGCTCAGGCGCTTTCACCCTTCCCTCGTGACGCGAAGGAAGCTGACCGCCTGCTCGCTTCGGCTCTGGGATCTTCCGATCCTCACTTCACCGCGGGGCGCCTTTTCACTCGCCTCGGTCGGCGAAACGCAGAGAAACCTGATCCTCGCACTTGCGGGCCGCTTGGATTTCGGGATGCGGGATGCCGAGCTCTGGCAATCGGTGTGGCGTGAGCCCTATCGCCAAGGTTCCTCGCCCGGAGCGATCCGGCAGGCGCTTTTTCGGCTGCGCGAATCGCCCATCGGAAACTTATTGGAAATCAGAAGCCACCAAAGCCGACTCTCCTTGCGTCTGCAGGAGGGGGTGACTCTGATCACTTCTCCGTGATCGGCGGAATCTTCACCGTCGGGTGCGGCGCGCGATCCAGCGTGACCTGCACGTCATTGCCGTTGCCCAGGCTCAGCGAGACGACGCGGGACGTCCCCATGGGCCCGTTGATCTGCAGTCCGCGGATATCCGTCATGACCTGCTCACCGATGTCATACGCGCCGTACGTGCGCTCCAGCAGCACCTCGATCCGGAAAAAGAGATAACGGAAATACGTCTTCACCGGCTCGGTCTTGAGCGTCACGGCGAAATGGGCTTTCCCGTCGCGCTCGCCGGCGACGAACGAATCGACCTGCTCCACCGGTAGCAGCGCCATCGCCACGTCGTTGCCCAGCGAATAGTTCCGCGACAACTCCCGAAGATCGTCGCCCAGGAAGCGCACCGCGAGGCCCTGACGGGTGTAGTCGCGCGCCATGTCCCGGAGCAGCTGGACAGCGTTATAGCGATGGGAGACCGCGTAGCGCGCGTGTTCCTCGAGCTCCTGCCGCGTTCCCTCGACGGGCTCGCCGGCGATCGCCCGTGAAAGCAGTGTCAGGGCCAGGACGGGAATTACGATCAGTTTCGGAAGCTGCGTGATTTTCATGACTGCCCTTTCTCAAAAAAAGCGATCCAGATAAAGCGAAACCGCGTCGGCCGCGAGCGCGGTGGTATAGGCTTCCGACTTCCAGAAGATCCAGGTCCGCGCGAACGTCCCGCCCGAGAAAAACACCCCCTCGGGCCAGGCCAGGGCCCCGTCGGGCCGGGGCTGTGCGCTGCGAAGCAGGCTCTCCATGCCCTTTTGGATCGCTTGGACTTCGGGCTCGCCCATGCGCCCGCTGTAAAGCAGCGTATTGAGCGCGTAAAGCCCGGTGTGCACGGAATCCCCCGGAAGCGGGCTCTCCCAGGAGCCGTCCTCCCGCTGCTCGCCGCGAATCTCCTCGAGCGCGATCGTGAGCGCGGGCCGCAGGCAGGCCACGCCGGCATCGTAAGCTTTCGCGACGGCATAGTGCGCGTTGTAAGGGCTCGGGTAATAGACGCCGCAGCTTTTCTGCCGCCCTGTCCGGAAGGCCCAGTTGATGTATTCGCAGGCCTCGCGCACGCCCGGCGTATCGAGCTCGGCGTTGCGCGCCAGCGTCTGCAGCACGTTGGCGTTCACCACGCAGTCGACGTCGTTCAGTCCGAAAGGAAGGTAGATCCGCTCCTCGCTGGGCACGTAGGACTTCGGATCGAAGGGGCGCTCCGGCTCGAGCCAGGTCATGAACGCGCCCGTGCTGAGCGTCCCGTGCAGGAAATTATAAAAATGAGGAACGAGCCGGCCGACATCACGGTAGGCGCTGAAAATGGGCCCGATTCTCGCCGGCAGTTTGATCGCCTTCTCGGGCCGGACCTCGTTGTAATGCTGGATCGCGGTGAACGCGACCGCAGTATCGTCGGCATCGTTGTAAACGTTGCAGCCGGCCTCGAGCCGCGCATAGCGGATCGGGAAATGATTGGGCCGGCGGATGCGCTCGAAGCGGGGATCTTCCGGTTTGTAAAGCCGGGGCGGGAGCAGCGGCCAGAAGTTGAAGGAGTCGCCGTTGCGATACGCGAGGATGCGCTCGATCGCGAGATCGAGCATCGGGGGAATCGCCTCGAGCGGCTGGCGATCCCATATCGCGGCGAGCGCGTTATGAATCGATGAGACGGTGAAGCTGTTGGAGTCGTATCCGCCCGTTCCCGCGGGCCCGATGAAAGTGATCTGCCGCGTGCTTGCCATCGTACTGGGCCATTCGCCGCTGAAGTAATCCTCGCCCACCGTGACTTTCTTCTGCGACTGCTCGAGATATGCGATCGCTCCATCGAGCGTATCTCGAAGCTCATTCTCGCCTGGAGCGGCCCAGCTTCGGGCTGCGCCCAAAGCGATCGCGAAGGCGATGAGCAGAAACTTTTCAGTCGTGGCTGAAATTCGCATAGGTGCATCTTTTATATTACCTATCCTATTTGGTCTAGTATTTAAATACTTTTTAATTCCAAGGTATTACATCAGACTGATTTCCACCCTGAGCTTGGGCCCGACTTCCGCGAAATCCCCTATTTGTGAACCACACGGATCAGCGGATGGCCCTGTGAGTCAAATTTCAGCTTTCCATTTTTAAAAAGCCCTGTTAAATAGATTACTAATTCGATTCACGGCTTCTTTAGAGTTAGCGGGCATGGTGCTCGAGTCTCTGAAAGTGGCTCCCAGCCGATTTTAGGAGGCTTAATGGGTAAGAAACTGTATGTGGGCAACCTGCCTTTCTCCGCAACCGACCAGTCCCTCGCTGACGTCTTCGCTCAGTGCGGAACCGTCGAGTCCGCCAAGATCATCACCGATCGCGACACCGGCCGCAGCAAGGGCTTCGGCTTCGTCGAGATGTCGAGCGATGCGGAAGCGCAGGCCGCCATCAGCAAGTTCAACGGCGCTGACTTCGAAGGCCGCGCAATGACCGTGAATGAAGCGCGCCCGATGGCTCCTCGCGAGAACCGCGGCTTCGGCGGCGGCGGCGGTGGCGGCGGCTTCGGCGGCGGCGGCGGACGCGGCGGCGATCGCGGAGGCCGTGGTGGCTTCGGCGGCGGACGCGGCAACCGCTACTAATCGACTTTTCGATTAGTTCATCTTGATTTCTTGTTTGGGGGATCCTGCCTCACTCGAGCGCAGATCCCCCAAACTGTTTTTTGACCTCCCGGTTTGGAGCTCCTTTGCAGACTTTTCATGACCTCTCCCTCTCCCACTCTCTCGAGCGCTCGCTTGCGGCGATGGAATTCAAGATCCCGACGCCGATCCAGGCCCAGGGCATCCCCGTCGCGCTCGCGCGCAAGGACCTGATCGCCTGCGCGCAGACCGGTACGGGCAAGACCGCCGCTTTCTGCATCCCGATCATCGAGCGCCTGCTCAAGGAGCCGGCCAGGACCGCGCTGATCCTCGCGCCGACGCGCGAGCTCGCCGCGCAGATCCTCGAGGTGCTGACGAAGCTGACCGCTCATAACCGCGAGCTCCGGGGCGCGCTGCTCATCGGCGGCGCCTCGATGCAGCCGCAGCTGCGCGCGCTCCGGCAGAAGCCGCGCGTGGTGATCGCCACGCCGGGTCGCCTCATCGACCATCTCCGCCAGAGGAGCGTGAGCCTGGCGCAGGTGGAGCTGCTCGTGCTCGACGAGGCCGACCGCATGCTCGACATGGGTTTCGCCCCGCAGCTCGATCAGATTCTGCGGCACCTGCCGCGCGAGCGCCAGACTCTGCTCTACTCGGCCACGCTGCCGGACGATATCCTCAGGCTCGCGGCGAAATTCCTCCGCGACCCGGTCCGCGTGACCGTCGGCCCCGTCTCCAAGCCCGTACAGAAGATCGCCCAATCGGTGATCGAAACCACGGCTCCCAAGAAAAACGAAGCGCTCCTCGATCAGATCAACGTGCGGCAGGGCTCGATGCTGATCTTCGCCCGCACGAAGTCACGCACCGATCGGCTGGCGAAGTATCTCACGAGCTATGGGCTGCCCGTGGGCCGCATCCATGGCGGCCGCAGCCAGGGCCAGCGCAACTCGGCGCTCGCGGGCTTCCGGGACGGGACGTTCCGGATCCTGGTCGCGACGGATATCGCCGCGCGCGGGATCGATATCTCCCACATCGCGCACGTGATCAACTACGACCTGCCCCAGGTGCCAGAGGATTACGTGCACCGCATCGGCCGCACGGCGCGCGCGGGCGCCACGGGCGAGGCCGTTTCGCTGCTGACGCCCGAGGACCGGGCGCAGTGGCGCGCGATCACGAAGCTCGTCGCGCGGAAATAATCAGGAACGATTCATCAGCTGCTCTTTGCTGAGGCCCAGAACGCCGTGCTTCTTGCCGACTTTGACGAAGGCCTGAAGCGCGCGCTCGAGCTGGGCCTGATCCAGCGCCGCGGACAGCTGCGTGCGGATCCGGGCTTCGCCCTTGGGCACCACCGGATAAAAGAAACCCACGGCGAACACTCCCTCTTCGTAGAGATCGCGGCTGAACGCCTGGGCAAGCTTCGCGTCATAAAGCATCACCGGCACGATCGGCGTGTTGCCCGGCCTGAGATCGAATCCCGCCTCGGTGAGTGACTTGCGCCAGTAGGCGGTGAGCTTTTCGAGCTTGTCCCGTCGCTCGGTGGATTCGGTGAGCAGCTCCAGCGCCTTCATCGAGGCGTAAACCACCGCGGGCATGAGCGCGTTGCTGAAGAGATACGGGCGACCCCGCTGCTTGAGCAGCTCGATGAGCTCCCTGCGGCCGGAGACGCAGCCCCCGGTGGCGCCGCCGAGCGCCTTGCCGAAGGTGGTGGTGATGATGTCCACGCGGTCCATGACGTTGAAATGCTCGTGCGTCCCGCGCCCCGTCCGGCCGATGAAGCCGGTTGCATGCGAGTCATCGACCGCGAGCAGGCATTCGTACTTGTCGGCGAGATCGGCGAGCTGATCGAGCTTCGCCATGTCTCCGTCCATCGAGAAGACGCCATCGGTGATCAGAAGCCTGATCCGGCCGGTCCGCGTCTTGAGCAGCTCCTCGAGCTGCTCGAGGTTGGAATGCTCGTAGACATGGCGCTGCGCCTTGCACAGACGCATCCCGTCGATGAGCGAGGCGTGCACGAGCTTGTCCGAGAAGATCACGTCCTCGGGGCCGAGCAGACCCTCGAAAAGGGCGCCGTTGGCATCGAAGCACGACGAGAAAAGGATCGTGTCCTCGGTGCCCAGGAAGCGGCTCACCTTGCGCTCGAGCTCGCGATGGATGTCCTGCGTGCCGCAGATGAAGCGCACCGAGGACATCCCGAAGCCGCGCTTTTCGAGCCCTTCGTGCGCGGCCTTGAGGATCTCCGGATGGCTCGACAGCCCCAGATAGTTGTTCGCGCAGAGGTTGATCATGCGCTTCTCGGGAGCGCTCTCGGGGAACTTCACCCCCACTTCGCCCGCCTGGGGCGAGACGATGATGCGCTCGTCCTTGAAGAGCCCTTCGGCGCGGATGGAATTCAGTGTTTCGGCGTAGAGGGACTTGTATTTCGCGTAAGCCATTCGGAGCTCCTTAAGCCTGGGACCAGTCGAGGATGACCTTGCCGCTCCGGCCCGAAGCCATGACCTCGAAGGCTTCGGCGTACTTCGCGAGCGGATAATGGTGAGTGATCACGGGCTTGATGTCGAGCCCGCTCTGGAGCATCGAGACCATCTTGTACCAGGTCTCGTACATCTCCCGCCCGTAGATGCCTTTGAGGAAGAGGCCTTTGAAGATGACCGAATCCCAGGCGATCTTCGTGTCGGCGGGAAGGATGCCCAGGAGCGCGATCCTGCCGCCGTTGCGCATCGTCTCGATCATGCCGTTGAAGGCGGCCGAGCTCCCCGACATCTCCAGGCCGACGTCGAAGCCCTCGTGCATGTCGAGCGATTTCATGACCTCCTTGAGGCTCTGCCTCTGGACGTTGACCGTATGCTCGATGCCGAGCTTGCGCGCGAGCTCCAGGCGATACTCGTTGATGTCGGTGATGACCACGTGTCGCGCGCCCACGTGCTTCGCGATCGCGGCGCCCATGATGCCGATGGGGCCGGCGCCGGTGACGAGCACGTCCTCGCCCACCATGTCGAAGGAAAGCGCGGTGTGCACGGCGTTGCCGAGCGGATCGAGGACCGCGGCCTCGTCGTCCGAGACGTTGTCCGGCAGCGGGAAGACATTCGAAGCGGGAATCGAAAGATACTCGGCGAAACATCCGGGGCGGTTAACGCCCACGCCGATCGTGTGCATGCAGAGGTGGCGCTGGCCGGCGCGGCAGCTTCGGCAGAAGCCGCAGACGAGATGCCCTTCGCCCGAGACTCGCTGCCCGACCTTGAGGCCTTTGACGGCCTGGCCGAGCTCGACGATCTCGCCCACGTACTCGTGGCCCACGTGCATCGGCACGGGAATGGTGCGCTGAGCCCAGTCATCCCAGTTGTAGATATGGACGTCCGTCCCGCAGATGGCCGTCTTCTTGATCCGGATGAGCGCGTCCTGGTCCCCCACCTCGGGAACGGGGATCCCGTCCTCGAGCCAGATGCCTTTTTCACGATGTTTCTTGACGAGCGCTTTCATGGTTTTTTTCACGGGAAAGAGCCTCGCTCGTCGGGCTTCTGTTTTCAAGGGAAAGGCACTTGAGCGTTCGACTCAAGAAGCCCGGAAATGGTATGCTTACGGGAGATGCGGGTCGCTTTCATCTCGGATATCCACGGAAATCTCCCGGCGCTCGAGGCCGTGCTCGGGGACCTCCACGCCCGGGGCGGCGCCGATCGGATCATCTGTGGCGGCGACGTGATGGATCCGCTGCTCAGCTCCAAGGATGCGTGGGAATTTCTCAAGGCGGAGGGCATTCCCGTCATTCGCGGCAATCACGAGGACTACATCGTCTCGTGCTTCGAGCCGGAGGGCACCCATCCGGCGCGGGTGGAAACCCAGTTCCGCCCGGTACGCCTCGTCGCGCGCCATCTGGGGCCACGCATCGCCGAGGAGCTGAGAGGGCTTCCGCTCAGCATCGAGATCACGCCCAAAGTCGGCAAAAAGCTGGTTCTTTGCCATGCGTCTCCCGTTTCAAACGCCCGCAGCTTCGCGCGCGAGCCTTTGAGCGGCGGGTTTGGAGCCGCGCTCGAAGCCACGGGTGCCCAGGCGATCGTGGCAGGCCATATCCATGAGCAGTGGCAAGGGGTCCATCAGGGACCGTCGCGGGAAATTCGACTGATCCTGGCCGGAAGCGTGGGCCTGCCCCTGATGGACGCGCCCAGGCCCCAGTACGCGCTGCTCACCTTTGATGGCGAAAAATGGAGCGCGGAGCTGCGACGGGTCGAGTACGATCCCGCGCCCGCGCTTCGGGCCTACGCCGACTCAGGCGCGCTCGAGGAAGGCGGCCCGATCGCCTGGCTCCTGTATGACGAGCTCCGCACGGGGAGCCGCCGCCTCTCCGAGTTCATCTTGTCCGTCCGGCGCCGCGGCCCGCCCGGCTCGCTATCCGAGGAAGAATGGGAGCTCCTGGCCCGCGACTACCTGATCAGCAAAGGTACCTGGGAGGAGATTCCCGCGGGCTGGCACCTCAAGCGCTGAGCCGCCTTTCCGGGCCAGCTCGCGATTCCGCGGTTTCAGATCACCACCTGCGAGCCGATCTCGATCACTTGATCGGGCGGGATGCCGAAGTAGTCGGTCGCGGGCCGGGCGTTGCGCGAAAGCAGGACGAAGAGCTTCTTGCGCCAACGGGGCATCCGGCCCTCGCCCGAGGTGACGAAGCTCTCGCGCCCGAGGTAGAAGCTCAGCTCGTCGATATCGAGCGGCAGGCCCGCAGCCAGGCAGTAAATGAGGATATCCGACATGTCGGGCGTTTCCATGAAGCCATACCGGGCCTTGACCTTGACGAAGCCCAGCGGGAGCTCTTTCACCTGCACCCGCTCGGACTCGTCCACCTGGGGCACGTTTCGCGTGACGATGGACATGAGGATCACGCGCTCGTGGAGCACCCGGTTGTGGCGGAAATGATGCCGCAGCACCGGGGGCGCGATGTCCTCCGTCAGCGTCATGAAGATCGCCGTGCCCGGAACGCGCGGTGGGCGCTTGCGCTGGATGATCATGAGGAAGCGGTCCAGCGGCATCGCCAGCGACAGCATGATCGCGCCGAGCTCCTCGCGGCCGCGCTTCCACGTCACCATCACCGTGAAAAGGGCGCCCGCGACCACGATGGGGATCCAGCCGCCGTGCGGGAGCTTGACCAGGTTGGCGCCGAAGAACGCCAGGTCCACGATCAGGAAAGCACCCACCAGCAGCACCGCGAGCGTCCGCGGCCAGCGCCGGCTGCGTCGAAGCACGCCGTAATAGAGCAGCGAGGTGATCACCATCGTGCCGGTCACCGCCACGCCGTAAGCCGCGGCCAGCCGCGAGGAATGCCCGAAGATCAGCACGAGCGCCACCGCGCCCACCATGAGATACTGGTTCACCTGCGGGATGTAGATCTGGCCGGCGGTCTCGCGCGAGGTGTGCCGGATCCGCGTGCGCGGAAGATATCCGAGCTGGATGGCCTGCTGGGTGAGCGAGTAGGCGCCCGAGATCAGAGCCTGCGAGGCGATGACCGTGGCCAGCGTCGCCAGCGCCACCAGCGGATAGAGCACCCAGCCGGAGACCAGGCCGTAAAACGGGTTGTGGAACGCGTCTTCGCCCCGCTCGAGGATGAGGGCGCCCTGCCCGAAGTAATTCAGCAGCAGCGCGGGAAAGACGAGCGCGAACCAGCCGAGCCGGATCGGGCGCTTTCCGAAATGGCCCATGTCCGCGTAAAGCGCCTCGGCCCCCGTGATGCACAGGACCACCGCGCCCAGCACGAGAAAACCGCGATAGCCGTTCTCGGAGAAGAAACGGATCGTGTGCGCCGGATTGACCGCCTGCAGGATCTCGGGCCGCCGGAGCACCCAGGGCAAGCCGATCGCGCCGATCACCAGGAACCACAGCAGGGTCGCCGGACCGAATACCGCGCCCACCCGCGCCGTCCCGCGATGCTGAAAGGAGAACAATGCCACCAGGATCACGACGGTCGCCGGCACGACCAGGGGCTGGAACGCGGGAGTGGCGACCTGCAGCCCTTCGACCGCGCTGAGCACCGAGATCGCCGGCGTGATGATGCCGTCACCGTAAAGCAGGGCCGCGCCGAATATCCCGAACGGTATGATGAACCCCGAGGCGCGCTCGACCCGCACGTCGCGCAGCTTCGGCAACAGTAGCGCGATCAGCGCGAGAATGCCGCCCTCTCCGCGGTTGTCGGCCTGGAGAATGAAGCTCAGGTACTTGATCGTCACGACGATCATGAGCGACCAGAAGATCAGCCCGAGAATCCCGAAGACATTCCCTTGCGTCAGCGGAATTCCATGCGAGGGATCGAAGCACTCCCGGATCGCGTAGAGCGGCGAGGTTCCGATGTCGCCGTAAACCACGCCGAGCGCCGCGAGAGCGAGCTTGGCGAGGCCCGCCTGCGGCTGCTCGAGCACGAGGGGCCTCTCGGCCGGGAGCGGACCCTGGCCTTCAGGAACCTGGTTCTGATGGAGCGCCGGACCCGCCATGCGAGGGGGGAATCGCTGCAATGGACGTGCTGGCCGCTCATGCCGCGCCGCTCGTCGCCTTGCCTGAATCGCGTCGGATCTGTTAACTTTAAGAATGCCGCTTCCGCGCCGTCATCGTCTCCGCCTGGCCGCCTTCCTCTGCTCGCTGACCCTGCTTTGCCTGCCCGACGCCGCTCTCGCGGTCCGCAAGGCGCGGGTCCGGGCCGCGACTCCCCTGCTCCGCCGCATCGAAGCTCCACAGGAGGTGTTGCGAAACCTTGCGGCCGGCACGGCGCTGCAGACCTCGGATCAAATGAAAAGCGGGTATTACAAGGTCCTCACTCCCGACGGCACGCTGGGCTACGTGAGCGCGGGCGCGTTAGCTTTCGAAGCGGCGCGCCCCCCTGCCGGGCCGAATCCCGTCGTCCCGCCCCAGGGCGCCGCGACACCGAAATCTCCCGCGAAAACCGGCCGCTCGCACGTTCCATCGGGACCGCGTTTCGCACTTCGGCTGTTCGGCGGCTTCGTGACCTACTCGGCGCAGGAGCTCAATACCCAGCTTGGCCTCGAGGATTTCAAGTCAGCGCTGGGCGCCGGAGCGGAAATCGCCTATTCGCTGAGTCCCACGCTCGCCGCCGTGATCCGGGGCGAATACCTGAGCCGCGCGATCCTCGCTTCGGATCCGTCGCAGACGCCCGCCGTGGATTACGAGTTCCGCCTGAACGCGCTCCCGCTCGCGGCCGGGGTCGAGTACTCCCTGATGAACGATCCTGATTTTCAGCTCCGCACGGGCCTGCTCCTGGGAGCCTCGCCCGCGACGAAGCTGAGCGCGATCGCGACGACGCTTCCCGCTCCCAATGAAACCGCGATTTCGGGCAAGGCTTTGCAGGCGATCATCAAGGCGGATCTGGGCTGGAAGATCTCCTCTTCCCTCGGGCTCTTCGCGCAGCTGGGCTTCCGCTACCTCAAGACGGCGCAGCTGGTCCCCGCAGCCGGGGCAACGGGTGATCAGATCTTCCGGGTCGCGGGCGGCGGCAGCACCGCTCCGTACGTCCCGGTCGCGATCGATCTTTCGGGCATGATCGCGACGCTCGGGGCCTCGATTCATTTCTGATCGGTTTGAGCCTGCCTGTTCTGAGCCTGCTTCGAGGCCAGGGACCGCCCGGTACGCTCCTTGCCTTCGTCGCCTTTCTGCGCGACGAGGCGTGCCCGGAGCTGGCGGTAATAATTCACGTAGTTGCCCATCACCCGGCCCGCGTAATCGCGCGGCCAGATATTGCGGTCCAGCGCCTGATCGACATTGCCTTGCCCCATGTTGTAGGCCGAAAGATAGAGGCGCGCGTGCGAATCGTAACGATCGCGGAGATAGGAGAGAAAGGCCGCGCCGACCCGGATATTGGCCCGGGCGGTCTTGAGCCAACGCTTGCCCTTCCAGCGGATCCCCTTTTTCTTGCAGATCCAGCGCGCGGTGCTGGGCTTGATCTGCATGAGCCCCACCTCTCCGAAGCTTCCCACGGTGGCCGGATTGAACTGGCTCTCCGCCTGGATCACGGAGAGCAGGAAGATGGGATCGAAGCCCCTCCTCTCGCTCTCGCGCAATACCGCTTCGGTGATCGCCTGCTCCTGCTCCTTGAATCGCTTGGGAAGCGATTCCCGGGTCCACTCCCGCACGAGCTTGCGCACTTTCCCGATCTGCTCGCCTGTGCGGACGACGCTCTTGCGGTAGCGACCTCCCATGAGCTCGCGAGCGTGGGCCACACGTCGGTCCGGGGCCGCTTCGGCCTCGGCACGCTCGGACAGCCCGGCTGCCGTCAGCGCGATCAGAAGCAATCCGGTGGCGCCACTCGCCCGAACGCTCGATCCGTCAAAGAAGCGCCTCATAACGAACGCGACCCGATCAGCGCCGCGGCGACGAGGAGCGCGGCGAGAAACACCAGCGAGAGAAGCCTCCAGGCACCGGGCTTTCGCAGCGGGTCCACCGTCTGGCGCAGACGCCGCCGTACCTTGAGCTTCTGATAGGTCGGCCGATCCAGGTGCACGAGCGTCGAGTTCCTCTTCCCTTCCACCAGGTGGAACGGCCCGGTCACGACCGTGATGGATCCGTCGGTTTTCTCGAGACCCAGGCGAGGCGTTTCCGCCGCGTCCTGAGTGTTCTGCGGGGCATAGCCCTCGCGATTGGTCAGGATCAGGCGCTGCGCCCCCAGCTCGATGACGTCATGGAGACGCAGGCGCCGCCGGCGCCCCGGCGCGAGCGGCACCCCGTTGACGCGCGTGCTGTTCTTCGAGCCGAAGTCCTCGATGTAGACCTCGCTGCCGCTGATCACGAAGCGACAATGACGGCGGCTGATCAGCGCGTCCTCGGGATAGAGCAACTCGCCCTCGACCCTGCCGCAGACCGTGCCGTCGCCGATTTCCGAGAAATTTCCCGAGTTGTTGTGAAAGAGGAAAAATCGCTGGCTGCTTCTCATGCCGACCCCATCTCCGCGATCACGGCCTCGAGCCCGTCCCTGAGCGAGGGATTGAGCTCCGGGATATTCCGGATCAAGCGCGCGAGCTCCCGATGCCCGCAGGGAGCCGCTGGCTCGGCTGCCCGTCGCCGCTCCCACCGAACCGTGCGGCCGAGCGCGGGAAAGGCGCCCCGCAACGCCCAAACGGTTCCCTCCGAAAGCCCGATCTCCAACCAGCTTCCGTCCCCACCGGAAAAGCGGAGCCTCCCCTGCGCGGTGTCCTCCGCGCGGAGTCCCGCACCGAGAAGCTCGGGCCCGAAGTAGCCCCGGATGAGCTTGCGCAAGCGCTCCGGCGGATCGACGAAGCTGACGCCGGCGAAGCGCTCCGCGCCCTTCGTCGAAACATGGGCGAATCGCAACATCACCGGATAGCGGAAGAAATTCCCGAAGGTCAATTCGGCCTGGAATTCGCCTTGGGGTGGCCCGGACAGCCGACAGTCGGTGATATCCAGACGCGCCCCCCCGAGCGAGATGTCGAGTACCCGCACCGGCCGGGCGAAAAGCCGGGGGCAGGACAGGGAACAGCCCGGCACCCCCTCGAGCCGCGTGGCGCGATCGTATCTTCGACATGCCGTAGCCATGTTTCCAGTATTCCAATTCACTCCCGGAGCGTCAATGAAGCCGCCCCGACACGGTCCGGGGCGACACAGGGGGAGAAAGCCTTTGGCCGCCCCGCGCGCCTATGATAAAAATTACGGAATGCGAACGCCCCTCCTCCGCCCGTTCCGCGCCTTGAGAACCCCATCCGAAAGAGCCGCGGCCGTTTCATCCGTTCCTTACGATGTCGTCAGTCGGGAGGAGGCCGCCGCCCTCGCGCATGGCAACCCCTGGAGCTTCCTGCAGGTCTCGCGGGCCGAGATCGGGTTGCCCGCGAACACCGATCCCTACTCCCCTGCGGTGTACGCCGCGGCACGCGCGAACTTCGAGCGCCTCATCCGCGAATGCCCGTTGCTCACCGAAGATGAGCCGAGCCTCTATCTCTATCGCCTTCGCCAGGGCGGGCACGAGCAGACCGGGATCGCCGGCGCGTTCTCGCTCGAAGCCTACGATTCGAACCGGATCAAGCGTCACGAGAAGACCCGCAAGGACAAGGAGGACGATCGCACGCGGCACGTGCTCGAGCTGCGTTGTCAGACGGGTCCCGTCTTTCTCGCTCATCGCGGCAGCGACCGGATCCGGGAGCTTTCGCTCGCTACCCGGCGCGAGGCACCGCTCATCGACTTCACCGCTCCGGACGGCGTCTCGCACACCCTCTGGCGCGTGACCGATGCCGAGGCGATGGCGAAGGCCTTCGAGGAGCTGCCCGCGCTCTACATCGCCGACGGACACCATCGCGCCGCGTCCGCGCGGCGCGCCCGCGACGAGCTCCGGAGCCGCAATCCCGCGCCTACGGGCCGGGAGGACTACAACTTTTTCCTCGCCGTGGCCTTTCCCTCCGAGGAGCTTCGGATCCTGCCCTATCACCGCGTGCTGAAGACGCTGGGAGGACGCACGGAGGCGGAGCTGCTCGCCGCGCTCGGGCGCGACTTCGCCGTCAG
>JAMPXJ010000021.1 GCA_023701205.1 Oligoflexia bacterium
ACTCCGCTGCCGACATCGTTCGAGCACTCGGCGTCTCGCGGGCCACCCTCTATCGCGCCCTGAAAACGGCGGACAGACCCCGCCCAGCATCCGAAACCCTACATCAGCAGGTCAAGGTTGATCTACCCGTGCTCGGCTGAGTTCTTACAGCAGACCAGAAAGCCACCTGACCCAGTGATGTCGGACACAGGCGTCCTGCCTTCGCGCTTCTGGCACATCCATGTGCCGCGCAAGTCCTCACACTGGGTCAGGTGGCTTTCTGGTCTCCTCTGGTTTGCGTGTTGAGAGGGGAAGAATGGCTGGGGAACTTCAGGATCAAGAACCGGAGTGCCGCCGTCGAGGCGGCACTCCGGTTCGCGGAGCGTTCGCCGAAGGCGAGCCTTGTAATGGGGAGGCCAGGAAGGCCGACTTCCTTGCGACTGCGATTGGGCAGGATTGCCCGATCGCCATCCGCGGTGGGCGGTGAAGCAATGCTCTGGGATGAAAGCTGGCCATCCATGGCCAAGCCTACCCCCGCTCTCGCCATCCTGGCTTCGCGGGGGACGTATCGTTTTTGATCTTCAACTGGCTTGGGCCAATTTGGTCGCGTTTTCTGGTGCAGCGACCTGAAAAGCTCCCTCGTTCATCGCAAGCGTTCTGAGAAAGTTGAACGTCTGAAAGCTGGGGATCTTGCTCCCGGCTTTAAGCGACGAAAGGTACTCGGGCGAGACCCCGAGTCTTGCGGCAAGATCGATCTGCTTGCAGTTCTCACGCTCCAGAATCTTGCTGATGAAAAACTGGGTGTAGCTGCGGAGAGACTCTTCAACAGCTTGATCGACTTTTTCCGAGTCTCCGGGCTTTCGCATTGTTTCGCCACAGGCATTGCACTGGTCAAGCGAGATGGGCGAGGCGAGGTAGACCATCAGGTAGTCTTTCCAGCGGAAAGGCCCGTTGACCTTGTTCTTCGTAATCTCGAACGAACCGCAGTTACCGCATCTTTTGCTTTTCATCTTGCCAATCTCCTTCTGGTATCACTGTGCCGCTCACCGTGGTCATGCTCTTGTTGGGTGGGTGAAAGGATATTTCCTCAAGCAACCCGTCCTCATCGATTCGGAACTTGATGAACCAGGGCTGGCCCGCGATCATCGCTCCGTAAACATCGGCCACGCACTTAGGATCGTTCCACTGGAGCACGCTTTGAACGAAGTCGTCCGCCTTCAGCGACTTGATCCCTTGCAGGATAAAATCCGTAGCCTCCGCCTCGCTCTTTGGGTTGCTCAGCTTCTCGAAAATCCGAATCACCTCGCTCAATGAACGGCTTGGGGCCGAGAGCCAGTACCTCTTCTCGTCGATCGCCTTTGCTACTTCGATGAGGGAGTACTTGGCTTTCAGAGTCATACCTAAAGTCTAGAATAACTTAATCTCAGTTAAAGTTAAAGTATAATCTAGGAATGGGTGGCTCTTGCTAATTATATAAAATTTCATTGGTTACATTCATTAAGAGTTTTTATTCGCGCTGATGGCGAATAACTGCGCCCGCTCGCTCGACGGAGTGGTGAAAGCGTTCCTGGCTTCGTCCAAGAAGGCCAGCCGTCCTTCCCCTCTCAACTCAGAAAATAAAGCAGACCAGAAAGCCACCTGACCCAGTGATGTCGGACACAGGCGTCCTGCCTTCGCGCTTCTGGCACATCCATGTGCCGCGCAAGTCCTCACACTGGGTCAGGTGGCTTTCTGGTCTCCTCTGGTTTGGTGTGATAGGGAGGAATGGCTGGTTTATAAAGTCAAAACGCGGAGCGTGTTGTACTTTAAGACGCGGGGAATAGGGACGCGTTTAGAAAGTCAGGAGTTTTTATGGCGATTAGCAAAGTTCTACTTGTGTGCGTTTTGAGTTCAACCACGGGTTGTGCCACAACCGGAGCTGGTTTTACGAAAGACTCGGACACTTTGAGTAAGCATGAGGAAGTTAAAGCTCCGAATCAATATGGTTGGGATGACTCAAATTGTGCACATATCGCGGCGGATGGCCATTGCGCCCATCCTACCGGCGTAAATGGAATGGATGCTGGAAGTTCAAATGCTCCGAATTCCAAGGGATGGAACAACTCGAATTGCGCGCATATCATGGCTGACGGCAACTGCGCTCACCGGCTTTAGCGATTTGCTCGTTCTGCCGTAATTTTCGAACAAAAATGCGAACAGCCTCGAACAGGTGCATGAATATGGCGCGGAAAGCCGCGCGACTGCGGTTGGGCAGGATTGCCCGATCGCCATCCGCGGTGGGCGGTGAAGCAATGCTCTGGGATGAAAGCCGAACACCTGTAGAGTGCTTTTTAAGCAGTAAGCCCACCCTGGTCAGGAGTCCTGTTGTGAACGGGGCGCGTATCCCTTATCCTGCGATCATGAAGAAAAATTGCAGCGTTTTCCTGGTTGCCGTCCTCTGCCTGGGATCTTCCGCTTTTGCCAAGTCCGCGGGAGATGCTTTCTCGATTCATGATCCAAAAGGGAAGCAGGTGATCGGAACCGCCGATGTCACCTGCGCGTCGCTTGAGAAGGACGCAGCGGGCAAGGACGTCGCCACGTTCAAAGTACAGGATGGGGCCGCCGCAAAATTGCGCGAAGTAACCAAGAATAATATCGGCAAAACGATGGCTGTTTTCGTCTGCGGTCGAAAAATCAAAGAACCGAAAATCGCTGCTGAGATCACCGGCAAGACGGTGATGGCGACCGGGCTTGAGCCCAAGGACAAGGAGTGCCTCTCCAAGGCATTTCAGCTCAAAGAGAAGTGTGAAGGCTGATTTGGCCTAACGGCAGCCCCGCGCTGAGATAGCAAATCGGTTTGATGTGGCGCTCGGCGGGGCGCAAACCAAGGCGTGTTGAATGTCATGAGCATCGAGGAGTCAACAAGGTTACCGGTGCGAAACACGCGTTGCGCGGAATGGGCCTGTCATTTCACGAGGTCGTGGGCATCGGCGATTCGGAGAACGACCGTTCCTTGGGCAAACTTCCAAGCTTGCGCGCCAGCTCGCAATCCTCATGGGATCAGTGCTGGTCGCTCACGGGGAGGAGACCCCACATGGGGCGTCTACCGTCTTTAGGGTGTGATTCCCGCGGATTGGGTAATAGAGCATTGAAATTGCTTAACCATGTGGATGCGTTGATCTTTGTAGTTATATTACAAATAGTTATATGTACTCTAGCTATCTTTAATTATTAATAAATTTATCTAGCAAATGATTAACTAATGGATATAATAAGATATATGGAGATTGCGCCGCTAACAGTCAAGGCACTTGAGATGCTCTTCCCACCGGAGAAGGGCGGACTCCGGATTGAGCGTCGCGCCACAGAGGAGTTCCCGATATGGCTGAAGTCGGCCGCTGACATCTTCACCATGGAATTCGAAAAAGCGGAACTCAAGCTCACCCTGATCCAGCCAAAAACATATCTTACGTTCGACCAGCTCCAGAACGTCTACCGACAAGTTGCACGCGTAACGGGGCCCGGTACTATGCTCGTTGCCGACGAAGTTAACCCCAAGCACCGGCCGCTTCTCGTAAAGTTCCGAATTCCCTTCATCTACCGAAACGAAACGGTATTTGCTCCTGAACTCGCTGCGATCGTCAAGAACATGCGCTCGTTGGAGCCACGGATACCCGCGCTTGAGGCGCCAGTGCGAAATGAACTCAGGCCGTTCTCTTTGAAGCTGCTCGCCGGTTATCTGACGAACAATCTCGACCGACAGTTTCGGCTAAAACCCCTTCACGCGCATTTGGCTCAACTCGATGGAGGGCCCTCGACCGCAAAACTGTCGCTCACCCTGAACGAGCTCGCTCATTTTGAACTTCTGCGAGCAGAGGGCGGGGGACCCCATAAAGTCTTCATCTTCGAAGACAAGCAAAGGGTCTGGGAGGCAATGCGAGCCCTGAGGTTTGCGCCCTTTATGCGGACAGTTGAAGTCCACTTCGTCCCTGACGAACAGAACTGCATAATGGCCGGAGAATCCGCTCTTGCTCAGTATTCCAACTTGGCAGACCCACAAGTATGGACCTGGGCCACCACCCTAGCAAAGTTTGCCAAAATGACAGAGGCGAATCACCCTCCATACGTAGATGGGAAAGCGTTTGTCGAGCTTTGGCGCGAAAATCCAGAAGTGTTCGGTTCATCGAGAATGATGAATCCGATAGAACTCTATTTCTCGATGCGTGAGAATCAGGACGAGCGAATTCAGCTCGCACTCAAGGAAATGCTCGCGAAGCTTGAACTCGCGGTTCCATAGCGAGGGCATATTATGGCACGACCCAGAGGCTTCGATCACTTTTTGGAGCGGCTGAAGGGGCTTGAAAAGTCCTATGCTGTAATCGGCGGCGGAGCCGCTTCACTCCTAATGGACGACCACGGCCTAGACTTCCGTGCCACCAAAGACGTTGACCTTGTGTTACTCACAAACGGGTCTAAGGAATTGAACACCCGTATCGCGGCTTATGTGAAAGAGGGTCGCTACAAGACCAAGGAGGCTACCGAAGGCGAGCCGAGGTATTACCGTTTCCAAGAGCCTCAAGAAGAAAAATTCCCTCTGCAAATCGAGGTCTTCGCGAGAAACGAGCAGAAGATCGAGCTTCACGAAGGACAGTACATCATTCCGGTTCAGAGCGACGAGATCGCGAGGATCTCTGCCATTATGCTCGACGACGAGTACTTCGAGATCATTACGTCGAACCTCGCTACTTTAGAGTCCGGAGCCACAGTAATAAATCCTATCGCCAACATCTGCCTGAAGGCCCGCGCTCATCGAGAAATGAGCGAGAAAAAGGCCAGGGGCGAAAAGGTCGACTCCAAGGACATTGAGAAGCATCGAAAAGACATTTTTCGGATAACCCCTTTGCTCAGCGGGTCAGAGAAAATCATTCTGGGTAAGCAGCCGAAGGCGGACTTGGAGCTGGCCCTCAAACATCTGCGGGATATGTCGGAGGGTAGCTTCAAGGACATGATGAAAAATGTACCAGCCGCAAATAAGGACACGCTTCTTGGCACCATTAGCAAGGTGTTCTTAGGGACGTCCTGATCAGACAAGCCTCGGGGGATCACCACGAGGAATTGAAGAAATTGGCCCGGAAGGGCTGTGCATTCGCTTTTCCGAAAATCGCTTTCTATACCGCTAAACCGCTCCACCGCTTAACTCTCTGCTCCGCCGCGTCTCCGCTCGAAACAACGGAGTAAAATCTATGAAGAGTCTCTCAGCCGTTCTTCTGGCGGCGGGGATAGCGCAGTGGAGGATCCGCGTAAATGAGCTTTCTCGTTGTCAATCTTCCGACGGTCCTTTACTCTTTTCGTAACCTAATGGAATACTTGCAAGCTCTCTATGCAGCCGAGCCCGTGTACTTTCTGGTGGGCGGGATTTCGACCGTAACCTTCCTGCTCAAGCTGGCGCTCTTGGGGCTCTCGGGGATTTCCAAGGATCTGGATCTCGATTCCGATAGCGACAACCATCTCGGCGCGGAGGCCTCCTTCAAGCTCTTCACGACCCAGACGCTGTTGGTTTTCTTGATGGGAATGGGCTGGCTGGGCCTGGCCGTCCGCACCGAGCTGAAATTATCTCATGCTCTCGCGGCTGCGGTGGCTCTGGGTTTCGGTTTTTCGATGATGATGCTCGCAGCCTTTCTTGCCAAGCATCTGACGAGACTGAATCAGATTCCGACCTTCAATCGGTGGTCCTTGGTCGGAACCAGGGGCCGAGTCTATCTTACAGTGCCGCCAAGAGGCAGGGGCGAGGGCGAAGTCGAGGTGATCTTGGGCGGCGGGAAGAAAATTCTCAAAGCAACCAATGAGAGTGCGGCGGAGATTCCTTCCTTTACGGAAGTCACCGTCACGGGGATTGAAGGTAAGCATTTGGTGGTTAAGAAAGCAGAGTAGCAGAAGGGAATTGACTCATGTTTGAAATGACGTTGCTTGCGACGGTGCTGGTACCCAGCCTAATCATCTTTTTCTTCATTCTTTTCGTGGCGAAGCAGTATAAGCGCTGTCCGTCCAATAAGATCCTCGTTATTTACGGGCGAGTAGGATCGGACCGAGCCGCGAAGTGTATCCATGGCGGCGGCACTTTCGTGATTCCCCTGATTCAAGATTACGCGTTTCTATCACTCGAGCCCATCACCATCGAGATCGAGCTGACGGGCGCATTGTCCAAGAAGAATATTCGCGTGAACGTGCCTTCGACCTTTACGGCAGGTATTTCAACCCAGCCGGAAATCATGACGAATGCGTCGGAGCGTCTCCTGGGCCTTACCGAAGAACAGGTTAAGACCCAGGCCCGCGACATCATTCTGGGACAGTTGCGACTGGTCATTGCCACGCTTGCAATCGAGGAAATCAATCAAGACCGGGAGAAGTTCCTGGATCTCGTGAACAAGAACGTCAACTTGGAGCTGAACAAGATCGGTCTCGAGGTCATCAACGTGAATATCCGGGATATCACGGATGAGTCCGGCTACATCGAGGCCATTGGCAAGAAAGCAGCGGCCGAGGCCATTAATACCGCCAAGGTGGAGGTGGCCCAACAGGAGCGCGCGGGTGCCATCGGCGAAGCCACTGCGACTCGGGAAAGGGAAGTGAGCGTTGCCAGTGAGATGGCCCAAGGAGCGATGGGCCGCAAGAAGGCGGAAGCGGATCAGAGGGTCGCGATCGCGAAATATGAGGCGGAGGGGGTCGCTGGCGAAGCCGAGTCCAAGCGCGCCCAGGAAGTGGCCATTGCCGAGCAAGTGGCGAAGACGGATCAAGGAAAGAAGACCGCCGAAAGGGAAAAGCGCGTCGTTGTCGCGCAGCTTGAAGCGGAGGCGGTCCAGGGGGAAAACGAGTCCAAGGCCAAGATCGCCGATTACAATGCGTCCTTGCATGAAAGAGAAGCCGAGTCCCTGCGCCGCGGCGAGGTAGCCCGTGCCCTGGCCGCTCGCGATGTCCTCAGGGCCGAAAAAGAAAAAGAACTGGCGAAATTGGAAAAAGAGCAGCTTGCTCAGCGTGAAGTCGAAAAGAGAAAGATGGAGGTGGACGCTGAGGCGGAAGCGGAGCAAAAACGCCGGATCGCTCGCGGTGAAGCGGATGCTATCCTGGCGAGGTACGCGGCAGAAGCTGAAGGCATCCAAAAGGTCCTCCAGGCGAAAGCAAAGGGCTACGAAGAGCTTCTCCGCATTTCCAGTAGGGATCCCGCGCTAGTGCCGACGCTGTTGATGGTGGAGAAACTTCCTGAACTCGTTGAACAGCAAGTGCGAGCGATCCAGAATTTGAAGATCGACAAAATCACGGTCTGGGACGGCGGGGGTGCGGAACAGGGAAGCTCGACCGCGAATTTTCTTCGGAGCATGATTACCTCGCTGCCGGCAGTGCATGATCTGGCGAAACAGGTCGGGATAGAACTGCCGACCTATCTGGGTTCGCTTAACGGAAAAGGGCCAGCCGATGCTTCCATGCCTGCCCCGATGCCGAGAGATCCACAATGAGGGCCTCTGATTGAACAGGCAGATAAGGGATTTCCCGGAGGCATTGCAAAGCCAGGCGCTTGACGCCGAGGATCAAGTCCGCGTCGAAACGCTTAAGGAATCGATCGACATCAAGAGTCCTGATGCCGCGCTCGATTATGGCGTCGCCGTTCAGAAAGGTATTTCTGAATTCGCCGATGGAGTCCTGGAACTGGTTCGCAACAAGGACTCGGGGCAGGTCGGGGTCCTCCTGTCCGATTTGATGACTAAGGTGAAGGCGATCGATGTCGATAACCTTCGCTACCGGAAGCCGGGTATCCTTGAAAAAGTTTTCGGGGGTTTGATCAACAAGGCGCGCGAGCTGGTTTCCAAATACGAAAAGATCAATGGGCAGATTGCCGGAATCCAGGAAAGGCTGGGTGCCGCCCAAGAGGAACTCAAGCAGGATATCGGCCTGATGGATGGCCTTTTCGATCGGAACGTGGCCTTCTTCAAGGATCTGACCGTTTACATCGCGGCAGGCGATCAGAAGCTCAAGGAGTTGAGGGAGAGCGTCCTTCCGGAGCTTCAGAAAAAGGCGGAGAGTTCCCCGAACCCGCTCGATCGGCAGGAATTCGCGGATTTTCAGCAACAGCTACAGCGATTCGAGCGGCGGGTCCATGACTTGAAATTGAGCCGGACCATCACGCTTCAGGCGCTGCCGCAAATCAGGCTGATCCAGCACAATAATCAGCAGCTTGCCGAGAAGATCCAATCCTCCATCGTGAATACGATTCCGCTTTGGAAGAACCAGATCCTGGTCGCTCTCTCTCTTTATCGTCAGCGGGCAGCTTTGGATCTTCAGAAGAATGTCTCCGATACGACCAATGAGCTGCTTCAGAAGAACGCGGAGCTTCTCAAGGCGAACGCGATCGAGATCGCCAGGGAAAATGAACGCGGTATTGTCGATATCGCGACGCTTCGCAAGACTCAGGTTGACCTGATCGAGACGATTCACCAAACGCTGGCGATTCAGGAAGAGGCGAGGAAGACGCGGGCCTTCGTGGAAAAGGAGCTGGTTTCCATGGAGCAGGAACTCAAAACGCGATTGACGGAAAAGCCCCGGTAAGCTTGGCTTCTTAGAAGCCGAGGTCCGCATCCAGCTGAGCGGTCCATAAAAAGCCGCGACCGCCGGGCTGCGCGGCCTCGTCGAGATAGAAGACCGGACCCAGCAGGAGAGACACGGTCTCGCTGAAGAACAGGTAGCTGCCGAAGCCCCAGGCCCCGAGAACATTTTTTCCGGTTTGCACATCAGCGGCGAGGTTGATCTTCTTGAGACCCTTGAGCCCCACTTCGATGTCTGGAGAAAAGACCCCTGCCATGATTCCGGTCCGCACCACCTGGCCATCGCTATTGGTGAGCAAGGCTTCATTGAGCCCGTGGTAGGCGCCGAAGGAGAGATATCCGCCGACACCTGGAAGGCTTGTTTGAACCATCAGGTGAAGGATGTTGTAATCGCTTACATTCGTTCTCGTGCCGACGTTGTAAATCCCGAAGCTGACTGCCGGCGATCCGCCAAAAAACACGGACTCAGGGGCACAGAGCTTGCCATTGAGGAAAAAAGGATCCTGGGTCGGATAAAGCAGGTCAAATCCGATCTCTCCGTGGAGCTGATCGAATGGCAGGAAGCCCACGGTGAGTCCGACGTCTGTCGGGTAGTTTGGCGCACCCGCGCTGCCTGCCGGCGACCCTTTCGCAAAGTAGGTGTCATAGGTGATGTGAGGGGTGCGCCAGGCCTGGCACGCTGCCGTCGAAGGAGCCCAGAAGGTTGTGCTGGGCGTCGCCGAGGCGAGGCTGGGGAACAGCAGGAATAGGGTAGAGGCCGCTTTTCGCAGACTTTGTCTCATCTTCAGGACAGTATCAGAAAATGGGACGAACCATCCTACTTTGCGAGCGGGGCGATTTCCCCTTATGCAGCGTTTCCCTGGTTGCCGTCCTCTGCCTGGGATCTTCCGCTGCCCGCGGATTCAGTTTCCTTTGATCATGAAGAGAATGGCGGCCTCGAGATCCTTGGCATCGCATTCGATGCAAAGCCCCTTGGCTGGCATCGCGGCCTTTCCCTGGAGCGCGCTCCGGACCGTTCCCTGAAGCCCTTGGTTGAGTGTGACTCGTTTGGACCAGTCGGCGCGATCGCCGAGCTTCGGCGAGGACACCATGATGTTGGAGCGCATATGGCAGGCGAAACAGTGCTTGTTGTAAATGGCGCGTCCTTTTTCGAGCGTCTTCTCGGAAGCTTTTGAAACCAGCGAGGACATTTCGTCGGCGCGCGCCGCGTGGAGAGCCGGGACCAGGCTGAGCATGGCAAAGATCAGGATGAGAGGTTTCATGGCGGAGCTCCTTTCTTCTCCTATCTTCAAGGAGGCACCACTTCGCGCGCGAAAGCCAGGCGAAAGGTCGCCTGATTGTTGCCCGAACGGGAACGGTCCATGCCGGTTTCCCTGTCTAATCCTATGACAGGAAATCGCCTAACCTGAATTCATCAAGACACGGTGATTGATTGAACGAAACCGAGCACCGTGAAACTCAATTGAAAGTAAGGAGAATCACATGAAAACCAAATCCTCTCTGCTGCTCGTCGCGGCGACCCTGGTGTTCACGACGGCCTCGGCCTTTGCCGGCAAGCCGGCGGCGCAGCTGCTGACCCCGACGAACCATTCGCTCATCCTGATCGATCACCAGCCCCAGATGGCGTTCGCGACACGCTCGATCGACATCGCGGAGCTTCGCAACAACACGACCGGTCTGGCGAAGTCGGCGAAGGCCTTCAAAGTCCCGACCCTGCTTACGACCGTCGCCGAGAAGCAGTTTTCGGGACCGATCTTCCCCGAGGTCCAAGCCGTGTTCCCCGACCAGAAGCCCCTCGATCGCTCGACGATGAACGCCTGGGAAGACGACCGGGTTTCGAGGTTCGTGAAGGAGACGGGCAGGAAGAAAGTCGTGATGGCTGCGCTGTGGACCGAGGTTTGCGGAGTCGAGCCCGTTTTGTCAGCTCTCGCCGACGGGTATGAGGTCTACTTCGTGGTGGATGCCTCCGGCGGCGTCAGCAGCGCCGCCCATGACATGGCCGTCCAGCGGATGATCCAGGCGGGAGCCCGTCCGCTCACCTGGATCCAGTATCTCCTGGAGCTGCAGCGCGACTGGGCGCGCGGCGAGACCTATGGCGCGGTCATGTCGATCGTCAAGGAGCACGCCGGTGGCTACGGTCTGGGCGTGATCTACGCCGGCGAGATGTTCAAGGCCAAAGAAGGCAAGTGATTCATCCGCAACCCAGTGGCTCGGGCCGGCGTTAAGTCGGCCCGGTCCCCTTTTTTCCAGGAGGAAGATCATGACCAGGAAATATCGGAAGGTTACAGTCGTCGCTCAGTTTCTGATTCTGGGCGCGGCGCTCGCGAGTTGTTCCCAGCCCGGAAGTGCGCCGGAAGGCGAAGCGGAAGCCGGTCCCGCGGAGCTGATCGTGAGAAACGGCAAGGTGTTCACGCATAAAGCGGGCATTCAGCAGGCTTTCGCGGTCCGCAACGGACGTTTCGTCGAGGTGGGCGCGAATGAGCGCATCATGAGGCTGCAGGGTCCCGCGACCCAGGTGATCGATGCGGGGGGCAGGACGGTGATTCCCGGCCTGATCGATACGCATCTGCACCCGATTCGAGCGGGGCTCAATTACAACCTGGAGCTTCGTTGGGATGGGGTCAGCTCGCTCAAGGAAGGCCTCAAGATGATCAAGGAGCAGGCGCGCCGCACTCCCGAAGGACAGTGGGTACGCGTGGTCGGAGGGTGGTCGCCGCATCAGTTCAAGGAAAAGCGACTGCCGACGGTCCAGGAGCTGACCGAAGCCTCGCCGGAGCGGCCGGTGATGGTGCTTTATCTCTACTCCCGAGCCCTCTTGAACAAGGCGGGCGTGCGGGCCCTGGGCTATACCGGCCAGACGAAGTTCGCGGGCGGCGAGGTGGCGCTCGACAGCAACGGCGTTCCGACGGGATTGCTTTCAGCCAAGCCCAACGGACTGATCATCTACAAGACCTTGGTGGGCGCCCCCAAGCTCGCGAGCCTGGAAGAGGAGCGAAACTCCACGCTTCAGTTCTTCGGGGAGCTGAGCCGGCTGGGGCTGACCACGGCGATCGACGCGGGCGGAGGCGGATTCTTCTATCCGGAGGATCACCGCGTCGCCAAGGAGCTTCATGACGCCCGGAAGCTGCCGGTGAAGCTGCCGTTCTATCTCTTCGCTCCCGTGCCCGGCCGCGAGCTTGAGGATTACAAGCGCTGGGCGACGATGGTGTCTCTGGCCACCCTGCATGAGATCTCGCACATGATTCCCTATCATCTGGTGGGCGGCGGCGAGAACCTCACGGCGGCGGCGGCGGATTTCGAGAACTTCCTCGAGCCGCGCCCGGAGCTTCCGCCGAAAATGGAGGCCGAGCTCAAGCCCATTCTTCGTCAGATTTTCCAGAGTCAATGGATCTTCCGAATCCATGCCACTTATGACGAGAGCATCTCCCGCGTCCTGAACGTCGTGGAGGAGCTCAAGCGGGAGGGCGGCCCGTTCCCGGAGCGCTTCATCATCGACCATGCCGAGACGATCTCGAAAGAGAACCTGCGCAGGATCAAGGACCTCGGCGGCGGGATTTCGATCCAGGACCGGATGGCCTTCCAGGCGGAGGAATTCGTCGCGCGGTATGGGAAGAAGAAGGCCGAGAGCGCCCCGCCCATCGGCGACATCCTCGAAATGGGGATCCCGTTGGGCTCGGGGACGGATGGCACTCGCGTCTCGAGCTACAATCCTTGGGTGTCGCTCTACTGGATGGTGAGCGGGCGGAGTGTGGGCGGCCTGAAGCATCTGAGCGATCGCAACCGCGTGTCCCGCGAAAAGGCGCTCTATCTCATGAGCAAAGGCGCCGCCTGGTTCTCCAAGGAGGAGAACGTCAAGGGCGACATCAGCCCGGGCGAGGCCGCGGATTTCGCGATCCTGAGCGAGGATTACTTCAGCGTCCCCGAACGGCGGATCAAGGATCTTCACTCGGTTCTGACGATGCTGGATGGGAAGACGGTCCACGCCGGCGGGCCGTTTGAGCGTCTGGCGAGTCCGATGCCGAGGGCGATTCCGGAGTGGTCGCCAGTGAATTACTACGGCGGTTACCAGTATCGCCGGTAAGAGCGCGCTCCGTTTTGGTGCCTCCGGGTGCGAGTCACGCCCCGGGGGCACTTCTTAAAAGATTCGGTCAGGAACGCTGTTTCCCCGTCACTTCACTCACGCAGGCCAGAAAAGCCTTGAGCTTCGGCGAGACGAAACGCTGGGCCGGATAGACGACATAGAAGGGTTCGCTCCCAGAGGACCATTCCGGAAGGACCCGGACCAGCCTGTCGGCGAAGACACCTTGTCTGGCCACGAAGGTCGGGAGCAGGGCGATTCCAACGGATCTCACGGCCAGGCTTGCGAGAATGGAGAGGTTGCTCGAGGTCACCCGATCGGGAACCGCGATCTTGAGGCGGGTTTTCCCGTTCTCCAGCTCCCATTCCGGGCTGTCGCTATGGCCGGTGAAGGCGAGACAGGCGTGGTTGACCAGATCCTTGGGATGGGCTGGAGAACCGGCACGCTTGAGATAGGCGGCGCTCGCGAAAAGCTGGAACTCGCCACCCCCGATCTTCTTCGCGATCAGCGTGGAATCCGCAAGGTGGCCGGCCCGCACCGCGACGTCCACGTTCTCTTCCATGAGGTCGACGATCCGATCCGTGAGCAGGAGGTCAACCTGGACGTCCTTGTACGCTTTCAGGTAACGCTGAAGCACCTCTTCGAGGAGCGCGCTTCCAAGCTCCACCGGAGCGGTGATGCGAAGGAGGCCCGTAGGCGACTCCTGCGTGCTCTTTGCGTTCGCCTCGGCCTCGGCGAGCTCGGCCAGGATCCTCGTGCAGGTCTGGAAATACTTGCTCCCGACGTCGGTCAGGTGGAGCTTTCGGGTCGTGCGCCGGATCAGGGCGACGCCCAGGCGATCCTCCAGGAGCGCGACCTTGCGGCTCACGGAGGATTTGGGGAGTTTCAGCTGGCGCGCCGCCTTCGTGAAGCTGCCCGCCTTGACGACCGCGGCAAAAACCTCAATTTGATTGATATCCGACATGACGTTCTCCTTCGATGGCGAACCCGGCTTCCATCCAGGCGTCCAGTCCACCTTGCAGCGGACGCACGCGTGCGAATCCCAACTGCGTAAGAAATACATTGAGGGTGACAAGGGCGGTTCCGTGGGTCTGAACGAGATTGAGCAGCTCTTCCATGATTCCAGCTTAAGTTATTCGATCCCGCAGCGTGACACTAGGAGGGAAAAACGGGAGGCATTGTCCATAAAACAGCAACAATCTGTGGCTGCGACTGTTGGAAAAAATGGGACGGACCGTTCCTTTTTGCGCGTCTATGGCTAATCCCCGCGTTGGGATAAGATGGAGACATGGAAAAGAACTCAGAGAGCGCCTTCGGCTATAAATTTCAGGGCGACGAGTTCACGCGCCCGGGCGCGAGATTCCGCGACTGGATTTCCGCAAACGGCGAAAGCCGCTTTCAGCCCGAAATCGGGCGCTACCACCTGTATGTCTCGCTGGCCTGCCCGTGGTCGCATCGCACGGTGCTGATGCGCAAGCTTCGCGGGCTGGAGAACGTGATTTCGATGTCCGTCACGAATCCGGTCTGGGGTGAGGCCGGGTGGTGCTTCGGCGGGGAGCCGGGAGCCACGACGGACTTCGTGAACCACAAACGCGACGTGATCGAGCTGTATCGGATGGTGGATCCCTCGTTCTCGGAGCCGGAGACCGTGCCGATCCTCTGGGACAAGAAGACCGCCACGATCGTGAACAACGAGTCGCGCGACATCATGCGAATGCTGGATCGGGAGTTCAGAGACCTGGGAAATCCGGCGGTCAATCTCTGCCCGGATCAGTTGCGCGAGAAGATCGATGAGACCATCGATCGCCTTTACGCTCCGGTCAACAACGGCGTCTACCGCGCGGGCTTCGCGCGGGCGCAACGGCCCTATGAGCGGAACGTGAAAGCGCTCTTTGACGCCCTGGATGAGTGGGAAGCCGTGCTGGCCGGGCGGCGCTACGTCTGCGGGGAGGTGCTTACGGAGGCGGATCTTGCGCTCTTTGTGACCCTGATTCGTTTTGACGTGGTCTATTACACCCATTTCAAATGCAATCTGAAGAGGATCGTCGATTATCCGAATCTCTGGGGCTGGCTGCGGGATGTGTATCAGCATCCGGGTGTGGCCGACACCTGCGATTTCTCTCATATCAAGAATCACTACTTCGGCAGCCACCGGGAAATTAATCCGCTGGGGATCGTTCCGCTGGGGCCGGTCATTGATCTCAGTTCACCACATGGCAGGGAGCGGCGCTTCGGCTGAGGAAGAGTCGCGGCGGCGCGGAGTTAGGGTCCTTAAATTGCAGAGGCCGTGAGAAATCCAGAAACAGGAGCACACTCATGACCAAAGCCGCAGCGCAGCCGGGAAAATCCCTGCTTGATCCGACGAACCATACGCTCATCCTGATCGATTATCAGCCGCAGATGGCGTTTGCCACCCGCTCGATCGACATCGGGCTATTGCGCAATAACGCGGCCGTCGTCGCGAATGCGGCCAAAGAGTTCAAGGTGTCGACGATCGTGACCGCGATCGCCACGCACACGTTCTCCGGACCCACTTTCAGCGAGATTTCAGAGGCGCATCCCGGCTCCGAAATCCTCGAGAGAACGAGCATGAACTGCTGGGAGGATCGGAATGTGGTGAACGCGGTCAATGGCTTCAATAAGCCGAAGATCGTCCTTGCCGGGCTTTGGACGTCGGTCTGCATTGCTGACCCTGCGCTATCGGCCATCGAACAGGGTTTCGAGGTTTACGCGATCGCTGACGCGTGTGGAGACGTGACCGATGAGGCGCACAATCGCGCGATGGAGAGAATGATTCAAGTCGGCGTCAGGCCCTTGACTTCCATCACGTATATCCTGGAGCTCCAGCGGGACTGGGCCCGGACCGAAACCTATGACGCGCTCACGGGTGTCATCAAGCGTTACGGCGGAGGTTATGGCTTGGGGATGATTTACGCGAAGGCGATGTTCCAGGGACAGGAAGGTAAGAAAGCGGCGGCCTAAGGCTCTGATGCGCGGGTATCGGGTAGGCGTTTGCAGGCGGAAGGCATCATGATTCTTCGTAACGGCAAAGTGACTACTTTGGACCCCAGAGCGCCGGAGGCGACCGCGATCGCCATCTCCAACGGCAGGATCGTCAAGGTCGGCTCCGATCGGGAGGTCATGACTTTGAAAGGTCCGACGACGCAGGTGATCGATCTTCAAGGGCGCCGGGTGATTCCGGGCCTGGTCGACAGCCATACTCACGTGATCCGTGGCGGCCTCAGTTACAACATGGAGCTTCGGTGGGATGGTGTGGAATCCCTCGCGGTGGCGATGGAGATGTTGCGGAAGCAGGCGCAAGTCACGCCGCCTCCTCAATGGGTCCGCGTGGTGGGAGGCTTCGTCGAGCACCAGTTCAAGGAGAGGCGGCTGCCGACTCTTGCCGAGCTCAATGAGGCCGCGCCGGAGACCCCGGTTTTCATCCTTCATCTCTATGACCGCGCGCTTTTGAACCGGGCGGCGGTGCGGATTTGCGGCTTCGGCAAGGAGACGCCGGATCCTCCGGGTGGGCGATTCGAGCGGGACTCCCGGGGCAACCCTACGGGTCTTTTGCTCGCGAATCCCAACGCTACGATCCTTTACTCGACTTTGGCCAAAGGCCCGAAGCTTTCACGAGAGTATCAGGTCAACTCAACCCTGCACTTCATGCGGGAGCTGAACCGGCTCGGCGTGACCGGCGTGATTGACGCGGGCGGAGGGTCCCAGCGCTTTCCGGAGGATTACGAGATCATCACGGAGCTGGCCAAAGAGGGAAAGCTGACCTTGAGGATCGCTTACAACCTTTTCACTCAGCACCCCAAGGCCGAGCTCGAGGATTTCTCGAGCTGGACGAAGGGGCTCAAGATCGGGCAGGGTGACGGCTTTTACCGGCTCAATGGCGGGGGGGAGATGCTGGTATACTCGGCGGCTGACTTCGAGGACTTCCGCGTCGACCGGCCGGAAATGCCTCCGAACATGGAGACCGAGCTCGAGGGCGTCGTCCGGGTGCTGGTGGAGAGTCGATGGCCGTTCCGCCTTCACGCCACCTATGATGAGACCATCAGCCGGGCGCTCGACGTTTTCGAGAAAGTGAATCGCGACGTCCCGTTCGGTGGGCTTCACTGGTTTTTCGACCACGCCGAAACCATCTCGAAGAAAAATATCGAGCGGGTCAGTGCATTGTCCGGAGGAATCGCGATCCAGAATCGGATGGCCTTTCAAGGCGAATATTTCGTGGCGCGGTACGGGGAAGCGGCCGCGAGGCGCTCGCCGCCGATCCACGAGATGCTGGCCGCGGGAATACCCGTCGGAGCGGGAACCGATGCGACGCGTGTTTCGAGCTATAATCCCTGGCTGAGCCTGTACTGGCTGGTGGCGGGCAAAACTCTGGGCGGTCTGCGGCTCTATCGCGAGGACCATTGCCTGGATCGCACCCAGGCGCTTCGCCTCTGGACCGAGGCCAATAGCTGGTTCTCGAATGAAGAAGGCGTGAGGGGAAGAATCGCCGAAGGCCAGCTGGCGGACTTCATCGCGTTGAGTGACGATTATTTCTCGGTCGACGTCGAGGAGATCAAGAACCTGAGTTCGGTTCTCACCGTGGTTGGAGGCGAGGTGGTTTACGGAAGCGATATCTTCGAGAGTCTGTCTCCGCCTCTGCCCCCGGTCATGCCGGACTGGTCGCCAGTCAAGAAGTTCGGCGGATACCCATTGGGGGATTCCCTGCGTCCCCGCCACGCGGCGTTCGAGGGCCATCGTCATGAGGCCGGGAGTTGCGGGAACCATTGGAGTTTGGGATGTCAGTGCTGGGCGTTCTGAATCGTTCTCATGGAATGAGATGATTTTCAGCGGCCTGTTGTTGCTGCAGACATGCGTGCTCGCCGGGGAGGCGCGGGCCAGCGAGCTGACGTTTGGAGCGGATTTCCGCGAGCGCTACGAGTTTTTCAGCAACGTCAACTGGGGTCATGAGAAAAGAGATGGGTACCTGTTCCACCGGGTGATGGCACATGGGGACGTGCACCTGGGGGACCGGTTCCGGGTTTTCCTGCGGCTGAAAAGCGGTCTGGTGTCAGGAATGAAGCCGGAGCCCGGGCCGGCGGATCAGGACAAGCTCGATCTGCATCAGGGGTTTGTCGATGGGGTGTTGACCGCGGGGGAAGTTCACCCGGGAGAAGCTCAATCGCTCCTCCTTCGGATGGGTCGGCAGGAGTATAGCTATGGCTCACAACGGATCGTCTCGATCCGCGAGGTCCCGAACGTGAGGCGCAGCTTTGACGGCGTGACCTTGATCTGGGAGCAGGATGGCGCCCGGGTCGACGCGTTTGCCTCAAAGCCCGTGAACATCCGGTCAGGTGTGTTTGACGACAACTGGAAGGACGGAAGCGGCTTCTGGGGCATTTACTCCACCGTTTCCGGAGTCATTCCTACGGTGCTGGATGCTGATCTTTACTATCTGGGCTTGCGTCAGTCGTCGGCGCGTTACCAGGCCGGCAAAGGCACAGAGCTTCGTCATTCGGCGGGAATTCGCGTCTTTTCAGAAAAATTTCCGGCGGATTTCAACTTCGAAGGTGTTTACCAGTGGGGCGCGTCCGGAGAGCAGGCGATCCGCGCTTGGACCCTGGCTTTGGACGTGGGATATACTTGGAGGGATGTTCCGCTGAAGCCCCGCCTTGGACTGAAGGCCGATGTGGCCACAGGCGATCGAGCTCCTGGTGATGGTCGGCTGGGCACTTTCAATGCGCTTTTTCCGAAAGGCACCTATTTCAATTATGCGGCGGTGCTTGGACCGGCGAACCTCATGGATCTGCATCCGAGCCTGACGGTTCAGCCGATGCAGGGGGTTTCCGTCATGGCCGACTGGGATTTCGTATGGCGCCATTCCCGTCAGGACGGCATCTATGACCTCGCGGTCAATCTCATCACGCCGGGTGACGCGGGCCAGGACAAATACGTAGGTAGTCAGCTGTCGTTGAGCGGCAAATATGATCCGGTACCCCGTTGGGAATTCGTGGGGTCGTTCACGCATTTCTTTACCGGGGGCTTTTTGAAGCAAGCCACGCCGGGAAAGGACTTTGACTATCTGACATTCTGGGTCGCTTATCACCTTTGAGGGAACGCATGCCGTCAGCCCTGGCGCCTCTGAGCTCACGCGTATTCAGGACTCTGTGGATCGCGAATACCGCGTCGAACATCGGAACCTGGATGCAGGATGTCGGCGCGGCCTGGTTCATGACGACGCTGACGGCCTCGCCCGTTTATATCGCGCTCATGCAGGCGGCCACGAGCTTTCCACTCTTCCTTCTTGCGCTTCCCTCCGGCGTGGCGGCGGACCTCGTGGATCGCAAAAAGCTCCTCATCGCGACGACGGCCTGGATAGCTGTCTTCGCCGCGTTGCTCGGGATTGCGGTCCTGAGCGGGCTTCGCTCGCCGGGCGTGCTGCTGGGGGTGACGTTCGTCATGAACCTGGGCGCGGCGCTTTTCATTCCGGCATGGCAGGCCAGCGTCCCGGAAATGGTGCCGAAGGAGCAGCTCGCGGGTGCTTTGGCGCTGAACAGCGCTTCGCTGAACGTGGCGCGCGCGATCGGTCCCGCGATCGGGGGCGCTCTTCTGGTTTCGCTGGGACCTTGGGCCTGTTTCTTCCTGAATGCGCTGACCTGCCTGGCTCTCGTGATGCTGCTCCGGGGCTGGAAGCGCCCGGCGGCGGGCAATGAGCTTCCGCCCGAGCAGTTCATCGCGGCGATGAGGATCGGGCTGAGGTACGTGCGGCATTCGGAGGGGGTGAAAGCCACTTTGGTGCGGACAGGCCTTTTCATCGTTCCGGCTGCGGCCTTGTTTGCGCTGCTTCCGGTTCTCGTCAAGCGGGAGCTTCAGCTTGGCGCGAGCGCTTACGGGACACTCCTGGGTTGCGTGGGAATCGGCGCGTTGGCGGGTGTCTATTGCCTGGCGCAGCTGCGGGCCCGTTTTTCTTCGGATCAGCTGGTCAACGCCTCGTCCATTGCGCTTGCCGCGGTTTTCTTCGGTCTCCGCGCGAATACGATGCTCGCCTTGGCGCCGCTGATGCTGATCGGCGGGTTTGCCTGGCTCCTGGGGCTTTCCTCCTTCCACGTCTCGGTCATGGGAGCGGTACCGTCCTGGGTCAGGGGACGGGCAGGGGCGGTCTACCTTTTTGTTTTTTATGGAGGGATGTCCGCCGGCGCGGCCGCCTGGGGTCTCCTGGCCTCAAGGCTCGGGACGCTTGCGGCGCTCGTCGTTGCGGGAGGATTTCTCGCGGCAGGCGCGCTTCTCGGCCTGCGGTTCAGGCTACCGCGAGTAGGAGAGCTGGACCTTGCTCCCTCGGGCCGGTGGGCGGAACCCGCGGCCGTGCGCGCGATCGAACCCCATGGTCAGGCGGTGATGGTGATGGTCGAATACCGCGTGGATCCGGCACGTCATTCCGACTTCAAGCAGGCGATGGCGGCGCTGCGGACGATCCGGCACCGGGATGGGGCGTTCTCGTGGCAGCTGGGTGAAGAGACCTCGGATCCGGAGCTGTTTCTGGAGATCTTTTTCGTGGAATCATGGACGGAGCACCTTCATCAGCACCAGCGCCCCACGGTCTCGGACCGGGTGATTGAAGATCGCGCCAAAGCCTTTCACAAAGGCCCGGGCAACCCCAGGGTGGCCCACTTCATGGTGAGCAGGCTCAAGTAGCCCGAACTCCTCAGGTGCGCGCGGGTGACTCCGCCATCTCGATCACGATGAAATGCGCCGCTGAGCCGACCTGACTGAATTCCAGCTCCGCGGGGCCGGTGATTTCCAAACCGTCGCGTTCGGCGAGCTCGGCCACTTCTTTGACGAGAAGGCGGCCTTCGATCGTGTTGATGTAAGCCTGGCGCCCGGCCTTGAGCTCGAAGCTCACGCGGGCCGCAGGGTCCGTGAGCTCGCAGACATAAAGATTCACGTCCTGATTGAGATGAAGCGGGACGTGTTCTTTGTTTCGGGGATTGCCTACGATGTGCAGGAGCCGGTTGGCGCGCTCAGCGGGCTCGAACTTATGCCGGGTGTAGCGGACCTCGAGACCGGCACTGGGCGGAAGTATCCAGATCTGGAGCAGGCGGCACGGTTCGGCGCCAGTATTCATTTCGGAATGCCAGACGCCGGTGCCCGCGGTCACGACCTGAACGTTGCCGCGGCCCAGCGTCTCCTCGGCGTTCGTCGCGCTATCCCAATGGGTGAGCTGGCCACGGACGATGTAGCTGATGATCTCCATGTCCCGATGGGGATGGCGCGGAAAGCCGTTGTGCGGCTTGATGTCATCGTCGTTGAGGACGCGCAGGGCGCCGAACTGCATCCGCTCCGAGTCGCGGTAATGGGCGAAGGAGAAGTGAAAGTAGGTGTCGGCCGGGTGGATCCGGCTTGCGGGGAGGTAATGGAGCGAGGAGCCTTCGATTTTCTTGAATTTGGGAGCCATGTCTGGAGAGTACTTCAATACCCGTGCACTTTATAAATCGTCAATATAAACAATAAAGTAGAAATCTTTTCGCTCCGCCCGTAACCTGGCGGCTCGTTATCCGTTTCAGGAGCATGAAGTTCGAGCGTCGCGAGGTGTGATTGCTGAGGAGCCCTGAGTCGAGTCCCTCGATTCCATCAGATCAGGAGATAGCCGACGGACTCCGGCAGGGTTCTCCCGCCGCGTTTCGCGCGCTTTATGGGGCGCAGGGCCGGGCGATTCTCGCCTACCTGACCCGCTTGACCGGGAGAAAAGAGATGGCTGAAGAGCTGACCCAGGAGACCTTCCTGACCGCTATCCGGAAGATCGGTTTCTTCCGCGCGGGGCCTGATGGGGGCCTGAAGGCCTGGGTGTTTCGGATTGCCACGAACCTGGCGCTCGATTCGCTACGGCGTGAAAAGCGGCTCGAGTTTCCGTCCGACGAGAGCGCTGATGCGAGCGCAGCCGTGAACGACGAGAGGCCCGGGCCGCAGGAGGAACTCGAGCGATTTCAGTTCTCGCAGGCGTTGAATTCGGCGCTCCTCGAGTTGACTCCGGCGCAAAGGATGATTTTCCTTTTGAAGGAACAGGAGGAGCTGAGCCTGCTCGAGATCTCGCGCGTCTGTGGCTGCAGCGAAAACGCCATCAAGCAGAGCCTGTTCCGTGCCCGCGCGGCTTTGAGGAAGAAGTTATGCGAATAGAGAGGGACTCCCTCGATACGGAGATCAGCAGTGCGCTGAAGCAAAAGCGGAACCCCTCGGGTGACTTCGAGGCCGCCCTTTTCGCCGAAGCCGAGGACCTGCTCGCGAAACGCCGTGAGCAGCGCGACTCGCGCGAGGACAGGGCCCGCAGGAAGTCGCTGGCCCGAAAACGCTGGCTCGCCGGGATCGAACTTCTTGCGATTCGCCCTGACCGTCCGGCGACGGCGGCGGTCCTGGCAGCGCTCCTCGTCGCATTCCTGGCCTTACATGACGGCGGGGGCGACCGGAGCGGCAGGCTCAGCTACGCGGATCTCCCGCCGCTGCCTGAGGACAACGATTTCGCTGCTCAATACGATTCCCAGGTTCTGGCCGAGAGGCAAGCTTATGAAAGAGAGGTCGAAGATGCTCATGGAAAAGCCAGTGGCGGGATTTAAGCCCGTTCTTGTCACGATTGGGACGGTCATTGCCCTAATGGGTATAATGACAGGCGGGGCAGGCCCGGGCTATGCCGAGCCCCGGTTCCGGCTGGAGAGCGATCGCGAGGGGAAGATTCGCCCCTTCAAGGCGATTGCGGTTCCGCTGCCGGATTTCGTGCGGGAGTATGCGCGCCTCGCTTCGAAGCTGATCACCTTGGGCGGGAGCTGGGAGCAGGAGCTGAAGGGAAGCGTGACTCTCTTCCTGCGACGCCCCCTCAAGCCCGAGGAGCTGACCGAGGTTTTCTACCGGGTGCTGCATGATAACGGTTATGCGGTGGTGGACGCGCCCGCGGGAAACGGCTGGGTGGTGATGCGGCAGCGGGACGCACGCGACGCGGCGTTGCCGGTTTACGAAATCGCAGAGGTGCCGGATTCGAGCCGTTACGTCACCGCCTTGCGCGAGCTGAAGCACAGCGACGCCGAGGTGCTGGCGCGCGTGATGCGGTCATTCATGCCCGCGAACAGCAGGGTCATCCCGGCCACGCGGTCGCAGCTCCTCATTACCGATACGGCATCGAATATCCGCAGGCTCAACGGGCTGATCTCGCGAATGGACACGCCCGAGGCCGCCAAAAAGAGCCGCGAGCTCCCCGCCAGGGCTAGCCGACCGCGCAGTTGCGGTGAGCAGCGTATCGAGAAGCTCGTCGTGGAGAAGTTGGAGATCCAGGACAGCGGGGCGGCTAGTCCGTCGCAGCTCTCAGCTCCGAAAGGGGGAGGAAAGATATGAGAAACCTGAGAAGCCATCGGAGTGTCGCTATCTTTGTTTTCCTGGTCCTGACTCATTTCCTGCAGACAGTGCTGGCGGCGGAGAATCCAGACCGCGTCCGATTCAAGGCCGGGGAGATGGGCCTGCTTCCGTTTCTCGAGATGGTTTCTGAAAGACTGGAGATCTCGATCGATGCCTCCGGCCTCGGCAATGGCTCCTCGGAGACCATCGCGGTGCCCGATGCGGGAGAGATGACCCGGGAGCGTGCCAAGGCACTCGCCCTGACCTCGCTTTATCTGAGCGGGTATACATGGATACAGGATACCTCCACGGATCTTCATCGCGTGGTACGACAGCGAGACGCGCGGGATCAGGAGATTCCCGTGATCTCGGCGTCCGCTCCCTTGCCGGATAGCGATTTGCTCGTGACCTATATCCTGCCTGTACGCCACTCGCCGCCGGAGTTCATTGCCCGGAACATGCGATCGTTCATGCCCGCAGCGAGCCGAATCATTCCTGACGATCTGAACGGCGCCGTTCTCATCACCGACTCAGCTCACAACATCACGAAGCTGAAGAAGCTGGTGGAGCGGCTGGATACGCCCGAGGCCGCGAAGCAAGCGGTGAAGTGGCTCGCCGATCGGCAGAAGCAAGCGGAAGACGCTTCCTGTCCCTCTTCGGAATCTGATCGGCCGAGCATGGATACCCCGCTCCTTATCGCATTGTTCTCGCTGATCGCGCTCGTGATCGGTTTTCTGGCGCGCGGCTATGTCATCCGGAGAATCGAGGGCGGGTTGTGAGATTCGCGACGCTGCTGCTTCTGGGAATGCTGGCCTGGTTTTCGGAAGCTGCTTTTGCTTTGGAACCCCCTTTGGAGCAGGATGCTCTCGATAGGAGCCTGCGGCAGGCGGTGATCGCCGGGGCGCCCCTTGCGAAGATCGAGCGCCTGATTCACGCAGGCGCTGCCATCAATGCCAAGGCGGCCTATGGAGAGACGGCGCTGGAATATGCAGTACGTTTCGGTCGTTACAGGGCGGCGCTGAAGCTCATCGAGTTAGGTGCAGACCCCGATTCAGAGAACGACTCCGGCATGACGCCTCTTCATTGGGCGGTCCAGGATCTCAATGCTTCGCGAGTCGTTGAGGCGCTTTTGCGTGCCGGCGCCGACGTGAATCGGCGGGACTTTTATGGCAGGACTGCTCTCATGTTTGCGGCTCAAGCCGATAGCGTCAGGTCCATTGCGGTGATTCTGACTCGGGCCAGGGAACCCGTTGAGCTGGACGCTCACAACGATCACATGGAGACCGCATCGTCCCTGGCCCGGAGTGAGATGGTTTTGCAGATGCTGGAGCTGGCTCGGAAGCACCAGGAACGCGGCATCGGCGGGGAGTTGGAGCCAGGAACGCTGAACTAGAGTCCCGGGAGCCCTCCCTGGCCCCCGAGCAGCGAAAGCGTCAGCTCAGTTGGTTCCGCAACGCTCGGAGCAGGTGGAGCTGCTCCAGCCCTCGGCGCGGCATTGGCTCCAGCAGGCGCTGCTGCCGGCTCCGGTGTCGGTTCCGCAGCGCTGAGAACAGGTAGAGCTGCTCCAGCCTTCGGAGCGACACTGGTCCCAGCAGGATTCGCTGCCGGGGCCGGTATCGGTTCCGCAGCGCTGAGAGCAGGTGGAGCTGCTCCAACCTTCGGAGCGGCACTGATCCCAGCAGGACTCGCTGCCGGCGCCCGTGTCGGTTCCGCAGCGCTCGGAGCAGGTGGAGCTGCTCCAGCCTTCGGAGCGACACGCATCCCAGCAGGACGCGCTTCCCGAGCCCGTGCCGCCCGAGTCTCCCGAGTCATCTGAAGTGCATCCGCGGACGCACGCGGAGATGCACTCGCTATCGGTATCGAGCGGAGCGATGCCCAGTTGGCGGAGGACGAAGTCGTTGTTGTTCCTGAACTTGAGCCGGGTTCTGAGCTCGCGGGTTTGCTTTTCGGTTCTCAGCTGCAGAGCCTGGTCCGAGAGCGCGTAGCGGATCGCGAGCTCGGCGTCTGACTTCTTGAATTTCTCGGCCAGGATCCGATCCTTCGGGGTGCTGGCGTGGGCCATGCCGGAGGCCAGGGCCACTACGGAAAACAGCGAAACTGCCCAGTTCATACGCGTGTTTTTCATAAAATTGTCCTTTTCAGAAAGATGAGTTTTCAGAGGCTTTTACAGTCCGAGTACACGTAGCCGGATTTGCGGATCGAGGCGGCTGCGCAACGATCCCCCGCGAAGGTCTTGATCTCCTTGCAGTCGGAGTAAACGTAGCCGGATCTCGCGATCGCGGCTTCGGCGCAGGCGCCACCCGCCGTGAGGCTCAGGCAGTCCGAGTAGACATAGCCCGATTTACGGATCGAGGCCGCCGCACAGCGATCCTGAGCCTCGTTCTGGATGTTTTTGCAGTCGGACTGAATGTAACCGGATTTTTCGAGCGAAGCCTCGGCACAGCTCCCGGTGGCGGGGCCGCTTCCGTCCGAAGGGGTGCAGGTATATTTCTGCCCGTTGTGAACGATCTCGAGGTCATCCGCGGATGCCAGAATCGGAAAAAGACAAAGACCCAATAGGACGCTACTTGCTTTCAACATCGGAAATCTCCTTTTTGCCGGCTGGTGTGCAGGGCGTGTGCCCGGGTTTTTGGACGAAAAAGCGGGTTTTTGGGCCCAGAAAGGGACCGAAATGGGGATCTCTCGCACCTTGCGATGCGGCATTGTTTCTTTTTGTCACCGGGAGCTTCGTCTAGCCGTGGCCGCGATTTCTGGATTCCGGGGAACGCGTGAAATTTGCTTGGACCCGCTCCCGCCGCAAGCATATAAACGGAAGGACATGAAGCGCCTCAAGGTCATCGCAAGCCTGCTGCTCTTACTGAGTACGGTGAACCTCTTCGCCAGCCCGGGTGAGATTCCGGGTGAGGACGAGGGGGCGAGGGCCGCTTACTCGCAGGCGGCTGATCCTTGCCCGTGCGAAGACGGGGATGGGGACTGTTCGAGTGACCGGGAAGCCTGTCAAAGCTGTCAGTCCTGCCATGGGGCTTTCATGCTGACCCGGGCCGCGGGCGTTTCGGTTCTTTTGAGCTTCCAAACCCGCGTGGCCCGGACTGAACCCCTCCTTCAGAGCGAGAAGCTCTCCGATCTGCTCAGGCCTCCTTCGGCCTGATCCATGGCCGCGAGCGGCCCTGGCTCCCTTTTCGTTTCGATCAACTTCTTCCATCGTCCCGCTGCTTGATGCGCGGGAGAGGAGCTTTCGTGAACTGGGCTTTTTTTATCATCTGCTTATGGGCGGGAACCGCCGTCTTGCCGGCAATGGCTTCAGAGCCGGCGGAGTCGGCCTATTGCCTGGCATTGGCGTCCGCGCATGAGAACCCGCGCCTGGTCCCGCGCGGGATTCTCAGCTGTGTTTTGGAGAACCATCCGGAGCTTCGAAGTTCCCGTCTGGTGCAGAAGCAGGCGGCCGCGCAGGTCGGCTACGCCGGCCAGAGACCCAATCCCGAGCTCGACGGCCGGGTGGGACTGGCTGCCCTTGGGGGCCAGGAGGCCGCCAATGCGCTTGAGGTGTCGCTTCTTCATAGGTGGGAGCTCGGAGGGCGGCGCTCGGCGCGAGTCGCGCGCGCACAAGCCGAGCTGAACCTGGCCGCAGCGGACGTTCGCAAGCGTGAGGAGACCGCTGCCGTTCAGACGCTTCTGGCGCTGCATCGCTTGAGACAGCTCGAAGAGGAAAAGGCCATCCTCGCTGACACGGTGACGACGTTTGAAAAGCAGCTCGCAGCTCTCGGGGGCCGGCCGGCGCTGACGCCCGAGCAGCAGGTGTCGCATTCGATTTTCGTTTTGGCGAAGGAGGAGGCGGAGCTCAGGGAGGCTTCGCTCCTGGCGGAAAAGGAAAGATTGATCCGCAGGCTGCAGTTTTGGATGGGATCGGCGATGCCGTATTCGCACGCGTGGCTTCCCTCGGAGCCTTCGCGCTGGCCCGAGCTGGCGACCGGGTCGCCGGCGCAGGCAGAGCCCGCGGCTTTGCGAGGCGCGGCCGCCGTTTCCGGCCTGGCGCAGGCGGAGCTCGGTCTGGCGCGTGCGGAAGCCTGGCCGGATCTGAAATTCGGGCCATTCCTCGAAAGGACCGACGCCGTTTCGGGCAGGGCTTACTCGCTTGGGATTCAGCTCTCGCTCACTTTGCCCGTTTTCAATCAAAACGGTGGCGGCCGAGCAGCCGCGCAAGCCGGAGTGGATCGCGCCGAATCCGACGCCGGCATCGCGCGGGCCGAGCGCGAGTCGGAGCGCTCTAGCGCGGTCGCGCAGTACCAGAAAATGGTAGGCAGGCTAGGTCAGTCGCGCTGGAAGCGGGAGAGCGGCGGGCGCCAGGAGACGCTCGAGCGGCTTTTCGCGCGCGGGCTGATCTCGATTCCGCTCGTGATCGAGGCGCATCGGCAACTCCTCGAGCTGCAGAAGACCTTCCATGAGCTGGAGCTTCAGGCGCTCGAGGCGATCTATCAGATACAGGTGCTCGATGGAAAACTCCCGGAGGCATTCTTATGAAGAAGCTCGAGCGGTGGGTCGCGCGGGTTGCGCTGATGGTGATCACCGCAAGCGCTGCCGCCTGGGGCGCGGACACGAAGAAAGCCGTCACCGACTTCAACCCCGAAGAGGGCTTCAAGATGAGCGAGCGTGCGCTGCAGGGGTTGGGCGTGAAGTTCGCGAAGCTCGAGGGCCGATCTCCCTGGCTCCTCCCGGCCGAAGCCCTGGTGAGGATCAAGCATTCGACCGGCGTCTATCGCCGCTACGAGGGCTGGATCAGCCTGGCGCTCGTCACGGTGGCGGCGAAGTCCCAGAAAGGCCTGCGGGTGACCTCCGAGGATCTTCAGGAAGGGGATGAGGTCGCGGTCACGGGAGGCAGCTTTCTCCGGATGACCGATGCGGATCTGAACTCAGACACCGTGGACAGCTGCGCGCATTGAGCGAGCGGGGGAATTCGCCATGATCTCGACCATCGTCGGTGCCTCGATCAAGAACCGCTGGCTCGTCATCCTGCTGGCCGCGATGACAGGCTTCGCGGGCTGGCAGGCGTTCCGGGGACTCCCGGTGGATGCCGTCCCGGATGTCACGAGCGTTCTCGTACAGGTGACCACGCAGGTCCCGGCACTGGGTCCTGAGGAGATCGAGCGGACGGTCACGGTGCCGATCGAGTCAGGTCTCAACGGTGTTCCGGGCGTGGTCCAGGTGCGTTCGATGACGCGCTACGGGCTTTCGGTGGTCTCGGTGGTCTTTGAAGACGGAACCGAGATTTACCGGGCAAGGCAGCTCGTGTCCGAGCGCCTGCAGGCAATCCGCCCGCAGCTCCCGGCGGAGGTCGAGCCCGCGCTGGCTCCGGTCTCGAGCGGGCTCGGGGAGATTTTCCATTACATCATCGAGGCGGATCAGGTCGCCCAGGGCGAGGCTCGGCTCGAGCAGCTCAGGGAGCTTCGCGGCCTTCAGGAGGGTTACGTCAAGCCCCGCCTGCTCGGCGTCAAAGGCGTGGCCGAAGTCAACAGCATCGGCGGCTACGAGCGCCAGTATCACGTGCAGCCCGATCCCGCGAAGATGGCCCGACATGGCATCCACTTCAGCGATTTCGAGGAGGCCATCGCAAAGGTGAACCGCAACGTCGGCGGCGGCGCGATCGAGCAATCCGGCGACCAGTTCATCGTGCAGGGAAGCGGGCTATTCAAGTCGCTTGACGATATCCGGGACGTCCCGGTCAAGACTTTGGAGAACCTCAGAACCGTGCTGATCGGCGATGTGGCCACGGTTGGGCCGGGACGGGAGCTGCGGACGGGAGCTGCGCTTCACAATGGGCAGGAAGTCGTCCTGGGCACGGCGATGATGCTGCTCGGGGAGAACAGCCGAACCGTCGCGTTTCGCGTGGGAGAGCGGATTCGCGAGCTCGAGCCGGGGCTTCCCAAAGGGTTCCACATCAAGACGGTCTATGACCGCGGCGAGCTGGTGGACTCCACGCTCGAGACGGTGCTGCACAACCTGACCCTGGGCGCGATCCTCGTCATCGGGGTGCTGCTGCTGCTCGTGGGGAATCTCCGCGCCGCACTGATCACGGCCATCGTGATCCCGCTTTCGCTCCTGATCACCTTCATCGCGATGCGGGCGTTCGGGATCTCCGGGAATCTGGTGAGCCTGGGCGCGCTGGATTTCGGGATCATCGTCGACGGGGCGGTGATCGTGCTCGATAACTGCGTCCGGCACCTTCACGCTCGCGCCAAGGGGCTCGGGCGGAGCCTGACTGACGGAGAGCTCCAGGCCACGATCCGGGAGGCCACCCTCGAGATCCGCAAATCCGCCGGCTTCGGGGAGCTGATCATCGTCGTCGTCTTCCTGCCGATCTTCGCTTTCGTCGGGGTCGAGGGCAGGATGTTCGCGCCCATGGCCGCGACCTTCATCTTCGCCATACTGGCGGCGCTGGTCCTCTCGTTCACCTTCGTGCCGGCGCTGGCGAGCCTGCTTCTCCAGGGGAGGGTCGCCGACGAGGAGCCCTGGCTGATGAGGCGGCTCAGCCGGCTCTACGAGCCGTTGCTTGGTCGGAGCCTGGGCCTGCGCAAAGCCGTGCTGAGCCTGGCGGTCGCGGCGGTTCTCGCTGGGGCGCTGCTTTTCACGAGGCTTGGCGGGGAGTTCCTGCCGCAGCTCAACGAGGGCTCGATCGCGCTCCAGTTCATCCGGCCGGTCTCGGTGGGGCTCTCCCATTCGGTGGGGCTCGAGCAGAAGTCCCAGGTCCTGCTCTCGAGAGCGCCCGAGGTGAGCCATGTTTTCGGGCGGATCGGAACCTCCGAGGTCGCGACTGACCCCATGGGGGTCAATATCTCGGACACGTACGTCATGCTCAAGCCGCGCGAGCAGTGGCCGGAGGTCAACGGCAGGCGCCGGACCAAGGAGGAGCTCGTGCGGTTCCTGCTCGCGGAGCTCGATTCGGAGCTCGCCGGTCAAAGGGTGCTCGCAAGCCAGCCGATCCAGCTGCGCTTCAACGAGCTCCTCGAAGGAACGCGGGCGGACATCTCGCTGAAGATCTTCGGGGACGATCAGAAAACCATCACCGAGCTCGCGCAGAAGGCCGCGACGATTCTGGAAAAAATCACGGGCGCGGGCGATGTGGAACTCGAGGCCAAAGGCGTGATGTCCGTCCTCGAGGTGACGCCTCGCAAGGAGCTCCTCAAACGGCTCGGCGTTTCAAGCCAGGAGGTGCTCGAGACGGTGGAAACGGCGGTGGGCGGCCGGGAGGTCGGCACGTTCTACGAGGGCACGCGCCGTTACCCGATCGTGGTGCGGCTCGGGGAAAAGGAGCGCTCGGATATCGAAACGCTCAAGGAGCTGCCCGTCGGGATCGCCGGGGCGGCGACGCTGCCGCTCAAGCAGGTGGCGGAGATCCGTTTCAAGGAAACCTTCAGTGCCTCGAGTCGCGAGCAGACCAAGAAGCGCATCGCTGTGCTGGTGAACCCGCGGGGAAGGGATACCGAGGGCTTCGTGAAAGAGGCTCAGGCGAAGGTCGCCGCGGGGCTTGAGCTCCCGCCGGGTGCCTACCTGGAATGGGGAGGGAATTTCAGGAATCTGAAGGAGGCGCGAAGCCGCCTGGCGCTACTGGCGCCCGTGGCGCTCGTGCTGATCCTGCTGATGATCTTCGCCGCGTTCCGGAACTGGATCGAAACGGGGCTGATCTTCTTGTGCGTGCCTTTCGCCCTGGTCGGAGGCGTGCTCGCGCTGCTCGCGGGCGGTCTGCCCTTCAGCATCTCGGCGGGCGTCGGCTTCGTGGCGCTTTCGGGCATCGCCGTCTTGAACGGGGTGGTGCTCGTGAACTACTTCAACGTGCTGCGATCGGCGGGGCGCTCGGGGAGGGAGCTCGTGCTGCAGGGTTCGCTGCTGAGGCTGCGGCCCGTGCTCATGACGGCACTGGTGGATGTCTTCGGCTTTGTCCCGATGGCGTTGTCGACCGGCGTGGGCGCGGAAGTCCAGCGGCCGCTGGCGCTGGTGGTGATCGGCGGCATCCTGTCATCCACGGTATTGACGCTGGTGATCCTGCCGGTGCTCTATCATACTTTCGAGCGGGCGATTGTCCGGGACAAGACGGTGTAGGTGGCAGCGGTTCAATTGGAGAGGAGAAATGGGATGAAGAGAATGACGAGTTCGGCTTTGGCGGTTTTTTGGTTGAGCTTCTCGGCGCTGGCCGAAACGGAGGTCGCGAAGGAGGCTGAGAAAGCTTCGCAGCCGCAGGCTTCGCAAGCCGAGAAAGCGACGAAGCGGAAAAAGCGCGTCCTGATCTGCAAGGATTGCGGCAAGCCCGAGACGCAGTGCGAGTGCAAAGGCGAGGAGCATCGCAAGGGAGACCCGCACTGATATGAAGGGCCCGAGTGACTGGACCAGGAGAGTCATCCGGCTTTCCTGGTTCACGATTTTTTATAACCTCCTCGAAGGCCTGGTTTCGATCGGCTTCGGAGTCGAGGACGAATCCATCGCCTTGGCGGGCTTCGGGGGCGATAGCCTGATCGAGGTCGCCTCGGCGTTTTTCGTGCTTTGGAGGTTTCGGGGAGAGGCGGGGCTGGGGCACGGGCTCTCCCTGAGCCGGGAACGGAGCGCGACGCGCGGAATCGGAGGGTTGTTCCTGGTACTGGGTTTTCTGACCGCGGCGATCTCCCTGTCGAACCTGTACCGGGGCGTTCGTCCGGAGACCACCTTGCCCGGGATCGTCATCTCCTGCATCAGCCTGAGCTTCATGTTCGCGCTCTGGCGCGCGAAGAAGGCCGCGGCGCTGATGCTCGACAGCCGGACGGTGGCCCAGGACGCGGCCTGCTCGCTGGCGTGCATCCAGCTTTCGTTCGTACTCCTGGCGGGGAGTGCCGTTTACCAGTTCGCGCCGGGCCTGGGTTGGGTCGACGCGGTCGCGGCCTTGGTCATCTCCGGATTCATCCTTCGGGAGGGGGTCGAGGCGGTTCGCAGCGCGAATCGGCCCGAGTTCAACGGGGGCTGCTGCGGCTGCAGCTGCGAGTAGCGCCCCGCAAGCGCACGGAGTGCGCGGCCCGCGCGAAAGGTCTTGTCCCATTTTGTCCCGCCCTTTCGGCACCAGGGTCGGAAGGCACCCGAATCCGCGCAGAAGATCCTTTCTCGGTTTGAAAAAATAGCGGAAAAAGCGGGATTTTCTTCCCGGTTGGGGGCGCGCATCCGTGCGGGCCGCCCGGTGCGTTTCTTGCTCAACACGGAAGCGCTTTGAAACACCGAAACGTTCCAACCGGAGGGTAGAGTCATGTCTCGCACCGCTTTCAAGAAATTCCTGATGCTCGGATCCGTTGCCGCGGCTTTCGCTTCTGTCAACGCTTTCGCCTTGCCAGTCATGCAGAGCGCGTTCCTCGAGAAGTACCCGGCGACGGTCAACACGGCGCTCGCCTCGTGCGCGACCTGCCACCTGCCCATCAAGGAGGGCTTCGTGAACTCCTACGGGCTGGCGCTCAAGAACGCGAAATTGGATTTCGCGGCGATCGAAGGGCTTCCGTCGGCGGTCGCAGGCAAGACCAATCTGGAGCAGATCACGGCGCTCCTGAATCCCGGCTCGCAGGCGGTGGATCCCGAGGTGTTCGACTTCCCCAACGAGATGGGAACCGTGCGCTTCAATCACGGCGGTCACATCATGAACGCGAACACCAAGATCACCGGGAACTGCGGCGCCTGCCACGGTGAAGGCGAGAAGCAGTTCCCCAAGGTCTTCGATCCGACGGTCGTGCTGAAGGCGGCGGCGCACACCACCTGCATCGGCTGTCATAAGGCGGTCGCGGTGCCGGCGGCGCCGACGAAGTGCGCCGGCTGCCATCAGGAGTAACGGAGCTGGTCCGGTCAGGCGGTCCGGGCCGGGCGGACGCTTGGAGCTGGGAGCTGCGGGCAGAGCACGAGCTTTCCGTCGAGGCCGCCTTGCTCCAGCCTGCGGTGGGCTTCGACGACTTCCTCGAAGGAGACCCGCCCGGCGATGCGGGGGTGAATGGAACGGGATTTCAGCAGCGCGAAGAGCCGTTCCAAGTCCTCCTGAAACCAGGCTGGATGGCGTGCCCGCATTACGTTGATCGAGTAGATCCGGAGCCGCTTGCCTTGCGGCAGCCAACTTCCGAGCCATCGCCTCAGGGTGATGCGGGAGAGCCGGGCCATAAGGGCGACAAGGCGCTCGTTTGCCTGGACGCTCGCGGTATATCCATACGCGCAAAGGAGCCCGCCGGGGCGGAGCGCGGCGAAGGAGCGCCGATATCCGTCCTCACCGATGCCATCGAAGATCACGTCAAAACCTCCGGGCAGGACGCGCGTAAAGTCCTCGCGTCGGTAGTCGATCGGGGTCGCGCCGAGCGCGCGAAGGAGCGCCGCCTGCTCGCCGCGAGCGGTGCCCCAAAGCTCAAGGCCGGCCATCCTGCCCAGGGTGAGCAGCGCCTGACCCACGGCCCCCGCGGCGCCTTGTACGAGCACGCGCTGGTCGCGTCGCACGCGGGCAGCGCGATGGAGGAGCTGGTAGGCCGTCGTCCAGCTCAGGATGAGCGCGGCCGCCTCGGCGGGGTCGGCCTCAGGTGGAACACGGACCAGGCGGTTGGCGCGAAGCGTGACATAGGCGGCGTTCGATCCGGTGACCGTCATATCCGCCACCCGATCGCCGACGCGAAAATCCGTTACGCTCTCGCCGAGTTGATCGATCTCGCCCACGAGGTCATAGCCCAGGACAAACGGCGGGCGTCGCGCCGCGGTCTGCGGGTAGAGATGGCGGCGGATCACGACGTCGGTGTATTCGAGGCTCGAGGCGAGGACGCGTAACCGTACTTCGCCTCTGCCGGCCTGGGGTAGCGGCGTGTCGCTGATCTTGAGTCCATCGGGGCCTCCGAAACGGCTGATTTCCACGACGCGGTTACGCGATTCCTTCATGTCAGGCATGTCAGGCATGTCAGGGACGAGTTTGCAAAGGGGGAGCCGGAGGGAGCGCGGTATGACCGGCGCGCCCCCTCCGGAAGGCAGGAGTGGCTCAGGCTTTTTTCACGAATTGAAGATCCAAGGTGATCGCCACGTCGTCTCCGACGAGCACTCCGCCGGCTTCGAGCGCCGCGTTCCACGTCAGCCCGAAGTCCTTTCTCTTGATTTTCGTCGTCGCCGATGCGCCGAGCTTGAGGTTGCCCCAGGGGTCCTTGAGCGCCGGGCCGATCGGCTCCACGTCCAGGCTCACTTCTTTCGTCACGCCGTGGATCGTGAGTTCGCCCACGAGCAGGAAGCCTTCGGAAGCCGAGCCGGTCACCTTCTTGGACTTGAAGGTGAGATGGGGATACTTCTCGACGTCAAAAAAGTCGGCGCTCTTGAGGTGGGCGTCGCGTTGCGGCTCGCGCGTGTCGATGCTCGCGGCATCGATCACGGCTTCGATGACGGCGCTGCCGGGATTCCTCTCGTCGTAGACGAGGCTGCCTGAGAGCTTCTGGAAGCCGCCGTGGACCTTCGCGATCATCATGTGTTTGACGCTGAAGTTGGCGCTGGAGTGGGCGGGGTCGATTTGCCAGTTGGCGGTTGAGGTGGTCATTTTCGGTTCTCCTTGAGGTTGTGTGTTCTTCTTGAACTCAAGTTAACCGAATTTCGCATAGTCTATTAGACGGTAAAAATGGAAATCATTGTCCATTAGATAGGAACAATGCGTGAGCTGCTGATTTGAAGGCGTTTCGCGCGTTTCAGGCGCGCTCCGGCCGCGTTCAGGGACAGGCGCGGGAGCGTCTCAGCTGCTCGAGGATGTTTTCGAGCATCGCCAGCTCCTTGGTGCAGTCCCAGCGAGTGACCCAGCCCGTGTCGGTGCGGACCTGGCGCGAGCTGCAGGAACGAACGACGATCTCCTGCTCGCGCCCGAAAGCGGGGTTGATGGCGTAGGGCACAGCCAGGATGGAAACGCGGTTATAGGATTCGAGGACCGAGCAGGCCATGTAGTCGGTATCCTTCTCGACGGCTCCGGCGGAAGGGATTCCGAGCGCCAGGCTGAGCAGGGCTCCGGTGAAAAGATTCGTGAGCGGATGTTGCTTGGGGTCGTTCCTGAGTTTTTCCATGACTTCCTCGTTTCGCTTCCGTCGTGTATGCCTTGCTCTCGTCGCTGTCAAATCGCGATTGCCGTGACCGGGGGGCTCTGGTACTCCGTGTTCCCCGGGGGATTTCATGAAGATCCGCTTGATCACTGTTTTTTCCGTCGTAGCACTGGTTTTGAGCTTCCCAGCGGAGCTGTTCGGAGGCTCGCCCGAGCAGGATGCCGCCACGCGGCATCTCCGGGAAAGCTTCAGCTCGGCCAGAAACCCGGGTTTCGAGTCCTTTCCCCTCGGGGAAGCCTTGCGCTGCTTTTCCCGCTCCGCCGTGCTGGATGACTTTCGCATCACCTACGGTGAGATCTATCCGCTCGAGGTCCTGGGAGGCGTGCTGCGGGTACGGTATTTCATGGCGACCAACAACGATAACGAGCAGGACGGGATCATTGTTCCGACGCAGATTGGGATGACTCTCGATACCCAATACGTCGAACTGGTGCTTCGGGTCCTGCCCTCGGGCGAGCTCGTCGCGGAGACCACCGTCCCCACCTCCTACGGTATCGAAAAGGCCGGTCGCGCGGTCAGCAATCCGGGACGGCTGGCACTTTATTACAGCGTCTGCAAGCTCAAGGAGTAAAGCTGGGGGTATAAGGCGAGGGCTCCGGCCCCACGCAGGTCACGGTCGTCTGCGTGATCGGCTCGGTGAGCGTGAAATTCAGCGACGGACTCAGACGCTCCTTGGCGAAGGCGAGGTACTGGCCGTAGTCGTTCTCGAGCTGCGGCAGCGCTCCCATCATCTCCAGGTAGCCGATCGCGAGATAAAAAGTGTCGCCGTTGCGCCAGGGCTGGCAGCCTTCGTCGAGATCCGGATGAAGCGAGGCGAAGACGTAGACCGTCTCGTCAGGAAGCCCTGGGTAGCTCCGTGCGTTACACATCTGAAAATCGCCAAAGGGCCCCACGGGATACCCGACCGCCAGGCTTCCCAGGGTGCTGCCGGGGCCAAAGATGGTGCACTGGATGGTGTAATCGATGAGGTCAGGAGCCGCGTGCGCCGGGGTGTCGCCCAGAGACGGAAGCAGGAGGAAGGCGGCGAGGAAAACGTCTTTAGTACGCCTCATTTTCGAGCGGTAACATCCCGGATGGCGGAAATCCAGTGTGCTTTCGGGAAAGAATGAGTTAGCTTCCGGTGAAAATCACGGGGGTTTCATGATCGCATTCATCGCACTGGTCTTGTTTGCACAGAACGCCGCGCACGCCGACTCGTTTTATGAAGAGCGAAACGGCAAGCGCTACTACTGCAAGCAGGTCGGCTCGGCGCCGGCGCTGCCCTCGTGCACGGCCGAGTGCCAGCACTTCGATACCTTCAATAACGTCTGCGATTATCAGAGCACCTGCGAATACAACGGGGATTGCGTGCGCGCGAAGGTCTGCGACGTGTTCGATACCTCTGATCGCATCTGCCGCACGGAGAAGAGCACGCTTACCTGCGCCTCCGATCGCGGCTCGATCAGCTGCGTCGCGCAGTGCCAACGCTACGATTCCTACAGCCAGACCTGCCTTTACCAGAGCTCCTGCACGGAGAACGGCAACTGCATCGTCTCGAAGACCTGCGATCGCTGGGACTCCTTCAACAACATCTGCCTGTCCGAGAAAAGCGTCACGACCTGCCGCTGAGCGCGGTTCAGAAAGCCGCGATGGCGGAAACCTGTTCCGCGGTCAGGGCGGGCTCTTCGAACGTTTCGGCCGGAACTGCTTTCAGTCCGGCCAGGTCTGACTTCGCGGGCGCGGCCGGTTCGCAGGATTTAAGCGCGCTCAAGGCGACCACCTCGGGGAACTGGAACACCCGCAGGAGCGTGCCCGTGAGTCCGCCCCGTTCGACTTCGGCGGAGTGGTTGGCGAAGACATGATTGATCCGGACGCGGGTGCCCTGCTCCAGGCGGGAGGTCGGACCGGCCAGGCAGCGCTCCTCGCGGCTGCCGATTCCCGCGCGATCCGGAAGTTCCCGGATCACCTGGGACTCGTGAACGAGCCAGTATTTTTCCTGGTGCCGCCCGCCGGTCAAAAGCTCGGATTTGAATACGTGTTCGGAAACTTCGAGAAGCCCATCCGAAGCCACGGACCAGACTCGGCTCGAGGTCCACTTGCCGGTGGTAGGGCTCTTCCAGAGCACCGCGCTCTTGCGGGGGACCAGGCCTCGGGTGTCGGCGAGGGCGCCGGTACTCATGAGGGCCGTGACGGACAATCCCACGATGGCAAGAAGGCGTGCTCCCATGCTTCAGTCCTCTTGGAGAGGAATACAGCAAGGAACGTGCTCGGCGTGGCCGCGGAATACCTGGGCTTGAGCCGCAAGCCGGCCCGGAAGGGTGTCGAAGCTTTTGATAGCGAGCTGGCTCAGCGCCAGCGGAACAATGCCGACGCCAGCAGCGTGAAAACGCCCGTAAAGCCGAGGAGGATTCCACACTGCGGCAGGAGGGTGCCCAGCCCGGCGCCGTCGATCATGATGGCGCGCAGCCCATTGACCACGTGGGTGAGTGGCATCAGCTTCGCGCCGAAGAGCACCCAGGAGTTGGCGCCCTCGAGCGAGAACCAGATTCCCGAAAGAAAGATCATGGGCCAGGTCATCAGATTGAGGACGCCATCAGCGACCTCTTCGCTCGAGATCCGTGCCGCGATGACCAGGCCCAGCGAGATCATGGCCGCCGAGCCCAACCCCAGGAAGAGCAGCAGGTCGAACCAGGAGCCCTGCTGACGGAAGCCGATGAGGAGCAGGGCGCCGGCGATGACGAGCAGGGAGGTGACGACCATGAGGAGCAGGCGGGAAGCCACCTGCGCGGTCAGAAAGAGAAAAGCCGACAGCGGAGTCGCGCGCAGGCGCTTGAGCACGCCGTTCTTGCGATAGCGCACGATCACGTAGCCCACTCCGAACATCGAGCCGAACATGATGTTCATCGCGAGCAGGCCGGGCAAGAGCCAGTCGGCGTAGCGCAGGGGGCGGCCCGTGAGCGCGCGCGGCTCGACCCTGGGCCGGGGCTCGGGCAGTCGCGCGAGGGTGTCCAGGAGGAGGCGTTCCGCGAGCTTTCCCTTTTCGGAGCCGCGGTTGAACGAATAGGCGAGGCGCTGCCCGTCAGCCGAGAATTCCAGGCTCAGGTCGCTTTCGAAGTGTTCGAGCTTCCTTGCGGCGCGGGCCGCATCCTCCATGGGGAGCAGCTGCAGCCCGGGCGTGGCTTGCAGCAGGCGCAGCGCCGGGGTCTCAATGGCCGAAGCGGGCGAGACGCTGAGCTTGAGCAGCGGTTCCTGCCGGCCCGAATAGCCATAGGTGAAACCCGCGAGCACGATGAATGGGAAGAGCAATGTCCAGGCAAGCGTGCTGCGATCGCGATAGAATTCCTTGTTGCGGGCGACGATCAGGGCCCAGAGCTTTCTCATGCTTCAAAACCTTTTCCGGTGAGCTTCAGGAAAAGGTCCTCCAGGTTCCGCGTGCGGATTTGGATCCCCTGGAGGGGAATGCTTCGATCCAGCAGCGCGCGCATCGTGGCCTCGGGCTGCTCCGTAAGCAGCTCGTAGGACTCGGGGCGTTCGAAGATCTCGCAGCCCGGAATCGGGCCGAGGCTCGTCCCGGCCGGGCCATCCTTGGGCAGGCGGATCGATAGCCCGCGGAAGTGCTCCTTGAGCAGCTGATCGGGCGAGTTTTGCGCGATGATGCGCCCGTGGTCCATGATCGCGATCTCGTCGCAAAGCTCGTAGGCCTCTTCCATGTAATGCGTCGTGAGGACGACCGTCTTGCCCCGCCGGCGGATCAGGCGGACCAGTTCCCAGAACCGCCGGCGCGCCTGGGGGTCCAGCCCGGTCGTGGGCTCGTCCAGAAATACGATCTCGGGATCGTTCACGAGCGCGAGCGCCAGGAGCAGCCGCTGGCGTTGGCCGCCGGAGAGCTGGGAGGCGTCCTTGTCCCAGAGCTCATCGAGGTCGCAAAGGGTACGGACCTCGGCGAGCGGCGCGCGCCTGCGATAGAATGACGAGAAAAGCGCCAGAACCTCGCTCACGCGCAGGAGCTCCGGGAGCGAGGTGGACTGGAACTGGATTCCCATCCGCTCGCGAAAGTCGCGGTCTACGGGCTTGCCATGAAACAGGATTTCTCCGCCATCCGGCGGGAGAATTCCCTCGATCATCTCCAGCGTCGTCGTTTTGCCGGCTCCATTCGGTCCAAGAAGCCCGAAGCAGATACCCGGACGGATCGACAGATCCAGCCGATCCACGGCCGTGAGGCTTTTGTAGCGCTTCGTCAGGGAGCGCGTTTCGAGAACGCGAACGGAAGCGTTCAGGTGAGTCCTTCTTCCTTGAGGACCTTGGCGACCGCGGGACGAGCGGCGACGCGGGCCAGGTATTTCTGGATCGTGGGGTAAGGCGTGAGGGGAATCTCAAGCCATTGGCACCAGCCCAGGACAACGAAGGCGTAGGCGTCAGCTGCCGTGAAGACTTTGTCCATGAGGTAGTCTTTTCCGGCGAGGCGCGCCTCCAGATAGGTCAGCAGCTCGTTGGACTTATCCACGAGGTGGCCGCGAACGGCGGCTTGCACCGCGGGATCCTCGGAGTACGACTTGACCCCGAAAAGTCCTCCGATGGACTTGTGCAGGTCGGAGCACACGAAAGATAGCCAGTTCAGCGCTTCGGCGCGCTCGACGGAGCCTGCCGGCGGCAGCAGCTCTTTGCGCGGTGCCTTGTCGGCGACATAAGCGTGGATGGCGAGGTTCTGGTCGAGCTGCGCTCCTTCGTCGGTGATCAGGATCGGCAGGGTGCCGAGCGGATTGAGCTTCGTGACGAGTGCGACGTTGGGGTCGGACGGGTTGTCCCAGTCCACCGCGACTGCTTCGTATTTCAGTCCGGACTCTTCGAGCGTGATGTGGCAGGAGGTCGAGCAGGAACCAGCGGAGTAATAGAGTTTCATGTCGAGGAATCTACCGAGGGGGCTGAGGAGAGTCAAGCCGGGGAATTTGAAACGGTGGGTCTCCGCGGATGATATGCCGTTGGCTGCAGCGGCCTCGTTCGATAAGGTGAGGCGCAGGGGGGTTTTATGCGCGCGGACACTGCGAACCGGATGATCTGGATGGCCTTGTTGCTGGTCCTTGTTCCGGGGTCGGCGCTCGCCGCGAGCGGCGGCTGCGAGGACGAGATCTTCGATCAGGAGCATGCGATCCGTTCCGCCGTTTTTCAGGAGAAGGTTTCCCTCGAGGCGGGACTCCTTCCGCTGCTCGCGGACCGGAACGCGCGCGATACGGAGATCTGTCTCGGTGTCGGCGTGCACTTCCAGCGGCTCGAGGATCTTTCCAACCGGATCGCGGCGCTCAGTAACCTGCGCTACCGGTGCGGGGCCGGGGACGAGAATCTCCATCGGCTCGCGCAGGAGCTTTTCCTGACCTATCGCCAGATGACCTATTTTTGCGGGGACGGGGGGCCGGGGAGCCCCGTCCAACCGGGTAATCGCCCTCAACTGCGAGCGGCGATCGGGCGGATTCTGGCGTTCCTGGAAAAGCTCGCGGAGTATTTCGCCGTCGCGCCGGGGCTCGGAGCCAAACTGTCCCTGGACTCGTTTCGCCCGCTTGATCCGGCAGGTCCGGTATCGCTGAATATCCGCTGATTTGCCGAGAAATTCCTTCATTTCCGCCCCGTCTCCGCGTTGGCGCCCGCCTTGCACAAGGCGTTGGAATCGCTTGACGCGAGGGGGATGATGAAAATGAGGGACCGATTGCTGAGAGTCGCCGCATTCACGCTGGGGTTGCTGCTGGCCGGAGCCCAAGGGGCATTCGCCGCCAAGAACGTGCTCACTTACGCGCTTTCGACTGAGCCGCCGCAGCTCAACTCCACGAAGGCTACGGACACGGAAAGTTTCTTCATCCTGGGCCACATCATGGAGGGCCTGACCCGCAACGGACGGGATGGCGAGACGCTCCCGGGCGTGGCCGAAAAGTGGGAGATCAGCGATCGCGGCGCGACGTTTCATCTGCGCGCGAACGCCCGCTGGAGTGACGGCAAGCCCGTGACCGCCCGAGACTTCGTCTTTGCCTGGCGCACGGCGGTCGATCCGAAGAACGCCTCGGAATACGCCTTCATCCTTTACCCGGTCCGGAACGCCGAAAAGATCAACAAAGGCCAGCTCCCTGTCACGGAACTGGGCGTGACCGCCGTGGATGAGCGCACGCTCAAGGTGGTCTTCGAAAAACCATGCGGCTACTTCCTGGGGCTCACCTCCTTCGGTACGTTCATGCCCGTGCGCGAGGATGTCTACAAGGCCAAGGGCGAGCGCTATGCCGCCGAGGCCGCCGACCTCGTCAGCAACGGTCCCTTCAAGCTCACCTCCTGGGTGCATGGCGCCTCGCTCAGGATGGACAGGAATCCCCATTACTGGAACTCCGCGCAGATCAGCCTCGAGGCGATCGATATTCCCTACATCACGCCGGATAACAGCGCGCGCTTCAACTTCTTCAAGGCGGGGAAGGTCGACATCCTCGCGGGCCTCGGCAAGGACGACCTGCCGAAGGCGCAGTCCGAGCGGATGAAGATGCGCAACTTCTCGGATGGGACGTTGCTCTTTCTGGAGTTCAACTTCCGCGAGGGGCGCGTGACGCGCAACAAGAAGCTTCGGCAGGCGATCGCGGCCGTGTTCAATCCGCAGGAGTACATCTCGCGCGTGGTAGGGATTCCCGGAACGAAGCCCGGCCGCGGGCTCATTCCGGCCTGGCTGCGGGGCAAGAAGGATCTCTTCCGCAAGGAGTATCCGATCGCCGATCGCCGGCCCGATCTCGCCCGGGCGCGCGCGCTCGTGGCCGAGGCCCGCAAGGAGCTCGGGGTTGCGCAGCTGCCGCCGCTGGTGTGGCTGACGGGCGATACGCCCACGGCCGCGAAGGAGGCGGAGTACTTCCAGAGCGTGTTCAAGAACGCGCTCGGGATCGACCTTCGCATCGACAAGCAGATCTTCAAGCAGCGCCTGGCGAAGATGAGCACCGGCGACTTCGATATCGTCGCGGCGGGCTGGGGCCCGGATTACGCCGATCCGATGACTTTCGCCGAGCTGTTCACGAGCTGGAACGAGAACAACCGCGGCAAGTACGTGAGCGCGGAGTATGACCGGCTGATCCGCGCGGCGCAGGCGACCTCGGACGCCGGAGCGCGGATGGATGCGATGGCGCAGGCCGAGCGGCTTGCGCTCGAGGACGTGGCGCTGCTGCCGACCTACGAGCGGGCGGTGGTCTTCGTGATGAACGATTCCCTGGACGGAGTGATCCGCCACGCGGTGGGACCCGACCCGGACTTCACGCGTGCGCGGTTCGTCTCCAACGGCCGCTGAACAGGAGGTCGTCAATGGCCAGCTACATCCTGAAACGAGTGCTCTGGGGCCTGCTCACCGTGTACTTCATCGCGACCGCCACCTTCGTGGCGATGCATTCGGTGCCGGGGGATCCGATCATGGGTGCCAAGGCGATGTCCCCGGAGATCCGGGCCAACCTCGAGCGGCGCTACGGGCTGGATCAGCCACTCGGGGTGCAGTACGGGATCTTTCTCGCCAACATGGCCCGAGGGGATTTCGGGATCTCCTACACCCAGCAGAACCGCTCGGTGAATGACATCATCCGCGAGCACTTTCCGGTTTCGGCGCTCCTGGGGATTCTCGCGGTGGTCGTCGCGACGGCGGGGGGAATCCTCTTCGGATCGATCACGGCGCTCTATCGCAATAAAAGACCCGACCGGCTCATCATGCTGGGCGTGATCCTGGGGATCTCGGTCCCGGGCTTCGTCTTCGCGGCGCTGGGGCAGTTCGGCCTGACGGAGCTCAACGCGCTTTCGGGACGCGAGGTGCTGCCGGTGGGCGGCTGGGGGACCTTCTCGCACATGGTCCTTCCCGCGCTGGTGCTGGGCCTGGGGACGATGGCGTTTTTCACGCGGCTCATGCGCTCGTCGCTGCTGGAGATCGTGAGCCAGGATTTCGTGCGCACCGCCCGGGCCAAGGGGCTTTCGCCGGTCCGGATCTTCTTCTCGCATCAACTTCGTAACGCGATCCTGCCCGTGATCACGATCCTGGGGCCGGCCATCGCCACGATCACGACCGGAGGCTTCGTGGTGGAGAGCGTCTTCGCGATCCCCGGACTGGGCCGCTACTTCGTCCAGGCGGTGCAGCAGCTGGATTACACCGTCATCATGGGGCTCACCGTGTTCTACGGAGCGTTCCTGGTCTTCATGGTGATCGCGGTCGATATCGTTTACGGGCTGGTCGACCCCCGGATCAGCCTGGGAAAGGAAACCTAATGGAAATGACGCCCGCGCTGCCGCGCATGCACGAAAGGGAAGTGGGAACGCATCCGGATTTCCTGCCAGCCGGGCGGCGGACGGCGGCACAGGTCATCTCGCGGCCCTCGCTGACCTATTGGGAGGATGCCTGGCTGCGCCTGAAGCGCAACCGCCAGGCGCTGGCTTCGCTCGGGATCGTATCGGCGCTGCTGCTTCTCACGCTCGTCGGGCCCTTGTTCTGGAGGGTAGACCCCGCGGCGCAGGAGCTCAACCGGATCTCCGAGTCGCCGAGCTTCGGCGTTCGTGCGCGGGTGATCGAGGAGCCCGGGACGTACGAGGAGCTCACGCGAAGCGACTGGCCCGAAAGTCCGGCTGCTCCGGAGAGGGCCCTGGAGATTCCGCGTGCGATCGGGCTTCTGGACGAGCCCTCGATTCTCGCCGTGCGCCTCAGATGGGAACCGGTCGAGGGCGCGGCGGGGTACGTGATCTATCGCTCGGATCGCGCGCCAGAAGGGGCGGGGTCGTACGGTGTTCCGGTGGGGGAGGTGCTCGGGGGGAACCGCCTGAGCTACGAGGATCGGTTCAATCTCTCCCCAGGCGAATACTATTACACCATAGTCGCGAAAAACGGCATGGAAGCGGACCGGGGCATCACACGCAAGGTCGTGCTCGAGCCCGGCATCAGTCTGGCGGACGCGCAGCTCCTGCGCGCGGACGCGCGGGTGGGTGAGATCCTCTCGCTGCCCTCCCATCCGCTTGGAACCGATTACCTGGGCCGCGACCTCCTGGCTCGCCTCATGGCGGGCGCGCGGATCTCGCTTTTCATCGGCATACTCGCGCCGCTGCTCTGGACTTTCACCGGCGTGCTGCTCGGCGGGTTCGCGGGCTATGCCGGCGGGCGGGTCGACGGCGTGCTGATGCGGGTCACCGACCTGGTCATGGCGCTGCCCTTCCTGCTTTTCATGATTCTCTTCAAGGTGGTCCTGGGCGGCGGGCCGGGAGAGAGCGGGATCGTGCCGATGCTGCTTTCCATGGTCGTGCTCTCGTGGACGGGGCCGGCGCGTCTTGCCCGAGGGCAGGTCCTGCAGCTCCGCGAGAGCGAGTTCATCCAGGCGTCGCGGCTTCTGGGGGCGTCGCCCGCCTGGCTGCTCTTCCGTCACCTGCTGCCCAATACACTCGGGGTCATCCTCGTTTCACTGACCTTCTCCATCCCGAGCGCGATCTTCACCGAGGCGTTCCTCTCGTTCATCGGAATGGGCGTCGTGCCGCCGACGCCTTCCTGGGGAAGCATGTGCAACGACGGGATCCAGCGCTTTCTCACTTATCCCCATGAGTTTCTTTTTCCGGCGGTTTTCATCAGCGTGACGGTACTGGCCTTCAATCTGCTCGGCGACGGGCTGCGCGACGCGCTGGATCCCAAGATGAGGAGCGTGTCATGAGTGCCTTGCTCGAGGTGCGCGACCTTCGCGTGGAGTTCGATACTTACGGGGGAGTGGTCCAGGCGGTCCGGGGAGTGAGCTTCGACCTGGACGCCGGCGAGACTCTGGCGATCGTAGGTGAGAGCGGCTGCGGGAAATCCGTGACGGTTCAGGCGATCATGGGCCTGATCCCGCGTCCGCCGGGGCGCGTGAAATCGGGCTCTGTCCGGCTTTCAGGCCGGGAGATTCTCGAGGCGCCCCTGCCGACGCTGAACGCGGTGAGGGGAAACGAGATCGGCATGATCTTTCAGGACCCGATGACCTCGCTCAATCCGACCATGACCTTGGGCAAGCAGATCGGCGAGACGCTGCGGATTCATCGGGGGCTCGACGCGGCGGCGGCCCGCAAGCGCGCTATCGAGCTCATGGATCTTGTCCAGATTCCGCGCGCCGCGGAGCGTGTGGACCAGTATCCGTTCCAGTTTTCGGGTGGGATGCGGCAGCGCGTGATGATCGCGATGGCGATCGCGTGCAATCCGCGCATCCTGATCGCCGACGAGCCGACCACCGCGCTCGACGTGACCATCCAGGCGCAGATCCTGGCACTGCTCAAAGAGCTGCAGAAGGCGCTCGGGATGTCGATCATCCTGATCACGCATGATCTGGGGGTCGTCGCGCGGATGGCCGACCGGGTCGCCGTGATGTATGGAGGGCAGATCGTCGAAGCCGGCAGCGTGGACGGGGTCTTCTACCGCTCGGCGCACCCGTATACGCTGGGACTCCGCTCGGCCATGCCGGGCTCGGCGCTCGCGCGCGCGCAGGCGGGAGGGAAGAAGCGTCTGCTCCCGATCGAGGGCTCGCCGCCGGATCTCTTCAGCCCGCCAGCGGGCTGCGCCTACTTCGATCGCTGCCCGATGGCGCTCCGGATCTGTGAGCGAAAGAATCCCGCGTTGGCGGCTCTCGGCGAGAGCGGCCACCAGGGACGCTGCTGGCTTCATCATTCCTATGCTCCGGAAAACGCCCTGCGCAGGGGGACCCTATGACGATCCTGGAGCTTCGGAATCTCAAGAAGCACTTCCCGCTCAAAGGCGGCCACACGCTTCATGCCGTGGACGGGGTGAGCTTCTCGCTCCGGCGCAACGAGGTCCTCGGGCTGGTGGGCGAGAGCGGCTGCGGCAAATCGACGCTCGGGCGCACGCTCGTCGGCCTGTACGAGAAGACCTCGGGAGAGGTGGTCTACCAGGGGAGGGTGCTGCCGAAAAGGTACGAGGCGGCGGATTTCCGGAAGTATTCGCGCGAGATCCAGATGATTTTCCAGGACCCTTACTCCTCGTTGAATCCCCGCATGACGGTGAAGGATATCGTCTCGGAGGGACCGCTCCTGCACGGTCTATGGACGCGCGCGCAGGCGCATGAGAGGGCGGGCCAGTGGCTCGAGCGCGTCGGGCTGCTCCGTGATCACCTTTCGCGCTATCCGCATGAGTTCTCCGGCGGGCAGCGCCAGCGTATCGGCATCGCGCGCGCCCTGGCGCTCGAGCCCCAGGTCGTCGTGTGCGATGAGCCGATCTCGGCGCTCGACGTCTCGGTTCAGGCGCAGGTGGTGAATCTGCTCGGAGAGCTCAAGGAGACGTTGGGGCTCACGATCCTCTTCATCGCCCATGATCTCTCGATGGTGCGCTTCATCTCCGACCGCATGGCCGTGATGTATCTCGGGTCCCTCGTCGAGCTGGGAAACTCCGAAGCGCTCTGCGCCCGGCCGCTGCACCCCTACACGCAGTCGCTGATCGCATCGAACCCCGAGCCGGATCCCATCCGCGAACGGGCCCGCGCGCATCAGGCGCCTCAGGGCGAGATCCCTTCCCCACTGGATCTCAAGCCGGGGTGCCGCTTCGCGGGACGTTGCCCCAGGGCCTCGGCGGAGTGCGCCTCGCGCGACCCGCAATGGACCGAGGTGGGCGCGGGTCATTTCGTGGCCTGTCACCTTTTCTCGTCGGGAGGGCGCGACTGCTGATTTTCAGGCCGGCGGCTCGGATCCGAACCGGCAAAGCAGGAAAGTCACGTCGTCCTCGAGCGTGGCCCCGGCCCGGAGGCCCAGGAGGTTCTCGCGCGTCTTCTGAACGGCTGCTTCCAGGGCGGAATGGGATGTCAGCAGAGCCTGGGTGTCCTTCAGCAGTTTCTTGCGGCCATACTGCGCGCCATCGGAGCCCCGCGCCTCGGTCAGGCCATCGGTGAAGAGTGCCAGGACATCGCCCTCCTGAAGCTGGAATACGGCTTCCTCGAAGACGCCGTCGGGATCATGCCCGAGCGGAGGGTTGGCCGAGCCCGCCAGGGCCTTCGTCCCTTTCCTCACCACGAAGGGCATGGGATGCCCGGCGCTGCAGTAGCGCATGGCGCCGGTGCGCTTGTCGATCACCAGCAGGCAGAAGGTCATCGCCATGCGGCCTTTGGAGGTCTCGAAGATCGCCTTGTTGAGGAGCCCGAGGATCCGGCTCGGGGAGGTGATCCGCTGCTGTTCCAGGATCGACGCGGCGGATCTGGCGGCGCTCGTGATCAGGGCTGCCGGTGCGCCATGCCCGGTAGCATCCCCGATCCAGAGCAGGACGCGGTCGTCGATCTCGCAGCAATGCCACCAGTCGCCGCCGCACTCGGAGGCGGGCTCGTAAAACGCGGCGAGCTCGAGCTTTCCCGCCCGAAACCGCGGCGCGGGAAAGAGCGTCTCCTGGACTGTCTTCGCCGTCTTCAGTTCGCTTTCCATCCGGCTCTTCTCGGCGGTCTCCCGGATCAGCGCCTGGATTTTGACGGCCATCGTGTCGAAGGCGCGAGCCAGGCCATCGAGCTCGTCGCGGGAACGCCCCTTGAGCCTCATGCGGACAGAGAAGTCGCCCGAGCTGACTCGTTGGGTCATCTTCCAGAGCTGCTGGATCTTGCGAGTCAGGCTGCGCGCGAGAAGCAGGGACATTCCGATGGCGAAAAGAAGGATGCTGATGCCCAGCACCAGCGAGCGCCGGGAGAGCTCCCGGGCCGCGCCGAAGGCTTCTTGCTTGGAGATGAGGCTTTTCAGGACCAGTGAGCCGCCGAGAAGCTTCTGGTAACCCACGATGTAGCTGTGACCGCGAAAGGAAAGCTCTTGCATTCCCGAGTCGAATTCCGATGCGGCAAGCGTTCGCCCCAAGGCGGAGAGGTCCTGGCGAACCCCGCCTTCAGCGACGTTGCTGAAGACCGTGTTTCCATCGGAATCAGTCAGGTGAACCCGCGTGCCTTCCGAGAGTCTCTCGAAAAGACGGCGCTCCAGCCGAAATAGCAGCGCGAAGCGGCTCGGTGCGTTCCCCGCATGCCCGGTCTCCGAGGCGGCGCCGATGGCGAGCGCGCCCGAGCCGGCCACGCCGACGAGCTGCCGGTTTTCCGCAAAGGAGCGGTCGTTCCAGCCCAGCTTCGGAAGAAGCGCCGCGAGCCGCTCCGCCCCGGGGCCGAAACGGGCGCGGGCGGGGGAAAGGATCAGGATTCCCTCAACCCCGAGCTCCTGCACCTCGGCGCGGTAAATCGACGCGCGACTTTCGTAACTATCCGAGGAGGCCATGATTCGAACGGACCTCGTGGCGAGCTCGACGCGGTCTTCGATCGCGGAGGAGATTCCCCGCAGGAGGTTCAGGTTATGATCGTAGATATAAGACGCCTTGTCGTCGACCAGGAGCCGGGTGCCGAAGTAGAGGTACGACGACAGGCTGGCCACGAGCGAGGCCGTGATGAGCAGCGCGATTTTGAGACGTATCGGAATAACCATGTCGCCCGCTCAGTATTCTAAGCTAGAATGGCTGGCGAGGTAATCCTCTTTGCGGGAAAAATCGATAGGCGCAAACTGGGACGTTCTCCTCGGCATCGCGATGGTCTTGCTTTCGCTGCCGGGGTTCCGTCTCGTGAATGACTCCGAGCTCTGGAGCCGGATCTCCCGCCCGCAGTCGGTCCGTCCCGCGGGCCTGCTGAGCAAGAAGCAGGGAGGCGTCCGGCACCGTTTTTACGGGACGATGGCCTGGCATGATCTTTGGTCTGACAGCGAAACGGTCTATCCCGGGGATGCCGTTCATACCGCTCGGGATGGACGGGCCGAGCTGGATTTGCTTCACTCCCGCGTGCGGGCGTCGGTCGAACCCAATAGCCTCGTGCTGATCCAGGCGCCTCCCGAGGAGCTGCCGCGCGGATCCCTGCTGCAGCGGTTTTTGCGGCCTTTTGTCGCCCCGGAGCGCCGGGCGTTGTCATTTGAGCTGCAAAAGGGGGAGTTGGGGCTGAGTCTCCGCGACGCTTCGGACCCGGTCGAGGTGAGTCTCGGGGGAAAGCGCCTGCGCGTGCTGCCGCGGTCCGCCTCGGGGCGGGTGACCCTCGCGCTGGACTCCGGAAAACCCGGAATGCTCAAGATGGAGACGGAGGAATTCGCCCCGATGTCCCTGGCATGGGTGGAGGAAACCGGGCTGAGGCCGGTTGAGCTGAAGGCGGGACAGCCCCTGTTGGCGAAGATCGCCGCGCCAGAGAGCTTTCCGAGCCCGGCCGGCGTTCGGTCGCGACCGCCGTCGAAGCCGCGTTCGCAGCCGCGAATCGAGCGCCGGGCGCGTGTTCAGGCCGGCGCGCCGGAGCTCCGCGCTTATCCGGAGATGAGCGAGACGGAACCGGGAAGGCTACGGACGTTGCTCTGGTGGAACGAGCTCAAAGGCGCCGTCGGCTATGATGTCGTAATCCTCGCAAAGGATGGGGCCCTCCGCCAACGGGCACGGGTTCAGGCACCGCCGTTCGAAGTGCCGGAGGCGATGCTCCGGCAGGAGGTGCTGGAGTTCGAGGTTACGGCGATGCTTTCCGGGGGCGCCCCTCCCGTCACCAGCCCGCGCGTGCCGATCGATCGGCTTTACCACTTTCCGTTGCCCTACCAGCCGAGCGACGGCGGGCAGGTCTCGGGGAAGATCCTGGAGGATGGTCTGGGGATCATCCTCTCCTGGCGACTGATGGCCCTTACCGAGAGTTATTCTATCGAGGTTGCGAGCGATAGCGAGTTCAAGGAGATTCTCGTGGAAGAAACAGTGATTTCCAATTTCTACTCCTTCAAGCCGCCTGAACCTTCCGGACGCTACTACTGGCGGCTTCGCAGAAGCGGGCAGGGGCGCCGAAGCGAATGGAGTCCAGGGGCCGCGTTCGAGATTCGTTGAGCCCGGCCGGCACGCGGAAGCGGAGCCGTGCATGAGGATGGTGAAAAAAACTCCGCCGCCGCCTGAGCGCGCGTCGGGTCGCTCAATCCACCTTCAAGCCGAAGCTCCTGAAGATCTCGGTCGCGCGCGCCACCTGCTCGGGCGCGGCCTCGGGCGTCGCGCGGAGCCTATATTCGATGCCCAGCCGATCCCACTTCGCCTCGCCCAGCTTGTGAAAGGGGAGGATTTGCACTTTTTCCACGTTGGCCAGTTCGCTCGAAATGAAGCGCGCGATGCCTGCGACATTTTCGGGATCGTCCGTGAGGCCGGGCACCAGGACGAAGCGGATCCACACCGGCTTGCCGATGGAAGAGAGGAGGCGCGCGGTGGCGAGCGTGGGCTCGATCGATACGGCAGTCACCCGGCGATAGATCAGCGGGTCGGAGGACTTCAGATCGAGCAGCACGAGATCGCAAAGCTCCAACACGGGGCGCGCGCGGGGCAGCGCGCAGAATCCCGAGGTATCGAGCGCCGTGTGGATGCCCTGATCCCGGCAGAGCCGGAGGATGGCCGCGGCGAACTCGGGCTGGAGCAGAGGCTCGCCGCCGCTCAAGGTGACGCCGCCCCCGGAGGCCCGGAAATAGCGGCGATAGCGCGAAGCCTGCTCGACGATCTCTCCGGCCGAGAGATTCATCCCGGTCCTGGCCGCGCGCGCGTCGGGATTGTGGCAGTACTGGCAGGCGAGCGGGCAGCCCTGGAAGAAGACGATGAAACGCACGCCGGGCCCGTCGACCGTCCCGAGGGATTCGAAGGAGTGCACCCAGCCGCGGACGGCGGGCTCAGGCTGCGCCGTGGAACGTGCGATGGATGACATCGAGCTGCTGCTCCCGGGTGAGCTTCGTGAAGTTCACGGCATAGCCGGAGACGCGGACCGTGAGCTGCGGATATTCCTCCGGATGCTCCATCGCCTCGAGCAGGGTCTGCCGGTCGAGCACGTTGACATTCATATGCTGGCCTCCGTCGGCGAAATACGCGTCGAGCAGGCCCACGAGGTTGGCCACGCGATCGGCGGCGCTTTTTCCCAGCGCTTGCGGCACGATCGAGAAGGTGTAAGAGATCCCGTCCTGCGCGTAGTTGTAGGGGAGCTTCGCGACCGAGGCCATCGACGCCACGGCGCCTTTGCGGTCGCGCCCGTGCATGGGGTTGGCGCCCGGAGCGAAGGGCTCGCCCTGCTTGCGCCCGTCGGGCGTGCTCCCCGTCTTCTTGCCGTAGACCACGTTCGAGGTGATGGTCAGGATCGAGAGCGTCGGAACGGCTTCGCGGTAGGTTCGCTGGCGCCGGAGCTTGGACATGAAGCGCTTGACGATCTCGACGGCGATCTGGTCCACGCGATCGTCGTTATTGCCGAATTTCGGATAATCCCCCTGCACCTCGTAGTCGCGCGCGAGGCCGGAGGCGTCGCGGAGCACGCGGACCTTGGCGTGGCGGATCGCCGAGAGCGAGTCGGCCACGACCGAGAGACCGGCGATGCCGCAGGCCAGGAAGCGCCTCACCTCCGTGTCATGAAGCGCCATCTCCAGGCGCTCGTAGCAGTACTTGTCATGCATGAAGTGGATGATGTTGAGGGTCTTAACGTAAAGCTCGGCGAGCCAGTCCATGGCGCGGTCGAACTTCTTGAGGGTTTCTTCGTAATCCAGGTACTCCGAGGTGATGGGCGCAAGCTCGGGGCCGATCTGCTCGCCGGTGAGCTCGTCGCGGCCGCCGTTGATCGCATAGAGCAGGAGCTTGGCGATGTTCGCGCGCGCGCCGAAGAACTGCATCTGCTTGCCCACCTTCATCGCCGAGACGCAGCAGGCGATCGCATAATCGTCGCCGAAGCAGTGCCGCATCAGCTCGTCGCTCTCGTACTGGATCGACGAGGTGTCTATGGACACCCGTGCGCAGAACTCCTTGTAGGCACGCGGGAGACGCTCGGACCAGAGTACGGTGAGATTGGGCTCGGGCGCGGGTCCCAGGTTGTAAAGGGTCTGCAGGAAACGGAAGCTCGTCTTGGTCACCAGCGGGCGCCCGTCCTCGCCGATGCCGCCGATCGCCTCGGTGACCCACGTCGGGTCGCCCGAGAAGAGCTCGTTGTACTCGGGGATCCTCAGAAACCGGATCATCCGGAGCTTCATCACGAAATGATCAATGAGCTCCTGGACCTCCGCTTCGGTGAGCGCGCCCTGGGCCAGGTCACGCTCGAAGTAGGCGTCAAAAAAAGTCGAGATCCGGCCGATGGACATCGCCGCGCCGTTTTGCTCCTTGGCCGCGGCGAGATAGGCAAAGTAGGTCCACTGCACTGCTTCCCGGCCGTTTCTCGCCGGGTGGCTCAGATCGAAGCCGTAACCGCGCGCCATGGCCTTGAGCTCCTTGAGCGCGTCGATCTGCTCGGAAAGCTCCTCGCGCAGAAGGATCATCGCATCATCCATCGCGGGGATATCGAGTGCCGCCCGATCCCGGGACTTCGCTTCAATGAGCCGATCCACGCCGTACAGCGCCACTCTGCGGTAATCGCCGATGATGCGCCCGCGGCCATAGGCGTCGGGAAGACCTGTGATGATGCCGGACTTCCGGGCTCTGAGCATGTCCGGCGTGTAGGCGTGAAAAACTCCCGCATTATGCGTCTTGCGATGGCGGGTGAAGATCTCCTCGGCCGTTTCGTCGAGCGAGTAGCCATAGGCTTCGAGCGCGGTTTTCGCCAGTCGGATACCTCCGTACGCGATGATCGCCCGCTTGAGCGGTTTCTCCGTCTGCAGTCCCACGATCTGTTCGAGGTCGCGATCGATGTAGCCTGGCGGGTGAGTGTTGATCCCCGAGATGATCCGGGTGTCCGCGTCGAGCACGCCGCGGCGACTTTCCTCTTTCAAGAGTTCTGATACCCGGTCCCAGAGCTTCCGGGTCCGTTCCGTCGGGCCGCTCAGGAATTCGGCGTTTCCCAGGTAAGGCGTCGCGTTGTTCTGGATGAAGTCGCGGACATTGATCTCCGAGCTCCAGCGGCCGGGCTGGAACTCAAACGAGCGAACTGCGCGCAATGGTGCACCCATCCGCGCAAGCAATGCATTCGCGCTGCCATAATCACCGCCCGGGCATGGCTGATGAAGCGAATTTTGAGGCAGGGAATGGAGGCGGGAAATGCGCACGGAATTGCACGGGAACGGTTCCAGAAGCAGACTGGTGGGCAGGCATCCGGAAGGCCACAAGGCCGGACGCATCGGCTGGCTGCGCGCGGCCGTGCTAGGCGCGAACGACGGGATCGTCTCCACGGCAAGCCTGATCGTAGGCGTCGCGGCGGCGAACGCCCCGTTTGCGGATATTCTCCTGAGCGGGACGGCCGGGCTGGTGGCAGGCGCGATGTCGATGGCCGCCGGCGAATACGTCTCCGTCAGCTCGCAGGCCGATATTGAGCGCTCGGATCTCGCGCGCGAACGGAAGGAGCTTGCCTCGAATCCGACCTACGAGACGGAGGAGCTCGCGCAGATCTATGTCAGTCGCGGACTCGAGCCTGGGCTGGCCCGCCGGGTGGCCGAGCAGCTCATGTCCCATGATGCCTTGGGAAGCCATGCCCGCGATGAGCTTGGAATCACCGAGACCGGCGCCGCGCGCCCGTTGCAGGCGGCGCTGGCCTCGGCCGCTACGTTCTCGGCAGGCGCGGCGCTTCCGCTGGCCGTGGTGTTGCTCGTACCGCGGAGCGCGTTGATTCCGAGCGTCTCGGCGGCATCGCTGGCGTTTCTCATCGCCCTCGGGACGATCGCGGCGTGGGCCGGGGGCGCGAGCGTTTCAAAAGGCGCTTTGCGCGTGGGCTTCTGGGGCGCGTTCGCGATGGCGGCGACAGCGGCGATCGGGAGGCTGTTCGGGGTGGCGACGTGATGCGGGATTCCGCCCAGTCGAGCACCGGAAGAAGGCGGGGCGCGACGAGCTTTCGCGCGCCTTCGAAGCTGACCCAGCGGTACTCATGATGCTCGGGACGGCCCAGCTCCGGCGAAAACGGGAGCGTGACTTCGGGGCTCGGGCATTCGGCCAGGTAGTAGCGCGAGGTTTTCTGGGGCGTGACGGTTTCGCGATAGTCTTTGCCGAAGGAAATGGAGACGTGTTCGATCGACGCCTCTTCCTTGAGCTCCCGGAGCGCGGCTTGAAGCGGGGATTCATCCGGATCGACAAGGCCTTTCGGGAAATCCCAGTTTTGGTACGCGCGCAGGAGCAGGACCTGGCGGCCGTTGGCTGTGCGGAGGATGGGGATGATTCCGGCGGAGAGGCGCATGGGGGCGGAGCACTCCGATCTGCCGCGGAAGGGCAAGGCTCACGGCGATGCGGGGCTCCTTTTTGTCGGGGGTTCAAGTTTTGGGCCGGGCTTTGGTTTTTGCTCTTGCCCGCGTCATTGGGTCTGGAGGTGGGCGCCGATTTCATTTCGGCGCATCTGCGTGAGCGCGCGTGATTTGTCACTGCTGCATTGGCGTCGTCGCTGCGTACGGTGAAGACCTCGCGGCGGGTGAGGTGGTTCTGCGTGTTTCGGTGGTGGCGAATTATGCTCGATTCGGTTCTTTTTGCGGCGAGGGGGCGGGGTTGGGGAATCGGCGGGGTTCATCTCTATTGGAATAGGTCTTGACAAGGGTTGGATTTATTTTCGGGAGGTGAGTGGTCTATTTTGAAAGTGCCTCGAAAAACCCTGGGAAAGGTCTTGGTTTGGCTCGCATCGAGTCGATGCGCATCTTCATTCGGAATCATCATGGCGGGTCCACGAGAGCTCTCGAATCGAGTCTAAAAACCCAAGGAAGAATCCGGCAGCGAAGGAGGAGCTGGCGGCGCAAGAGAATCAGGGGACAGGGCGGCCAGCGGCAGAGCTGCAAACAACAAAGCAGTCGACTGAAACACTCAAAACACCCACGGCACCCGAGGTTCTCGACCGGCGCGAGCCTTCAAAGCCGCTGCAGCACGAGCTGATCTGGAAGCACGGATACCAATGCGCGTATATCGACGCGAGCACTCAAAAACGCTGTCAGTCAAAACACGCTTTGCAGATCGATCATCAAGGGCCCTGGTCCTTGGGCGGCAAGACAACCCTGGAAAATATCCGGCTGCTCTGCCCCGGTCATCATCGGCGCGTTTCTTTTCTGCAGTTCGGGGAAAGCGCACGATACTTCCGGCGGGAATGAGCTTCGCGCATGGAAACGCTCGTTGTTTCGAGTAATCCACCTGGGCAAAGGCCGGAGAGTTATGCGCTAAGCGTCATCCCGCCCGAGCCTCCCCAGCTTTGGCGTTTACAACCCAACATCGATAAGGCCAAACTGAGCTCCGATGGGTTTCGCCTCTTTCCTCCTTCCGCTGCTGTACCTGCTTGCGAGCGCCCACGCGGCGCTTCCGGTGACCCAGCCCGAGGACGTGGGCATGAGCGCCGCACGGCTTAGAGCGATCGGACCACTCATCGACAGCGCGATCGCGCGCAAGGTCTTCCCGAGTGCCGTGGTGGTCGTGGTCCGCGAGGGAAAAATCGTTTATCGCGGCGGCTTCAGGACGGCGCCGGAGACGGTTTTCGACTTGGCCTCGCTCACGAAGGTCGTGGCGACCGCGCCGGCGGTGCTGGCGCTTTTGGATTCCGGGGAGCTCGCGCTCTCGGATCGCCTTCAGGAGCTGCGTCCCGGGATCACAGGGACGGGCACCTTCGAAATCACGCTCGAGCAGCTGCTTCGTCACCGCTCCGGCTATCCCGCCGGCAATCCGATGAGCGATTATGCGGGATCGCCTGCCGAGGTCCTTGCGCGGCTCGATCAGGTGGGGACGCGCCGCGCTCCGGGTTCGAAGTTCGTATACTCGGACGTGGGCTTTTTGCAGCTCGGCAGAGTGGTGGAGCAGCTGAGTGGCGAGCGACTCGATCGGTTCGTGAGCGCACGGATTTTCGCGCCGCTGGAGATGCGCGATACCGGTTTCCGACCCCTGAACGAGGCGCCGTCCTGCGAGCGCTGCGCACCGACATCTCCGGGCGGCGTGCCGGGCCGGGTGCATGACGGGCGGGCCTTGGCGCTGGAAGGGATTGCGGGACACGCCGGTGTCTTCTCGACCGCGGATGATCTGGCGGTCTTCGCTCAGATGATCCTCGGCTGCGGTGAGTGGAATGGCGTGCGCGTGCTCAGTCGCGCGACCGTGCGAAAGATGATGGAGCTGCGGCCGGAGCTGCCCGAAGGCGAGAAGCGCGGCCTGGGCTGGGATATCGATACGCCTTATTCGATTCCGCGCGGGGAAGTTTTCCCGGTGGGGAGCTTTGGACATACCGGCTACACCGGGACCTCGGTCTGGATCGATCCTTCGAGCGCGACGGCCGTGATCCTGCTTGCCAATCGCAGCTACTTCGAGGCACAGGGCCCAGCCGGGGGCAGTCTGCGCGAAATGGGAAAGCTGCGACGCGCCCTGGCAACACTCGTGGCGAAGGCGATCGTGGCGGAGCCTCGGCCCCGGGCTGAAGGCCTCAAAGGGTTCTGCTCGGACTTGCGCGTTCGGCGGAACTTGGATATCCGGAAAAGATGATGCTATTCGCGAAAAGTCGGGTACTGGCGCTGGGATTCCTGGTGATGGTTTGCGAACCGTTTGCGCAAGCCGAGGCCACAGGCCCGTTTCGCAAGGTCGATCCTTCGGCGCTGCCGGAGATCGGGGTCGAAGGCGATCTGGAATCCTTCAAGACCGCGCTTCGCAGGCAATCGGCCAAATGCGCGACCCAGGATCCGGAGGCGCGCTTCCGTTTCGGGGATCGCGTGGTCACGCGCCGGAAATGGTGCACCGAGACCAGCAGCGAATTTCTGCGCCTGGCGGAGAGCGCGACGTCGTTTGCCGATTTGACAAAAGCCGCGCGCACGCGCTTCGAGTGGTACCAGTCCGAAGGCCGCGATGGCAAAGGCGACGTGATGTTCACCGGCTATCATTCGCCCGTGCTCGAGGCCGTGCTGCCGTCGGATCGAGCGTTGCTCAGCCAAGCGGAGCGGGAACAATACACGGTGCCTTTGTATGGCCGTCCGGCGGAGCTCGTGCAGGTCACCATCGACGGACGCAAGGTCTGGAGAAAGCGCAATCCCGATGGCTCGCTGAGCTCTTTTTTCACGCGAGAGGAGATTGACCAGGGAAACGCGCTTCAGGGCCGCGGACTGGAACTCGCGTACACACGTGACTGGTTCGATGCGTTCATCCTGCAGATGGAAGGCTCGGGCGTCCTGATGCTGCAGCGGCCGGATGGCTCGCGCGAGCGGCGATTTTTCAACTATGCCGCGCAGAACGGGCATTTTTACGTCTCCATCACGCAGTACCTTCGCGAGCAAGGCGTGCCCGAGGAGTCGCTCTCCATCCCGGGGATCCGTGCCTACTTCCAGGCGAATCCCGAGAAAATGATGCCGACTCTGAGCAAGAACCCGAGCTACGTGTTCTTTCAGTTCGGCGACAACGGTCCCTACGGCGTCGACTCCGTGCTGCTTTCGCCGCGCCACTCGGTGGCCATTGACCTGAGCATCTTTCCGCTCCAGGCGGTGATGCTTTTCCAGACGGAGCGCCCCGAAATGAACGGGGCCGAGGTCGCGGGCTGGAAGAAGTTCACCTCGCTTGCCGTGACCCAGGACACCGGTGGCGCGATCAAAGGCCCCGGCCGGGTCGATGTGTACTGGGGCGAAGACGCTTACGCCGAGCAGGCCTCGGGCCGGATGCATCACTCGGGGTCGCTGTTCCTCGCGGTATTGCCTCCGTAACTGCCTCCGCTACAGGCTCAGCGCAGGATATCAACCCGCACTCCCGAAGGCAGCTCCTCGCGCAGCTCCTGGCGCAGGCGCGCGGGCACGGAGACCGTCTGAGGATCGCCGTCGCTCACGAAGCGCTGCTCCGGATGCTCGTCGAAATACTTGAGCGCCTGCTGGAAGTAAGGATCCGAGCCGCGGATGCGGGGGATGTGCAGCGGGCGGAACTTCTTCGAGAAGGGTGAAGGCGAGGGGCCAGAGCCCACCTCGAGCAACCCGGCGTTGTGATAGCGGATGCCGCGCGACTCGCCTTTTTCGGCCCAGGTGTCGACCTTCGGATAAATTCCAAAAGGCATGGCCATGGTGCGGATCACGTAGCCTGGCACGTTGAGGCTAAGCCAGCCCTGCAGGCCGGCGATCTCGTGCTCGACCTGTTCCTGGCTGAGCTTTTTGAGCTGCGGATGATTGACCGTGTGGTTGCCAAGCTCGAAGCCCATTTCCACCATCTCCCGGAGCATGCCGCTCCAGGCGGTCGAGCGCTTGCGGTCAGGGTTGAGATAGAAGCTCCCAGCGATCCCGAACTCGGGATGGCGCTCGTGGACGGCCTGGATCATGCCCACGGCCGAATCGGGCGACCACTTTCCGTCGGCTTTCGAGAACTGGCCGCGCGCGGCGTCGTCGAAGGTCAGCACCACGGGAGTCCGGCCCGCCGGGACGTCAATCCGGCCATCGACCACATCCGCCAGGTTCACCAGCGTGTAGCCTTTCTTGGCCAGGAGCTCGAGATCCTGCAAAAAAGCCTGCGGGGTACGTGACCACTCCGCCTCGGGCTCGCGGATCTGATGATACATGAGCACCATGATCTTGCCGAGCTCGTTTGGTTCCGGACGACGAGCCTCCGGTGTTGCCTTCGCGAAGGGCGAGAGCGCCACGAGGCCGCCCATCAGAAGCCCGGTGAGGCTGAAACTCGCCAGGCGCAGGCCAAGCTTCTTTTTCACAGCAGGCCTCGCTTTCCGCCGCGAGTGCGGACCGACTTGGATTTCTTCTTCAATCCATCCTGCTTGTAGCGGCTCGCCGCGTTCCAGAGCAGGAAGCCTTGGCCGTTCTGCCGATCAGATCCGTCGATCTGGGCGCGGATATCCGCGCCGGTGTAATCGCGGCGACTATAGGCATAATCGCGGAACGCCTGGAGCCAGGGACGGATAATCACATCCGGATCCGAGCGCAGGCGGTAGCGCCGCACGCTATCCTCGACGATATCGCCGGGCTGTGCGACCGGGTCTTTGACTCCGCCGGTGCCTTTGGCGTAGCCCGAGGGGTAGACCATGGGGCACACGTAATCGAGGTAAGGCGTGATGTCCTCGACGCGCTGGCCGATGCCGCTGTCGTTCTTGTCATAAGCGGTGATGCCGAAGACATCCGCCGCGACGAACGCGCCCATCGGCGAGAGCGCCGCGCGCGCCTTCTTGAGGAATCCCGCGATGGCAGCGGTCCGGGTCTTCGAGTTCAGCTCGCCGCGGATATCGTAGCGTATCGCGGAACGATCGCCATCGGTGGGGAAGCGGACGTAATCGAACTGGATCTCGTCGAAGCCCTGCTCCACGGCGGCCTTCGCCACGCCGATCACGTGATCCCAGGCTGCTTCGTTGAAGGGGTCGAGATAGGTGACGCGGTTGCGGTCTTCCCACGGTTTGCCGGTCTTGCCGTTGATGACGGCGAGATTCGGGTTCTTGCGGGGGGCGATGTTGTCCTTGAAGGTCACGATGCGTGCGATGGTGTAGATGCCCTGGGCACGGAGCTCGTCGATATAGGGGCGCAGGCCTGTCGAGATGCGGCCTTCGTCGTCCTTGACGTCGATGGTGAGCGCGTTGAGCTCGGTCGTGCGCAGGAGCTCCATGATGTTCTGGTAGGTCTCGCCTTTTTTGCGCAGGAGTCCGGTTTGAAGGTACACGCCTTTGATCTCATGAGGCTCAAGCGTGATCTGCAAGGCGCCGCGGCGAGGATAGATGAGCGCCTTGCGGAAGCCGGCCTTTTTCACCAGCAGCGGGGAGTTCGTCGACTCGCTCACGACCCGGAAGACGCCTTGCTCGTCGCTCAGGGTTTCGACCCCGTTGAGGATGAGGGAAACGGAGGGCACGGGCCGCCCCTCGCGATCGGAGATCTCGCCTTGGATATCGAAGCCCCAGGAAGGCAAGCCATCCGACTCCTGAACGAGGACCAGTGGGTCTTCGATCGGCTGCTGGTTATCCGCAGCTCGTGAGCTGATCAGCGCCACGGTGAGCGCCAGCGGAATCAGAAAAAGAGCGAAATTCAGCTTGCTCAGGTTCAACTTTCTCACGGCAATTCCTCCACGACGCGGGTCGGTCCGCGTTGACACAGAGTAAGCTGGGAGTGCCTTTTAGGCAACTAAAATAGTCAGGAATTAGAAAAATTATCCATCTTTCCAATGCCTTGTAATTAGATTGAACAGCTGTAAAAGGTTTAGACAGGAACTCGCGGGCTTCAGCTCACTTGCAGTGAGGTGTCGCTCCACGCGGAGTGCATTGGATCGTCTGGATTTTTTCATCTTTGACGAGCTTCAGTTGGAGAAGGGAGCCTTTCCACTTCGCGCTCCGCCCGGCACCTTCGCCGTTCCAGATGCGTTTGCAGCCTTCGGCGGGCCTGGCGCAATACCAGAGCGAGGCTTCGTCTCGCGTGCGTCCCGAGCCTCCGTCTTCATTCAGCGCGATGAAGTAACGGCCGTTCTTCGACCACACGGGGCAGCCGTCGAGTTCTTCCGCGGCTCCCGATTTCAGGTGCACCACGCGGTAATTCATGGAATCAAAGCGCGGCTCATAGAGCGCGACCCAATCCTCCGTGAGCGCGATCACGCGATGAAGCTCGAAGGCGCCTTCCGGATTCGCGTCATCGAATTCCAGTGACTTGCCGTTTTGAAGCCGGATCGCGAGTTTCCCCTCCTCGCGTCGGGCGATGCCCGGCTTCGCCTGGAGCACGCGGGCTTCGCTCTTGAGTTCCCGCCATTTTCCCGGAGTGCAGGAATCCGAAGCCCGAAGAGCGCTCCCGCTCAGTGCCATGCCAAGAAAAGAGAATACCGTCATCGCGAAAAACCGTGAGTGCCGCATTTTTTCAATAAAGCAGCGCGCGTGAGCGCTGTCGAAGAAAATCCGTCGTTTCGGCCTTGGCCCGGGCCTCAAGCGCCTCCGTCGGAGCGTCGGCCAGGATCCCGTCAAGGAGCCAGCCGCTGCCGAGCATCACCTTCGTGCCCGTGATCGACAGGCGATCGCCCAGGACGCGCCGGAGCGCCTTCATCGTCTCGATCAGGGCGCGGAAGCTTTCCACTCGCGAGGAGTCGGTGACCCGCACGCGAAAGCCGCGGCAAAGCTTCCCTTGGAAGATGGCGCGATCAGGCTTCCAGCTGAAGGAGTCGAACGCCAGGCCCGGAAGCCCGAGCCCCTGCAGCGCGGGAACGAGCCGGAGCTGATCCTCGGCCGTGATCCAGGGCGCGCCGTAGACCCGAAAGGCGAGCGCGTTGGACTTGCCGCGGCCGACGGCGAGGTTCGCCGACTCGAGCGTGCCGAATGCGGCATAAAGCTCGGCCTGGTCGGGGGCGGTGAGCGCCGGAGACGGCGGAACCCAGGGCAGCCCGGTTTCGTCCCAGCTCATCGTGCGTTCCCAGTCTCGCATCGGAATCACGGTAAGTTCCGCCCGGATCTCGAGCAGCTCGTTGAGCAGCAGCGAAAGTTCTCCAAGCGTCATCCCATGGCGCGTGGGAATCGGCGCGAGATTGGTGAGGCCACCCGTGGCGAGCGCTCTCTCGAGTACCGCCCCCTCCACTTTCGCGCCGCCGATCGGGATCGGCCGATCCAAGAGGATGGCGGGCTTGCCCGCGTTCTTGCAGGCACGCAGCGTGTAGGCAACCGTCGCGGGATAGGTGTAGTACCGGAGGCCGACGTCCTGAAGGTCGATCAGCACCGCGTCGACCTGGGCCAGCATCTCGGGGGTGGGGGCTTTTCGCGGGCCATAGAGCGAGTAAACGGGAAGGCCCGTCATCGGGTCCCGTGAGTCGGGCAAGAGCTCGTCATCCGTGCTGCGGTAACCATGCTCCGGCGCGAAGATCATCTTGAGCTTGAAATGCCCTAGGCCCGCAAGCTGATCCACCAGGTGCGTCCCATCGGGCAGTCGGCTGGCGTTATGCGCGAGCACGGCGATACGCTTGCCGCGGAGCAGCTCGACGAACTCGGGCTCCTGAAGCCTGGCGGCGCCGGGCAGAATCCTGGTCTCGGGTGCGGGAACCGGGGTTTCGGCCGAAGAGGTGGAGAAGGTGAGCGTCAACGCGCCAAGCAGAGAAGCGAGGGCGCCTGTTCTTTTGAGGATACTCATCGACCGGATGCTCTCATCGCGCAGACTGGAACTCAATGGGGAAGTGGCGCCGCGGGAAGTGCTACGGGAGTTGCATCGCGTGGACGGGCCGGAGGCGAGATATGGATCACTTCGATGTCCTGAAGAATCAGCATAGGTCGATGCGAAAGCGGATCGACGAGCTGCGTGTAGCCGGGGGTGGCAGCGCGCGGCAGGAACCTTTGGATGAGCTGCGAGTCGAGCTTGAGTTTCATGCATCGCTCGAAGAGACCTACGTCTATCCCGTGCTGGAACGATTCGACGATATGCGGTCCTGGATACGGATGTTGTGGGAGAGCCACGATGAGCTCAGGCAGCTGATCGAAGAGCTGGCCGGGTGCCCCGAGGACGACGCGGCGTTCGCGACCCGCCTGAGCCGGCTCTCCGAGGCGATCGAAAAGCACGTCGGCGACGAGGAAATGCACGTTTATCCGAACGCGCGGCTGCTGGCGGGCGACGTCGAGCTCGGCTCGATCTCCCGAAATATTGAAGCGGCGATCCGGAAACGACAGGCTGCGTAGCATCCGAAGGAGCGGCGTATGGGAACCCAACGACGATTCATTCGCCGGTTCGATGAGCTCACGCTCGAGGACGTCGGACTGGTGGGTGGGAAAAATGCTTCGCTCGGCGAGCTGTACCGGGAGCTTTCCAAAGCCGGCGTGCAGGTACCCGACGGGTTTGCCATCACTGCAGAGGCCTACTGGCATTTTCTCGGGAGCGCGGGGCTCATCCCGCGCCTTGACGCGATCTTCTCCGGGCTTGACGCGCGAAATGTCGAAAGTCTCAGGCGGTGCGGCGGCCAGGCGCGACAGCTCATCGTGGATGCCGAACTTCCCCCGGACCTGCGTGCCGAGATCGTGGACGCTTATGACGATTTGACGGGGCGAGGGCCGGCGACGCTGGACGTCGCGGTCCGGAGCAGCGCCACGGCGGAGGACCTGCCTCAGGCGAGCTTCGCCGGGCAGCAGGAAACCTATCTGAACGTGCAAGGGCATCAGGCGCTGGTGGACGCCTGCCGGCGTTGCTTCGCCTCGCTCTTCACGGATCGCGCGATCTCCTATCGCGCGGACATGGGCTTCGATTACCGCAAGATCGGCCTCTCCGTCGGGATCCAGCGCATGGTCCGGTCCGATCTGGCCTGCTCGGGAGTGATGTTTTCCATCGACACGGAGACCGGATTCCCCGACGTGGTATTGATCAACTCCGCTTACGGCTTGGGCGAGAACGTGGTGCAGGGCGCGGTGAACCCCGACGAGATCACCGTCTTCAAGCCGGCTCTGAGACAGGGCTTCCGGCCCATCCTGCGGAGGAAAGCGGGAACCAAGGAATTCAAGCTCGTCTACGACGTGGGCGGAGGGAAGAGGGTCAGAAACGTGCCGGTCGCGCCGGAGGAAAGGGCGAAGCTCTCGCTCCAGGATGACGAGATCCTGAGGCTGGCCGAATGGGCTTGCCTGATTGAGGAGCATTACAGCCGGAAATCCCGCCGGACGGTACCCGTCGATATCGAGTGGGCCAAAGATGGCCGCAGCGGCGAGCTTTTCATCGTCCAGGCGAGGCCCGAGACCGTCCATGCGAAAGCCGGGAAGCCGGATACCCTGGAGATCCATGAGCTGCAAGGCCAGCCGCCGCGCCCGATCGTGACCGGGCGCAGTGTGGGCGAGAAAATCGCCCACGGCCGGGTGAAGGTGATCCGAAGCGTTCGCGATCTCCAGCGGCTTCAGCCCGGGGAGATCCTCGTGACCGACAGGACGGACCCTGACTGGGAACCCATCATGAAGATCGCGGGCGGCGTCATCACGAACCGGGGCGGGCGGACCTGTCATGCCGCCATCGTGAGCCGCGAGCTCGGCCTCCCGGCGGTCGTCGGCGCCGAGAATGCGACCGAGCTGCTCTCGGACGGTCAGGAGATCACGCTATCGTGCGCGGAGGGTGAGACCGGCAAGGCGTATCCGGGTTTCGTGCCTTTCGGCTCGAGAAAGGTCTCGCTGCGCGGACTGGAGCGCCCGCGCACCCGGATCATGATGAATCTGGCCAATCCGGAAGAGGCGCTGCGGTTGTCGTTGCTCCCGAACGACGGAGTGGGACTTGCCAGGATCGAGTTCATCATCGGGAATTCGATCCGCGTTCACCCCATGGCGCTTTTGCGTTTCGACGAGGTCAGGGACCGGGGATCCAGAAAGGAGATCGAAGCCCTGACCGCCGGTTATCGCGCGAAATCCGACTACTTCGTCGACCGGCTGGCCGAGGGGGTGGCGATGATCGCCGCGGCCTTCCATCCGAAGGAGGTCATCGCGCGGATGAGCGACTTCAAGACGAACGAGTACGCGAACCTGCTCGGGGGAAAGGCCTTCGAACCCGACGAGGAAAATCCGATGCTCGGGTTCCGGGGGGCCAGCCGCTATTACCATCCGCGCTACCGCGAAGGATTCGCGCTCGAGTGCGAGGCGATGCGGAGGGTCCGGGAAGAGATGGGCTTGCGCAACCTGAAGCTCATGATCCCGTTCTGTCGGACCCCCGAGGAGGGGCGGAAGGTGCTCGTCGAGCTCGAAAGAAACGGCCTCGTGCGCGGTCGGGACGGGCTGGAGGTCTACGTGATGTGCGAGATCCCGAGCAACGTGATCCTGGCCGAAGAGTTCGCGGAGATCTTCGACGGCTTTTCGATCGGTTCGAACGATCTCACGCAGCTCGTCCTGGGCGTGGATCGCGACTCAGAGATCGTCGCGCCGCTTTTCGACGAGAGGAATCCGGCTGTGATGAGGATGATCGATCGCGTGATCTCGATCGCCAGGAGTCGCGGCAGGAAGATCGGCATCTGCGGCCAGGCGCCGAGCGATTATCCCGAGTTCGCCCGATTCCTGGTCAGCGCTGGAATCGACAGCATCTCCTTGAATCCCGATGCCGTGCTGAAGACCACGCTCACCGTCATGGAGCAGGAAAGGGAGCAGGAAAAGGAGCGGGAGAGGGGCTCGGCTGCGGGAGCGGCTTGAGGCGGGTCGATCGCGCCGTCTGCGACCGTGTTCAGACCCTGACCGGTGCCTACTCCGGATTCTCGTCATGAGGCGCGTTCACGTCTTTTGATTCCGGAGAGCCTTTCTCACGCAGAAAGATCGAGAGGACGACGAGCACCCCGACCGAGAGAAACTCGCTTTGCCAGTTTTGAAACGACTCGAACTTCTCCCAGTTCTCGAAGACCGTCTCGATGAACTCCCCGGAAAGCAGAAACTGGAAATAGGTGACGGCTTGCTGGCCGTGTTCCTGCTGCTCTTGGTTGTGGTTGTGCAAGCCAACGATGCTTTGGCCAACGAGGAATATCGCAAAGAGAAGGAAAGTCACGATCCCCAGGCCGTTATTGCGCAGGAATTGGCGCATCTTGCTTCCCTTTCGCACCGGGAAATCACCCGCAAGTCTCAGAGGCGCACGCTGGTTTCAAAGCGCCCATCGCTCGAGCTCCGCCTGAGTTCCGATGGCGCAATTTCCCGTCCAGAAGCCGCCGCGAACCCGATAGCTGCGTTGATGACCATCGAGTATGAGGGGCCCGCCTGTTCCGAGCTGGAGACTGCGGCACTGCGCGCTCAGTGACTGAATATTCGAGAGTGTCAGGCCAGGGCTCAGGGTCACCGGCAAAGCAGGATCGAGATCGAGTTTCACATTCAGCAAGCTCAGGTTTTCGAGCGCCTTGCCTCCGAGATCGCCGAGGGAGGCGAGCTCCGAGCCCCGAATCTCGACGTTCTGGCCTCGCAGGTGGTTCATCGCGCCGCTCAAGCCGGAGTCCTCGATGCGAACATCCGTGCCAGTGAAAGACGAGCCAGGAAGGAGACGCGTGCGGACGATCCGGAGGCCCGTGCCATCCAGTAAGGCCTTCTTGAAAGCGCTCTCTGAAAGTTTTCCGGCAACGAGATTGACCTCTTTCAGATAGATCCCGGAGCCCCGGATCTCGGCGCCCACGAGCTGCGTCCCCAGGAGGGCCACGTCATTGGCTTCGACCCGGGATTCGACGCACAACGGGTAGGGGTGGGCATTCGGGAGATTCAGACAGCCGATCAGCGAGCTCTCGATCTGGATATCGTCCCCGATCACCCTCGAAACCCCATCCTGCCAGCCATTCACGCTCAATTTGGAGTCGAGGATCCGGATCCTTTGACCTTGGATCACGCTGCTGCCGCCTTGCGTGTTGTCGATGATGATATCGCTTCCGGTGACTTCAGAGGCGAAGATTGCCGAGTCCTTGATACGGATCCGATCGCCGGTAACGCGTGCGGCCTGCGTATTCACCAGCGAGATCTCGTTGCCCATGATTTCCGGGACGGAAGCGCTTTCAAGCCGGATGGAGTTGCCCTGAATTCGGGCGGTTTCCCGGAGGGTGGAGTTGAAGATCTCGATGCCGTTGCCCTCGATGGACGGAGCCGAATAGTTTTCTGAAAGGACAAACGTGCCTAACCCCAAGGTGACTCCAGCGGGAACCGCGTAAGCGGCGGGGATCACCGCTCCGGTTTCGTTGATGCGGTGGCGCGGGTGGGAGTCCTGGCAAAGCTGGGCGACCCGCTTGTGGATAACGCCGATGCTCCGCATCTCCTCGGGCGTGAAGCGGAAGTCCCATTTCCTGGCCAGAAGTGCGGGCTGGTAACGGGTTCTCAGGTAATGAAGGCCGTTGATGAAATCCGTCTTCACTTCATAAGGCTGCTCCGGGGCGAAGGCATGGAGCCGCTCATGGAGGATAAGGAGCGCGGTTTGCTCCAGATCCAGGCGCGCCAGCGCCGCCGGAAGCAGATACGTGATGGATCCCCGCGTGCAGCCTACGGGCTCGACAAGAGTGCCGTAAGGCAAGTTTTCGCTTGGAATGAAAGCGCAGCCCGCGGGAAGCTTGCTGACCAACCGGTACTCGACCGTGGGCCCGAAGACCTCATCCTGCAGAAGGGAACCGAACCGATAGCCCGAAGCGCGAAACATGCGGATACCGATGTCCCTGAGCAGGGAGAACATCTGCTGGAGCTCCGCGACGAGCTTCTCATCCATTTGCCAGAGCTCGTGCTCCAGGGGGCGGAACTTGAGATCGGCAAGTTGGTAGGTCGAGCCATCGATGATGACGGAGCCGCCGTTCTGGGTTTCTCCGCCTGCGGCGCATGCCGAAGAGGCGGAGGCACCAAGAATAAGCGCGGCCAGAAGGGCGTGCGGGAGGGATGCTTTCATTTCAGAGTTCCTTTTTGTTCAGGTTCGGATAGGCGGAAGAACTGGATGGCCAGTGAGTAGACCTCTTCGCGCTGGTGGCGGGGGACGGCGCTCTCCGCGAATCGGTTGAAATCGCGGCGAAAGCGCTTGATGCGCTCCCGAAAGAGCGGGAGATCCGACTTGCGAATGGAGACCGTCACGGTCGAGATGTCTCTTTCTTCGACGGATTGCAGGGATATCGCGCGCGAGGCTTTCTCGAGGATCTGCTGATTGAATCGGCGGATCGCTTCGGAAGGGACGCCGTTGGTGGTCGTCGGGGCCTCGGGCGTGGCTTCGAGCTTGCCGGACTCCAGGCGCAGGAGCTTGAGCCGAAGCAGGCGCTCGATCGCGAGCTCAGCCTCGACCTGCGAGATGCCCAGGCGCCGGGCGATCCAGGCGGGGTTGGATTTGAAACCCCGCGTGGCCGTGAGCTCGAGCAGCGCGTAATGGTACCAATCGGAAATCGCTCGAAAGGAGTCCTCCTCGAGCTGCCGGTAACGGTCGCGAGCCTGATCGAGCTGGCTTTGGATCCGCTGGAGAGCTGCCTCCCGGGCGCCCTTGGAGCGGGCATCCTCCGAGGCCACCAGGTCCTGGAAGCGCACGATCTCACCTTTTGAGAGCCCCAGGCGCATGCCGATCCCCGCGGCGGAAGCCGCCGAAAGCCCCTGCTTCCGGTTCAGCACCTCGCTGAGGCGCGCGGAGGAGACGCCCAGGTCCCGTGCGAACGCGCGAAGCGAATAGCGGGGGTTGGCCCGGCAACGGCTTTCGAGTCGTTCGCGCAGGAAGCGGCGGTAGTCCGAGGTTTCTCGCATGACGGGCCATTAATCATGGCCTGGGCGCTTGGTCAATAGTTCGCGGAGCAATGTGCTCTGTGAGTGGGAGAGCGGCGACTAGCCCGTTTTCACATAGACCACGTGACGGACTTCTCTTTTCATTAACCGACCCAGAGTCTTAATGGCTGGCTGAGAGGTCCCGCCGCGAAACTCGGCGACAGCAAGAGGTGACCCGTCTTGCTGATGCCCAGACCTTGGATCTAAGGATGCAGGCAGAACGTGAATCCTCCTGTCCGCGCGCCTCCCTCCTGTGCGACATACGTGAATGCGCCCATGAACCCAAGGGCGGAGCTTTCTTTTTAACTAAGGTCATCAGGGCAAGATCAGTGCGCCCAAAAAGGACATCGTATCGGATGCCGAAGCCAAGGCGACGCAGCAGCAGCCCGAAATCAACGTCGTCCGCCAATGACACTCCGATGCGGACATTCCGCGGTACTTTGCCAGCTACCTCCTTGAGCGTCCGCTTGAGCCACGGAATGGCTTGATGTCTTTTTCTCGGGTCATATTCAAAGAAGATCACGCTTTCGCCGCGGACTCTTGGCTTCTTTGCTTTCATGGTCAGCAGGACTGCCAGAGGAGCGCCTTTCACCCGGAAAATCCGAATCGTACCCGTGCTCCTGGCCTGAGATAGGATTTGCGAAGCGATGGCCTCTTGCGCGGCTTCTGCCTTTTTGCTCGGCGCCCGCCTAACTCCGGAGTGCTTTAACCGACTCATCGCCATCCACTTGGCGAGATTCTGAATCAGGGCTGACGTTTCGGCATCACTGAGGTGACCCATTGTTTTCTTTGTTCGTGCTCTCATTGCGGGTTCAATTTTAAGTTCGAACGCCACTTTCCAAAAAGGCGATCTCGGGCTTTTTTGTGTCAACCTGACACATCACCCCGAGCGGGAAGGTGATCAACGGATCGGAATGCCCGAAGTCCACGCCGGTGATGACGGGGAAGCGATAACCCCGAAGGGCGTCATCGAGAATCATCTCCAGGCTGTCATCCGCTTTGAAACCAACGGAGCTGACGAAGCGACCGACGACCAACCCCGCGATCTGATCAAAGACGCCCATATGGCGAAGTTGCGTGAACATTCGGTCGATCGTTCGGGAGGACTCGGCTTCGTCGTCCTCGACAAAGAGGATTCTGCCCTTCATCTTCGGCCAATAGGGCGTTCCCGCCAGGAGGAGCAGGGTGCCGACGTTGCCTCCGATGATCGGGCCTTTCGCTTTTCCTTTGCGGTAAACGCGCCAGCCCTCATTGGGTCTGATGGGAATTATATCCGCCCCAATAAGCCAAGATTCCATCGATCTTCGGGTTGCGGAAAAAATCATGGAGCGCTTTGCCGCTCTTTGATCGTCCCGGCGGCGTGGCCCACCGTCTTTCGGCAATTCGCAGCCTCCACCACCTGGAAGCCCTTGCTCCGGAGAAAGCCGTAACTTCGTTGAATCGCTTCCTCGGAGCTGACCGAGATCGGCGTGGAAAACGCGACGATGCCGAGAGTGTCACCCGGCTTGAGCGCCTTGGGTTTGAGCAGCTTCAAACCTGCCCTCCAAGCTCGAACCGGAAGATCGACCGCTCCGCCTCCGGGTTGCTGAGCCAGTGAGCGCCGATTCGATGGTACCCGGCCTGTTCAAATCCCTTCGTCAATCCGGGCCACAGGACGTGCTCTTTGTGCTTCTCGACGGCGCTGGCATCGAAGGGATAGCCCTCGATGGCTTTCCAGCCTCTTTCGCGGCCATAGGCTTTCAGCGCCTCGAGGATCCTGGACTGAAGGCCCGCGCCTCGAAAGGCTTTCGCGATGGTGAAACAGGTGATCCCCGCAACCGTGTTCGCGCTCTCGCCGACCTGAGCAACCCGCTTCCAGGTCCAATGAAACTCCGAAAGCGGACCCACGGAGAGCCACGCCACGAGCTGCTCGCCCTGATAGGCCAGCGCGCCGACGTGAAATCCTGAGCGGACTTTTTCAAATACCGCTGCTCGATTTTGATCCGGGCGGTCCTTTTGCCGCTGCTTCCACTCATCCATGGATGTGACTTTCACGTGCCAGAAGGCGCAGTAGCAACCGCCATCGGACTGACATGCGGTGAGCGACTCATAGTCGGCGAAATTATCGAGAGTAAGCTGGCGGATCGTGATTTTCATGGGCATTTCTCCTGAGGCTTCAGCAAAAATATAACAGCGATACCATAAAGCAAGGTTGGAATAATGCCGGTATCTGCCGCGACAGTTTCAAACATCCCGATTCGGGAGCCGGGAATCGCAAAAAAGATGGCCGGAAACAGAAACTGGAATGAGAAGTTATGGACTGCATGCATCAGACTTGCGGTCCATACGCTTCCGGAGCGCATGCGAAGCCATCCAATCACAACGGAGATTGCCAGAATGGAAAGGAGGTACAGCGCGCCCATCAGAACTGGCGAATCGGTGCGATAATAGCCTCCGTACATGATCAGGGGCAGATGCCATAGCGCCCAGATCACACCAGAAACAAGGACTGGAAACCTGATCCGCGTCACATACAGTTTCGGGAGCAAGAACCCGCGCCACCCGAGCTCCTCGCCAATGGCACCGAGGAGTCCAAGGACGAGGACAAGGATTCCCGTTTTTATGCGTCCGTGCAGGACGGCCTGCTCGGGCAGACCGAAGTTTCTGATGTCAAGTAAATCGCAGATGATGGAAGAGGAGAGGCAGAGGATCAGGGGGATGCCTATGGCGAGAAGCCAATATCTCCGACGGCCCAGGGCAAGTCCGACATCACCGTATCCCGTGCCGGTCCAATATCGGACGGCGAGGGATACTAGCCCTGGCACCCACATGATCGCCGTTAAGATCAGAAGAGAGTGGAGACCCGAGAATGAGCGAATGCCTCCATGGTGAATGATCGCACCCATCGCGATGTAGGTGATTCCAAAAGTAGTACACAAAAAGAGCAAGAGGGCTCGACGTGTTTTGGTGGCGGATATATTTCCGCCACTTATCCGAAATCTGTTTCGTAGTTCGCTCATCATACCCGTTGATACCATAATAATGGTGGCTGTGGAGTGCAGCCTTACGATCCGTCGCCCTGTTTCTCTTTAGTAGACTTCCCTAGCCAACCCGGGCGTGATAGCAGTTTGCGCTGACTCGGATCGAAGGGGGTATCAGATGCGGCTGCTTTGGCTTGGTTTATTTGTTTTTGGCTCTTGCGCGAATGCTTTCGCTGCCTTCGAGGAGGCTGAGCTCGCCCGATTGGATGATTCGAGAATTACCTTTTACCTCGATCGTCCCTCATCTCAGTCGACGTATCCGATTCTTCTTTTCCTGCAGGGTTCCGAATGCAGGTCCATTCGGAGTCGCTCCTTCATGCCCGAGAATCCGGCGTCACTCTACGGTGTGGGCATCGTCCTTATAGAGAAGTACGGAATCACCCACCGGCAGAATTCCGAAAACGATTCCTCGAACTGTACGACCGAGTACCGCCAGGGCAATACGCTCGATCAGCGTCTCACTGATGCCCTTCAGGTGATCGCTCATCTGCGGAAGGCGGAGCCCGGCTGGAATCGAAAGCTTATCATCCTCGGTGGCTCCGAGGGGGCGGCGTTGGCGCCGTTGGTCGGAGCGTTGACGCCTGAAACGGCGAAAGTCGCCATGCTCGCGGGCGGCAATGGCCGTCTCATGCTCGAGGACATGCGTGAGTCGCTTGAGCTCACGGCCCGGGCCAACAAGTTGCCGGAGGAGCAGCTCAAAGAGCTCCTGATGGAGTTTGATCAGAAGGTCTTGGAGATCAAAGCTCATCCGCGAACAGATGTCCTTTATCTTGGCCAGTCTGGCAGCGAGCTTTGGAGTGGTTGCAGTGCTGCACTTGGTGACGCCGCTCAGGAGCGCGCGCGATCAGTAGTGGTCTAGAGTTCAACTCAAAAGAGTAGTAGGTACAATGACCTAAATGGTATGAGCACGAGCTTCGTAGTGCGCATGTGCTGGGTTCCCACGTTCGTAGATACTCGTAGATCAGTTTGATCTATAACAATTGCGCATTGCGAGCGGCCGGACTATATACAGCTTCGAATGAACACGGAAAGTAGCGATTACCGCGATGTCCTGCGGACCGAATATGCGCGCCGACGCAATAGAAATCCCTCGTATTCTCTCAGGGCGTTCGCTCGCGATCTAGACATCGCGTACTCTCGTTTGAATGAAGTTATAAATGCTAAGCGCGGCATTTCTGCTGTTGCTGCTGATCGTTTAGCGATGAACTTGGGATTAAGCGAAACTGAAAAAAACATCTTTGTTGCCCAGGTGGAAGCTAGTCACGGCCGCAGTAATGCGGTTCGAAATCGGGCACAGGCGAGAGCTCGCGAACTTCGCGCTCAAACTGAACAGAATTCGATTCAGCTCGATGCCTTTGAGATGATTTCTCACTGGTATCACTATGCGATTTTAGAGCTTCCTGCGCTTAAGGAATTCCAAGCAGACCCACAGTGGATCGCAGACCGGCTTGGTATCTCAAGGACCGAAGCGGAAGGAGCGATATCCCGCCTTTTCCGAGTGGGACTGTTAAGGAAAACTAAGACGGGTTTTGAGCCAGCACGTGATTTCACATTCTCAACAACGGATATTCCGTCCGCAGGGCTAAAACGACATCATGAACAAATCCTTGCCAAGGCCACTGACGCAATTCATTTTCAAGACATCCACGAGCGCGATCTTTCTGCCGTCACGGTGGCTATCGATCGTAAGGACATCCCTAAAGCTAAAGAAATGCTGAAAACATTTCGACGGCAATTCATGCGTGAAATGGAAAAAAGCGCAGATCGGGATGCAGTTTACAGCTTGGCGCTGCAATTTTTTAGAATCGATAAAACACCTAGGGGGAAAAATGAGTAATATAATCGTCGCGGTTCTTTGTTTGATCGCACTAACTCAAGTTGGTTACGCAGGGACAGAAGCTGGGAATGGTGGACAAGACGTTGCGGCACAATTTGTTCAAGCGGCTTACGGCGCTCTAAATGACTTAGATAACTACTTTACAGGGCCGGAGAATTATTGCCGCTACAAGGTGTATGCAAGTCTATGTGAGTTGGATCGTGTGGCGGTCAGGGGTGCGATTTCTGAGGCAAAGGTCCTGGCAGTACCGTCTCTCGTTGAGCAAGATCCAAATACGGGTGAACTAGTCGAATATGCGGCGCTGAATTTTCCTGAGCAAAAGTTGATTAAGGTAAGTATCGCGTATTGGAAGCGTCCCACGAGCTGCGTAATGAGAAAGATGAATATAGCGTTTCATGAATTTCTCGGCGTAATGCGTTTGGAGGAAACGACGTATCAGTACTCATCTCTGTTACGGAATTGGTGGACCAGTAACCACGGAATGATGAGTTTTAAAGGGTGTGAAGAAGAGCGTGGGACTGGTAGTGGCCCATAGAGCGATGCGTGCAGCTTGCATTTAAGGGATGGTGAATTTCAGGATGGTTTTATGAGACTACGTTTGTCCAATAGGATGGTGATCTGTTGCTTGAGTTGTTTCGAGTATCCGAGCTGGGCGGCAAGCGAGACTATATCAGGCAGATCCGCCTTTTGCATTCGATCGATGTTCATGGCTCATCCTCAGGGCCAAGAGCAGCCAGATCCAAGTCGAGTTCGTAAATGCCGCGCGCAGCGACCACGGTCTGGCTCGAGTTCACCGGCCTCACGTCAAAAAGCTCCCAAGTATAATAGCCAGGATCCCAGCGGGTCGCGCATGCCGCCGGAATGTCCCTTTGACGTATTCTCTGACTTTCCCGATTTTAACCAAAGCGACAGGCTTCCCGTCCGGATCAACGGCTTCTTCTTCCCGTAAGAAGGTATGGTTCTCCACGACCAAAAGGTCCTCCTCGGACTCCAGGTTTGGCATCCATGATCGGATTTCCAGAGTCTTCTCGCCTCGGGCTATTCGAGCCCCATTGGGGCTGACGATAGAAATGCATTTGATCTTCACGACAGTCCTTTCGGTCCAGGCGCAACGACTTCAACCTTAATTCGATCCGGGTCTTCAAAGAAGACGCTGTAGTTCTGATCGCCTGCAAAAGGGTGCCGGTCTTCGTAGAGGATTGTCACTCTGCGCGACTTGAGCTCCTCGGCGAGCCGGTCAACGTGGGCTGGGCTTTCTGCATGAAAGGCGAGATGGTTCAGGCCAGTGCGGCACCGGTGATAAGCTACATCGAGGAAGCGTGCTTCGGTTTGCACGAACACGATGTAGGTATCGCCAAGTCTGAAGCTGATGCCTGCTTCCCACTCTTGAAACTGCTCGTACCCGAGGCTTTCGAGAAACCACTTCCAAAACTGGATAGAACGCCGAAGGTCAGAGACGTACAGCTCGATATGATGGAGTACGCCTTTCACTCCGCTCATTTCCCCTCCGGGCCAACGATACCAAATAGATTTCCGAAGGGATCAAGGATTTGGCAAATGGTGTTCCCGTCCTCAATCTCAAGAGGGCCTCGATGCAGCTTTCCGCCGAAGCTCTTCGCTCGTTCGAGAGCTGGATTAAACTGAGACACATGCCAGTAAACGACCGACCCAGCCTTTCCAGAGGCAACCTTTGCATCTGCCTTATGAAAGCAAATCTCGACGTAACCAATCCTTAAAACGGGAAAGTCAGGAAGGAGATAGACTGGGGTAACCTCCAGCAGCTGGGAGTACCACGCGCAAGCCGAAGCGGTATCTTCGACGTGGAACATGACCGTGTGAATCGCCTTAAACATAGGATTCATCACTTTCTCGCTCTCGTTGCCACAAATGAACTGGTGAAGCGGTCGATCGGTGAATTTCCGTATTTGTCCTCGTAAAGTCCGACAATCGCGAATCCAGCCTCAATCTGGCCGCCGATCTGGTCGTCAAGGGAATGTCCGAATTGAAGGGGCCAATTCTTATCAGTGTAGCGACGGCGTTCTTCCTCCGTGAGGCTTGCCACGTCGGAGTACGGGATAGGGTATTTGAGCTGGAGAGTCCCTTTCTCTGCGAGATCCGGATCAAACGAATAGATGATTGGGTTATTGAAGCCGCTCAAGAGGTAGCCGCCGGATTTGAGTACGCGGTAAGCCTCTTTCCAAACCGGGCGGACGTCTTCGACGAAACAGTTCGATACTGGGTGAACGATCAAGTCGAAGGAACCGTCTGCGCACAGGGAGAGATCGGTCATCGTGCCCAGCACAGTGGACAACGTCAACTGTTCACGCTCTGCAACGAGGCGATCCTGCGCTAGTTGCCTCTCAGAAGCATCGAGTACGGTTACGTCGGCTCCAGCCGCCGCTAGAAGTGGGCCTTGTTGGCCGCCTCCTGAAGCGAGGCAGAGCACTTTCGCTCCAGGCGCGGTGTTAAGCCAAGACTGCGGAACTGGCTTGGTCGGCGTCAGAAGGATTTGGAGGTCGCCGGATCGTGCTCGCTGAACGGCCTCGGCGTTGACAGGGACGGTCCACGGATTTCCGACTTCGACCTCTGCGTCCCAAGCCTCTTTATTGTACGAAAAGACGTCTAAGCGGCTCATTGTTTCTCCAATCTTCGATTCGCTAGCAATACCGCAATGGGCTGACTTTTCCAAAGCGTGACGGCGACTTAGATCTGAGGAAGGGAGCCTAGGAAGCCGTGAGAGAATGTGGTTCAGGTCCCGTTGGGTAAAACCACTTTTGACAATAGCAGGAATTTGAGAAGGAATTTTCTAAGTGCTTGAAATGAAAAAGCCCCGTTGGAACACCAAGCGGGGCTTTTTCGTGAAAATTAATGGGGTGCCGTTCGTTACAATAGCAGGAATTTTGGAAGGCCACGATTCTATTGCGATTCCTTTCCTGACGGACGAAGGAATTATCGCCGAAGTCGCCCTTCTTTACTGTTCTGGGCTCGGAATTCCTCAGATCTCGAAGCGTCTGAAAATCGCCCGATCCACCGTCCGAAATAAGCTGACCCGGGCTGGCATTTCCTTTCAGGAGGAGAAGGGGATCCAGAACCCGCTGAGCAAAAGGAACTCTGGAAAGCCCAGATGGAATTCGCCGTATGGCCTCATGTACGTGGATGGGAAGCTCGTGCCCCATCCACAGGAGTTTGAGGTCCTAAGGCTGTACATCGTCATACCGCCCCACATTGAGGAACCCTTCCCTTCTGTCGTAGAGAGCGCAGGAGGTAGTTATGGACTTGGAAATTCTGAAA
>JAMPXJ010000022.1 GCA_023701205.1 Oligoflexia bacterium
AGGCTAAGATCCTCGCTGCCATGGATTTGAATCCCAGGAATAGGGACGATAAACTGCCTTTCGGGCATGAGTGGGTCCTTTCGTTAAAATTGCGTGTGGCTACACAATTCTAACGCGACTGCTCATGCCCCTCGTTTTGATGAAGAGCCCCGGCTTACTCGCTGGGAAGTCTTTCTGGTCTTGTTTCGATCATGGTGGGGTTGAGAAATGGTGTCCAGGATTGAGGGACGATGCTCGGAGCGGGCTCGTTCAAAGGCATTCGCCGACGGCGAAAATTAAGAAGGGGCGCGCACTAGGCGCGCCATCCTTGCCTCCACCGGAGGCGCAGGATGCGCCGGAGGTCATTCCAGTCCTGCGAGGATCGGAGCATCGTCCTTAAACTCACCGCCCGACACACCGGACGGAAAAATAAAGGGAGTCGAAGTAACTGTTGAAAGTGCCATTGCCACCGTTGAAGAAATAAGCGATTTCGGAGGAGTTCGATAGAAACGAGGACGACCAAAACACATGTTTTTCCATCTGCGGAAGAACTTCGCGGAAGCCCTGGGCTTCGCCACGCGCGAAGTCCTCTTTCGAAGGGAGCTCGCCACCCAGATTTCTACAGGTCGCCATAGCGTCAGGCTGCTTATCGCTTCCGACGCGATCACTCCAGATCACGCCATCCGGACCCTTCCAAGCCTCGCCGAAGTGATCCCGCGAAACGCGCTCAAAGATGGCGCCCTTGGAAGTCATGCACTTCACGTGAAGCTGAGCCTTCGTCCTGAGATCGATCGAGCCACAGGGCGCCGGCTTCCGGGAGGAAGGGCTCGCCGGAGACGGAGTAGAGCCCAGAAGGGTACTGATATCCGCCATATCCTTCTCGACCCCTGAAAGCCGTGTTTCGCCATTGTTGGCGCAAGTCCCAGCGGCAGCGGCATTTCCCGTGGCCATGAAACTCGCCGACAGCAGAACCCCGATTGCGTAAGCGCTCCATTTTGGCATAGACATGTCTTGCTCCTGCTTTCGGGACGTAGGCTTCAACATGCGTGCCAGGGCGGACGTTTCGGAAATCAGTATCTCGCGCGGGATTCCGCATTCCGACGTATGGAGATCATGGCCAACTGCTCACCTTTTCGACAGGGCCTCAGGCGCTACACCGGACGGTATTCCGCGACGCTCTATCTGCCTGTCATGTCCTTGCAATGTCCCCGCGGACACAGCCCTGGCTGATCGAGCGAGGTGTATAATGAGGACAATGCGATTTCTCCGCCGGTCACGCTTGGCTCAAGCACTGGGTCTGTCGCTGCTCGCGATTTCCAATGGGGAGGCGGCGTCGAGATTCGTGCTGGTGTCGCAGTCAGGTGACTGCACTGGGATGGAATTCAGGATCCTGGATTCACTCAGTGGCGCGATCCTGACGCAACGGGAGGCAGTGCCCTGCCAGACCCTGAGTCTAAACGAGGGTCCGACCGTTCTGGCCGAGCAGGTCGCGCGGCGGATCGGGATTCCGGAGGCGCCTTCGCGGTATTCCTTGCGATCGCGGTCGGGCGATTGCACTGGGATGACTTTCGATATCCGAAACGATTCCACTGGCGTGGCATATTCCTATCGTTCGGCTCGACCCTGCGAGGAGATCAATTTCCACGGCGATGGGAAGCCCGATGCCGTCGCGGCCCAGGTCGCCTTCAAGCTCGGGCTTTCAGTGGACCGGCCGCGGCCATTCAAGCTGATCGAGCAGAAGGGCGACTGCGGAGGGATGGCGTTCACGGTGATGAACGTGCTTGATGGACGCATGGGGGCCTTCCGGACGTCGACTCCTTGCCAAAGCATCGACTTTCACAAGGGGCGGAGGCCGGAGCTCGTGGCGCTTGAGGTGGCCCGACTCCTCGGCATCGCGCCCTCGACCGATCTCTATCTGGACTGCGATGCCATCGCGGTGCCTTCGACGATCTCGGCGCGGCTGGGGGGCTTGGCGGTTGGCACTCGCGAGAGACCCAGCCGCGTCTGCCTCAAGCCCGGCAGCTACGGCCCGCTGAAGCTGGCGGGTATCCGCAATGCGCGGCTCACGGCTCCCGAGGGAAACGTGAGCTTCATCGCCTCGGTTTCCGGTTCCCTGAGCTCGGCCGTGGTGGAGATCTCTGACTCCGAGAACGTCACCTTGGAGGGGATATCGATCGCCAATACCTATCAGTTTCAGGGGACTCAGTTGGAGCAGGTGTCCCGCGCCTTGGGCCTGAGCCGGAGTCAGGGGATCCGGCTGATGAATGTTTCGGTCAAGTCCCGTGGCAAGCAAACGATCTACGCGGCGAACTCGGAACTGCGGCTGTATGATTCGGAGGTAAGCTGCTATTACTTCTGCCTCGATATGCGCTATTCGACCCTCCTCGCCGAGAAGACGCGTTTTGTCGCCGACCATGAGACCCTGCCGGGCGACACGCACTCGCTGCTTTGGACCGATCATTCGAGCCAAGGGTTTCTGGATTGCTCGTTCGCCGCGAGGAGCGGAAAGGGCTTGATCGCCGGCGTTAACGATCCGCAGAAGCAGCTCATCTCGGTCCAGGGAGTCACCTCCGTCGCCGAGAGCCTGGAAGCCTGGGTCCAAAAACACCCGAACTACTCGGGGATCAGACTTTACTTCACCGGATCCCTGCCTGCCATCAAAGACTTCTACTTCAACGCTTACGCCGGAGGCGGCGATTCCGTCGGAACCTCGGTTTGCCGGCGACCCGGTACAGAAACCGCTTATACCTGCAACTGAGGCGTCGGTATCGCCTGATATCGCTATTTCCGGATTCTCCTGATGCAGAACCGGCAGACGGCCTCGCCCCGGGCGATGCAGCTCTCGAGCTTGACGTCCATGCCCGTCGCGCTCTCCAGGAAGCGCACGTCGAACTGGCAAAGCGCCGGGTGGCCCTTCGCGACGGAGTGGTATACGCAGTTGGTGGCCTCGATGACCGCGCCCTTCCGGAGATCGCTTTGCGTGAGCCGGGCGCGATAGCCCAGCTCGTTGAGCGCAGCGGTCACCTCGGCGAGGAGCTCGGGCGGGGATTTCGCCTTCTCGAACCGCGGCGCCAGGGAGCCCGCGACGCTCTCCGCGAGCTTGCGCATGATGCGCGAGACGCCGGCGGGACCGAGATCCTTGGCGAGGAATTCCAGGAGCACGTTGGAGAGCCAGGAGTACTGCCGCGGGAAAGCCTCGTGCCCTTCGGGCGTGAGAAGGTACCGGCGCTTCGGCCTGCCCACCGTTCCTCGGGAATCCATGTAAGACAGGAAGCCGAGATCCTGAATCTTGATCACGTGCTCCTTGGCCGCGGTTTTCGTGATGCCCAGGTGAGCCGCGAGCTCCTCGAGCGAGGCGCCCTCGGGATGGTTCAAAAGATAGTCCAAAACCCGCTGCTGATTCTCGTGCAGAAACCGCATGGCATGCCTCCAATGCTAATTTAAACAATTTAAACAGGATTTACCATTTTTATCATCCTGGGCAAAATCGAAGCTGAACCAGGCTGAAAATCACTTTGTCCAGAGGGAGGACTCATGGAATCAGTGGCGAAATCATCGGCAAATTTTCCGGAAACCGCGAGATCGGGAGCGCTGCGCTCTGGCATCGTCACGGGCCAGGCGGCGGGGCTCATCATGGCGGTGGTCGTAATGATCGTTTTCACCGTGTTTCTCGGGAAGGGGCCCCTCTACCCGGTGCAGGTGATCGGCTCCGCCCTGCTCGGCGAGTCCGCGCTGCAAGGCTTGAATTTCGGCGCGATCCTCGCCGGTCTGGTGCTGCACCAGCTGGGGCCATCGCTTTTGTGGGGCACGGTCTTCGGCGTCCTCGCTTCGAAGTTCAACGTCGACACCGTCGCCGGCGCCTTGAAGCTGGGCGTGGGCGTGGGCGTGGTATCCATGGTCGGCCCCTATCTGTTGATCCCGGCGGTCATGAACACGCTTCATGGGGTTGATCTCTGGAACCGGGAGGTCCCGCTTTTCTGGGACTGGGCCGCGCACTTGGTCTTTGGCCTTTCTTTCGGCCTTTATCCGGCGATCGGGAAGAAGGTGGGCTAACGCACCATCTCGTCGGTCTTCTTGTGCGTCATCGCGAAATAAGCCGGTGGAGCATCGAAGAACTCGGGCTCGGCGCCTACGGCGGGTTTCCAGCTGCTGCCTTCGGACATCCCGGAGTCGCTCGTGGGATCGGATGAGACCCAGCGTCCGTCGATGAAGGTCTCGTTCCAGGCATGGAGGCCCGAGGAGCCTTCCAGGTCGATCGTGCGCCCGATCCGGTTCATGATCTCAAAGGCTTTCGGCGAAACGTAGCCGAACTTACCGGTGACGACGCGGCTGGGGATCCCGATGGCGCGATGGAGTGCGGCGACCAGGCCCGCGTAGCCTTCGCAAACCGCGAGGCCGGATTGGAGGGTATAAAGGGCGTCCTGCCGGCTTTCTTCCTCGAGCAGGGCGTCGCGCTTCAGCGCGGTTTCCTTGTCATAGGAGACGTTGCGCGAAACCCATTCGTGAATCGCGCGGCTCTTGCCCAGAAGGTCGGGGATCCCGCGGGTGATCTCGTGAGCCTTGGCCACGATCTCCGGCGCATCGCTTTGGATCATGGGAGTGGCTTGAAGGTAGCGCTCCAGCTCGGGAGGAATATCGCCTTTGGGAACTTCGTCCGCGCACTCTGCCGTGGGCGCTTTCGGACCCTCGCTAACCTCGGTGAGGAAGGTGCTGATGAGCTGCTCGAAAGCGGCTTCATCGCGCGGTTCCTGTCTTCGCTGCGGCTGCACCAGAGGGCGTCGCGCTTTGCGCGCCTTCAGGTGACGTTTCTGGGGCTGCCTGAAAAGCCGGGGTTTTTTCTGAGTCTCAAAAGTGAGGAACTCGGAATGGGAACCGGGTGTGGAAGCCAGGCCCAGTGAGCAGGCAAAGAGAGTGAAGGAAATCAATGTCAGCTTGGAACGTGCCATGGGAACTCCTATCCGCGGGAGAAGGTATAAACCAATGGGGCAGATAATACCAGACGTTTTTAATCAGGAAATAAACCAAATAAAATCAGTACCTAAGAAATGGATTGGAACTCTATCGGGAACCACCCAAGGCTAAAAGACGAAGCCGATCACGTAAAGCACGATAGCGCTCGCACCGGTCAAAAGCAGATCGAGCATTGCCAAACGGCCCCAGAACCGATGGGCGGAGCTGAAAGCCCCAGGCCGGGGGGGGCGCTGGAATTTCCAGAGCGAGAGCCCGGTCAGACCGACCCAGAGCGCGGCCGAGCTGAAGGCGAAAGCCAGATGAACAAAGAGCGCGGCGTCGAGTATCCAGGTTCCCGCGAAACGGCTTTCGCGAGTGAGCGAGTCGATGCCGCCTTTCGCGCGGAGATTCATTTCGAAGATCCCGAGCACCAGGGTGAGGACGGCGATGAGCGCGAGCTGCAGGTTGCGGTGGCGGACGTAGCTTCCCGTGCGGGCCGAGCGCCAGGAGTAGAGGACCGCAGGCACCACCCCGGCGAGCGAAACGATCACCAGATCCAGCAGCAGGTCGGCGCGCGTGCCGAGAAAGCCGGGCGGGAACATCTCAGTTGACCACGCCCGGGAACGCTCCGTCGGCGTACTTGGGATAGGTGTTCACGAATCGCTCATAGGCGTTGCGCATGGTTTCCTCGACGCGGGAGAATTGCACGTCCCGTTCCAGGGTTATCGCGCGCGTGCTGTCCTCGAGCAGCGTGCGGAAGCGGGCGAATTTCGACTCACCCCGGATGATCGCGATCCAGGGACGCATCGTGGGATTCAGCGTATCGCGCAGCGGGCTCGCCTCTCCGGCGAAAGCCTGGAAGATGTAGTACCAGCTCTCGCGGATCCGCTCGGGCCGGGATTTCGTGGCGCAAAGATGAAGCGGCGCGATGCCGGCGGTCGCGGGCTTGATCAGAACGCAGCGACGGACCTCGGCATCCAGGGTGAACTCGAGCCGCTCCGCCGAAAGCATCTTGCCCAGGGCGATCGAGAGATTGTTCGAGCGTCCGCGCGAGGAGTTGACGGACTGGGAGACCGACCACGAGTAGCCGCGCGCGTAGCTCACGTTCAAGCTCGCGTCGAAGAAGCCGAGATCGATCCCGCTTTTCGCGGTCGCGCCCAGGCTGACGGAATCGCTCCGGGTGGTCGAGTTGGATTGGCTTTCAGAGGCGGAGACCTCCTGGGAAAGTCCCGCGTTCACGGCGATGTTATCGAAGCTCATCCCCAGCAGCTCGGGCCGTCCGTTCACCTTCTCGATGTGGCGGAGAGGGAGAACGCGTTCGCATCTCGCGCCGCGCGGGAGCAGCTTGCAGAGGCGCGAGGAAGCCGCCGCGATCAGGCCATCGAGCTCCGCGGCGCCAATGCCGGCGGTCTTGAACTCCGCGGGCGTGGCATCGCGCGCGCCGAGGGCGGCGCGCAGCGAGGCGACGGACCCTTCCTTTGCGGCGCGGACGCGGAGCTTCGCGGTCCTGCCCTGCTTCACGAGCTCGGCGATCTGGGCGTTCGCCGCGGCGAACTTGCCGGTCATCTCCGCGATGCTTTCCCTGTTCGAAACCACCGTCACGGAGCCGGCGTTGACAAGCGGCGCGAAGCTCGCGGTCGCGGTCACCGCGCGCGGGCCCGTGCGGCCGTCGAGCGGCGCGAGCTCGATGAAAATCTGGTTGCGCCCGGCCAAAAGCGGGAATTCCTGGAAGTCGAACGGCAACGTGACCTCCTGCACGATCTCCCCGCGAAGCGCGGTAGTCTCGGTCTCGAAGCTGCTCAGGTATTTGAAGTTGCCGAGCAGGTTCTTGAGCTTCGCCGCCGTCTCGACCTCGTCGGTCTTGGGCGCGAGCACCAGGACCTTGAGCCGGTAGCGTCCTTCGCCGATCGGGTCATAGCTCGGACCGCTGCCCAGGCCGCCCTCACGGCGGATCATCGGGCGAAGCCGCAGCTGGTAGACGCGCTTCGCGGTGAGCGTGAGCTCGCGGTTGACCTCGAAGCTCTGGCCCAGGAAGGAGTAGCTGAAGTCCTGGACCTCGAGCCGGGCGCGTTCGCTCGAAGCCGCACGGGGGGCCGGACCCTTTCGGCAATCCCAGGAGAAAAGCGCGCCCTGCTGCCAGGGATTGATCGGGACCGGAAGCTCGCGCGAGATCCCCGCGAAAGGCGCCCGCCCGCTGCGGATCTCGATCCGACGCTCGAGCCAGCCTTCCGGCGCGTAGGGATCGAACTTGATGCGTTCCTGCCAGTCCTGAACGCAACCCTCGTGGTCGGTCGCGCGCTCGACGAAGCGCGCTTCGGCACGATCGGAGGCACCCGCGAACCGGCTCTCGAAGACATGGCCCGCGACGGGCCTGTCATCGAGGCGATTGCGCACGCAGACGCGGATATTCGCCGCGACCTCGTTGGGCACGGCCTCCGCGCGCGTTACCGAAAGGACCCCGCCGAAAGTCACGGACCAGTCGTAGAGATAGAAGCCGAAGTCACCGGTCGCGTCCCCGCAGGAGGCGGGTTCGGTCGGCGCGGGGAGCGCGTTCGCGGCCGTGAGCTCGCCAAAAGGCGCCTCGAGATCCAGCAGCTCCACGGACCCGCCGAAGAGGAGGCCCGGAAGCTTCGCGCGCCCCTCGAACGGCTCGATGACCGCGGCGCCGACCGGCTCCAATCGCAGGGCCGCTTCGAGCTTTGAGGTCTTGGCCGGAAGGCGCGAGAGGCTGACGTGCCCCTGCAGCTCCAGCTCGCCGTTGGCCAGCTTGGCAGGCGCCTCGAAGGACGAAAGCGGCGAAAGCGTGCCCGCGGCGTCGCGCTCCAGGAGCAGCAGCTTCACGATGAAGGTACCGTTGGCGGCGCGCTCGCGAACGAGGCTCCCGTCGAGCGCCTCGCGCAGGTAATCGGGACGAAGCTTGAGTTGAAGGGAGAGCTCGCTGCTTTGCTCGGTCGAACGATCGTTCTGGAGCTGGATCGCGGCCGAAGAGAGCGTCAGCCGCGTGGTGCCGGAGTCGGCGAGCGAAGCGCTCAGCGACGAAACGCGCTCGGGAAGCGCCGCGAGCTTGAGATCGAGCACCGCCGAAGCGTCTTTGCGCCAGGGATTCACCGCGAGGCGGACCACGCGCGAGCCGCGATGGGGTCTCTCGGCCACGATGGAGCGCTCCAGTGGGATATACGTCTCGCGCGCGAGATAGTTGAACTCGAGCGTCTCCTGCCAGTTCAGGCAGCCGGTGTCGTCGGTCGCGAGGCGCTGGTCGATCCCGGCGCCTCGGATAGCGAACTCCTGAAAGGTCACGGGACGCTGATAACCCACGTCCTGCACGCAGGCGCGCAGGCGGATCGTCGAGCGGCGCGAGTAATCGTTGGATGGGTCCAGCAGGCTTTGCTCGAGGCCCGCCGAGGTCACGGCGCTCACGTTGAAGGTGCTCATGTCCGCGCCGTCATCCGGCGCCTTGGCGCAGGCGCCCAGGGTCAGAAGCAAGGTGCCGATGATTCGCGAGGATTTAGAAAAGCTCATAGGATTTCCTCAGGCTCAGGGAAAAACCGGTGAAGCGGGACTGAAAAGGGGTGGGCTCGATCACGTCCGCGCGCACGAGGCGGGCTTCGAGCGAGAGCGAATTGGCCGGAAGGGCGGCCTCCAGGCCCAACGAAACGCCACGGCGGTTGTTGTGCGCGAGGGCGCCGCTGTTGTAGGTCGCCGGAGCCGAGTCCGATTCGTTGCGGAAGAGCTCAAGCCGGGGCGTGAGGATGACGCCGTGGCCGGCGGCAAGGCCCGCCTCGCCGTAGACGAGCGCGCCCTGATTGCGCCCTTGTGGAGCCCGAAGATTGAGCACGAGGCTTGCGCCGAGCGCGGGACGCGCGCCTTGGCTTCCTTCGACGCGGGCGCCGGCCACGATTCCCTCGTAGCCGTAGGCGAAGCGCGCCGGATTCGCCGAGACGGTGTTGCCACGGAAGAGGCTCTCCTGCGCGAGTCCCGGAGTGAGTCGATGAAAGGCGAAATGCCCAGCATGCAGCGTTGTGCCGAGGTTTGAGCCGGTCATCCCGAGCTGCAGGCGTTCCACGAGATACAGCGGCGTCGTCTCGCTCGGCGCGCGCTGGGTGGAGGTTCCGGAGGCGACCGCCTGTTCCGCGAGGAACGTCACCGAGAAGCCGGAAGCGGCTTCAAATCGCAGTTCCTGCGTGAGCGCGGGGAAGGTGCTGCCCGAGAAAAGCAGGGGCGACTCGTGGAAGGACTGATTGATCGCGCCCAGGCGGAGCGCGAGCTCCGGCACGGGTTTCCACCCCGCTGACGCCTCGAGAAGGCTGAAGCCGCGGCTGGGAGCGTACTCGTTTTCAAAAAGCGATTGCGAAGAGCCGGTTTCGGCAGTGATCGAGGCCGCGAGCCGCGCGTCAAGGGATTCGCCCAGGAGATATTCCAGCGAGCCATCGAGCCCGAGCCCGCTGAGCTGGGCGCGCTTGTCGAGCTCGTCGACCGCCTTGGTTCTGAGCGCGGCGCCGAAGCGGATGCGGGTGGTTTCGCGCGGCTTTTCGGGAGTGATCAGCGACACCGCGGACGTGGACGCGTGCGCCTGGCCTGCCATCGAGGTGAATGCCAGGATCAGGGACATCAGCGGGATATTTCGTTTGATGCTCTTTGCTTTCATGCTCGTCTCGCTTTCGGCAGTCCCGAAGCGCGTGGCAAGATACTCCATCTGCCATTCTGAGTCAGTAAAAATTTGATAAAAACAGTCAAGCATAGAAAGTGCCTGAATTTAAATGGGTTTACAGTAACATTGCCTTGTTACACACTCAGGCCATGAACTTCAGGAATCAGGTGGTGCTGATCACGGGAGCCTCTTCAGGAATCGGCGAAGCGTTGGCGCGCGAGTTCGCCCGGAAGGGCGCAAGGCTTGCGCTCGTTGCACGTCGTGAGGGCCGCCTCGCCCGGCTGGTGAAGGAATTTCAGGACCGAGGCACCGAGGCCATCGCGATCTCCTGCGACGTGACCCGCGAAGGGGATCTCGAGAAGGCCGTCGCGCGCACGCGCGAAAAATGGGGCCGGCTCGACATCGCGATCGCGAACGCCGGCTTCGGCGTGACCGGCATGCTCGAGGAGCTCGCGCTCGAAGACTACCAGCGCCAGTTCGAGACGAATGTCTATGGTGTTTTGCGCACGATCTGGGCCTCTTTGCCGGAGCTCAAGAAAACCCGCGGAAGCCTCGTGCTCATGGGAAGCGTGGCCGGGCACATCGCGCTCACGGGGAGCTCTCCTTATTCGATGAGCAAGTTCGCCGTGCGGGCGCTCGCCGAGGCGCTGCGCTTCGAGCTCGCGCCACAGGGAGTGGCCGTCACGCTGATCAGCCCGGGCTTCGTCCAAAGCGATATCCGCCGCGTGGACAATCGAGGCGTGCTGCGCGCCGAGGCTTCCGATCCCGTTTATCCGGGTTTGGTCATGCCCGCCGAGACCGCCGCGCGCCACATGGTCCGCGCGATCGCGCGCCGGAAGAAAGAAGCGATCATCACGTTCCACGGAAAGGTCGCGGTTTTCGTGCAACGACACTTCCCCTGGGTCTTCGACCTGGCCCAGCTGCGGGGGCTGCGGGCGCGGCGGGAGCCGACGGGCGGAGAAGAAAAAAACCTTTAAAATCAGATAAATGACTTTGGAGTGTCGCTCGAACTCCTATCCGATCCCGCTAATTTGAAAGAGAATTAAACTCCCGACGCTATCCGGTCGATAAGCTGGGTGATAAACTTTGGATCATTCCAAGAACAAAGGAAACCCTGGCGATGAAATCCTTATACGACAAAAGCTCTGTCCGGCTCATGGCGCAGTTGAACATCCTCGCGTTCGTCGCAGCGACGGTTGCGCCGCCCGCGTGGGCAGAGGGCGCTGGCCCGCAGGTAGGCTACGATGCGATGAAACGGGCGCCTCAGCTCCGCGCGCCGAAGAAGGCAGCCCCGAAGGCAGCATCGTCCGAGTCCGACGTGCCCGATATGTCCAAGCTCACGTATGAGGATCTGCAGAAGCGGGGTGCCCAGAGCTCTCCGCTGAGCTCATGCAAGAGCGTCGTCCTGGTCGAGGACGAGGCGTACCAGAAGAACAAAGGTTTCTGGGAACAATACAACACCAACTGCAAAGACAAGACTCCGGTGCAGACGATGCCGAGCACGGGGATGTTCAAGGCCTTCAAAGGCAAGCTGGGCGAGAACCTCTCGGGCACTCTCACCGCGAATGCGTTCCTCGCCAAAGTTGGCGAGCGCGCCGTGAAAAACCTGGAGCGGAGCGTGGAAGAGCTGGCGTTCCTTCGCATCTGTGCGAAGGGCGTGCCCCCGACCCCGAATGGGAAGAACTGGAACTGCGCCGAAATGAAAGAAGGATTTCTGGCGAAGATCCGTGAGAACGGCTCCTCGTTCCGGTTCTCGCTCGGACGTTTGACGACGGTGGATCCTAGCAAGGAGCTCGCCGCCCTCGCGCGTAACGATCACAAGATCTACATGAACTCCGAGCTTAAAGCGGCTCCGGGCGTGATCGTTCCGAGTGGCGCGGTTTTCCAGGGCGATGAGCGCGAACAGCTCGACAAAGCCATGAAGCAGGAATATCAGCAGGCTCGCGCGGACTATGCCGCGGAGATCGAGAGGGTGATCGAACAGCGCGGCCTGAAGGGCGCTGATGCCGAGAAGGAGCGCCAGCGCCTGAAAGATCTCAAGAACGAGCAGGCCTTCGTTCGCAAAAAAATGAGTGAGTTCAAAGCCTCGGCGATGAGCGACTACCTCAAGCGGCTCGCCGATGCTCCCCAGCTCGCTTATCTCGCGAACGACAAGCCTTCGGACGCCGTCTTTCAGAAAGCGCTCGGAGACATGTTCGACGACGCCCAGAAGTCCCTCAAGGAGTCGAAGGAAGCCCTGGCCTCCAACGAGCTCAATCTTGATTCCTCGAAGATGGATGACAACCTCTTCCGTTTTGCCGGCTATACGGCCGTGATGGAACAGGTGCTGGCCGAGGAGAACGCCAAGCGCGATCCCTCGAGCTGCGCGGTCGCCACCGCGATTCTGAACGAAGTGGCCGCGGTGAAAGGCCAGACCTCTGTTGTCGGAATGGTGGGCCTGATCACGCTTCCCATGGGTGTCGGCGCGTTCGGCCCCAAAGCTGCCGCGCTCCTGACCGGTGGCAAGGTCGCGATGAGCACGACCGCTGCGGCCGCGACGGCCGCGGGCATCGGCATCGCGGGCGGCTCGCTCTGGACGAAGCATGATATCGAAGTCGCCCAGCGCAGCGAACGCAACTTCAAGACCGGCTTGACCCGCTATGACGAGGCCAAGGAGGACATCGGCGTGGGCTCCCTCGCGGCGGCCACGGCACCATTGAACCTCATCGGAATGAAAGCCGTCATCGGCGGCATCGCAGGCCTGAGCGGCGCGATGCTCGCCCGCCAAGGCAAGGAGATGAGCGGCGCCCTCAAGGCGCTGAAAGGAGTGCAGAAGTCCCTGAAAGGCGACAAGGCCGCGCTCTCGACTTTGGATGACGTGGTCGATGAGATGGGCAAGAAGGGTCTTCTCGGCACCGAGGCGGTGCCGGATGCGGCGATCGTGAAGGAGATCGGCGAGTCGATGGCGAGCCTGTCGCCAGCGGAGCGCAAGGCCTTCGCGCAGCGCCTGAAAGAGACTTTTGAAAAGCTCAATCCGCTGCCGCCCAACGCGACGGCCGAGCAGATCAAGGAGCACGCCGAGCGCGCGCGCCTCGCCGCCCGCGTCGGTCTGGGCTTCGCTCGCAACGGCCAGAGCAACGTGGATGACATCGCCAAGCTCCTCAATGACAAGGGCTGGACGAAGGACTCCCTGGCCGGTGTGGACAAGGTGCTCTCCAAATCCCGCGCCGGCTATCAATCCAAACTGAAGGGCGGCATGAGTGCCGAAGCGGCGCGCGCCGAGGCGACGCTCGACGCGATCTCGCAGATCAAGAGCGGCAAGCCGTACAGCGCGCTCGACGATGCCGCGAAGAAGGAGACGCGCGAGATGTGCACCTGCATCGGGTCCTGCCCGACCGCCGCGCGCGCGTGGCTGGACGGCATTCCCGGGGACTTCAAGGCCGACGGCCTGAAGTACGAGGTCTGCGTCAGCACCGCGAAGAGCGGCGATACGCTGGTCTTCTGATCGACTCGCAAAACAAGATTACGCGAAAGGGCTCGCGCCACGCTGTGGCCGGGCCCTTTGGCTTTTTTCCTGTTACGCAGCCTTCCGCCTGCCTACTTCGTTGACAGGGCTTTCGAATTCCCAAGAATTACGCCCTCACCTATTCCTTTGGAATCACGGCATTTCCAGGGGCGAGCCTCGTGTGTGTCCGCCTTGGCACGGGGCGTGAATTCCTCGTCACTCGACGGAGCGAATTTTTATGAAAGCCCTTGGAAAAAACTCGCATTGGAAGAACTGGAAGAAGATCGCCGTTTCGGCGGGGATTCTTTTCGCGCTGACCAGCGTTGGCTGCGGGCGCGCGAGCGAGGATGGTGGCGCGGGCGTCGTGCCTCCGCCGGTGGGCTCGATTCCGGGTTCGTCGACGGTGAATAGCTGCGGGAACGGCACCTTCAGCATTGGCGGCTCGCCTTGCTTCTGGGCGCCGGATTTCAACTCCGCGTGCTGGTCCTACGGGGGCGCCGTCGTTCCGCTGAACGGAACACAATACTGCAAGATCTCGATCCAAGTGGACGCGGGCTTCGGTGGCTATGGCGCCTACAGCGCCCCCTTCACCGTCCTCAACCCAGGCTATCCGGCCGGAGGCTATTCGACGAACTTCCGCCTGCGGCGCGGCGACAAGCTGAGCTACTCGGGCTCGGGCACCTGGGGCAACTTCCAGTACGACACCAGCTGCCTATTTGACTCGAAGTGGTTCAAGCTTTGCGGCACCTCGATCGATACGGATACCTGCTCCGATTATGGAGTCGATGGCGCGGGCGCGCCGCTGAATCTCGGCCAGCCCGCGGGCCTCATGGGCAGCGACGGCGTGGAAGTCTTCTTCCTCGGCAAGGAGATCTCGGCCGCGGCGCCGAAGGTGATCAACAACGACGGTCTGCTCAGGATCGGCTTCAACGCTCCGGCGAGCAATAACCTCTGCGCGAAGGCGGATGGCCACTTCACGGTCACGCGCTGCGAAGACGCGCAGGGACGAAGCTATCAATGCCCCTGAGTTTCGGCTAGACTCGGAGCCGTGAGGCTCTGAGATGAAACGAAAGTCAGGATTCCAGTTCAAAGATCGCAGTGGCCGCGTGCATGGCGGCCCGAAACCCAAAGGCGAAGCCTCCGGCCACGCGCCGGCGCAGGAGCGCCGCGGTTCGGGCAAGGGTGGGCACGGCCAGGGCGAACAAGGCCAGAGCCGGCACGGCAAGAACCGCCCCGGCAAGGACCGCCACGGTAAAGGCGCGCACGATACGGCCGAACGCTCCAAAGGCGGCCAGGGTAAGGGTTTCGGCAAGAAGAAGGCCGGCAAAGCCCATTCGGAAGGGACTCACGCTCGCGAAGATCGGGCCGGCAGGCGTGCTGCCAAGCACTTCAAGCATGGCAAGCCGCACGCGCCGCTGAAGCTCAAAGCTTCGGTCGACAAGAATCACAAGGGCTTCGCCTTTCTCCTTTTCGAAGACCGCAAGCGCGAGGACGCCTTTGTCAATCCGCGCGATGCCGAGGCGCTCTTCCATGGCGATCGCGTCGAGGTCACGCTGGCCGGCCGCGGGCAGGTCGTGGACATCCGCGTGCTCGAGCATCGCTTCCGGGAGCTCGTGGGGCGCTACACTCCGCATGCGACCAGCGGCTCCAAGGGCGGCTGGGTCGTCTATGAGCGCAAGCGCGCGCGCGAGGAGGTCTATTTGCCCAAGGGCGCGCCGGGCGCGAAGACCGGGGACTGGATCCGGGCGAAGCTGCAGTTCCACGAGTCTGGCCCGTTGCCGGTGACGGCCGAAGCCACCGAAGTCTACGGCGCGACGTTGCCGGCGTCGGCAGACGTGGGCATGATCGCGGCCGAGTTCAACCTCGTCGAGGAGCATTCGCACGCTTCGATCCGCGAGGCCGAGGGGATGCGCCTCCAGGTTCCGGGCCGGGATCTCGATGGGCGCGCGGATCTGCGCGAGATGCCGTTCATCACGATCGATGGCGAGACGGCACGCGATTTCGACGACGCGGTCTTCGTCGAGCGCCACAAATCAGGCCACATCCTCTGGGTCGCGATCGCGGACGTGAGCCACTATGTGCGCGACGGCAATGCGCTTGATCAGGAGGCACGCTCGCGTGGCACGAGCGTGTATTTTCCCGAGCGCGCGTTTCACATGCTCCCGCGCGCCCTCTCCGAGAATCTTTGCTCGCTGCGCCCCGGGGAGCCGCGCCTGGCGATGGTGGCCCGGATGGAGTTCGATCATTCCGGCCATCGCCTGCGCACCGAGGTCATGGAAGCCGTGATCCAGAGCAAGCGCCGCGCGACCTACAACGAGATTCAGGCGGAATGGGCGCTCAACGGGAAGGACCGGCATTGGCAGTATGCGCCGCATTTCGAGCTCTACAAGGAGCTGCGGCGCGCGCGCGCGGCGCGCGGCTCGATCGACTTCGATCTGCCCGAGGCGGAGCTCAACGTCGCTCCGGATGGCGAGGTCATTTCGATCCGGCAGCGCGGGCGGCTCGATGCGCATCGGTTGATCGAGGAGTTCATGATCGCGGCCAACGAGGCCGTGACCCACTGGATGATGGAGCGCAGCTGGCCGTTCGTCTACCGTATCCATGAGGAACCTTCGGCCGAGAAGCTGGAGTCGTTCCAGCAGCTCGCGGCGAACGTGGGTGTGCGCTTCGAGCTCGAGCGCGCCTCCTCGCCCAAGGTCCTGGCCGAGATTGTGACGAGGCTCGAAGGACACCCGGCGCAGGCGCTCCTGAACATCGCGCTTTTGCGCTCGATGAAGCAGGCCGTCTACAGCTCCACCCATGGAATCCACTATGGGCTGGCGTCGGAGGGATACACCCATTTCACGAGCCCGATCCGGCGTTATCCGGATCTCGTGGTGCATCGGCTGTTGCGGCTAGCGCTCCAGGGCGAGCGGAAAAAGGGGCGCAAAGGCGGGCCCGGCGGACGCGAGGAGCTCGAGCAGGAGCTCGCCGAGATCTGCGATCACTGCAGCTATCGCGAGCGCCTGGCCGCGGACGCCGAGCGCGAGGCCATCCGACTCAAGCAGGTGCGCGCGATGGTGCCTCAGGTGGGCAACGAGTTCGACGCCCGGATCGTGGGCATGATCGAGACGGGTCTTTTCGCGGAGCTTGCGGAGCCCTTTGTCGAGGGGATGATCTCGCGGGACTCGATGATGGACGACTTCTATCAGTTCAATGAGGACCGCATGATCTTTTACGGCCGTCGCAAGAAGCGGACGTTCAAGATCGGCGATCGCGTGCGCGTGCGCGTTCTGCGCGCGGACGTGGACAAGCGCCAGATCGACTTCGGTCTGGTCGAAAGCAAGTAGCTAGCGAGCCGCGCCCGAGGAGCCTTCGCCTGAGGCGGCGGGCTTGTCAGCCCCGCCCGGAAGCTTCTCCTTGAGCTCCTTGGAGAGCTTCTCGGTAGCCGAACCCGAGGTATCGCGTTTGTAAACGATCGAGCCGCAGGTAAGGTATTCCTGGTTCGCCGAGGGGATGCAGCTGAGCTTTCCCGGATCGGGATCGCTGGGACCGACCAGCGCCTCGAGCACCGTGGGATCGGAGCAGGTGTCCTTGATCTCGGCGGGGGTGAGCTTTTTCTTGGAGGAAACCTGGTTGAGCTCCATCGTCTTCGCACAGAGCCGCTGGTCGCAGGTTTCGGCTGAAGCGACGGAAGGCGCGAGCGCGACCGTGAGGAAAAGGGCAGGGAACCACCGACTGAAAGTGATCTTCATGGGCATATCCTCTCACCCGATATTATACAGCGAGTCGGGGCACATGTCGTGAATTGCTCAGGTTAGGCAAATTTAGCCGCGTTGACGGTGCCGGCCGCCGCTGTCATCCTGAGAGGGATGCAGATCTTCCGCACGGGGCGGCAGCTCGGCCAGGCCGTCAAGAACGTCCAGCGGCTCCGCCAGATCCTGAGCGTCCTTGCCAAGCACGGCTTCGTTGACATCGTCGACCGGATGAACCTGGGGAAGTTCCTCCCGGCCCGTCTGGCGGCCTTCGCCGAGTCCCAGGCGGAGAAGACCGTGCCGGTGCGCCTTCGGGAGTCGTTCGAGGAGCTGGGCCCGACCTTCGTCAAGCTGGGGCAACTGATCTCCACGCGTCCGGATATCTTCCCCGAAAGCTATATCGAGGAATTCACCAAGCTCCAGGACAACGTCCAGCCACTGCCGTTTTCGGCGGTCAAGGTCGCGGTCGAGCGGGAGCTCGGCCGAAGCCTCGGTGAGGCCTACGCGAGCTTCGCGGAGAGTCCGCTGGCGGCGGCGAGTATCGGGCAGGTGCACGAGGCGACGCTTCCGACCGGCGAAAAGGTCGTGGTGAAGGTTCAACGCCCCGAGATCGAGAAGATCATCGAGACGGACGTCTCGCTCCTGGCCTTTTTGGCGGGGTTGCTCGAAAAGTACGTTCCGGAGACCCGGATCGTGGGCCCGAGGGTGATCGTCGACGAGTTCTTCCGGACCCTCGCGTACGAGCTCGATTTCGTGATCGAAGCCAACAATATGGGCAAGATCTCCGAGAACATGAAGGTATTCCCGGAGATCGTGATTCCCAAGGTGTACAAGCCCCTCAGCACGAAGAAGGTCCTGACGCTCGAGAAGCTCGAAGGCATCCGGGTCAACGACCTCAAGGCGATGGAGGCAGCCGGGATCGACCGCAAGCGCGTGGTGGACGTGGGCGCGCGCGCGTTCTTCAAGTCGGTGATGATGGACGGGCTTTTCCACGGCGATCTGCACGGGGGGAACCTCTTCGTGCTTCCGGGCGATCGCCTGGGAATCATCGATTTCGGGATCGTGGGGAGGCTCTCGCAGCGCTCGCGCGACCAGCTCGCGGCCATGGTGATGTCGCTGCTCACCGAGGATTACGAGAATCTCTGTTACCAGTACGCGGATCTCGGGGCGTCGGGACCATCGATCGATTTCGACGGCTTTCAGCGCGAGGTGCGCAACACGCTTTCGCCGTACATCGGGCTTTCGCTCGGGGAGCTCAATGTCGGCCGCATCCTCATCGAGGCCACCAAGATCGCGACGAAGTACAGCATCAAGGTTCCGGGCGACTGGATGATCGTCTTCAAGGCGATCCTCACGCTCGAGGGAATGGGCCGCACGCTCGATCCGGACTTCGACATGATTTCGGCGAGTGAGCAGATGGTCCGCGATCTGGTGAAGGACCAGTACTCGCCTCAGAGGCTCTCGAAGGAGATGCTGTGGGTCGGCAAGGAGCTGGCAACGCTCCTTCAGGTCCTGCCCCGTCAGGTGCGCTGGATGTTCCGCAAGTTCAACAGCAATGATTTCGCCTTCGAGATCAAGTCCCCGGATCTCCTGGAAATCCGGCACACCATGGACCTCAACGGCAGGCGCATGAGCCTGAGCGTCGTGATCGCGGGCCTGCTCATCGCCGGGAGCATCGCGCTTCAGCACCCGAGCGCCCGAATGGTCGGCGAGTACCCGATCGCGGCCGTGGTGCTATTCGCCGGCGGCGGGTTTCTCCTGCTCCGGCTCTTCCTGCGCTGAGTTCCATTTTCTAAATCGAAGCGGCCGGGAAGGGTTCACCCTTGCGGCTTTATCCGCGCGTGTTACCGTTTTCGTGATTTCCGGGATGGAAGTCGCGAGAGAGGACATCGAAGTTGCGTTTCCGGGGCCGTCTGCCGGCAATGATTCTCCTGCTATTTACCGTGACCGGGGGCTGCGGGGCCACCGATTCGGAGCCCGCGCTCGGCGATCGCGCGCCGGCGGGCTTCGATTCAGGCATGAACCCGGTGCGCGGCGCCGCGGATACGGACCCCGATCCGCCCGTCACCGGCGAAAGCTGCCGCAACGGCGATCCGGAGCGCGTCTGCCTGGCGCTCCGATACGTCGTGTATCGGGATGCCGCGGGCGTGCCGCTCGTTTCGCGCGAGGAGGCGATCCGCAACGTACGGCAGATCAACTCCGTCTGGGCGAGGTGCAACCTGGGCTTCCAGATCGAGGAATATCTGCCGGTCAATCCCGAGAGCAGCGGCCTGCGCTTTCGTACGGCCGATTATCCGGAGCTCGATGAGATCCGCGAGGCCTTTGGCAACGGACAGACGCTTCTGGTGACGACTACGGGGTCCTGGGATCGCACCGGCGGGCTGGGCGATACGGGGGCCAACGCCTGGACCTCCATGCCCGGCAGCGGTCCCTACGGTGCCATTCTCGAGCGCTCGGTGGGCACCTACGCCAACATCATCGCCCATGAGCTCGGACATTATCTCAACCTCCTTCACGTCAACGATCCGGCCGATCTCATGAACCCGATCATCTACGCGAGCTCGACCGCCCTGTACGCCAACCAGTGCGCTTCGGCGCGCAAGGCGGCGCGGACGTTCTGGCAACGCATGCTGCGCTGAGCCCGCGAGGAGACTACCTCACTCTCTTCCTGCTCGCGGGGGACATCCTGTCCACAACAAACCCTCGCTGGGACCCTCCTGGTCCCGCTCGGCTCAGCTCGGGGAAGAGAGTGAGGTAGTCTCCTCGCTCCGTGCTGTGACGAGGCCCGCTTTGCGGTCCGGAGGTACTCTCTTTGGATAGGACGCTGCTTGAGGTTCGGATCTCATCTTTACCCGCATTCTTATGCGCTGTATTCATGCTTACACATGGACGCCGCGTCTCACCCGCAAAAGATCGTCATTGTTGGAACAAGCTGTTCCGGAAAGAGCACCTTTGCCAGGCGCGTCGCCGGTGTTTTGGGGTTTCCGCATATCGAACTCGACGCCCTATATTGGGAACCCAATTGGGTTCAAGCCCCGATAGAAGTTTTTAGGGAGCGAGTGGAGCGGGCTCTTCAAGCTCCGTCGTGGGTGGTTGAGGGCAACTATGGCAAAGTGCGGGATACCACGTGGACGAAGGCGGATACCCTCATCTGGCTGGATTACCCGTTTTACATCATCTTCGGCCGCGCCTTGTTTCGTACAATAAGGCGGGCGGTTATCCGAGAACGCCTTTGGAACGGTAATCGAGAATCAATCCGAAGGTCTTTCCTGAGCAGGGAGTCGATCCTGGTGTGGGTTCTCCAAACTTATCACCGAAGGAAAAAGGAATATCCTGAGCTGCTTTCCCTCCCGGAGTATTCGCATCTCAAGGTGCTTCACTTCCGAAATCCAAAACAAGCTGAGACCTACATAAAAGGACTAGCAGCCCAACCCCTTTGACCAATGGGGCCCATCAGCTTCTGGTGAAGAAACTGTCTGCAGGGCACGTACCGGGCCGACCAGCGACTAAAACCGATCAAGAGTTTCGAAAATCCGTTTGACGCCATCTTGGCTATAAAACAAGCCTTGAACGTCAATGAGTTTGTAAGCTTGGCCTTCTCTCCTGGCCTGGGTAGCCTGGGTAGAGAGATGCCTTTTGCTATCGCATCCGAGCAAGGCAATACCTTTCACGCTTGCAGGCATTTCCTTGTAAAACTGTTCTGAGTAAACGGGGATGACATTCTTCGAGCCCAAGTTAACCGGATAGAGATCCAATCCACGGCCATGCCGGGAGTGTCCTACGGTGATCAGGTAATCCACACCACCATTCCGCAGCGTCTGAAAGAACTCACGCCGGGCCGAATTTGAAAATTCCCGATCGAAGCGTCCCTCGCGGCTCGCAAGACCCAGGGTGACTTTGATTATGCCGTCTTTCATGAACGTGCGATGACTAACGGAGGAAGACTCTTCTTGAGAAAAGCCGCAGAAACTCAGATAGCGAACGAAGTTTTCAGCAATCTGATAATCGATCGACGATCGATCACCTGTGTCGGGGTCATCAAAGTACCCAAGCTGAACAAACAAATGCGCGCTTCCCTTTTCGTTCCTACGCGAGGATTCCTTTCGTCCCAGGCTATCGAGCGCGATGCACTCTCGAACATCATTCGCTGACTTTTTCGGAGCCTCCACCGCCTCCTGGATCGCGAAGGCATACTCCATGAGATCCATTCCCTTCGGACGCTCCGTTAGGTCACAAGGCGAGCCTGAGGGGGCGGCGATCCCGCAGTTCGCATGGCAAAGCAGAACCGCGGCTAATACCCCTGTCACTCGCATTATTTGCCGGCTCTTGAGGACACTTGGACCTGCGCGGGCTCTTCAAGCCTTTGAATCTGGAATTCAGGCTTCACATAGTTCTCCGAAACCATGTATTCCTCTTTGAGAATCGTCCCGGCCTTTGCGAAAGGCGTCCGTTCAGGTTGATCACAAAGTTGCTCTGCATTATTTCTACGAGCATAGTCTCTCACGCTTTTATCGAATTGCGCGCGGTCCACTTCGACATAAGCGACGATCTCCTTGGAGATCTCAGGAAATACGGATTTTACCGCCGCCATTTCGACTGAGCCCGTCATAGAGCAGGACTCTAGGGCGATCTTCCTGTATGGATTCAAAATGTTCATGTAGGAATCCAATACCGTGTACTTCACGCTCTTATCAATGTAAGTCAGATTCTGGGGTTGAATCAGGATTAACTGGTCTTTCTTCAGCCCTGCTCCCGGAATGCTGCGTGGAAGACGGACAAGCAATTTTTTCACGCCCCCGATCTTCATTTCCACAATGGGAATATTTGACGGATCATCGTAATGATCCAAGAGAATGGGGCCATTGAATTCGGAAACGCTTTCGGTGGCATTTCCCCCCATTTGCTGAACTACGTACTGAATCTTGTACGCATCGCTAATCTCGGCAGGCTTGGGCTGAATCGTTTGAGTCACCAACTTAAGCCCGCCTTTTTTTTCGGCTACCGAAACTTTTTGCGCGTCTTCTGCGGCAAAGGTCGTTGCACTCAGAATGAGCCCTGGGATAATCAAAAATCCGTAGCTCGCCAAGGTCTTTCCCATTGTTACACCCTCACTTTCTTTCTTTGAGGGATAGATATGCAAGTGCGTGCCAGTCGTTGAGACGCCTGGGTCAAAAGTGACCTACAATGAGGAATAGACCGACTTTTTTGGATATTTAGGAGAGTTTCTCAAAGGCGAATGAGACAGGGGATGTAAAACTTCTAGACGCGTGACTTTGAAGACGGGGATCCCTTTTCAACGGCTCCGTCGTTTTTGTTGATCCTCTGTGCACATGCGGCTTTGCCTCACTCGTTCGGAATCATCGAGTGCTGTGATCTCAAGGGGTCTCCGCATGGAGCCATAGTCCCAACGGCATCGCAGAAAGACTCTACCCCCAGAGAGCTTTGAGGACCCATCAAGCTGACCGATCCAATGAAAAGTACCTCAGGCCCGCGCTGCGGGCCCAGACAAGCACAGGCGCGAGAGGACTATCCCACCCAGCTCGGCGAGCTGAACCGAGCGGGACCAGGAGGGTCCCAGCGAGGGTTTGATGTGGACACGATGTCCCCCGCGAGCCCGAGCTGGGTGGGATAGTCCTCTCGCGGTAGGCAAATTTCGCCGAGAACGTTTCAAGCGGCGATCTGCTAGACTAGGTAAGGTGATGGGGAACTCCAGGCAGCAGGCCATGGTGCTTGCGCTCGTCGCGGCGGGAGCGTTTCTCTTCGGATTCCTTTACGAGGGCGTCTCGCTGAAAAATCTCTTCCTGGTCGTGTTCGGCGCGGTCGCCGGCGCGGTCCTCGCGCTGCCTTATCATTGGGCGGTCCGCATCCTTTTCGCTTACCTCGGCTTCGAGGGCATGGCCAAGATCCTCACCGGCTACAATCCCGTGGTTCACGTGGGCGCGGATCTCCTCGTCCTCGCGCTCACCGGCCGCTGGCTGCTCGCCGCGTTCCTTCGCAGGGCTTCCGTTCCCGAGGTGCTCCCTCCGCTCAAGCCGCTTTTCGCGCTTCACCTGCTTTGGTTCGTGATCCAGTTCTTCAATCCCTACGCGCTCGGGATGGTGCCTTCGCTCGCGGGCGTGAAGGTCTACGTCACCATGCTGATCCTGTACATCTTCGGTTTTTACCTCGCGAAGAGCCGTCGGAGCGTGGAATGGTTCATGGCCATCTGGGTGCTCACCATCGCGATCCAGGTCGCGACCGGATTGCTCCAGGCCTGGAAAGGGCCCTCGAGCGTGCTCGCGATCAGCCCGAACTACGCGGCCCCGCTCTCGAAGTTCGACGGCTTCGCGTTCCGCCCTTTCGGCACGACGCATCTGCCGGGCGGGCCCTCGGTGCTGACGTTTCTGGGCGCGCCGTTCATCGTCTATTTTCTGGTGACCGCCCGGAGCTGGTTCGTGAAGCTTCTCATGGGCGGCCTGATTCCGCTGGCGACGCTTTTGCTGCTGCTCTGCCAGATCCGCGCCTCGCTCCTGAAGTCGATCGTGGGGGGAGGGCTTTTCCTGCTCCTGACCGGCTGGTATTCCTCGGCGGAGAACCGCAAACGGATCCTGATCGCGGTGCCAGCGGCAGCCGCGCTCCTGATGTTCGCCTTGCCGAACCTCACGCAGCGCTGGGTCGGGGAGCGCCAGGATAACACGCGCGCCATCGAGCGGACGCTGAGCCTTTTTGATTACGAGAAATCGGCTAACGCCCGCCGCGGCACTTCCGATCGCATCGTCTCCTTCGCGGAGACGGTGCCGCTCGGGGCCGGGATGTCGCGCACCGGCGCGGCCGGCGGCAAGTTCTATCATCTCGCGCTCGCCGACCCGTTCTTCCCGGCGGGCTACTTCTTCTCCGATAACTTCTGGGCGGCGACCATCGCGGAGCTCGGGGTCCCGGGTTCGGCCTTCCTGACGGCTCTGATCCTGGCGATCCTCGGCAAGGGCGCGCTCTTCATTCGGCGTACGCGCGATCCGGAAACTCAGGCCCTGCAAGCGGCCCTGCTCTGCCCCCTGATCGCGATTGTCGTGGGGCTTTGGGGGGCCGAGGGAATTCTCTATAACCCCGAGGCCGCGTTTTTCTGGTTTTTCGCGGGCGCGCTGATGCGGCTCGGCTCCTTGGAGGAACTGCCCTTTGAAAGCACTTGAGCTCGCGGCGCTCCCGAGCCGCAACGGACCGGTGGACCTGGCGAAAGACGGGCTTTTCGGCGCGAGATACCTGCTTCGCAACTGGCGGGCCTTGCGCGCGCGCGAATTCTCGCCCTCGCGCCTGGCAAAGGTCATGGGAATCGCACGTTATACGCAAGTCACGCCTCCGGGCCTGAAAACGCTGTTCCAGCTCCTCGACCGCATCGAGCACGACGGAATCGCGGGCGATCTGGTCGAATGCGGCGTATGGCGCGGCGGGGTCGCCGCGCTGATCTGCGACAGCCCGGCCGGGCGGAAGCGCACGACCTGGCTCTTCGATTCCTTCGAAGGGATGCCCGAGGGCACCGCCGAGGACAGCTGCGGGCATTCGAGCGCGCTTGCACGCGGAAGGCTCGGCGGCAAGCTCGCCCCGGTGGGCACGAACGTGGCCACGCCGGAGTTCCTCGTGACGCTCCTCAGGCGCTTCCGCGCGGACCTCTCGCGCGTGCGTGTTTTCAAGGGGTGGTTTCAGGAGACGCTCCCCGTGGCCGTTCCGGAAATGGGCCCGATCGCCCTGCTGCGGATCGACGGCGATTTTTACGCCTCGACCAAGGTCTGCCTCGAGCAGCTCTATCCCAAGGTCGCGCCCGGCGGCTGCGTGATCATCGACGATTACAATACGTTCGAGGGCTGCCGGAAGGCCGTGCAGGAGTACTTCGGCGGCAAGACCCCGGAGCTCCATGAGATCTCGCAGGAGCAGGGGGTTTGGTTCGTCCGCACTTTATGATATCCGGTAGGCAAAACCTGCGATCGGAGCCCAATCATGTCGGACGGCACTTTTCACGTTCCCCATCCCGTAAACGAACCGGTTCGCGCCTACGCGCCTGGAGACGCCCACCGGGCGAGCCTCAAGGCTAGGCTCAAAGCCATGGCGGCCGAGCGGATCGAGATTCCCTGCGTGATCGGTGGCAAGGAGGTCCGTACCGGGACCAAGCGCCAGGTGGTCATGCCGCACTCGCATCGCGAGGTGCTCGCGGATTTCCATGTGGCCGGGCAGCCCGAGATGCGCGCGGCGGTCGAGACCGCGATGAAGGCCAAGCCGGCCTGGGCGGCGATGCCCTGGCAGGATCGCGCGGCGATTTTCCTCAAGGCCGCTGATCTCCTGGCCGGTCCTTATCGCGACATCCTCAATTGCGCGACGATGCTCGGCCAGTCCAAGAACGCCTACCAGGCGGAGATCGACTCGGCCTGTGAGCTGATCGACTTCCTGCGATTCAACGCTCATTTCTATCAGCAGATCCTCCAGACCCAGCCGATCTCCTCGCCGGGCATCTGGAACCGCACCGATTATCGCCCGCTCGATGGCTTCGTGCTCGCGGTGACGCCGTTCAACTTCACCGCGATCGCGGGCAACCTGCCCAGCACGCCGGCGATGCTCGGCAACACGGTCGTCTGGAAGCCGGCGAACACGCAGATGCTCGCGGCCCACTACACGATGCAGCTCTTCCGCGAAGCAGGGCTGCCTGACGGCGTGATCAATCTCGTGCCGGCGCAGGGCGCGGAGATCGGGCGCACGCTGCTGCCGATGCGGGAGCTCGCGGGGGTCCATTTCACCGGCTCCACCGCGACCTTCAACTCGATCTGGAAGACGGTGAGCGACAACATCGCCAATTACGGCTGCTATCCGCGGCTCGTAGGCGAGACCGGCGGCAAGGACTTCGTGTTCGCCCATCCTTCGGCGGACGTCGACGCGCTCGTGACCGCGCTCGTGCGCGGCGCTTTCGAGTATCAGGGCCAGAAATGCTCGGCGGCCTCGCGCGCTTATATTCCGCGCTCGCTCTGGCCGCGCGTGCAGGAGCAGCTGATCGAGACCATTCGCGCGCTCAAGATGGGCGACGTGCGCGACTTCCGCAACTTCGTGAACGCGGTGATCGACCAAGCGTCGTTTGAAAATATCCAGGGCTACCTCAGCCACGCGAAGGACTCCGCGGACGCGCGGATCGTCGTGGGCGGCAACGCCCGGATGGATACGGGCTACTTCGTCGAGCCCACGGTGATCGAGGCCAAGCGTCCGGAGTATAAGAGCATGGTCGAGGAGATCTTCGGGCCCGTGCTCTCGGTCTACGTCTACGAGGACGCCAAGCTCGATGAGACGCTCAAGATCTGCGACGAGGGGACGCCTTACGCGCTCACCGGCGCGATCTTCTCGCAGGACCGTTACGCCGTGGAGAAGATGTCGGCGCGCCTGCGGGGCGCGGCCGGCAACTTCTATATCAACGACAAGCCCACGGGCGCGGTGGTCGGCCAGCAGCCCTTCGGCGGAAGCCGCGCTTCGGGCACGAACGACAAGGCCGGCAGCGCGCTGAACCTCGTGCGCTGGCTCTCGCCGCGCTCGATCAAGGAGACGTTCGTCCCGCCCAAGAGCGTGGCTTACCCGTTCATGAGCGAGGAGTGAGCGGCAGCGAAACCGTAAAGGTCGAGCCCTGGCCCGGCTGGCTTTCAACGGCGATCCGGCCGCGGTGTGCCTCGACGATATTGCGCACGATCCAGAGGCCCAGGCCGAAGCCCTTGATGGCTTCGTTTTCGGTCACCCGTTCGAAACGCTCGAAGATTCGCCCGTGGTGTTCGGGCGGGATACCGATTCCCTGATCCCGCACCGCGATTTCCACAAGCGGCCCGTTGAGGCGGAGAACCAGCGCCACCGGCTTTTTCGCGCCGTATTTAACGGCATTTGAGAGCAGGTTCGTGAGGACCTGATCGATCCTGCCGCGATCCCAGCATCCCGGGAGTGAGGGGGGTGCTTCAAAGGCGATCGCATAGTCGAAGCGATCGGCGACGTCGCGCCCAAGCTCGACGAGATCGAACGTCTCGGGCGTCAAGGCCAGCTTCCGGGCACTGATCCGGGTGACGTCCAGGAGGTCGTCGATGAGGCCCGTGAGCCGATCGATATCCGCGCGGGTACGCCGGAGAGATTCGATGATCCGCTCCCGGGGGACGTCCTCGGGCGTGCGAGTGAGCAATCGCGTGAGGAGATCGGTCTGCAGCCGGAGCGCCGTCAAAGGGGTCTTCAGCTCGTGCGAGGCGATGGAGAGAAATTCGTCGCGCGCCGCGAGCGCCTTCTGGAGCTGGGAGAGCAGCTCCTGCGCCCGGCGTTCCGAATCCTCGATGCGGCTTCGGGCGCTCACGTCCCTGGCGAATTCCATCGCGCCGAAGACCTCGCCCTGGAAGGAGAGCGGGGCGGCGTAGATCTCGAAGTCCGCGCCGCTCGTGTCCGAGGTCTTCCTGCAGCTCGCGGGCTTGCCGGTCTTCAAGGCCGCTACCACCGGGCAGTCTTCGCAAGGCGAGTTCCGCGGCTGGAAAACGGTGTAGCACTTCCTTCCCTTGAGCTCCTGTCGGGTCGACTTGAAATGATCGGCGGTTGCTTTGTTAGCGAAGAGAATCGACAGATCGGGCCCCATGATCGCGATGTTGTCCTGAACCGCGTCGAGAACGGGTCCGATCTGGTTATGCAGCAGGTCCGCGAGGTCGCTCATGCATTACGGTATATCCCTCAGCCGCGCGGATATTGTAAATCAGCCCCGTAGGCGAATTATTAAACAATGCTAATTAGACGGAAAGGGCGACCCGGCTCTGGCTGGCGAGCGTCCAGCCCGTCAGCTTGTAGAGCAGGCGCGCTCCGACATTCGCGTCCCATTCATCGCCGTTGGGACCCGGGGCGACCTCATTCAGGTCAAAGCCGATGATCCGCCGGCCCGAGCGCACGAGGCATCCCAGGAGATAATTCGCCTCCTGGAAGTCGAGGCCGCCGGGTACTGGTGTACCGGTGTGTGGGCAGAAACGGGGGTCCAGCCCATCGATATCGAAAGAGACCCAGACCTCGTTGGGGAGATTCGCGACCATTTCGCGGGCCAAACTGGCCCAGGTCGCGCCCTCGAACTTGCGGCGCGAGCAGTCCCGGTCGGAATACACCTGAATCCTGCCTTTTTGTCCCGTGACGTAGTCATTTTCCTGCTCGCAGCAGTCTCGAATACCGACCTGGACGAGTTTGGAGACCTGGGGAATCCGCTCCATCACGTTGTACATGATCGAGGCATGCGACCAGGTGAAGCCCTCATAGGCCTGCCGCAGGTCGAGGTGGGCGTCGAAATGAAGGATGCCGAAGGAGGGATGTTTTTCAGCGATCGCGCGAAGCGCCCCGAACGGGACGGAATGGTCCCCGCCGATGACTCCGACCAGCTTTCCGGCGGCGAGCAGCTCGCGGGTGCCGCGGTAAACCGAGTCGTTCAGCTTCTCGCCCAGGGCGTTCACCCGTTCGAGTGCCTGCTGAAGCTCCGGCTTGCCTTCGATGAGCCCGGCGGCCTCGATGATCCGGGTGGCCAGCGCGCGGGCCTCCTCGTTCCAAGCGCGGATCTCAGGGCTTTCGTTGCGAAGAAAAAGCCCCGGCTCATAAGGCTTGCTCACGTCGGCGTCGAAGAGGTCGACCTGGCGGCTCGCCTGGAGAATGGCCTGAGGGCCTAGCGAGGTGCCGCCGCCATAGGAGGTCGTCGCTTCCCACGGAACGGGCAGGTAGACGAGGGCGGCCTGGCTTTCGTCGAAAGGGAGGCCGAAAATACCGGAATCGGAGGTGGCAGCGGCGTTCGGATCGAAGGACATCCCCCGATTTGCCCCGAAGGAGCTTTGACTGTCAAGCCAGGCCCCGCTAATCTGCCGCACCATGAAAGCGTCTTGTCAGGCCGATGCGCAACGGCCTTCGACCTGGATCAAATACCGCAAGGGCCTCTGCGAAGGGTGCTGGGCGGGCTGCTGCACGCTTCCGGTCGAGGCGAGCGCGGCCGATCTGATCCGGCTGGGCCTGGTCACCGAGGACGAGGCCGCCGAGTCGCTCAAGAAGGTCGCGCGCCGCCTGGAGCGTGAGGGCATCATCCAGGCGTTTCAGTGGAAAACCCAGCTCTTCGTGCTCGAGCAGCGGAACGGGCGTGACTGCATCTTTCTGGGCGAGAAAGACCGTCTTTGCACCGTCTATGAGCGGCGGCCGGAGGTGTGCCGGCGGTTCCCCCGCATCGGCCCCCGCCCGAACTGGTGTCCCGCCTCGCCCAAGCGCTCGCGCCGGGCGTCCTTCTGATTAGACAAGCGGCCCCGCGTCGTTCATGATGAGATTCAGGGGTGATCCATGGAAGGCAAAATCAGCTATCAGCAATGGCTCGCCGAGCATCTCGAGGCGGCCAAGGTACACTATAACGAGCTTTGCAAGCTGGATGACGAGGAGTACGCCAAGGGCGGCTCGAGCGAATATTACGAGCAGGCGCTGCAGATGTACGGCTACATCGCCGCCCTGGAGACCTGCCTCAAGCAGGCCGGGGGCGGAGCCGGCCGAAAAGCCGCGCCCAAGTCCGTCGCGAAAAAGAAAGCCACAAAGAAGAAGGCCGGCAAGGGCGGCAAGAGGAAATAAGCCTACTTCAGCTGCTCGGGCCTGAAGCCCCAGGAGGAAAGCACCTGCGCCTCCTCCTCGGCCGAAGCGGTTTTCTTGAACTTCGCTCCGGAGACGCCTTTCACGCGCTTCTCGCATTCCGCCCAGGTCTTGTGCCGCATCGGCGTGCCGCCTACCAAACTCAGGTAGGAATGCGCCGGAGGTTTCGGCGCCTCCTTGGGGCGCATCTCGGGAAGCTCGGTGTTTTCAGGAATGTCATGGATCGCGACGCCATAGTTGAGAAGAGATCCCGAATAAAGCGGCACGGGGCGTCCTTTGGAAAAGGAAACCGCGATCGCATCCACGCGCTCGTTGCCGGGAATGCCGCTATGGCCGCGCACGAATTTCCACTCCACCGGAAAGCTTTTGTCGCGCTGGGCGAGCAGGCCCATCAGCGCTTTCCAGAGATCGGGATTGGCCACCTCCGTGCCTTCCGCGGTCTTCCAGCCGCGCTTGCGCCAGGCCCAGACCCATTGGGTGATTCCCCGGATCACGTAGACGGAGTCGGTAAAGATCGCGACGGCGCCCGGCTCGTTTTCCACGGAGCGGAGCGCCCGGATCACCGCGACGAGCTCCATGCGGTTGTTGGTCGTCGAAGGGTCTCCGCCGCCGAGCTCCTGCACGCGCCCGTCCGGGTGCGCGACGATGGCGCCCCAGCCGCCGGGCCCGGGATTGCCGGAGCTCGCGCCGTCGGCGAAGATGACGATCGGATATGCTTTTTTCATGTGATTTCCCCCTGCAGCTTAACGTATAAGAACCCCATGTCCAAGCCTCTCGCCAAACGCCCGCGCAATCTCCCTTGCGGACGTCCCGCGCCCGCTGAGCACGACGCGCCCAAAGCCGCCAAGCTCGAGGAGTGGCAGGGGCGGCTGCGCGCGTATCTCTCGGGCAAGGGCCTGAAATATTCGGAGCAGCGCTGGAAGATCGCGGAGCTCATTCTCTCCACGGGAGGCCATCTCGATGCGCAGGGACTGGTCGAGCGCGTGAAGAAGGCGCATCCGGGAATCGGCGCCGCGACCGTATATCGCAGCATCAAGGTGCTTTGCGACGCGCGGATCCTCAAGGAGTCGCTGAGCGATTCCCAGCGCCGGGTGATCTACGAGCTTTTCGATGACGAGCATCACGATCACATCGTGTGCACGGATTGCGGGGCGATCTTCGAGTTCCACAGCGAGAAGATCGAGGCCGCGCAGAACGCGATCCTCGAAGAGCAGCAGTTCACGCAGACGAAGCATCGGCACGTGATCTACGCGAAATGCGCGTACAAGGCCGAGAAGCGCCCGTCCAAGTAATCGGTGTCGGGGTACAGACCTCCTGTCTTCACGCGCTCCCTCGCTTCGCTCGGGCTGGCGCCATCCATGGCGCGCGAGCCCCCTCACGATTACTTGGACGGGCTTGTCGCGACTTAAAGGCGAAGCCTTCTTCGGCAGTCCTTCTCGTCGAAGGCGGAGGTGGAATAGTGCGCAGGCCTCTTGCGTTCCACCACTTTTTTGCAGATCTCAGGGCGATTTCCGGCTTTCGCGACTTTCACGATGCAGGAGAACCAGGAACCAAAGGTCAGGTCCTCGGGCGCCAGGCCGACGATCCGGTCGCAGGTGGACGGATCGTTTTCCCTTGCCGCCACGGTTTCGAGGCAGCTGGAAGCGTAAGAGAGGCCCAGGTCCGGCAGCTTGGCCAAGGGGAGGCAGTGCTCCGCTTGCTTGGCGAGGGGCATGGTTTCGGTGAGGCAGCTCTGCATTTTTTGGGAATCGCTCAAGTCCAGGCAAACGCGAGGATCGCCGGATTGGAGCGCGAGATCGTGAAGGCACCGCTCACCGAGAGGCGGCTGGGACTCCCGTACAAGCCCGCAGTGCGCTTTTTCGAGTTTGCCGCGAGCCCTTTTCAGGCTCAGGACGCCGATGAGGCAATCGCCGATCGAGTGCTGCCGATGGGCTTCGGGAATTCGTCGGCAAAGGGCGAAGTTCTCGCGGCTGAGCGCGACGGTTTGAAGGCAAATGCTCTTCGCATCCGACCGATCCAGCCGTTCACAGTCCGCGGCCGAGCTCTTGCTGAAGTCCGGGATGGGCTTCGCGATGCAGAGCCCGCGCTCGCAGCCGGGGAGATGCGTGGAGCGCAGAGGATCCTCGACCGCGAGGCACATGACATCGGAGCAAACCAGCTTTGATTCCCACTCGGCCTTCTTCGAGGTGGCGATCGGCGTGAGAGGACCGCAGCAGCTCAGTCGCGCGAAATCGCAGTCACGATCACGTTCGCAGCGGCGTTGCGCATCGGTGGGTGGGACAGGGGCCGGGGTTTCGCCGCCGAAAACCGATGGCATCGCGAAAAAGAGCATCCACGAAAGAAAAGTGAGAGAGGGCATCGCTTCCTCGACTCGGTGGTTCGATTTTTTGTCATGAAATTCGGACAAAGCTTCTTCTGTTGATAACTAATTGAAACAACGAGGAAAGTCAAATTCCGGTTTTGGACGAGACCCTGCGGAAAAGCGTCTGTCATGACACTCCCGTGACAATCAGGCGGCGGTTTTTTCGTATTTTCAGCACATGCAAATCGATGCTCTCCGGGTGCTGAACATCTCGAAGACGAAAGTGAAAGCGGCGAACGACGCCGAGTTCGCCTCGTTCGAGATCGAGAGCTTCCTCCCCGGCGAGTTCCGCATGGATTCCTGCCAGCGCGTGCTCTGGCTTTGCTCCGAAGAAGCGCTGCGCTCCAAGCTCTGCGGAAAGGTGATCCCCCGTTTCGTCGAGATCTATTCCGGCGCGGCTGCCTACCAGTTCATGCTTCGCGTGGCCACGGGCCTGGAGAGCCAGGTCATCGGCGAGACCGATATCTTCGGACAGGTCAAGGAAGCCTGGAAAAAATTCGAAGCCTCGAACACCGCCACCGGGCTCAAGGGCTGGATGCAGCGGATCTTCGAGGACACCAAGGAGATCCGTTCCGCGCACCTGCACAACCAGGGCGGCGCCACTTACGGAAGCCTGGTCCGCATGCTGATCCGCGAGCACGTCGAGAAAACCGGCAAGGCGCTCGAAGGCCCGGTGGTTCTCATCGGCGCCGGCGCGCTGGCCGCTTCCGTCGGACCTTATCTCCTCGATCACGAAGTTCTCCTCACCAACCGGAGCCGGGAAAAGCTCGAGACCTTGCACCTCGAGCTTTCCCGCTCCCCAGGGTCGCGGGTGAGCGTGGTTTCCTCCGGCGCGGACGAAGAGCGCGCGCTTCAGGAGGCTTCCGTTGTAGTCGTCTGCATCCCCTATGATCCGAGTGGCGATTCCGGCCGGGTTTCCCAGATCCGGCCGGACGCCGTGGCGATTCACCTGGGTGGAATGCGCCATCAGGCCGGAGCCTGGGCCGAGCATGCCCGGCTGCATTGCCTCGACGACATCTTCGAGCTCCAGAAATCGCAGGGCGAGGTTCGCTCGCTTCGCTGCGCGCATGCTTTGAAGGCTTGCGCGGACCGGGCCAAGCTCCGGACGCTGGGCTCCTCGCTGACCATTCCCCACGGATGGGAAGACCTTGCAGTCTTCGCCTGATCAGCGGATAAGTGGGATCTATGGCAACCGTGTTGAAGTTGGGTACGAGGAAATCCCTCTTGGCTTGGGCTCAGAGCGGGTGGGTCGCGCGCGAGGTGGAACGGCTGAATCCCGGCGTGCGCGTCGAGCGCGTGGGAATCGAGACTCAAGGGGATAAGATCCTCGATGTCTCGCTCCGGCAGGTCGAAGGCAAGGAGTTCTTCGTCGCGGAGCTCGATCACGCGCTCGGTGACCACCAGGTCGATTTCACCGTTCATTCGATGAAGGATCTGAGTCTCGAGCGGCCCAAGCAGTTCATCCTGGCCGCGAACCCGCGTCGCGAGAATCCGCGCGACGTGATTCTCTTCGGCCCCGGCGTGATGGAGAAACTGCGCGCGGGCCGCGCGCTCCGGATCGGCACCTCCTCGCCGCGACGCCTCGAGAATATTCCGCCCTTCCTGGAAAAATCCCTGCCCCAGCTCGCGCCCGGCGGAGGCCGGCCGAAGCTCGAGTTCCTCGAGATCCGCGGCAACGTCAACACCCGCCTGGCGCGCGTGCACGAGCCCGAGGTCTCCGCGCGCCAGCTCGATGGCGTGGTGCTCGCGTTCGCGGGCCTGATCCGCCTCTGGGCGGATGAGGAAGGGCGCGCGGAGCTGTCGAAGCTCCTGCGGGGCGTGCGCTGGATGGTCCTGCCGCTTCGGGAAAATCCCACCGCGCCGGCGCAGGGCGCGCTCGCGGTGGAATGCCGGGCGAACGACTCGAAGGTCCGCGAGATCCTGGCGCGGCTGCATGATCCGGAGACGGAGCGCCATGTGGGGTCCGAACGCGCCGTGCTCGCCGAGTGGGGCGGGGGATGCCATCAGAAGTTCGGCGCGACCTCGATCGGCGCCGCGGGGATCGGCGATCTCTTCTATATCCGAGGCGTGAAGCCGGATGGGGGTTTCATCGAGAAGGTCGACTGGCACGGCAAGCCCGAGTCGCCTGAGGAGCTCGAGATCTCGCCCTGGAACGGGAGCGACTGGCGAAGCGCCCAGTCCGCCGAGATCCTGCGGCCCGAGCTCGCTGCGGCGGATCTTTCGCGCCCGACGTTCGTCTCGCATTGGCGCGCGGTTCCCGAGGAGTGGGTTGCTCGCCTGGCGGATTCCCGGATCTGGGTTTCCGGCGTCTCGAGCTGGCAACGGCTCGCGAAGATGGGGCTTTGGATCGAAGGTTGCGGCGAGAGCCTGGGCTTCGAGCACCTCGCGCCGATGCTGGATGAGGAGGTCTTGGGGCTTCCGGCATTCTCGCAGTGGAACGTCTTGACCCACGAGGCGGCGGTCAAGGACTGGGACGGCCCGCGGGTCATCGCGACCTACCGCGTGCCCTCGGGATATTCGGAAGAGGCCAAGGCCTCCTTGGCGAAGGCGACGCATGTCTTCTGGAGCAGCGGCTCGCAGTTCGAGAAGCTCCGGGAAATCGCCCCCAAGGGCGCGCATCACGCCTGCGGGCCGGGCAAGACCCAGGAGCGAATCAAGGCGGCGGGGATCGAGCCCACGCTCTTTCCCTCCGTGGACGAGTGGAGGAAGTGGCTGTCATGAGATCGAGCAATCCCGGTCAGCTTTCGCTGAGGCGCTTGAGGCAGAACCCCCATGTCCGCGAGCTCGCGCGCGAGTACCGCGTGTCGACGGAGCAGCTGATCCAGCCCTACTTCGTCGTCGAGGGGATCGGGGGGCGCGAGGAGGTGCCCGGGATGACCGGCACTTACCGCGATACGCCGGAGACGCTACTGACGCAGATCGATCGCGACATGGAAGCCGGCGTCCGCAAGATCCTTCTCTTCGGCGTGCCCGGGGAGAAGAAGACCCATCACTTCAGCTCGAGCTTCACCGCGAGCCAGATCGCGGCGATCAGGAAGCGCTTCGGCTCCGATCTTTTCGTCGCCGTCGATGTCTGCCTCTGCTCGTACACCACGCACGGGCAGTGCGGGATCCTCACGGCCGAGGGCGATCACGTCGAGAACTCGGCCACCGTGATGGAGCTCGCCAAGTCGGCGCTGAGCTTCGCGCAGGCGGGCGCGGACTGCGTCGCTCCGAGCGACATGATGGATGGCCGGATCGCGGCGATCCGCGAGGCGCTCGACGGGGCGGGTCTCGAGCGCACGCTGCTCATGAGCTATTCCGCGAAATTCCATTCCAAGTTCTATGGTCCCTTCCGCGCGGCCGCGGACTCGGCGCCCAAAGGGCCGGTGCTCCTCAAGGATCGGGCCACCTACCAGATCGACCCCGGAACTCCGCGAGACGCCCTGGTGAGCTCGCTTCGGGACGTCGAGGAGGGAGCGGACATCCTGATGGTGAAGCCCGGCCTGCCTTATCTCGACGTGCTGGCCAGCCTCTCGCGGGAGATCCCGCGTCCCTGGGCCGTTTACGAGGTCAGCGGCGAGTATGCGGCGATCGAGCTGATGGCCGAGAAGGGCCTGATCAACGGGCCGGCCGCGCATCTGGAGGCCTGGACCGCGTTCACCCGCGCCGGCGCCTCCATGATCATCACCTACGGAGCGCGGTACGCGCAGAAATGGTTGTCCTCATGAGCCAGTCCGAGAGCCTCTTCGAAAGATCCAAGCGCGTTTCGCCCGGCGGGGTGCATTCTCCGGTCCGTGCCTTCAAAGGCGTCGGCGGCGTGCCGCGCTTCATCCGTTCGGCCAAGGGCGCCGAGCTCGAGGACGTGGACGGGAGGCGCTACGTCGATTTCTGCATGTCCTGGGGGCCGCTCATGTTCGGGCATCAGGACGAGGAGATCGCCGAGGCCGTGCGCGCTTCGCTCTCGCGCGGCTGGTCCTTCGGGGCGGCCGAGCCCTACTCGCTGGAGCTCGCGGAGTTCCTCACGGGCGCGCTGCCCTGGGTGCAGAAGATCCGCTTCGTGAACTCGGGGACCGAGGCCGTGATGGCGGCGCTGCGGCTCGCCCGCGGCGCCACGGGCCGGAGCAAGATCATGAAGTTCGACGGCTGCTACCACGGGCACGTCGATTCGATGCTCGTGCGCGCGGGCTCGGGCCTGGCGGAGATGGCCTCGCCCGACAGCGCCGGGGTTTCGAAAGCCGTGGCCAACGAGACGATCGTCGTGCCGCTCAACGATCTGGCGGCGCTTGAGAAGGCATTCGAGCTGCATGGCAAAGAGGTGGCCGCGGTGATCGTCGAGCCGGTGCCGGCCAATAACGGCCTGCTCCCGCATGCCGAAGGTTTCCTCGCCAGGATGTCCGAGATCGCCCGCAAGCACGGAGCCCTCGTGATTTTCGACGAGGTCATCACGGGTTTCCGCGTCGCTTTCGGCGGAATGGCCGAGCGCACCGGACTTCGTCCGGACCTGGTGACCTACGGCAAGATCATCGGCGGCGGCTTCCCCGTGGGCGCTTACGGCGGCCGCTCTGACTTGATGGACCTGGTCGCACCGAGCGGGCCCGTTTATCAGGCCGGGACCCTGAGCGCGAATCCCGTCGCCATGAGCGCGGGCCTGGCGATGGTCAAGAAGCTCAAGCGCGAGAACCCCTATCCGGTGCTCGAGAAGCGGGTCGAAAGCCTCGCGCGCGAGCTTGAGAAGATCGCGGCGGGCAGGGAGGTTTCGGTTCAGCGCTTCGCCTCCATGTTCTGGATGGTCTTCGGCAAGGTCACGACCCGCGACGGCGTCGTACGCGCGCCCGAGGAGACGCCCGGCACGCAGAAGGAGCGTTACGCGAAGGCATTCCATCAGCTTCTGGGCCAGGGGATCTACTTCGCCCCGAGCGGCTTCGAGGTCTCTTTCCTTTCGACCGCGCACACCGATGCGCAGCTCGCGCGCGTGCTCGACGGGGTGAAAGGCGCCCTGGGAGGCTAGGACTTGAGCTCTTCGGCCCGCTCGCTCACGAGCAGCATCACCGGTTCGATGATCGCGGCGTCCAACCGGCGCCTGCGGATCATGCTGATGGCGCACGCGAGCTGGATCGGCTTTCTCTGCCTGCTCGTCGCCTGGTGGGCGAGGCTCGGGCTGCGTCAGGGCGAGCGGATCGCCGAGCTCGAGCAGGCCCTCGGCATCGCCACCGCGCAGAGCAACTGGGAGAAGACGCAGCGGATGCTCCTGTGGGAGTCCTGGGCGTTTTTCGCGCTCCTGATCGTGAGCGGGGCGCTGCTTTTCGGCCTTTACTGGCGGGATCTGCGCCGCAACCGCGCGCTGCAGGCGTTTTTCGCCTCGGTTACCCATGAGCTGCGCACGCCGCTCACGAGCATCCGGCTGCAGGCGGAATCCATCGCCGAAACGCTCTCGTCCGATGCTTCCGAGCGGGAGCTCGTGGCGCGGCTTCTGGAGGATACCCAGCGGCTCGAAGGCCAGGTGGAACGAACGCTCGAGCTGGCGCGCCTGGAAGGGGGCGGGCCGGTCATGCTCCAGACGGTGCAGCTCAAGCCCGTGATCGACCGGCAGCTCACGCGCTGGCGGCACAGCCAGGGCGATCGCATCGAGGTCCGAAGCGCGATCGAGGACGTCTCGGTCGAGGGCGATCCGGTCGCAATCGGCGTGATCGTGAAGAACCTGCTGGAGAACGCCGTTCGCCACGCGAAAAAGGATAGGATCCGCGTGGAGCTCAGCGCCTCCGCGCGCAACGGGCGCGTGGAGCTCCTTTATCAGGACGACGGCGTGGGCTTCAGCGGCGATCGCAAGGCGCTCGGAAGGGTCTTTCATCGCGGACCCGGCTCGAGCGGCAGCGGCATCGGGCTTTATCTCATGCGCGTGCTGATGCGGCAGATGGGCGGCAAGGCCGAGTTCCTCACCGGCACGGGCCAGGGATTCTCCGCGCGGATGAGCTTCCGCGAGAGGAGGAGCGATGGTTGAGCGCGCGTCCCGCCTCCTGGTCCTCGAGGACGAGCGCAACGTCGGCGCGACCCTCGTGGAGCGCCTGCGCAAGGAGGGCTTCGACGTGGCGTGGGCCGCGAGCGTGGAGGAGGCGCGGCTGGAGATCGGACAGCGGCGGTTCGACCTGGCGCTCTTGGACGTGGGGCTGCCGGATGGCTCGGGTTTCGACGTCGCGGAGGAGCTGCGGAAGCTCGCGCCGTCGACATCGATCATTTTTCTGACCGCGATGGGGAGCCCGGAGGATCGCGTGCGCGGGCTCGAGCTTGGCGCCGAGGACTACGTCGTCAAGCCGTTCCATCTCAAGGAGCTTTTGCTCCGCGTGAACAACGGCCTCAAGCGCGCGCGCTACCTATCGAGCTCCCTCGAGGAGCAGGGCGACAGCCTCGTGATCGGCAAGGCCCAGGTGCATTTTTCGAAATTCGAGGCGGAGGTGGATGGAAAAACCCATTCGCTCACGCACAAGGAGGTCGCGCTGTTGCGCCTCCTGGTCGAGCGGCGCGGCAAGGTGGTGAGCCGCGACGAGATCCTGAACCACGTCTGGTCCGAGGACGAATTCCCGACATCCCGGACGATCGACAATTTCATCATGCGGCTCCGGCGCCTCGTGGAGGCCGATCCGGAAAATCCGCAGGTGATCCGCAGCATCCGGGGAGTGGGGTACCAGCTCACATGAATCTCTTCCAGAAGACACTCGCGATGAAAAACGATGGCCGCCCGCCAGTCTGGTTCATGCGCCAGGCGGGGCGCTATCATTCCCACTATCAGAAGCTCAAGGAACGCTACACGTTCATGGAGCTCTGTCGCATTCCGGAGGTCGCCTGCGAGACGACGATGGGCCCCATCCGCGATTTCGACTTCGACGCCGCGATCCTTTTCTCGGATCTGCTCTTCCCGCTCGAGGCGATGGGAATGGGCCTGACCTACGAGCCGGGACCGAAGCTCGATCGCAAGCTCGAGACCCTGGCTGACGTCCGGAAGCTGCAAGGAGGCGCGCAGCTCGCCGAGAAGCTTTCGTTCCAGGGCAAGGCGATGGAGCTCATCCGCAAGGAGCTCCCGCGCGAAAAAGGCCTGCTCGGTTTTGTCGGCGGTCCCGCCACGCTCTTCTGCTACGCGGTCGAGGGCAGCCACTCGGGCGAGCTGAGCTCGGCGATCACGGGAATGCGCGATGGCCGCTTCCGGGCGTTCTTCGAGGAAAAGCTCCTCGATCTCCTGGCGGAGAACATGGCCCTCCAGGCGCGCGCCGGAGCGGATACCATCGTGATCATGGACACGAGCGCGGGCGAGCTGGATGCCGCCTCCTTCCGCGATATCGAGGTCCCGGCGATCGGCGAGCTGATCAAGCGCTTTCACGCGCGCTGCCCGGGCGTGCCGGTTTCCTACTATTCCAAGGGCACCGGTCCCGCGCACTGGATGGCGCTCGACGACCTGCCGCTCGCGTGCGTGGGCTTCGACTGGCGCGAGTCGATCACCGACATCCTCTCGCTCTGGGGCAGGAAGACCGCGGTGCAGGGGAATTTCGATCCGAACCTGCTCTTCTTGGATTCGCGCGAGCTCGAGCCCAGGATCCGCGCGTTCTTCGAGGAGGCGCTGAAGCTTCCCAAGGAGAGCCGGCGGGGCTGGGTCTGCGGGCTCGGCCACGGCGTGCTGCCGGGAACGCCCGAAGCCAGCGTCCGTCTTTTCCTCAAGCTGCAGCGCGAGGCCTTCGGAGGATCGGCATGAGTCTTTTCAAGAAGTACAACGTTCCAGGGCCTCGTTACACGAGCTATCCCACGGTCCCTTACTGGACCACGACGCCAACGACGGAGCAGTGGCTGGAGAGCATCCGTCAAGCAGTCGACGGCGGCGAGCGCGACGGCGTCGGCGCAGCGCTCTACGTGCATGTCCCGTTCTGCCACAGTCTCTGCACCTACTGCGGCTGCAACACCCGCATCACCCGCAACCGCGCGGTCGTCGGCCCCTACATCGACACGGTCCTCAAGGAGTGGGGAATGTACGTCTCCCGCCTCGGCCGGCGGATGCATCTCGAGGAGCTGCATTTGGGCGGCGGTACCCCGACCTACCTCACCGCGGAGGAGCTCGAGCGCCTCATCGGGGGGATTCTCGAGCGGGTTTCCGTCACCTCCACGGCCGAGTTCTCGATCGAGGCCGATCCGCGCGTGACCACGCGCGAGCAGATCGCCACGCTCGCGAAGCTCGGCTTCCGGCGGTTGAGCCTGGGGATCCAGGATTTCGATCCCAAGGTGCAGGATATCGTTCATCGCGTGCAGTCCGAGGAGCAGGTGAGAGCCGTCACGGAGAACGCCCGCGAGTGCGGTTTCAACAGCGTGAACTACGATCTCATCTACGGGCTGCCCTTCCAGACGCTTCAGAGCGTCGAGGGCACGATCGATGCGGTCCGCCGGCTGCGCCCGGATCGCATCGCGTTTTACGCTTACGCGCACGTGCCGTGGATCAAGCCGGGCCAGCGCCGCTTCACCGAAGCGGATCTGCCCTCGGGCGACGAGAAGCGGATGCTCTACGAGCGCGGGCGCGAAATGCTCGAGGAGGTCGGGTATCGCGAGATCGGCATGGATCACTTCGCGCTCGAGACGGATTCGCTTTGGAAGTCCTCGCTCGACGGCTCCCTCCATCGCAACTTCATGGGCTACACCACGCGGCAGGTCGCGCCGCAGATCGGGCTCGGAGTCTCCTCGATCGGCGATTCCTGGACGGCCTTCGCCCAAAACGAGAAGACGCTCGAGAACTACCAGCGGAAGGTCGAAGCCGGCGAGCTGCCGATCCTCCGCGGGCATGTCCTGGATCAGGAGGATCAGGTGCTTCGGCGCCACATCCTGAACGTGATGACCCGGTTCGCGACGGATTGGGGCGGGGAGGGGCTTCAGACGCCGTTCCTCGACACCGTGCCGGAGCGGCTCAGGGAATTCGCGAAGGATGGGCTGCTGGAGCTCGGGGAGAAGGGCTGTCAGGTCACGGCCAAGGGCCGGCCGTTCCTTCGAAACATCTGCATGGCGATGGACGCGCGGCTGGTCCGCCAAGCGCCCTCCACCCAGCTCTTCAGCAAGACGATCTGAGCCATGCTGGGGAGAATCGATCCGGGGCAGAAGGAAGTGACGGTGGTGGGTGCCGGAATCGCGGGGCTCCTCGCCGCTTACGAGCTCGACCGCAAGGGTTACGAGGTGACGCTCGTCGAGGCGGCTCCGCGCGCGGGCGGCCTGATCCAGACGGAAAGGACGCCTTTCGGGATCGCCGAATCCGCCGCGCATTCCATCCTGGTGACGCCGGTGATCGAAAGATTGTGCGAGGAGCTCGGCGTGGAGCTCGTGCCCGTGCGCAAGGAGTCGAAGTCGCGCTTCATCCTGCGCGACGGAAAGCTGCGCAAATTCCCCCTGAGCTTCTTCGAAGCGGTCTGGGCTTTTCTCCGGGCTTATTTCGTCCTTTCGCCCAAGGAGCCCGCACCCGAGTGCATGACCTTTCAGGGCTGGGCGGAGCGCTTCTTCGGAAAGCCCGTCGCGCGGTATCTGATGACGCCTTTTCTGCGCGGGATCTATGGCGCGAATCCGGCGGATCTGGCGGTGTCGGCGGTCTATCCGGCGCTCGTCGTGCCCCGCGGGCATTCCTTCCTGAGCTGGATGCTGAGGCGCGCTTTCCGGAAGGGCGGCTCCCCCGGAAAAGCCGCACCCAAGCCCAAGCGGCGGCTTCGCGGGATGGTCACCCCGCGCGGCGGCATGCAGTCGCTCGTGGACGCGCTCGATGCACGCCTCGTGAAGAGCCTGGGTGCGCGTTATCGTAAAGGGCAGCCGCTCGCGGAGCTTCCTGCTTCCGGCAACATCGTGCTCTCGGTGCCGGCCCCGGCCGCCGCGCGCCTGCTCGAGCGGGAGTCCCCGGAGCTGAGCCGTGCGCTATCCGCCGTGCGCTACACGGCGCTCGCGGCGGTGACGGCTTTCGTTCCGCGCGAGACCGCGCCGTCGCTTCCGCGGGGCGTGGGCGTGCTTTTCCCCGACGGAGAAGGCCGGGATTCGCTCGGCATTCTTTTCAACTCGAGCAGCTTCCCCGCACGCGTCACGGACGAGGGCAAGTGGGCCTCCTTCACCTTGATCATCGGGGGAACGCCGCGGCCCGAGCTGGTCGGTCGCGATGACGGCGCGCTCGAGGAGATCGTTCGCAACGAGCTTCGCACGGTCCTGGGCGCGCCTGAGGTCTCGCGGATGGTCATTCGCCGCTGGGAGCAGGCAGTGCCGCGTTACGATTTCGATTTGCAGCGGGCCTGGCAGGTTGCCCGCGAAACCTGGTGCAGCCAGCCCGGGCGCGTGCTTTTCGGCAATTATACCGGGCAAATCAGCCTGCGCGGAATGATCGAGTCGGCAAGCGGTCTGGCCGCGGGATTGCATTCTTGACGCTGGATGGAAAAAAAGTCCGTACCCGGACGCACTCCGCGCTTCAGCATCCTCTACTTCCTGCTGGCCGTCTGGCTTTCGCTCTTCTTTTTTGACTTCCTCCGGTATAGCCGCAACATCGAGGTGATCCCTTACAGTCAGTTCATCTCGCAGGTCGAAAAGGGGAACGTATCGCAGGTCGCCATCGGAAGGGAGAAGGTCGAGGGTTCCTTCAAGAATGTTGAAAAGGGCAAGCGCAAGCAGTTCATGACCGTGCGGGTGGAGGACCCCACGCTCACGGATCGCCTGGCGAAGAAGCAGGTGGCCTTCACCGGCGTGCATGAGAGCACCTTCTGGCGCGACGTGCTCTCCTGGGTGATTCCCGCGCTCGTCCTCGCGATGGTCTGGCTCTTCGTGATGAACCGGATGAGCCAGGCGTCCGCCCGAGGTGGCGGGATGCTCCCTCTCGGCAAGTCCAAGGCGAAAGTCTATGTGGAAAAGGGCCTGAAAACCCGCTTCGACAGCGTGGCCGGAGTCGACGAAGCCAAGGACGAGCTGCGCGAGGTCGTGAGCTACCTGCGCGATCCGCAGAAGTACTCGAAGCTCGGCGGCCGGATGCCCAAAGGCGTGCTGCTCGCGGGGCCGCCCGGCACGGGGAAAACGCTGCTCGCTCGCGCGGTGGCGGGCGAGGCGGGCGTGCCGTTCTTCTCGATCAACGGGTCGGAGTTCGTCGAGCTCTTCGTCGGCCTCGGGGCCGCGCGCGTGCGCGACCTCTTCGAGCAGGCCCGGACCCAGGCGCCTTGCATCATCTTCATCGACGAGCTGGACGCGCTCGGCAAGGCGCGCGGCGTGACCGCCATCACCGGCGCCTCGAACGACGAGAAGGAGCAGACGCTCAACCAGCTCCTGGCCGAGCTCGACGGCTTCGATCCTTCGGTCGGAACGATCATCATCGGCGCGACCAACCGGCCCGAGGTGCTCGATCAGGCGCTCCTGCGTTCGGGGCGCTTCGATCGGCAGATCGTGCTCGACAAGCCGGACCGTCGCGGTCGCGAGAAGATCCTCGAGGTCCACGTCAAGAACATCAAGCTTTCGCCCCAGGTCGCGCTGGGGACCGTGGCCTCGCTGACCGCGGGTTTCTCCGGAGCGGACCTGGCGAATCTCGTGAACGAGGCGGCGCTGATCGCGACCCGTCGGGGGGCCGAGCAGGTGGAGCTTCCCGATTTCACCCAGGGCATCGAGCGCATCGTCGCCGGTCTCGAGCGCAAGAGCCGGATCCTCAATCCGATCGACAAGAAGCGCGTCGCCTTCCATGAGATGGGCCATGCGACGGTGTCCCTCGCGCTCGGCGAGGACGAGGCCGTCCACAAGGTGAGCGTGATTCCGCGCGGGATCGGCGCGCTCGGTTACACGTTGCGCCGGCCCACCGAGGACCGCTACATGATGAGCAAGCCCGAGCTTCAGGGCAAGCTCGCGATCGCGCTCGGCGGGCGGGCTTCGGAGTCCGTCTTCTTCGACGAGGTGACCACGGGCGCCGCGGACGATCTCGAGAAGGCCACGGATCTCGCCCATGCGATGGTGACCCGCTACGGGATGAGCCCGGAGCTGGGTCTTGCGACCTTCGAGCGGGAAGCATCGGCCTTCCTCGCCGGGCAAGGCGTGGTGCGGACGCCTTACAGCGAGAGCACCGCGCGCCGGATCGACGAGGAGGTCAAGGCGCTCCTTGCCAGTGCCTACGATAAGGCGCTCGAGGTGATTCGCGGCTACCGCGCCTTGATCGAGGAGGGTGCGCGAATCCTCCTGGAAAAGGAGACGATCGAGGAGGCCGAGCTCAAGGCGCTTTGGGAAGCGCATCGCGCGCGAAAAGGAGCGCCGCCCGCGCTGATCCGGGTGTCCTGATGCTCATTCCGCCTTCGCCAGCAGCTCGCCGAGCGTGACCTCCGAGAACCGTCGCGCCTGCAGGCACTGCCCCGGCGTCAGCTCGTTCGTACCGCCCGGGCCCATGAGGTTGCCAGGCTCCGCCACGTGCGGGAGCGACAGCGCATGCGCCAGCTCGTGCGCGATGATCGGCGCGGCCGAGACGTCGTGGAACTTCGTCGACGAGATCATCGCGCCGATACGTTCGATCCCGCGCGGGCTCGTGAAAACCCAGCCCAGGCCCGAAAGCCGGAAGCCGTCCTTTTCCTCGAAACCCCAGGGTCCCGCGACCGTCAGCGGCAGCGCGGGGAAGCCGCTCGGATTCAGCGCCGCCGCGATCCGGCTGAGATCCTCCTGGCTGCGTGGCTCATAGGGAATGCCGAGATTCGGCGCCGACACGTTCGTCACCGAGCGAGGGACAAAGCTCACCGCGCACTGGGACCACACGCGATTGACCTCCTCGAGCCGGCGGGCGAGCCGCGCCTCCTCGATACGGCCGGCGTGCTCCGGCCCGGTGAGATTTCGCACGTCCACCCGAAGAGTGATGGGGCGCCAGCCCGGGTCCAGGCTGGCCAGCGGCTTGGGTGGAGCGGGCAGTGCCATGGCCGACGAGCCGGTGACCATCAGCAAAGCAGAAGCAGCGAAAATAATTCGGGTTTTCACTTCGCTCACGCAATGCGTTATACATAACTTGAGCTAGAAGATCAAGTTAAAATAAGTTATTGAAACCTAAGCCCTTGCTGGCAAATCCGGCCTGGGGCAACTTAGAGGGCATGACAGCACTTCCCACGCGAGTGAAAGACCTGATGACGACCGATGTTTTCGCGCTCCGCGAGGACGATACCCTGAAGGATCTCGATGAGGTTCTGACCTGGAAGAAGTTCAGGCACGTCCCGGTCATTGACGAGGAGTCGCATCTTTTAGGCCTGATCACGCATCGGGACTTCCTCACGCTCGCGATCTCCAAGCTCGCCCGCATCCGCAAGGACGAGATCTCGGATCTCTACGGGACGATCCGCATTGGCGACGTGATGGGCCGCAAGGTCACCTCCGTCTCCCCGGCGACGACGCTTGCCGAGGCGGCGGAGATCATGCTCAAGCACAAGTTCGGCTGCCTGCCGGTCGTCGAGGGCACGCGCCTGGTGGGCATCATCACCGAGTCGGATTTCGTCAAAGCCTACATGAAATTCGGGCTGCGCTGAGGCGGGGTTCACTCGCACTGCTGGAGCGCGGCGCTCGAATAGAGATAGCAGCCGCTCGGCAGCTCGCATTTGCTCTCGCGCGCGAAGAGCTCGCGGTCGCGCTCCGGGTTTTCCGACTGTCCGAGGTACCAGACCGTCTCGAGCTGGATCTTCGCGCGATCCGGATCCGAGCAGTCGAGCGATCCCATCATCACCGCCCGAACCGGTGAGGAGCAGCCCGCGCGGTCAGGCCCGTCCGCGGCGAGTCGCGCCACGCCTCCGTCGATATTGATTTCGAAACTCCCGTCCGGCAGGAATTCCCAGGCCGTGTCCAGCTTGCGGTTCTCCTTGCGGATGGTGAGGATCTTCTTCTTGCAATCCACCGATAGGTAAAGCGAGTCGAGCGGCTGCGCGAGCGTGAGGCGTTCCAGGCCGATGGGGCAATCCCAGAGCTGAAGCCGCGTGGGAGTCTTGGGTGAAATCGTTCCGAACGGGCACTGGGTGCCGAGATCGACGGAGCCCGTGACGGGGATCATCCCGTCGCGTCGCGCCTGCGCGAGCTCCGATGGCTTGCCGCAGGCGTTCAGCGCCAGCGCCGCGCAAATCAGCGAGCTCATCAGGAAAACGAGGCCGTGCTTCGGTTTCATGCGACTTCCCCTGGAATGCGTTCCCGTGCAAATCGGGCGCCACGCGGGTATAGTCATGAGCACCATGTCGCGGCGGCTCACCGATAGGCCCGCATCCGCGCTGGGGTGGATGGCGGCGAGCGCGTTCGGCTTCTCCTCGATGGCGATCTTCGTGAAGCGCCTCGCGCCGGAACTTCCCCAGTTCGAGCTGGTCTTTTTCAGATCCCTTATCAACTTCCTGCTCGTGCTCGCGCTCATGCTGATGCAACGCGAACCCCTGGTGACGCGGGAGGTGCGTCGTTCCTGGAGGGTGCTGCTCATCCGAGGCGTCGCCGGTTTCGGCGGCGTCAGCTGCCTTTTCTACTCGCTCAGCCATCTGCCGCTGCCGATCGCGATGCTTCTGGGCTGGTCCTCGCCGATCTTCGTGATTCTGTTTTCGCATCTCTTCCTCAAGGAGCGTCTCGAGCTGCGGCAGTTCCGCGGGATCGCGCTCGCCTTCGCAGGCTTGTTGCTGCTCGTGAACCCGCAGAGCGACCACGCGGCGGGGCCGTGGCTGATCGCCGTGGCGATCGGCGTGCTGGGGGCTGCCTTCGCGGGCGGCGCCTATGTCGCGGTTCGCGCGGCCACGGCGCGGGTGAGCGTCAACCTGATCGTGCTCTGGTTCATGGGGACCTCGACGATCTTCTCCTTGCCGCTGGCTGCCTCCGGATTCCTCTGGCCTTCGCGGAAGGCGTTCCTGGAGCTGCTGCTGCTGGGGGGCTTCGCGACCTTCGCGCAGCTGGCCATGACCCGGGCTTACCGGCACGCGCCGGCCGGAATCGTGAGTACGATGAGCTTGCTCAATGCGGCGATCTCCGCCTTTTTCGGTTGGGCCATTTTTGGCGAGACACTGGGCTGGCTCCAGTGGTTCGGAATGGGATTGATTGCGGTAGGCATCGGAGTGATAACGCTGCGTACCAAAAACCCTAGGCCGTCCACGTGAGCCGGTGCTTGGCTGAGCTGCCCCGGTTAGGATATGGGTGAGTTAATGGCGCGAAAATTTTCGAATTCTCCGGAACTGCCTTATTGGTATCAGCCGGGTGCCGCAAGAGGATCTGCGGTGCGTTATCTTGCTTCTGTCTCGCCTAAATTCGATCGCGTCGCCATCAAGCCGGGTCCCTCGCTCGGAGAGCTTCCGGAGCTTCCGATAAAATCCCGCCTCACGGTTTTGATTCGGGACGCGCGAGGCGCTATTCTGGGACAGATCGATATCGAAAGCCACGCAAGCGACGCCTTCGGTTACGAAGAGGAGGCGATCGTCCATCAGGTGGCGCGGGAATTGGGGCAACTATGGTCAGAGTGAGAAAACCGCAACCGACGCTGGATTCGTTGATCTTCTCGACGCCGGAGCAGAAAGTGCTCCGCCTGCTCCTCTCGGAAGCGACGACGGCCTTCGCGCCACGCGTGATCTCCTCGAAGCTCAAAGGGGTGCGCGGCCTCGGCGGCGCCGAGGGCATCATGAAGGTGTTGCATGAGCTCGAAGCCCTTGGGCTTGCGGACTTCGTCGACAATCATCGCGCGGTCCGCCTGCGCGACGAGAACACCTTCGCCCAGGCGCTCAAGACGGTCGTAGCGATCTGTGATCTGGAAAGCCTGCGCAACCTGCTCGAGCCGCTTTCCTCGCGGGGGATCCTCTTCGGGAGCCGCGCGACGGGCAAGGCGCGCTCCGACAGCGACTACGATCTTTTCGTCATCTCCGAGACGCCCGACGAGGTCTTCAAGGTCGGCCAGCGCCACCCGCTGGGCAAGGCGCTCGAGCTCGTCGTCTGGACGCCGGAGCAGTTCGGCGAGATCCAGTCCAAGGATCCCGCGCTCGGCGAGAAGCTCGAGAAAGGCATCGTCCTCTGGGGCCCGAGCTGGTGACATTCCTGAAGTCGCGAAAGTACTTCATCCTGTTGCTGCTCGCCGTCGGCATCGGAGTGCTCGATCAGGCGACAAAGTGGCTCGTGCTCCGCAACTTCCACCTTCACGAGTCGGTGCACCTGGTTCCGGGCTTCTTCAGCCTGACCTATATCCGCAACACCGGAGCGGCGTTCGGGATTCTCGCGGATGCGGATGCTGCCTTCCGGGTGCCCTTCTTCGTCGTGTTCCCGCTGATCGCGTTGCTGGCGATCGGCGCGATATTCCACAAGCTCGGGGAGAAGGACCGCAAGCTTTCGATCGCGCTCTCGCTCGTCGTGGGCGGCGCGCTCGGCAATCTCATCGATCGCGTGCGTTTCGGCTACGTCGTCGACTTCCTCGATTTCCACTGGAATTACGCCTACCATTTTCCCGCGTTCAACGTTGCCGACAGCGCGATCTGCGTCGGCGTGGCCATCCTGATGCTCGATATGGCGTTCGCGCCCGAGGAGCCGGAAGCGAAGGGCGAAGATGCATCCGCTTCTCTTTGAGATCGGGCCTGTTCCGGTCCACACCTATGGCGTCCTGGTGGCGCTCGGCTTCCTCGGCGGGCTCCTGCTCAACCGGCACCTCGCGAGCCGCTCGGGGATCGATCCGGATCGGATGGTCGACCTGAGCTTCTGGGGAATGCTGGTGGGTTTCCTGGGGGCGCGCGTACTCTTCATGATCACTCGGATCGGCGATTTCCTCGCCGATCCGCTGGCGATCTTCCGCGTCTGGGAGGGCGGGCTTGTCTTCTGGGGCGGGCCGATCGCGGTGTTCTTCTTCTGCCTGTGGTATCTGCGGCGGCACCGCTTGCCCTTCTGGAAGATCGCCGATATCGGGGTATGCGGGCTCGTGGTCGGGCATATCCTCGGGCGGTTCGGCTGCCTGGGCGCGGGCTGCTGCTACGGGAAGGCCACGGGCACGGACTTCGGCATCCGCCTGCACAACGAGCTGGTGGATCGGGCCCTGCGCGGAGTGCCGCTGCATCCGGTGCAGCTCTACGAGGCGTTCGCGCTCGCGATCCTCCTCGTGGGCCTGCTCTGGGTTTTTCGACGCAAGAGAGTGGACGGCCAGGTCTTCCTCACCTATGCCATCGCGTATCCCGTGCTTCGCAGCGTGATCGAGGAGTTCCGGGGCGATTCCATCCGGGGCTTCGTCATCGAAGGAATGCTCTCGACCAGCCAATTCGTATCCGCGCTGGTATTCGTGGCCGCGCTCGCCACGCTGGTTTACCGCTCGCGGAGAGCCGCCGCCGGAAAGGCCATTGCATGAGCCGCTCTCTCGCTTTCGCTCTCGCGTTTTTCTTCGCGCTCAACGCGCGCGCGAGAGAGATCGTCGACACGACGGGGGTGAAGACCACGCTGCCCGATGCTCCGGCGCGCATCGTGACGCTCGCGCCCTCGCTCGGCGAGCTCGCGGCGGAGTTCGCGGGCGAGCGGCTGGAGCGGATCGTCGGCGTGACGGAATACACGGATTACCCGCCCGCGCTCAAGCGCGTGCGCTCGGTCGGACCGTATCATCGTTTCAGCATCGAGGCCGTGGCCGCGCTCAGGCCGGACCTGGTGCTTGCCACGCGCGACGGCAATCTGAAGGACCAGATCGACCATCTCCGGGAGCTCAAGCTTCCCGTGGTGGTGGTCTCGACCGAGAACTTCGAGCAGGTCGAAAGCTCGATCCGTCTCGTGGGCGAGGCCATGGGCGTGCCGGAGGAAGGCGCGAGAATGGCCTCGCGTTTCCGCTCCGGCCTGGAGCGCTTTCGCGAGCGGGCGCGCGGGCGGCAGCCCCGGCGCGTGCTGCTCCAAGTCTCCGACAAGCCGGTGGTCGTCGCCGGCGGGAAGTCGTTTCTCCAGGACGCGCTCAGGACGATCGGCGCGCGCAACGTCTACGGCGATCTCGACGCCACCTATCCGCGCCCCGCGATCGAGGATCTGCTCGCGCGCGATCCCGAGGTGATCATCGTCATCGCGCTCGGGACGGACCTGGCGCCCTTCCGCGCGATGGCGCGCGACTGGATCGCCTTTCCCCGGCTCGCGGCGGTCAAGAAAAAGCGCATCTTCGTCCTGCAGGGCGATGAGGTGACGCGGCCGAGCTTGCGGCTGCTCGAAGGGCTCTCGCGGCTCGAGAAGGCGATCTTCGGAGGCGTGGATGGAAAATCGTAACCTCCTCCGCGCCTTGCTGCTGGGCGCGCTGGCCTGGACCGCGGCCATGGCGGCGGGTCTTGCGATCGGCGCGGTTCCCGGCACGGACTTCGAGATCATCACCCAGCTGCGGCTTCCGCGCGTGCTCCTGGCGTCCTTCGTGGGCATGGGCCTGGCTGTTTCGGGCGCGGCGCTGCAGGCGCTATTCACCAACCCGCTCTGCGAGCCATATACGCTGGGTGTCTCCTCGGGCGCGGCCCTGGGTGCCGTGATCGGGAGCACGTTGCAGCTCGACTGGATCGTCTCGGGAATCGCGGGCGCCGCCTTCGTGGGCGCACTCGTTTTCGCCAGCGCGCTCTATTTCGTCTCGCTTTACGCCGGCCGCGGGAATCTCACCCTGCTGCTCGCCGGCGTGATGCTGGGCTTCCTGGGCTCGAGCCTGGTCGCGCTTTGGATGGCCTTCACCGATCTCGCGGGTATCCAGGGTTCGCTTTTCTGGCTGATGGGGGATCTTTCGCGGGCCCGCCTGGCCGGTACCGTCTTCGCCGCCGGTGCGGTGCTTTCGCTCACGATCCTCATCTGGCGCCGCTCCCATGAGCTCGACGCCCTGCTGATGGGCGAAGAGGACGCGCTCGCGCTCGGGATACCGGTTCGCTCCGCGCGCAAGAAGCTCATCTTCCTGACCTCGCTGCTCGTCGGTGTCTGCGTGAGCGCGGCGGGAATGATCGGTTTCGTGGGGCTCGTGATCCCGCACTTCGCCCGGCGCTCGGCGGGCGCGCTGCATCGGACGCTGCTTCCGGTCGCGGCCCTCTGGGGCGCGGGGACGCTGGCCGCCGCCGATGCGCTTGGCCGGGCCGCCGGGGGTACGCACGAGCTTCCGGTCGGAGTGGTGACCGCGCTGGTTGGCGCTCCGCTCTTCCTGTGGATCATGCTCCGCCGACGGGAGACGACATGAGCGCGCCGCTGCTCGGAGCTTATGGCCTGGTCTGCCGTTACGGCTCGCGCAAGGTCGTGGACGAAGTTTCGTTCGAGCTGGAAGCGGGCGAGATCCTGTCGCTCTTCGGGCCGAACGGCTCGGGTAAGTCCACTCTGCTGAAGCTCATCTCCGGGATTCTTCCGCTCGAAAGCAGCGGCTCGGGGCAGATCCGGCACTCGGGAAAGGATCTGAGCGCGCTCGGTCCGGCGGAGCGCGCTCGTGTCGTGGCTTATGTCGGGGCGGATCTGCGCGCGGATTTCCCGCTAACCGCGCTCGAGGCGGTGCTGCTCGGGCGCATCTGCCATTCGGGAGGGATCTTTCGCCAGTTCACGGCGCAGGATCGGGAGGTCGCGCGGCTGGCGATGGAGCGCTGCCTGTGCTGGAGCCTCCGGGAACGCGAGCTCGCGACCCTGAGCGGGGGCGAGCGGCAGCTCGTGGCGTTCGCGCGCGCACTGGCGCAAGGGGCACGCGTCCTGCTTCTCGATGAGGCGCTTTCGCGGATGGATCTCAATCACCAGGCGAGGATGGGCTCGCTGCTCAAGGAGCTCGCGACCGAGGGTCGCGGGATCATCCTGGTATCCCACGACGTCAACCTCGCTTCGGAATGGGCACGCAGCGCCATCCTGCTCAAGGATGGGAAGCGGGTGAGATCAGGGCCGATCCAAGAGATCCTGACTCAGGATACGCTCGAGATGCTCTATCCGGGAGCGGAGTTGCTCGTCTCCGCGCATCCCCTCAGCGGCGCACCGAAGGTTTTTTTCCGCTGAGCGGGATCAGAAATACAACGTCGCTCCGGCGGAATGGACCGTGTAGGCCGGGCCGGAGAGCACGCGCGAAAGCCCGTAGTCGAACGAGATACGCGGCGAGATCCATCCCAGTCCGAAGCCGTAACCGTGGCCTCGGAGCTGGTCCAGGTGCGGGAGCGCGGCGTTGCGGAAATTGCCGAACCTGATGAAGAAGTCCGTGTAGGGCGTGAACTCTATTCCCAGCTCGTGGCCCCAGGCGCCTTCCGGCAGGTTCGGCGTGTGATGGGGATCGAAATAGATGAGAGCGATACCCATCACATTGGCTTTCGCTCCGAGGATGAATTCTCGATAGAGGCCGTAGCGCCGGCCTTCCTCGCTCTCGAACAGGTTGTCGACGATTCCGACGACTTGGAGCCAGCTGGCTGCGAGCACGGTCGTGGAGAAAATCGCGTCATGGATCCCCGCGCGCGAACCGTCGAGCGGGCGGAAGAACTTCCAGCCCAAGCCGAGCCCCATCCGATTGACCACGGCCTTGGACGCGCCGACATGGATGAAGTTGCCGTTATCGCGATGCGTGTACGCGGCACCGGCCTGAAAGAGCTCGGAGCGCCCGTCCTGAATCGAGAGATTCCAGGTGCGGCCATGCAGCTCGCTCTCACCGCTGGGAAGGGTACCGCCCCCGTCGAACCACTGGAAGTTGAAGGCCAGGCTGTAAGAGGGCAGAAAAGATACGTAGGAAGGGTTCAGGTAGATTGCGTCATTGAGGATAGGCCCGGCATGGCCCGCCCCGCCCAACGCGGCGGTGCGTGGCGAGTGGAAATCGGAGGCATAAGTATTCAATATACAAATAAAAAATAGCAGAGTTGCTTGGATGAGAGTGTTCATGCGGAGTGTCAATATTTCCTTTACTTCCCCTCGAAACACCGCTAAGTGTTGCTCCGCTTATGGCATTACGCAAGGAAAAGCTTGAAACTTATAGGGAACTTTTGAATTCTCGGCGCGAGGCGCTCGTCCAGGGCCTGCGCGTGGCGACTCAGGCCGCCGTCGCGGATGAAGTCACCTACGCGGATTCGATCGACCAAGCGTCCGCCGATACCGATCGCGTGCTTGCGATGAAGATGAAAAGCCGCGAGCGCGATCAGATCCTGCAGATCGACGAGGCTTTGCGGCGCATCGAGCAGGGCCGCTTCGGCGAATGCGAGAGATGCGGCGAGCCAATTTCCGAGGCGCGCCTCAAGGCCTTCGTCCTGAGTACTCTTTGCATCGACTGCAAAGCCGAGCTAGAGTCCGAGGAACACCGTTTTCCCGGTCGCGCCTGATTTTTCTCCGCGGCCGGACGGCCGAAAGGGGAAAGTTCAATGGCATTGGCGACAAAAAGGGTCCGCAAGGCGGTGATTCCGGCGGCGGGGCTTGGCACCCGGTTTCTCCCGGCCACCAAGGCGATTCCGAAAGAGATGATCCCGATCGTGGACATTCCGATGATCCAGCACATCGTCGAGGAGGCGGTCCGGGCGGGAATCGAGGACGTGATCCTCATCACGGCCCGCAACAAGGAAGCCATCGAGAACCATTTCGACTACAACTACGAGCTCGAGGACACGCTCGACAAGAAGCAGAAAAAAGAGTTGGCCGACGTTTCGCGCGCGATCGCGGGGATGTGCAACCTGATCTCGATCCGTCAGAAGAACCCCATGGGCCTGGGGCATGCCGTGCTTTGCGCCGCGCCCGTGGTCGGCGACGAGCCGTTCGCCGTCCTGTTGGGCGATGACCTGATCGACTCCCGCGTCCCGTGCACGCGGCAGCTGATCGAGATCCAGGAGCGCGAGGGCGCTTCGGTCGTCGGCGTGATGGAGGTTCCCGCGGACGAGGTCTCCAAATACGGCATCGTGGGGGGCCGGATGCTCGATTCGCGCACGATGCACGTGGAGCGCCTCGTGGAGAAGCCCGCCGCCAAGGACGCGCCGTCGCGTTTCGCGATTCCGGGGCGCTATGTCCTGTCGCCGGCCATCTTCCAGTGCCTGCGCGAAACGAGGCCCGGAAAAGGCGGGGAGATCCAGCTCACCGACGGGTTGCAGCTGCTGGCTCAGCGGGAGAAATTACTGGCTTACCAGTTCGACGGCACACGCTATGATACCGGAGACCGGTTGGGATTCATCGACGCGACTCTCGCTTTCGCGCTTCGCAGGCCTGAGCTGGCCGAAGGCGTTCGTCAGATGATGAAGAAGCACTTGGCGGAGAGATGATGAAGAAAGCGGTTTCCTGCGCAGGGCTCGCGCTGATTGGCGCATGGTTCGCATCCCCGGCGGCGCAAGCTTATGTGCCGCCTTCGGGCTTCATCGTGAAGACGATGGCGGCCAAGCACACCGGGCCCAAAGGCGTCCGGGTTCGCAGCCTCGTCTCCAGCTTCGATGCCTCGAATCCCGCGCGCTTCCGGATCACCTCCGTCTTCGTCGCCGACGCCGGCCTGATCCGGAGCTGGGTTTTCGATGAGAGCGGACAGCAACTGTACGGAGGCGAGCGAAAGGTGGCTTCCGGTGGAGCGCCCGCCTCGGTGACGGCCCTGCTTTTCGACTCGCGCCTCGGCCGCGTGCAGGAGTCCCTCAGGAAGCTGGGTATCCCGCTCCGGACCGAAGAAGAGCTCCTCGCCCTCAAGGACGAGGAAGAACGCCGGTCCATCGAGGTCAGCTCGCTCGGTAGGTGGAAAAAATCCATCGCCTGGGTGCTCGGAGGCAAGGACACCAAGGCCGATGCCCAGCTTTGGGTCGAGAAGGACACTTTCCTGCCAATTCGTCTTCTTACCGAACTTCAGGACTCGGACGGGCCGCGCGAGGCGCAGTTCGAGAATTTCCGGTTTTATTCCGAGTTCCCGTTCCCGCGGCTGATCACCTGGGTCGTGAAGAACCAGGCGCTTTTCCGCGAGGAGCTCGTGGATTTCCTCGTGAATCCGCCCGAACTCAAGACGCTCCACCAGCCTTTTACCCCGGGATATACCGAGGCGGGGAACGCGGCGCCGAGCGCGGTGAGGGACCTGATCAGCGGTTACTTCGAGGCGCTGAGGTGACCTTGGGCCCTTGCAGCCATGTCCTTTCGGTGGCCGTTCCCCGGCCGCTCGACGGGCTTTTCACCTACAAAGTACCCGATTCGCTTTTGCCGGGAATCGAGGTGGGCGGCTGGGTAAAAGTCCCCTTCGGCCGCACGGTCACCCATGCCTTCGTGGTGGAGGCGCCCAAGCCGCTGACCGAAGCCCCGGCGGGGGTTCCACGCGAATCGCTCAAGGAGATCCTCGAAGTGGGCGGGCAGGGCGCGGTGCTCTCGCAGGAGGTGCTCGCCCTTTGCCGGTGGGCCAGCGATTACTATTTCACTCCCATCGGCGAGGTGCTCAACTGCGCCGCTCCCGCGGCGGCGCTGGGCCTGCGAAACGCGGGAAAAAAAATCCGTCCGCTGCCTCCACCGCGGGAGCGCGTGCGCGCGCACGCGCTGACGCCCTCGCAGCAGGAAGCGCTCGACCGGCTCGAGGCGGTGCGGAAGTCGGAGTCCCCCCTCAAGGTCGCGCTGCTTCATGGCGTGACCGGGAGCGGGAAGACGGAGATCTACATCGAGCTCGCCCGTCGGGCGCTCGACGAAGGCAAGGGGGTGATCCTTCTCGTCCCGGAGATCGCCTTGACTTCGCAGCTCCATCGCCGGTTCGAGGAAGGGCTCGGGGTCGCAGTGGGGCTTTGGCATTCGGCGGTCGCCGATGGCAAGCGGCGCGACCTGGGCGCCGCGCTCCGCAGCGGCGAGCTCCGGGTCGTCGTGGGCGCGCGCTCGGCCGTCTTCGCGCCGGTGCGGGAGCTTGGCCTGCTCGTGATCGATGAGGAGCATGATCCGACTTACAAGCAGGAGGATCGCTTCCGTTATCACGCGCGCGATCTCGCCGTGGTCCGCGCGAAGCTCTCCGGCGCCTGCGTGGTGCTGGGTTCGGCCACCCCGAGCCTCGAGACGCGCGAACGTGTGCGCGAGGGCCGCTATACCGTGGCGCGGCTTCCGAACCGGATCGCCGCGGGCGGCCTTCCGGCGGTGGAGCTCGTGGATCTGCGGGATGAGGAAAAGATCGAAGGCACTCAGGCGGTGATGGCACGCAGGACCATCGACGCGATCCGTGAGACCGTGGCCGCGGGCGAGCAGGCGATGATCTTCCTCAACCGGCGCGGCTTCGCGAACTTCCTTCTATGCAAGGATTGCGGCGAGACCAGCGGTTGTCCCAACTGCTCCATCTCGCTCACCGTCCATCGCCGCCATACGGAGCTGCGCTGCCACGTGTGCGGTCATCAGGAACGCATCCCCGATACCTGCGCGAAATGCCAGGGTTTGGATCTCATTCCGGTGGGGGCGGGCACGGAAAGCCTGGAGGAGGAGCTTCCGAAGCTGCTGCCGGGAGTGCGGATCCTGCGTCTGGATCGCGATCAGATCACCAGTACGACCCGTCTCGAAGCGGTCCTCAACGATTTCCGGGCCGGTAACGCTGACGTGCTGCTCGGGACCCAGATGCTCGTCAAGGGGCATGACTTCCCCAAGGTGACCCTGGTGGTGGTCGTCCTGGCGGATGCGCTTTTCCGCTGGCCGGATTTCCGGGCCCCCGAGCGCGCCTGCCAGGTCCTGCGGCAGGTGGCCGGCCGCGCGGGCCGCGGGGAGCGGCCCGGACGTGTGCTCGTCCAGACCTATGATCCGGATCATCCGGTGCTCCAGGTCCTGAGAGAAGCCCTGAGCGAGGAAACCTTCCTCGAAGGCGAACGCGAGCTGCGGGTCGCGCTGGGCTATCCTCCTTTCGGAAGGATGGCTCGTCTGCGATTCGAGCGGGGCTCGCAGGCCGAGGCGCGGGAGCATGCCGGGGCGGTGGCCGACGCGGTGATGGCGGGCGGCCTGACGGCCGGGGTGGACGTGCTCGGTCCGAGCGAAGCGTTTCTCGAACGGGCGAAAGGGATCTACCGCTGGGACGTGCTCCTGAAGGGGCGCGAGGTCCAGGGTCTCCAAAGGGCCATCCAGCGGGCGCGTGAATTTTGTGCGTCGCGGAAGTGGCATTTCCTGGTCGATGTCGATCCCCACGGGATAGGATAGGATCAGGGAACATGAGCAGGGACGCACTCGCCAAAACTCGGAAAAAGGTGCAGCAGGCGGTCGAAGCCGCCGAAGCGGAGTATCGGCGGCAGCTGCAGGTGAAGCGCATCGAGCTGGCGAGCGCCGGGCTCCGGGCCTATCAGCAGCGCCGGCACGCGGAGGCCGCGCGGAACTTCCACACCTACCTGAGGATCCTCGAGGACTGGAAAGGCTGCGGCGAAGGCGGACTGACCCCTTCGCTCTTCGACCCCAAGAAGGAGGCCGCCGAGCTCCTGCTCATCAGCGGCGTCTACTGGGACCTCGTAAAGCTCTATGACCGCACCAAATCGATCCAGAAGCAGAACGATTTTCTGCATTATCTCGAAAAATACATTCTTTTTTCCAGGGGGATGCCTTTCCAAGGGCTCTGCGCCGAGACGCTGCGCAAGTACCTGGCCATCGAGAAGCCCCGGCATCGCGAGGATTTCAAGAACGCCTACAAGATGATCGCCGTGAACAAGTGCTTCATCGCCACCGCGCTCTGCGACCTGACGGACGTGGAGACCGTTCCGCGGCTTCGGGCCTTGCGCGACGACACTCTCGCGCGCACGTCCCTGGGCCGCTGGCTCACGCGGACCTATTACCGGGTAGGTCCCCCGGCCGCCTTCGTGGTCGAGCGCCTGCCCGAGCGCGCGCGTGCGCTCCTGGCGCGCGGCCTGGACCGGCTGGCGCGCTCATTGCCCGCCGCTCGTTAGTGCAGCACGTCCCCGATGCGATCGGGCCGGAAGATGAACTGTCCTTCGGAGAAGTTCAGCCAGAAGGAAAGCCAGATGACCATGGCCTTGCCCTTCACGTTCCGCATCGGAACGAAGCCCCAGAAGCGCGAGTCGTTGGAGAAATCGCGGTTGTCGCCCATCACGAAAAGGCTGTCGGTCGGGACCGTGATCGGGCCGTGCGTCTCGCCCATGTAGTTGTTCTTGTCGAGCATGATCCAGTGATCCTGCTTGTCCAGGTGCTCGGTGTAGAGATCCAGGTTCGCCGGGCTGTACTTGGGATCATCGAGCGCCTTGAAGATCCTGTCCGAGTCCGGACCCGTAACCAGGTCGCGCGCCTGAGCGACGTTATTGATATAAAGCACCTTGTTGCGGATCTCGACGGTGTCGCCGGGCACGCCGACCACCCGTTTGATGTAATAGAAGCTCTCGTCCTTGGGGAACATGAAGACGATGATATCGCCGCGCTTGGGCGGCTCCCGCTTGATCATGTAGACCGGGCTGCCGGTGAGCAGATCGGAAAACGGCACCTTGAAGCCGTAGGCGAACTTGTTGACGAAGATATGGTCACCGATGAGCAGAGTCGGGATCATCGAGCCCGAAGGGATCTTGAAGGCCTCGATGATGCTCGAACGGATCATGAAGACGATCAGCAACGCGAGGCCGAGCGACGTGACGTTCTCAATCAGCCAGCGGGAACGCTTCGAGGCGGGAGAAGATGAAGAGGGAACAGGGGGGTGATTTGTACCGCCGGTTTCTGCCATAGTGGGAGTACGATAACCTGTATTGTTCCGAAATTGTAGGTTAAAACCCTCGCATGAAGACCCTGGACCGGTATCTGGCCGGTATTTTCCTGAAAAATTTCTTCCTGGCGGCGCTCGCCTTGACGACGCTTTTTATTTTTCAGGCCTTCATGGGCGATCTTTTCAATCATTCCTATCCGAGCGAGCAGTTGCTGGTCTACCATCTCTTGGCGTTGCCGCAGGTGCTGGTGCAGATGATGCCGCCGGCCGTCCTGCTGGCGACGGTACTGACGCTCTCGGCGTTGAACCGCAGCAACGAGTTGACCGCGTGCCATGCCATCGGTCTCGGGATCAGGCGGATCGTGGGGCTCCTGCTTTCGATCGTCTTCATTGTCTGCTGCGTCATCCTCGTCATGGAGGACCGGATCCTGCCGCCGACCTTCAAGAAGAGGACCTCCTACTACTGGAGAGTGATGAAGAAGCGGCCCGACTTCTTCCTCGACATCAAGCAGGACAAGATCTGGTACCGCTCGAAGAATCTGATCTACAATCTCCAGGTTTTCGACACCCACACGAACACGATCCGAGGCATGTCGGTCTATACGTTCGATGAGGATTTCAACCTGGTGGAGGTCGTGGACGCGGAGAAGGCCTCGTACTCTTCCCAGGGGTGGAAGCTCGGCAAGGGTACCGTCACGGTCTTTTCTCCCGACGATCCGTTTCCGCTGACCAAGGGCTTCACCGAGAAGGATCTGATCATTCCGGAAACGCCGAAGGACTTCCGCGAAATCGAGAAGGAAGTGGACGGCCTGAGGCTCAAGGAGCTTTTCCGCTATATCGCGCGGGTGAGGCAGGCGGGCGCCGATACCAAGCGCTACGAGGTGAACTTCCACTCCAAGATCAGCCTGAGCTTTATCCCGCTCGTCATGTGCGTGCTGGCCGTTCCTTTTTCGGTGCGCAACCGGCGCGAAGGGGGCTTGGCCAAGGATCTGGGCCTCTGTCTCGGGCTCACGCTTTTCTATTGGATTTTCTATTCGGTCGGATTATCTCTGGGAACGAATGGCGCGTTGCCCCCCTGGCTTGCCGCCTGGCTTCCCAGCGCGGCTTTCGCGGCTCTGGCGGCCGGGCTGATCGCGCGCCGGAATTCCTGAAATGGCGAAACTGAAGATCTACAAATTCCCTGACCTGGTTCTCGCGCAGAAGGCCGTTCCGATCCCGCGGGTCGAGAAGTCGATGCACAAGCTCGCCGATGACATGCTGGAGACGATGTACTTCTCTCCGGGCATCGGCCTTGCCGCCAATCAGGTGGGGATTCTCCAGCGCATCCTGGTGATCGACACGGATTACGAAATGGAGGAGCTGTCCGAGGATGCCGCCGAGCGTGGCGAGAAGCCGCCGGTCGAAGGCGAAGTCGTCAACGGAGTGCTGATCCGGAACAAAAAGCCGCGCATCATCATCAATCCCGAGATCGTTCTTCGGGAGGGCAGCGTTCTTTTCGAGGAGGGCTGCCTTTCGGTGCCGGAGTTCACGGCCGAGGTGAAGCGCTCCGAGAAGCTCAAGCTGCAGTTTCAGGATATCGATGGGGTGACCCGGACGCTCGACGCCGAGGGCCTCCTCGCCATCGCGATCCAGCACGAGATGGACCACCTCGAGGGCAAGCTCTTCATTGACCGCTTGAGCCCGCTCAAAAAAGAGGTGGTCCGCAAGCGCCTCCGCAAGGAGCGCGCCGAGCGCGAGGCCGGCGATCTGGAAAGTCTCGCGGCCGCCGCCCCGAAGAAAAAGGGATTCTGAGCCATGCTTCGCGTGGTTTTCATGGGAACGCCCGAGTTTGCCGTGCCGGCGCTCGAAGCCGTGCGCTCCCGTCACGAGATCGTGGCGGTGTACACGCAGGCGGACAAGCCGGTCGGACGCGGCCTGGGCCTGCGGCCACCGCCCGTGAAATCCAAGGCGCTCGAGCTGGGTTTGCCGGTTTTTCAGCCCGAGAAGCTCACCGACGCAGGAGAGTTCGACAAGCTCGCGGCCCTGCGGCCCGACATCATCATCGTCGTCGCCTACGGCAAGATCCTGCGGCGGAACATTCTCGAGCTGCCGCGGCTGGGCTGCGTGAACATCCATTCCTCGCTGCTTCCGCGCTGGAGGGGCGCCGCCCCGATCCAGTGGGCCATCCTCGCCGGCGATCGCGAATCGGGCGTAACGACCATGCACCTGGTCGAGGAACTGGATGCCGGGGATATCCTGCTGCAGGCCCGCACGCCGATCAGCGCCGAGGATACCGCGGGTAGCCTGCATGACCGGCTTGCGAAGATGGGGTCCGAGCTGATCCTTCCCACGCTCGAAGGCCTTGAGCAGGGCACGCTGCGGGGTGTTTCCCAGGACGCTTCTCAGGTCACCCATGCTTCCAAGCTGACCAAGGAGATGGAATGGCTCGATCCCGCCCAAAGCGCGCGCGAGCTCGAACTGCGGGTCCGAGGCCTGTCTCCGTGGCCCGGCACGAGCCTTTGGGTGAAGGGTGATTCCGCGGGGCAGCGACTGAAGGTGAAAAAAGCCCGGCTGCGCGAGGATATCCAGGGACCTGAAGGCAAGATCTTCGAAAGAGCGGGGATGCTCCTGCTCGGCACGCGCCAGGGCTCACTCGAGCTGGTGCTGACCCAATGGGAGGGGAAGAAAGAGGTCGACGCGGGAGCGTTCCTGAATGGATTGCGCGGAAAAGGGGAATCGCTTCCCCTTGCGATCGGCTTTCCCGGCCCGGGCACTTCGGGGTAAGATCGCGCTATGCCGAAAACCGCACGTTCCCGAGCCCTGATCGCTCCTTCGATTCTTTCCGCCGATTTCTCCCGGCTTGCCGAGGAGATCCGCGAAGTGGAGCGCGCGGGCGCTGATTGGCTGCATGTCGACGTCATGGATGGGCACTTCGTCCCGAACCTGACGGTGGGGCCGCTGGTCGTCGAGGCGATCCGGCCTTGCACCCAGCTTCCGCTCGATTGCCATCTCATGGTCGCGCGTCCCGAGGACTGGATCGAGGGTTTCGCGAAGGCCGGCGCCTCGGTGATCACCGTGCACGCCGAGGCGACCGCGCACCTGGACCGCCTGCTCAACCGCATTCGCGAAAGCGGCTGCAAGGCGGGGGTTTCAATCAATCCCGGCACCTCGCTCGCGGCCATCGAAGAGGTGCTGGAGCTCGTCGATCTCGTGCTGGTGATGAGCGTGAATCCGGGTTTCGGCGGGCAAAAGTTCATCGAAGGCGCGCTCTCGAAGGTCGAGCGCCTGGCCGAGCTGCGCGATTCACGGGTCGGGCCGGGCTTCCTGATCGAGGTCGACGGCGGCGTGACCGCCGAGAATATCGGGAGGCTCTCGCGTGCCGGGGCCGATGTCTTCGTCGCAGGCAACGCGGTATTCGGGCCCAAGGATCGCAAAAAAGCGCTGGCCGCCCTGCGCGCGGCCCTCCGCTGAAGAAAAGGTGACATCATGAAGACGCTCAAGATCGGGGCCAAGCCCCTTACCCTCGAAGAAGTCCGCGAAGTCGCCGAGCTGGGCCGCAAGGTCGAGCTCGCGCCGGTTGCGGTCGCGAAGATCAAGCGCGCCCACGAGTTCCTGGTCTCCATGGTCGAGAGCGGGGAGACCTTCTACGGAATCAACACGGGCTTCGGTCTGCTTTCGAGTGTTCGCATCAAGGACGCGGATATCGAGACGCTCCAGTACAACCTGCTGCGCTCCCACGCCTGCGGAGTGGGGCCGTATCTCGAGGACCGCTTCGTGCGGGCGATGCTCCTGCTTCGAGCGGCCAATCTGGCCCAGGGCCATTCGGGCGTGAGCCTGAAGCTGGTGAAACAGATCCTCGGGCTTCTGAACCAGGGCATCTGCCCCCTCATCCCCGAGCAGGGTTCGGTGGGCGCGAGCGGGGATCTCGCGCCGCTCGCGCACCTCGCGCTCGTCCTGATCGGCGAAGGCCGCGCGCGCCGCAAGGGTCGCGAGATGGCCGGCGCGCAGGCGCTCAAGGCCGCGGGTCTCAAGCCGATCCGCCTCGGTCCGAAGGAAGGCCTGGCGCTCATCAACGGCACCCAGTTCATGACCGCGATCGGGGCACTGACCTTGCTCGAAGCCGAGAGTCTCGCCGATATCGCCGATCTCACCGGCGCGATGACCGTCGAGGCGCTGCGCGGGACCGAAACCGCCTTCGAACCCGAGATCCATGCCGTGCGGCCCCATCCGGGACAGGTCGCGACGGCGAAGCACATGCGGTCGATCCTGCTCTCGGGCGGCGGCAAGAGCGAGATCGCGCTCAGCCACGAGAACTGCGGCAAGGTGCAGGATCCCTACAGCCTGCGCTGCATTCCCCAGGTGCATGGAGCCTCGCGCGACGCCTTCGCGTTCGTGCGGCAGGTGCTCGAGCGCGAAGTCAATGCCGTGACCGACAATCCGCTGCTCTTCCCCGATTCGAAAAAGATCCTGAGCGGCGGCAACTTCCACGGGCAGATCGTGGCGATCGCGATGGACCTGCTTTCGATCTCGCTCGCGGAGCTCGCCAGCATCTCCGAACAGCGCCTGGAGAAGCTCGTCAATCCCGCGATCTCCGAGCTTCCCGCGTTCCTCACGAAGAAGGGAGGCCTCAACAGCGGCTTCATGATCGTGCAGGTCGCGGCGGCGAGCATTGTTTCGGAGAACAAGACGCTGGCCCATCCGGCGAGCGTCGATACGATACCGACCTCCGCCGACAAGGAGGACCACGTGAGCATGGGTGCCTGGGCGGCCCGCAAGGCGGCGCGCATCCTCGTCAACGCGCGCCGGGTGCTGGCGATGGAACTCCTGGCGAGCGCGCAGGGGATCGACTTCCTTCGTCCCATGAGGACTTCGAAGGTCCTCGAGGAGCTGCATCGGCGCGTGCGCAAGCTCGTTCCGAAGATGGAGGAGGATCGGGTCTTCCATCCCGATATCCTCGCGATCGAGAGGCTGCTGGCGTCCGGTGAGCTGACGGAGCTGAGATAGGTATTTTCGTCGGAGTTATTTGCAGCTGTCGAGCTCTTGGACAGCGAGCCGCGCGGGCGAGGCCGATTTCCCTGCGATTTCGCCCCCTGTGTCAGGGGTATGCCTCTTGTAACTCTTGTCCCTTGGATGCGGACTTCAGGAAGAGTTTGCGCCAATCCTTCACCGAGTCGGCCCTGCTAACCTGGGGACTGGGGGTCGATTGGGTGGAAAAGAAGACCGGCAATCGGGGTAATCAACGCTTGCGTTGATCCGACTGCCGGTCTTTTTCATTTCCTATTTAAGAATGAAATTGAAAATCAGCGATGCCCCTGCGACGCACGCTCGTCGGGCCTGCGGTTCGGGCCGCGTCCACGACCCTGCCCGCGTCCGCGGCGATGGCTTTGATCGCGATCGTCGCGCCGGTATTCCCGACCGCCGTCGTCTTCGCGCGCCGAGCCGGCATCCACGGGCTTCGAGTAGCCATAGAGCTTTCCATCGATCACGAGAAAGCCGTCTTCATGGCCACCGCCGCGCGAATTTTCGTGCACCCAGTGGATGAGCGCGCCGGAAGGCGAAGCGTCATAGCCGCCGGACTTGGCGTAGGAGGTGATGTAGTCCCCGCACGCTTCCACGACCATTCCGGGACGCATCCGGGGAAGCGGGCCGAACCCGCTGTTGAAGATGACCTCGATCGTGTCGTTCTGGCCGGAGTCGAGCTGGATCTCGAAACGATCGTGATTCGTGCGCCGCGGGAAAAGCCGGGTCACCACGCCTTCGATATGGGCGCGCGCCTTGAACTGGTTCTGGGTGGTGGTCTTCCAGACGAGTACCTGATGATTGTCAACCGGGGCGGCCATTCCGGTGATCATGCACGGCGGCACATGGTCCTGCGCCAGTGCGGTGGTCGTGATGAAAATACCTAATAAAATATTCGTCAGAATCACTGCTTACCCCTCCACCTCGCTCGTGCCCGAGTTGACGAGGCGCAACCTAGCCCATTGCGGCATGGGTTTCAAACGGTCTGTGAAAATAGTCCGGGCAGGCTGAGAATATAAAGTAAAGAAATTTAATTCTCTAGCGCTGCGCCGGTATGAGCTTTGCGGGCGCTAGGAAATTGGAGGATCGCCATGACGGGACACCTCAAGTCCTGGCTGGAGCTGGGCCGGGTTTCACACCTCCCAATCGTCATCAGCAGCGCGACGGTAGGCTTTCATCTGGGTGGGCAGGGAATCGAGCGGTCCCCGGGATATTGGCTGGCGCTCGTCTCAGCGCTGAGCGTCCTCTTTGTGGCTGCTTCGATCATGAACGATCTTTGCGATCTGAAACAGGATCGGTTCAGGCATCCCAAACGGCCGCTGCCCTCCGGTCGTGTGCCGGCGGCCCTGGCCTGGACCGCCACAACCGTGCTGATCGTTGCGGGACTTGCCTTGATGCGCACGCTCTTCCCACAGGCCATGGGGATGGCTCTCCTGCTGCTCTGCCTCCTGTACGCCTACAATTTCCTTCATCACCGCTATTGGCTGGCGCCGCTTCTCGGAGGCGCCTGTCATAGCGGGATCTACCTTCTGGCGGCCGGCACCGGCGGGAGGAGCCTCGCCAGCATGAGCTTATGGGCGATGGCGCTGGTCCTGGGCGGATACGTGAGCGCCGTAATGGTTTTCGCCAGGCGTAATGAGCGCTGGCCGAGCCTGTCACTTTACCGCTCGCTCGGGGCGATCGCCGCGTTCGGCGCGCTTCCGCTGCCGGCGTTGGCGTCCTGGCGGGATTTCCCGGGCACGCATTCGATGGAAGCCATGGGAATCATCGGCGCGCTGACGATCCTGTGGCTGGCATCGCTTACCAGGACCCTGGTTCTGGAAGGGAAGTCCCGGCGGGCGATCCTGAAGCTGAGCGTGGGGATCTGCCTGCTCGACGCCTTGGTTCTCGCGCGTCTGGGCTCGGTTGGAGGCGCTGCAGTAGCCGCGTTCGGCTTCCTGTTATTTACTGGAATTCAGCACCGGGCGGCGCGAGCATGAGCGAATGGGCATCTACTCTCGGATGGTGTTTCCGTTCATCCTCGAGCGGGCGATGAATCTTGGACGGCTCACCGAGCTGAGGCATGCGCTTCTGGCGCAGGCGCGGGGGACGGTCGTGGAGATCGGCTTCGGTACCGGAGCCAATCTCCCTCACTATCCCTCGGCGGTCACCTCGCTCAGCGCTATCGAGCCCAACGAAGGGATGCGGCGTTACTGGTCGCGCAAAACCGCCGTCGCTCCATTCGCGCTTTCGGTGCTCCCAGGCGAAGCCGAGCGGCTGCCTCTCGGGGATAAAAGTTGCGATACTGCGGTCAGCACGCTCACGCTCTGCTCGGTGCGCGATCCCGCGCGGACGCTCTCGGAGCTATTTCGCGTGCTCAAGCCAGGCGGCCAGCTGCTTTTCCTGGAGCATGGGCGGGCGCCTGACCGCGGGGTTCTCCGCTGGCAGATGCGACTGGAGCCGGTTAACCGGGCGCTGGCCGATGGCTGCAATCTCACGCGCGATATGGCCGGTTTGATCGGCGCCGCGGGTTTCCGCCTGGAGAGCCTGGAGAACTTCTATCTTCCGAAGTCACCCCGGACTCACGGCTATCTCTACCAGGGTCGGGCGATCCGGGCCTGACTGCCGCATTGCATAATCAGCGCGGGGCTGTCGGATCTTCGCGAGTTGTGGTTTAAATACGGCCATTCTCGATCAAGGGGGATCCACCATGAGCAGGACCATTCGCGCCGCGCGCGGCAAAGAGCTTCAATGCAAGGGCTGGCAGCAGGAAGCCGCGCTTCGGATGCTGATGAACAACCTCGATCCGGAGGTCGCCGAGCGTCCCGCGGATCTCGTCGTTTACGGCGGCAACGGCCGCGCCGCACGCAACTGGGAATGCTTCGACGCGATCGTGGATTCGCTTCGCAAGCTCGAGAACGATCAGACATTGCTCGTGCAGAGCGGTAAGCCCGTCGCGGTTTTCCCCACGCATCCGCTCGCGCCACGTGTGCTGATCTCCAACAGCATGCTCGTGCCAAAATGGGCTACCTGGGAGAATTTCCGCCAGCTCGAGGATCGCGGCCTCATGATGTACGGCCAGATGACCGCCGGCTCCTGGATATACATCGGAACCCAGGGCATCGTGCAGGGGACCTACGAGACGTTCGCCGAGGCGGGGCGCCAGCATTTCGGCGGGGATCTCTCGGGCCGCGTGATCCTGACCGCCGGCCTGGGCGGGATGGGGGGGGCGCAGCCCCTGGCCGCCTCGATGGCCGGCGCCGTCTCGCTGAACGTCGAGGTGGATCCGTGGCGCGCTCAGCGCCGGCTCGAGACGCGCTATCTGGACGTCCTGGCGGACTCGCTCGAGGACGCGCTGAAAAAAATCGAAGCCGCGAAGAAGGCCCGGCAGGGCCTGAGCATCGGACTCGTGGGTAACGCGGCCGAGGTGCATTGGGAGCTGCTCAAGCGGGGCTTCGCCCCCGAGCTGGTGACCGACCAGACGAGCGCGCATGATGAGCTCAATGGATACATTCCGGCAGGAATGTCGCTCGAGGCGGCGCTGGCGCTGCGCGCGCGCGATCCCAAAGGCTATATCGCGGCCTCGGTCGAGAGCATGGGCCGGCATGTCGAGGCGATGCTGGAGTTCCAGAAGCGCGGCTCGCACGTCTTCGATTACGGCAACAACATCCGCGCGCAGGCGCTCAAGGCCGGCGTCGAGAACGCGTTCGCCTTTCCGGGCTTCGTGCCGGCATACATCCGCCCGCAGTTCTGCGAGGGCCGCGGGCCGTTCCGCTGGGCCGCGCTTTCAGGCGATCCGCGCGACATCGCGGTGACCGATCAGGCTTTGCTCGAGCTTTTCCCGCAGGACGCGGGGCTCGCGCGCTGGCTCTCCATGGCCAAGGAGCGCATCGCCTTTCAGGGCCTCCCGGCCCGCATCTGCTGGCTCGGCTACGGCCAACGCGAGAAGGCGGGGATGCTTTTCAACGAGCTCGTGAAGAAAGGAAAGGTCTCCGCCCCGATCGTCATCGGCCGCGATCACCTCGACTGCGGTTCGGTCGCGTCCCCCAATCGCGAGACCGAAGGTATGCGGGATGGCTCGGATGCGATCGCGGACTGGCCGATCCTCAATGCGCTGGTGAATGCCGTGAACGGCGCCTCGTGGGTGAGCGTGCACCACGGCGGCGGGGTCGGAATCGGCTACTCGATCCATGCCGGCATGGTCGTTGTCGCCGACGGTACCGCGGATGCCGATTGGCGGCTCGAGCGGGTCCTCAACTCGGATCCGGGAATGGGAATCGCCCGCCACGCCGATGCGGGTTACGCGAGATCGATCGAGATCGCGCGCGGACCGTTCGCCGAGCGGGGCGGGCGGATTCCGATGGTGTGAGCCTCAGAGCGACTTCAGATATTCCGCCAGATCCACCATCTCCTCATCCGAAAGTCCCAGTGACTTGCGGTCGTTATAGAGACCGACCACTTCAAGGAGAGTGGTGGCCGAGCCGTTGTGGAAATACGGCGCGTGCTGCCATACCCCTTTGAGCGGCGAAGTGCGGTACTGCTTGGTGGCGCTGCGGGAGGCGTAGCTCGGCCCGCCATTGGGCTCGGGCTCGCTGACCACCTCGCTCGGATCATGAAGTCTTGTGTTCGCATCCGTGAAGGACGGCCCGCTATGACAGCTGCTGCATTGCGCGCGTCCTTCGAAGAGGGTCTTTCCGCGCGCTGCGGCCGCCGTATCGAAGCTGTTGGCCGGCGGAGTGGGAGCCGTCAGTGAAAGCTGGTAGGCCTGCAATGCCGGGAGCTTGGCTGAGATCTGGTCATCCGTGCCATTGGTGACATTGATCCCGGAACGTGGCTCGCTGAAGGTACCGTGTCCGCCCATCTGAGTGATGCCGACATAACGGTTCCAATAGGAGATGTCGCCGCCGTCGCCCGTGAAGGTGATGCGGTTGAGCCCGCTCAGCCCATAGGCGGGCGGAATCACGACCGGATTGCTCAGCCCGTCGATATTGTAGCGGGGATCGTACATACCTTTACCCCAGGAGTTATAAACGGCTTGCTGCTCGGCCGTGAGAGCGGGCGAGAGCGCGATGATCGCACCGACGTCCAGATCGCGGTTGGGCCAGCCGTCCAGGCGCTTGCCGATTCCCGGCGCGAAGGAGTCATCCACGGTCGAATGACAGAGCGCGCAGGACACGCCCAGACGCGTGAGCGTGTCCTGGCCGTTCACCGTCTCAACGGTACCCTTGAGGCCGACTACCGCGTCGAGTTTCAGGAGCGCGATGGTCGTAGCCGGGCTCGTCAGGCTGATTGTTCCGTTTTGGATTCCTTGAACGACCTCGGTCGGCAGCGCCTCGGCATCGACTTTGAGTCCAACCGCCAGTGCCGTGGTCGGATCGACCGCGGTACGTACCACCTCGTGCAGACGCAACTTGTCGGTCCACTGGCTTTCGTCACCGAACGTGTCGAAGCGGAAGATCTGCTTTCCCTGGTCGATCTGGGACGTTTGTCCCGCCTGGATCGTAGGCCCTGGCTTATCGTTGCTGCAGGCGCACAGCGCGAGCGCACCCAGCAGGATCAGGATGGTCGTGGTCTTGGTCGATCTCATGTTCACCTCGTAGCGTTAAGGACGCGGAGGTGGACTTAGCAATCGGCGGACCGGGGCGGGGTGGCGCGATCGCGCGGCTTACCGATCGGGATAGATGTAAACGAAGAGATTCGAACGTTTGATCAGCTCGCCGGGTCTCGCGATATCCACGCGAAGGGACCACATGCCGGGTTTGATGAAAGTGGCGCCGCGGACCTCGTATTTTCCCGGCGCGACCCGCAGGAGCTTGACGGGGAATTCGAATTGCTTGCTCTCGCTGTACATGAAGATGAGCGTCGCCGAGAGCTCCCCTTCGATCTCCAGATATTCGCGTTCACCCGTCGAGGCGGATTCGGGAGTGTAGAATTCCAGCCCGAAGGGGACCTCGCTCTCTCCGATCGCCACTTCGGCCGGGAAATCGTAGTCCATGCAGGCGTCGAGGCTGCGGTAGTAGCCCGGGCACGGGCTTTTGTGAGTTACGGTGCCGCCGGCAAGCGCGGAAGCCGAGAACAGCAACACCAAGGCCGGTATGAAGTGACGCATCGTTATCCCCCTGTGTCTCCATTTGTATCAGACCCGCGGGTTTTGTGAATGCCAAAAATCCCCCGGCTACGGCTCGCCCGGAATGTCATTAGGAAAACTGATGCATGACGACCCGATCAAATAATTTGGCCGATATGACCTGAGGAATTATAAGCCGTTCAACGAAAGGAATCCGAAATATGAAAAAGCAATCCATAATGAAAGTCCTGGGCGGCGTCGCTCTCGTAACGGCGCTCCACGCTCCCGCTGCCGGGGCGCGCAGCATCGAGTTCGATCGGTACGAGGCCCGGATCGTTGATGTCGAGCTGCACCCGGCCCACGGGGACAGCCCCGAGGCCGTGGGCGGTTTCGTGCAGGTTGACTACGGCCGGGGCACGGTGAGCTTAACCGTTTTCCAGGGCGACCATTGCCCATCGGGTCGGGCCTGCCGTGCGTTGGTCGTAGCGCCCTTGCGGTTCGAGCTGCCCATCGTCGGGACGGGGGAGGACACTTGCGGCACGACCGTGATCATCGCGCGGAAAGACCAACGTCCGGCGGATGGCGTCTTGGCGGAGATCCGGATCCGGGATCACCGGACGCGCCGTTGCAGGGATCTTCCGCCGTTCGCGACGGAGATCCAGTATACGACGGTCACGCCGGGCTGGGAGGCTCCCGCGACACGGTCCATCTCGCGGTTCGGGGCAGAGAAGCTGGTGCCTACTCTGAGCCGGTGGTGATCCCATTCGCTTCGGCCAGCGGGGATGTCGTCGGAGAGCCGCCCGGAGATTTTCGGGCGGCTCTCTCGCTCTTGAATTGGGACGCGCTTCGGCGTATCGATCCGGGTACGCTTATGAGTGCCGCCGAGATCAAGCTGGAACCGGAATGGAAGTCCCTCCTGGCCGATGAGTTCGCCAAGCCCTACATGCAGAAGCTCAAGAGCTTCTTGCGAGAGCAGGCGCGTTCCGGAAAGACGCTCTACCCCGCGGGCTCGGATATCTTCAACGCGCTCAACCTGACGCCCTTCTCGCAGGTGAAGGTCGTGATTCTGGGGCAGGACCCTTACCACGGTCCCGGTCAGGCGCACGGGCTGTGTTTCTCGGTGCAGGATGGCGTGCCTTTTCCGCCGTCGCTGCGCAATATCTTCAAGGAGCTGCAGACCGATTGCGGCGTACCGATCCCCGAGTCCGGCAATCTCACGCGCTGGGCCCGTCAAGGGGTGCTGCTGCTGAACGCGGTGCTGACGGTGGAGCAGGCGCGCGCAGCCAGCCACAAGGGACAGGGCTGGGAGCTCTTTACCGACACGGTCATCCGCAAGCTCAGCGAGCGCGATGACCCCGTCATCTTCCTGCTGTGGGGCGCGTTCGCCCAGTCCAAGGCAGCGATGATCCGCACGCCGCCGCATCTCATCTTCAAGACGGTGCATCCTTCTCCGCTTTCGGCGCATAACGGCTGGTTCGGATCGCGGCATTTCTCCCGCGCCAACGAGGCGCTCGAGCGCCTGGGCAAGGAGCCGGTGCGATGGTGAGGGGCTGGCGGGTGCGGCTCATCTCCCTGACGTTCCTTCTGTGCCTGAAAGGCGGGGCGGCGGCGGAATATTCTCCAGGAGGCCTCTCTCCCGCTCGCTGGACTCCCGGGGAGCTTCAGGCGGCGACGGCGTTGGATCTGGATGGGAGCCGGCCCAAAGCGCTCGTCAGGGCAAGAAAGACCGTCGCGGCTGGCCTGCTCGGGGCCCGGGCCGTCCGCTCGGCGCTTCGGACCGTGGAGCAGGGAGGAAATGCCTTGGACGCCGCCCTGACCGGAGTGCTGACGGAAATCACGCTTACCGGTGGCGCCTACATCAGCTACGCCGGAATTGCCGAGGTTCTCTACTACGATGCCGGCAGCAAGAAGGTTTACTCCCTTAACGGGGGTTACGACGTACCCTCTTTGGAAACGGAGCCTCTCTCCATTTCAAAGTCCGGCATTCTGACCGGGCGCGCAGTGCTGGTTCCCGGATTCATGGCTGCCGTCGATGCAGCCCATCGCCGATTCGGAAAGCGACCGTTTGCGGCGCTTTTCGAACCGGCCATCTTCTTTGCCGAGAATGGAATTCCCATCGATCGGACTTTCGCCTGGAAGCTGGAGAAAAACCGGCATTCGATCCTGCGCCTGGAGGGGGGCGCAGCATTTTCCTGAAAGACCGCGATCGGGGAAGCCTTTATGTCGAAGGCGATACCTTCCGGCAGGCGGACCTGGCAGTCACGCTCAGGAAGCTTGCCCAACAGGGTAGCGCTTATGGTCAGCGTGCAAAGCGCTCAACGTCCTGCTCTACGGCCAGGATCCAGACCAGCGTGGACCGCCCGATGTTTCACCTGAGCTCCCCGCGCGATCGCCGGGCGCAGGAGGTGATTCGAGGCCAGTTCAATCCCGCTGTTCTGGAAGCGGTCCAGAAGCTCGGTCAGCCGCTCGATATCACGGATCGGCCGTCACCCGGGCTTTGGCTGGGAATGCGAAAAGTGCCTGATGGGGTCTGGGAGGCAGCGGTGACGGGCTTGCTGCAGATTCCTTCGCATGTCGAAGGTTACTAAGGAAGTTTGGAGAAGGTTACCTACGAAGCTTTCCTTTTCTCATCGAGTGCTTCCAGTCGATCATTCAGCCACATCTTGATCAAAGCCTGTCGATTGATACCCACTTTTTTTGCTTCGTGATCGAGTTTCCTCAACATTTCCACCGGAAAGTCGACATTCACTCTTTTCATCCATGATGCACCGGGAGCAAGAGTCGTGGTTTCGTCTTCTTTCTCCCACTGTTTTTCTCGCTGAATCGACGTCTTTTTCTTAGCCATCGTACACTTCCTTCTCCTCATCGCGCGCGGAACGAACCATAAAAATCCGAATCAGGCCATGACGTATCGTGTATCCGACGGTCCAGAGTTTACCCTTCGCCATTCCGACGCGAAGCCATCGCTCCTCGCCGTCCGTTACCGTACCTGGTCCTATCGTCTCGTTAGAGTCGTTAAAAACCTCGCGGGCTTCCAAAAAATCGATCCCGCGGATTTTCTTCGTCCATAGGCTTTTCTGACGGTCAAAGTTGCCATCAAAGCCTTGACAGGATCCCATAAAAGACACCTATTAACAATCATATAGGTATATAATATATACCAAATAGCCTTATCGCTTCAAATTTGTGGAAACGAGGCCTTAGCGAAACCTGTGCCGGCAATGGCCGGCCTGCTGATCGGAATTCAGCTCGCGATCGAGTCTATGCGACCAAATTCGGAACTCTCTCAGAGGCTATTCGGTGTAACTTCGCGGGTTTCCAGTCGGAGTCGACCCTGTTTTGTGCCGTGGGCCTTAAAGCGACCTAACTCCATCTTTGGGACGGCTTCGCCGCGTGAAAGCTCCATATCAATCGACAGGAACTTGAATCGGGATGCACCGGGGATCAAGTTTATGGCAATCTGCAGATCGTTTCCGTCCCGATCCGGCAGCTCGAGCAGATACTTGGTTTCGCTTAGCCGTTGCCTACCTGGAAGCCAGGCGCCGAGCTGCTTGAGCGCCTCGAGATTTTCGATTCCTAATCGAAGCTCCAATCGACAGTAGCGGTCAATAGTACAACGAGCTACCTCCGGACGGTTGTCTCGATGGCTGAGGTGGTATTTCATCAGCCATGAGTTAAAAAACGTATCTTCGATATTAAGGTAATCGCCTAGCGTGAGCCAATCAAACCAAGGCTGCCCATCCGGTAATCTGCGGGTTCCGGAGCGCCAGGGTAAGGCAGGATATCGTTCGCAAATCTTTGCTGCATCGACATAGTGCGGATAAATCGGAGAGATCGCGATACCGAGACCTCCCGGCCGGCGCTCCTTCAGAATCTCGAAATAGCAACCGGTCCGGCACTTGATGTAGATTCCCTCCCAAGAGCCATTGTCGGTCTGGACTTTGGAGTGAACTGCATTTTTCAAGCCCGCGGTCAGAGGTAACAGAGAGTCGAAACTTTCCGCGTCCAGGCTTATGTAGAAGTGATCCAGTACGAGTTGATTTTCGATCCCCATATTCCACCGAAGCTCAGGACGCGTAGCTTTTTTTCGGGGCTTTGCTCGCGTCTTTCGCTTTCCTGAAATCAAACACGATCCAATTATAAAAGGCAACCGGCCGCGCTCGTTCGCGCCGCCCCTTGAGGCGGGTAGCGCGCATTTTGGTTCATTCCTGAACCTTTCACTTTCTAAAATAACAATTCGAACCGTCGATAGCCACGGATCGCTTAGCTTCGGTACTGCCATCATTCGTGGCGCTGTGTGTGCCTAAGCATAGACGGTCGTGCTCTATCTTGTAGAGGGTGTACAGCATGCTGCCGGCGGAAGGGTATTGAAGAGTCCCGCAGGTCAGGCCTGTAAGTTCCTTCGGCTTATTGACCGCCCAATCGGTAAAGCCACAGAAGGCATCTTGACTCAAACCCATAGCATCTCCGAGCGTGTACGGAGTTAGGTTAGTTGAGCCCCAAACGATATCTATCTTAAATGCTCCGGGAATCGCATCAATCGTCCCTCCGTGAACTATCGAGGACGAACTCTCCATTCGACGGGTTTCAGTCCCTGTGCACCCAAGTTCACTGAATACTCCCGCTGAGAAACTGAAGCTCGTGCCCGCAATGGTAAGCAGGCTTCGAGACCGGGAGTTCGAATCGCAAGGTTGAGTCCACGTGCCTTCGAGCCCGAGCTGGCCATCGGAGCCCTTGGCGCAAGAAGTTAGTCCGATGGAGGTTGCTAAAGAGATCGCGAATCGTAGGAATTTACGCATAACGAGCCTTTTAGAATTACGGGTGAAGTATAGACAATGTAGAGAAAGCAGCGTCCCAAACGTGACCGCGTAAACGTCCTCGAAGGACAAGGCGGTTTTTGGGCCTCATTCCGGGGTGAACCCGGCCGTGCCATAAGGGATTTGCGGAAAACAAACCCTAAAAACACGAAAGGAACGCTGCCATGCCCAGCTATATCGGATTGGACGCCCACTCTGCAACCTGCACCGCCGTCGTCGTCGACGAGAAGGGCGAGATCAAGCACCGGGAGACATTCCCAACCACCGAATCGAATTTGATCGGGTTCATGAATGGCGTGGAGGGAGAGAAGCACCTGACGTTCGAGGAATGCCATCTTTCCCAGTGGTTGTACGTGACCCTCGTCGAGCATGTGGACCGGTTAGTCGTTTGCAATCCCGTCTATCTGGCCAAAAAACCGGGAGCCAAGACTGATTTCCGGGACGCCCTTCACCTGGCCCAGGAACTTCGCACAGGGCATCTCAAGCCCGTTTACCACGACGAGAGCCGATGGATCGAGCTAAGGACGCTCGTCAGCAGCTACCTTGCGCTGTCGATGAGATTGTCAGGACCAAACAGAGACTGAAGGCTGTATTTCGCTCGAACGGGGTGAGTACGGATGCGAAGAACTTTTATGGCTCGAAGGATCTGGCCAAGCAATTGCCGCACGAAAGCGCCAGGTTCGTAGCCGAAAGCCTGTTTGCGCAGATTGAGATGCTCGAGGGCTACAAGGCGGATTACCGCGGCCATTTTGAGAAAAATCTCAAACGCTATCGCCCGATCCGGAACCTTGACTCGGTTCCCGGAATCGATGCGGTCAGGGGCAATATCATTACGGCCGTCGTTTGCATGCCGCATCGGTTCCGCAACAAGCACCAGTTTTGAGGTTATTGTATGCTGGTACGGCATATCCAGATGAGCGGTGGCAAGATCTACGGCAACCGAAGGGCCCATGGCCGAGTGGAGCTCCGAGATGTCTTCCTGGGGGCAGCCGAGAGCGCACTCCGAACTGACACGAGCTTACGAGCCTACTATGAAGCTTTGCGGGAAAAAGGGTTGGATCACCGGGATGCGAAGATCGGCCTCGCGCGAAAGGTCGCCGCTCTCTGCCTGGCCCTGCTCAAGAACAACGACGTTTATCAGGATAATTACGACGAACAGCAATCAAGGAGAACTACGGCCAGAAAAACATTGAACTTGGAATCGAGAGTTTGACAGCTTCCTCGGAGGTCTGATCGGGCAAGGAGAAGCCTGGGCCGAATTCAAGTCCTTCTCTCGCAAAGGCTGAGAGCGACGCGGATTCGGAAGACGAGGGATTTCTCGGATCGCTGAGGATGGGGGTAAGGCCCAATTTTTGCGTGGTCGCGAAACGATAATGCTATTCCGGCAACTGAGCGGGTAGCGCAGCAGACCCATTGTGTAGACTGGCACGCCCCCGTTTTATATCCAGCGTTGTCATGGCACGTCTTGAGCTCAGGACACACGAATCCCTGAGCCCGAGAATGAGGCCCATCAGGAGAATGAATACGTTGTCTCAAACGAAAACTTCCAGCTGCGCAAGCAACCGGTGATCGAGCCCTGCGTTCGAATCGGGAAGAATTTGCCCTGAACAGTATCCGAGAAAATGCGAAGTATGGGACGCCCGCGTCGGTGCTGAATCTGCCCGACAGCAGGCAGGGAAAACTACGACCTATAACGCTTGCTTTCTCTCAGGAGATATACTCGCTATAATAACATGCGCGACTAAACATTGTATGATTGCTGCCGCACTGTCGGGCGATAGGACATGGGCTCTTCATCAAAACGAGGGGCATGAGCAGTCGCGTTAGAATTGTGTTGCCACACGCAATTTTAACGAAAGGACCCACTCATGCCCGAAAGGCAGTTTATCGTCCCTATTCCTGGGATTCAAATCCATGGCAGCGAGGATCTTAGTACATCGTCATACCGCCCCACATTGAGGAACCCTTCCCTTCTGTCGTAGAGAGCGCAGGAGGTAGTTATGGACTTGGAAATTCTGAAAAAGAAGATCAGCACGTTTCGCACTGAGGGTGGGCACGTCAAAATCAAGGATGACGCGCTC
>JAMPXJ010000023.1 GCA_023701205.1 Oligoflexia bacterium
CGCATGGAGGCCGCAAGCTGCACGGTATCCGGAGGGACGAACCCCGGCCTGGTCAACGGCACCTGCGCCAACAACGGCAATTCCGACGCGACGCTCAGAGTCCTGGCTGGAGCGCCAGAGCTCGTGGGACAGCTCACCTCCGATGACGCGATCAACTCCTCGGACAACAACGGCGTGATGAGCTTCGCCTCGATCCTGGACTGGGTGGGCTTCGAGAACCTCTTCCGCGGCTGGGGGAATGGGGGCGCCTTCCCCGGCGCCGCGTCCCGCGGCCAATGCACCTCCGGAACGTGTCAGATCTGGGATTTCCGGCTCAAGTCGACCGATACGTTTGCACGCAACGTCACCGGTGACGGCCTCTCGGCGAATTCGGACTTCCTGGCAGGCCAGAGCTGCCCGGCTTTCCTCGGGGGCAATGTCGTGAGCATCGACCGCAGAACCTCGCCTCGCACCTTCCTCAGGAACGCGATGGAGATCCTGGCCGATGGGATCGGCAATGACAACGGCGTCTGCGAGTCAAACGAGTCCTGCCTCTACGCCCCGAACTTCGGGGCCTACCAGGGCGAGGGCGACCCGAGCGGCAACGAGTGCACGTTCCAGGCGGGCACTCTCTCCGGCATCCGGATCTATGGCTATCCAACGAACGGGATCTGATGCGCGAGCCGTCGCGAGTCGCTTCGGACACATGGGCGACCGCCGGCTTTCCGGTTAAAATGATGAGACGTGAGTACGAGCGGATTCTTACGAGCTACGCTGGTTTTTTCGGCTTTGCTTTCGGGGTGCTCGCTCGAATATATCGGGCGACTGCCAGGCAACTCGCTGAGCGGGGCTTCGGCCTCGAGTGGCGCCTTTTCCTCCGTGGCAACATTCTCCACGATCGGTGCGGGGACTCCTGAGGGAGGGATCAGCGTGGCTGGGATCCGGTATTTCGCCGGAGTCGAAGGGGTGTATGGTTCGGAGCTCTGGCGAAGCGATGGAACGCCCTCGGGCACCTATCTCATCAAGGACATTCAGCCTGGCGCCGGCGGGAGCGGGCCGAAACGCTTCGCCGCCGTGAATGGCACGATTTACTTTGTGGCGGACGATGGGAGCCTTGGATACGAGCTATGGAAAACCGATGGCACCCCGGCAGGGACTGTCATGGTCAAAAATGTCCGTACGGGATCAGTTTCTGCGGGAATCATGGAACTGGCGATTTTCAATGGCCTGGTCATTTTCGGGGCCTCTGATGGGGGGGGTACCGGACGGGAACTTTGGAGAAGCGATGGTACGGAGGCGGGGACCTTCCTGATCAAGGACATCAATCCCGGCCCGATCGGGGGAATAGATAATCCCCGCTTTGTCGTCTGGGGGAACTCGCTTTATTTTACGGCAGATGACGGCCTGGCCGGCACTGAGCTCTGGAAGACCGATGGCTCCGCAACGGGCACCTTGCGCGTCGCGGATCTGAATCCGGGGACGGCAAACTCCAATCCAGAGGTACTTGCCTTGGAAAATATGCTTCTTGTGGGGACGTACGGTAGCGAGCTCTGGAAAAGCGATGGCACGACCGCGGGTACGGTGCTTCTCAAGGACCTTGATCCCGGTCCCCCGGTGAGTAGTCTGGAGAGACTGACTCGGGTCGGTGATACCGTATTTTTCACAGCTTTTGTCGAAGGTCTGGGGGAGGAGCTTTGGAAAACGGACGGTACCGCCGAGGGGACGGTTCTCGTCAAAGATATCCGACCAGGCAGTGAGAGCGCGAGTCCGATCGAACTGATGGAAATGGGCGGGATTCTCTATTTTGTCGCCGATGACGGGACCCACGGCTACGAGCTTTGGCGCAGCGATGGCTCGCAGGCGGGCACCTGGATGGTCAGGGACATCTATCCGGGACCATCCGCCGGGCCGCAACTAGTGCCTTATGCCCTATTATTTAACCTGTACTCTATGAACGGCGCGCTGTGGTTCAAGGCTGACGACGGAATCCACGGACCGGAGCTCTGGAAGAGCGATGGCACCCAAGCGGGCACCGTTCTCGTCCAGGACTTCAATGCAGGCAGCGCGGGCTCCAATCCCATGGTGCTGGACCAGTTGGCAGGGGCAATCGTTTTTTGGGCCACTTCCTCAAGCGGGCAAAGTGGACTCTGGAGTACCCTTCCTTAGGGCACAGGTCGCCCGGCGGCTGAGCCGTAGGGATGTCCGCAGATTAAGCTACCCAACCCGCGCCAGAGCGTATAAAGCTGAGAGTTCCGGTTTAATCAACACAACGAAAGAATCCCCTCCCATGCAAGATCCCAAGCTGATCCGCAACATCTGCATCATCGCGCACGTCGACCACGGCAAGACGACGCTCGTGGACTTCCTGCTCAAGCAGGCCGGCACCTTCAAGCAGCACCAGGCGGTCGCCGATCGCGTGATGGACTCGATGGATCTCGAGCGCGAGCGCGGGATCACGATCCTGGCCAAGAATACCTCCGTGCGCGTGGGCGACACCAAGGTCAATATCGTGGATACCCCGGGCCACGCGGACTTCGGTGGCGAGGTCGAGCGCATCATGGGCATGGTCGACGGCGCCCTGCTGCTCGTCGATGCGGCCGAAGGCCCGCTCCCGCAGACGCGTTTCGTGCTTCGCAAGGCCTTGAGCCAGGGACATAAGATCATTCTGGTCATCAACAAGGTCGACCGGCCCGATGCTCGGATCGACGAGGTCGTCAACGCCGCATTCGATCTTTTTGTGGAGCTCGGCGCGACGGACGAGCAGGCGGATTTCCCGATCATTTACGCGTGCGCGCGCGAAGGCTGGTGCACGAAAAACTCCGAAGACGTGCCTGGGCTCATCTCCGGTGAGCTCAAGGGGAGCCTGCAGCCGCTCTTTGACGAGGTGCTGAAGGTGATCCCGGCGCCCAAGGTCGCCGAAGGCACGGATTTCCAGATGCTCGTTTCGAACCTTTCGTACTCGGATTACGTGGGCCGGCTCTCGATCGGCCGCGTGCTCTCCGGCGCGGTGAAGAAGAACCAGCGCATCATCCGCCGCGGCGTGGATGCCGCGGGCAACAGCGCCAACGAGAACTTCACGGTGACCCAGCTTTACACCTACGAGGGCCTCAAGCAGGCGGAAGTGACCGAACTTTCCGCCGGCGACATCGGCGTGATCGCGGGAACGGAGCTCGCTGAGATCGGCGATACGTTCGTCGGCAACGAGAGCCTCGCTCCGCTGCCCCGGATCCAGGTCGAAAAGCCCACCCTGGCCATGATCTTCTCGGTCAATACCTCGCCCCTCTCGGGCAAGGAGGGCGAGGCCATTCAGTCGCGGAAGCTGCGCGACCGCCTGCTGCGCGAGGTCCGGCAGAACGTGGCGCTCCGCCTCGAGGAGACGCAGTTCAACGATCAGTTCCGCGTGCTCGGCCGGGGCGAGCTGCAGCTGGCGATCCTCATCGAGCAGATGCGCCGCGAGAACTTCGAGTTCATGGTCGGCAAGCCCACCGTGCTCTACAAGAGCGGCGAGAATGGCGAGCGGCTCGAGCCCATGGAGCGCGCGGTGCTCGATCTGCCACAGACGGCGACCGGTGACGTCACCCAGATGTTTCAGTCGCGCAAAGGGATCCTGACCCGCTTTGAGGGCGGGTCGGGCCATGGCTCCAATCGCGTGCGCATGGAGATCGACATTCCCACGCGCGGGCTTTTGGGCACGCGCTCTCGCTTTTTGACTCTCACCCGGGGTGAGGGCCTGTTCAGCACCCAGTTCCTGGGCTATGGCCCGCACAAGGGTGATATCCCGCACCGCACGAGCGGTTCGCTGATCGCCGATCGCTCGGGTGACACCGTGGAATACGGGCTGCTCGGGCTCGAGGATCGCGGCATCCTTTTCATCGGTCCGGGCGTGCCCGTTTACGAAGGCATGATCATCGGCGAGCACAACAAGGACAACGACATCAACGTCAACCCTTGCCGCGAGAAGAAGCTTACCAATATCCGTGCGGCGCACGCCGAGTTCCTGGTCACGCTCTCGGGCATCCGCAAGCTCACGCTGGAGCAGTCGCTCGAGTGGATCGACGAGGACGAGTGGATCGAGGTCACGCCCAAGTCCATCCGCCTTCGCAAAAAAGTGCTACAGCAAAACCTGCGCAGCGTGAAACGTGAGGATCGCATTCAATAATCCGATTTCTCCCGGATACTTGACCGAGTAGCCCCAGGGGGCTACTATTTCTCGAAACTTCAACGAAGGAGTCATCGATGAAAGTCATTTCGAGTCTGGGCCTGGGAGTGGGAACGATCGCGCTTGCTGTTTCGCTGTCCGGGTGTGGGAAGGAATCCACGCCGAAGATCACCCTGAGCTTTGGCGGATATACCGCGAGCAATCCGCTGCTCGAGCTGCTGCTGCCCTCGGCGCATGCAGCGCTCTCGAACACGAAACTCTGCCTCAAGCGCCTGCGTTTCAAGCAGGAAGACTCCGCCGTGAACTCGGGCTCGGACAACGTCGACTTCGCTCCGGGACTCGTGACCCTTTCCTCGACCGGAAGCTCGATCGGCGAGGTGACCCTGACCGCGGGTACTTACAAGCGCGTGGAGTTCGACCTCGAAAAGGACTGCCTGAACACCTCCACTCCCTATAGCGTGCAGGGCGCGAACGACAATGGCGACTTCACGAGCGATGCCACGATCACGATCAAGTTCCATGGCACATTCGAGGCCGAGGAGAGCGGCCAGGTCCTCTCGCTCGGAACCCAGGCCATCGTCAACGCGCTCAACGGCTTGGGCGCCAGCCCGAGCTCCAGCGAGGTGAAGACCGCGCTCGAGGCGGCGAGCGGGACTTTTTAAGGGCGCGCTCGAGGAGCGGCGCGGGGGTTAATGCAAGCGGGGCCTGTTTAGTCAACTTGCGCTAATGGATTGATCCGGCTCACGAAAAACGAGGCGCTTGCAAAGCGCGGATTTCGGCTTAAGCTTGATACCTAGAGTGTCGATATATCGATTATCGAGAGGATGGTGTCAAGCATCATGAAGAAAGCCCAATCGGAATTCCTGAAAAGCAGCGCTGAATTCGTCGTCTTGGGCCTGCTCGCCCGGCGCGAGATGCACGGCTACGAGATCCTCAAGCAGATCGAGTCGGAGTCCCGCGGCGTATTCGCCTACAAAGAAGGAACCCTGTATCCGCTGCTTCACCGGCTTGAAGGGCAAGGCTCCATCGAGGCGTATTGGGAAGCCACCGAGAGCGCCCGCAAGCGGCGCTATTACCGGATCACCCGTGCCGGCAGAAAGCTCCTGCAGGAACGCAAGTCCCAGTGGGCCGAATTCCGTGCGGCTCTTGATCAGCTGGTGACCGAGAGGGCCTGGTCGGCGGAGGCGTTGTCATGAGGATCGCGGACGATCCCGGGGTTCAGGCGTTTCTGAAAGAGGCCTGCCGAAAAATCCGCTCGCGCCGTGCCCGCGAGGAGATCCGTGACGAGCTCGTCGGCCATCTCGAGGATTCCGTCGCGGCCAAGCTCCAGGCGGGAATCGGGGAATCCGAGGCGATCGCGCAGGCCCTCGCGGAGATCGGCTCTCCCCGGGAGCTGGCAGGGGAGCTCGCCGTCGCGCATCGTCCGCTTTTCCTGCAATGGCCGTTCTTGGCTGCCGCTTTGGGCCTGGTTTCGGTGATCGGAGTTCTGGCGCTCACGCACCTGGCGAATACCGTCTTCGAACGGGTGCAAAGACGGTATCAGGAATCCATCGCAGGCATTCAGGATCGGTTCCTCCGGGATCAGGCCTTGCTGCGTGCTGAGCCGGTTTTCGCTTTCGCCGGATCCCAGCGGGATGCCGGGGCGCGGCTCAACCTTCTGCTCCCGTGGGAGGGGGCGGTCGGATTTTCTCAATCTGAACGAGACAGCGCGGCATCTCTCGCGATCCCTGAGGCATTGCGCCGGAAGCTGCAATCGCCGGACTGGCTCGAGGCCACGGCGGATTCGTCGGCGTTTGAAACCGCCTGGCTGGGCGAGCTGAGCGGCTTCGACCATTGGGATCTCTTCCGCAGCGGTCCTTTGAAAACCTATCTCGAACAGAACCCGGATGCCGCCTTCTGGATCTTGCCGGTGCCGGATTACGCGGTTTTGAGGGATTGGGCCAAGATCCGGTTGCTGAAAGGAATTCACGACGGCAACGTTCTCCCGGCCCTTCGCGAAGTCAGGCACCTGGCGCGCCTGGTGTATTCCAACGAGCTGCTGGTGAGCGATATGATCGCCGTCTCGATGCTTCGCGATGAGGCCGCCGCTTACCGTTCCGCGGTTTCCAAGCGCCTCCTTTCGGCCTCGGACTGGAAGCCGCTGAGCGAGGAGTTCCTGATCCGAGCCAAGCGCGCGCTTTGGGGCCATAAGCACTTCCTGAATCTCTGGGCGGACCCCGATTTGATGAAACGCCTCTTCGACGGCAGGACCGCCACTGTGGGAATGTGCTCGGCTTTCAGCGAAAATCTATCCGGCCTGATCATGCACCGCGCGTTCCTCTCGACCTCGCTCCCATGGGAGTCGGATCTTTCGGCCCGCTTCGAGCTCCTCGACTCGCTCATCCGTCAATCACGCGGGCATTGCCGGATGAGCGAGCATTTTCTTTCGCTGTGGCGCGAGCCGGAGCGGTCCAGATCGTGGCTGAAGCCCGCCAACTTCCTCATGAGCGGACTCACCTGGCAGGAGTTCCTCTTCGTGTACCTGCCGCGCGTACCGGTTTTCCGCCGCTGGGCCTGGGCCGAGCTGATGGCGCCGGCCATCCCGAATTATCTGACGGGGCCCTACCGGAGCAATCTCCTGCCGGGAGAGGCCCGGCCCCCGGAACCCGATTCGCCCTGAGCGAGCGCCCGAATGGCTCAGTAGCGCGGCGGCCGCGGGGCGACGTGGCCGATGCAAGGGCCCTGGTGAAGGTAGTTCTTGTCGCTGTCGCCGCGATGTCCCGTGAACGCGCCGAGCTGTTCGCCGCTGGTGGAGTCCAGCAGCTTGAGCGAGAGGTCCCGGGTGGTGGTGGAGTAGTAATATTCCACGTCCTGAAAGCCGGTGCGGGTGACGGTCTCCTCGCGGCATTCCGTGCGTCGCTCGCGCCCCCAATCGGGTGTCACGATTTCCCGGCAGACGAGCTCGCGGTCGTAATAGGTGCAGCTCTCGGTGTCCCGATAGGTGTCCGACGTGGTGACTGAGCCGACAACGTGGCCGACGACGTCGAAGGGCTGTTTGCTTTCAGCCGAGCGCAGCTCGAAATCCCCGTTGAAGTCCGAGATGAAGTGACCTTCAGCGACCTGGAGGACGACCTCGGTCTTGAAGAAGCGTTTGTCCTTCACCTTGAGCACGATTTTTTCCTTGTTGCGGAAGTTGACGTCCGCCTCGTAGTTGCCGGCCTTGATCGTCTCGAGCTTGCCGCCTTCGCCGAGGGTATCCACCCGGATCGGCAGATCGCGCGCGAGATCCAGTCCCCCCTTGATCTTGCGGCAGCCCGCGAAAGTCATGACCACGCAGAGTCCGGCCAGCACCAGGATCGTCTTTTTCATCTGAAATTCCCCCTAATCAAAAAAGTTCCGGGACTGCTCCCGAAGTTTCAAAGTTGAACGGCGCAACAGCAAGGGGTGTGCCGCGCGGCCGTGAGGGCGCCTTGAGAAGCCAGCTGCTTGATTTGATGAGGTTCCGGGGAAAATGTCGTCCGATCTTCCCGGGGCCGAGCCAGACGCGCGAAGGTACCGGTGCCGGAATGCTCAGGCGATCGTGGCACCACTCGGCGGAAGGATCCGATCGCGCATCCGCAGCAGCGGCCATTCCACGAGCTTGCCCATCGCGATTCCGAGACCCAGCGCCACCGCGAGATACACCCCGCGTTCGGTGAGTGGCGCCAGCGGCAGGCGTGCCACGGCGTCTTTGGCGATCACGTGCCAGACATAGATCGAGTAGGAGTGGAGGCCGATCGCGGCGATCGCGCGCGCCGGAAGCGAGCGGAGCACGGGAGAGGTGTTCGGCGTGCCCAGGAGCGAGAGCAGAAGCGCTCCGGAGCCCAGGTACAGGAAGGTGAGACCGAAGGAGTAGACATGCCACCCGCCGAAGCCCTTGAGAAAGCAGGGGAGCATGAGCAGGATTCCCGTGACGAGCAGAACGCGGCGGTGGCGCGCGCAGAGCTCGCGAAAGCGCTCTTTGTGGAAGCACGCCAAATAGGACAGAGCCACGCCGAAGAAAAGCCCGTCCATTCTCAAATGCGAAGCCATGTAATGGGTCTTGATGTCAAAAGGCAGCACGCGATGGCTGATCAGCCGCGCGGCGAGAATCGCTGCGCAAAGTCCAGCCGCCAGCCAGGGGAATTTGTGGATCGTGACCATTCCCGCGCGGCGCCCGGCAACGAGGGCCACGGCCGCGGTGAGCAGGAGATAAAACTGCTCCTCGATGGCGAGCGACCAGGTATGGCTCCACAGATGCGGCAGATAGTTCTGGAGGAAAAGGGCCTCTGACCAGATTTGTGCGCCCCTGACAGGCTCGCCGAACCAGGCGAGGAACGGCACCGACAGGGCCAGCATCAGATAGAAAGTCGGATAGATCTTGAAACCCCTCCGCGCGAGAAAGCGCCAAGGCTGAAAGCGCCCTGTCGCACGGAGCTCCTGGAAAATCAGGCCTGAGACGAGAAAGCCGCTGAGCACGAAGAAAAGATCCACGCCGATCCAGCCCCCCGAGGAGAGACCGTTGAGGAGCCGGCCGCTCCAGGAGTTTTGATCGATTCGGGAGCGATTGAGATGATGGGTCAGAACCAGGAGAATGGAGATCCCGCGCAGGAGATCGATCTGGAGTAGACGACGGCTCATGAGTTGTGCGGGGAGGAGCACTCAGGAATTCTTCAAGTCCATTCCTTCGGAAGGACGTTCTGGGCCTCCGGCCCTTTCACGCCTTCATAAATGTCGAATTCGACTTCCTGGCCCTCGGCCAGGGTTTTATAGCCATCGGCCTTGATGGCGGTGTAGTGAACGAAGATCTCACCTCCGTCTCTTCTTTCAATGAAGCCGAAACCCTTGGAATCGTTGAACCATTTTACTTTTCCGTACGCCATGCTTGGCTTGCTTCCCCCCGGGCGAACCCCGTGTCTCCTATCGTGTCGCTGCGCTCGGTTTGCGCTGGCATCGCTGCGCCCGGCGACATCCTGGCCGGTGGCTCAGCGTCCTATTCGTATTGTGAATAAAAAGAACAGCGATGTCAAAACGCCGGCGAATTGGCGGTGGCGACAATTCAGCCTGGCAGACCGATTCTCTTTTGGCACCACTTGGGACAATGTGCCTCGACCAAGAGAGCGATTGACCCTTGGATTTCTCCGGTAACGGAACGAATCGGGCGAAGGCGGGGACTTGCGTGCAGTTTTGCCCCGAATTTTAGCCGAAAAATGCCGATATTTCTCATGTGCAGACGGCGGCATGCTCCTTGCTGTCCGTGAGACCATAGGGTTGAAACAGGCTGACGAGAGTCTGGCGAAACTGAGGGAGAGCGGGATGAAATCAGGATGGATCGCGGGTTGTTTGCTGTTGGCGCTCACAACGGTGGCTTGCGAAGGTCTTCAGATGCCGATTCAGGACTTCGCGGGCGACCCCGGTCGGCGCGACACGGTGAAAGGGATCGGCTATGGCGATGTGCTCCCGATTTTCAAGAGCCGTTGCGGTCTCTGCCATAACCCTGGCACTCCCGATAAGAACTGGCAGGATTACGATACGACCTACGCAAAACGCGCGGTGATCACCCAGCGGCTGATCGTCCAGAAGTCCATGCCGCCAGGCGGGATGCCGATCTCCGATAACGAGCGCAACCTCATCGACGAATGGATCCGGGCCGGCGCACCCTTCGATGCTCCGGGTTCCGATCCGGTTCCGGCGCCCGAGCCTTCGATCGAGCCCGAACCGACGATCACCTCCAGCCCGTCCCCGGAGCCGACGGGAGCCCCGGGAGGGGTGCCGACCTACGACGAAGTTATTCGCCCAAGAATTTTCGAGAAAACCTGCCGGATGTGCCATAACGAGGCCACGCCTGACAAGAACTGGCTGGATTACTCCGTGGCCTACGCGAAAAGGGAAGTGATCTATCAGCGGGTCGTTGTGCTGAAGAACATGCCCATGGGGCTGCCGATGTCGGATGCCGAGCGCCAGCTCGTGGCCGATTGGGTCGCTGCGGGGGCACCGCGAAACAGCGGGAACGCGCCTCTTCCGACGCCAACGCCCACGCCGACCACGACGCCGATACCCTCGCCGACTCCGTCTCCTGATCCTCAGCCGACGGTGCCTGCGGGTGGAGTTCCGGGGTACGAAGAAACGATGCGGCCCCTGATTTTCGGCAAAGTCTGTTCAGGCTGCCACAACGCGAGCAGCGGCGCGTCCATGCCCAACTGGCTCGATTACGATACCGCATACGCCAAGCGCGAAAGGATCTATCAGCGGGTGGTGGTCGAAAAAACGATGCCGCTCGGGGCTCCCATGTCGGACGCGGAACGCAAGTTGGTTGCGGACTGGGTGAAAGGCGGCGCGCCCCGGACGGTCCCGCAGCCGGAGCCCACGCCGACCCCGACAGGAACGCCGCCTCCGGGAGCGCCGTACTCTTTTGAGAGCGTGATCAAGCCCCAGGTGATCGAGCCCATCTGCGCCGCCTGTCACAATTCGGCGACGCCCGAAAAGAATTGGCTGAATTACGAGGTCGCCTATGCCAAAAGAGACAAACTTTTCAAGCGAGTGGTCGTCACTCGCGAGATGCCTCCCGCCGGCGTTTCGATGACTGAGGAACAGCGCGAGCTGGTACGGCAGTGGTACCTGGCTGGAGGCCCCCGCTAGAAGAATGCATGAAGTGCCTCCGCCTCCGGGATGGACGCGGCTTTGGAGAGATTTTCTGGTTTTGCTCAGGGATGCGCGAATCGGGATTTGACATGTGACGCGGCGCGGGATAATTCCGGCGCCGGGTGTGACCCAGGAGAAAGAAGTCAATGCGCATCGAAAAGAAAATGATCCTAACGACCGCCCTTTCGGCTTTGCTGAGCCTAACGATGGCCCACGCCGAGTTCGTCCCGGTTTGTGACCGGACGGAAGAAGTGGCCGACGCGATCTCGGAAGCCTTGGGCAAATCCTGCGGCGAGATCACCCTGGAAAACCTTGTCGAGGTGAAAAAGCTCAGCCTCGAAGGGCGCAACCTCTCCCGCCTGGCGAGCGGCGACTTCGGCGGGCTGTTCTACCTCGAGGAGCTGAACCTCGCGAACAACTGGCTCACGCTGCTGCCGGCCGATATCTTCGAGGATCTGACCAAGGTCAAGTCCCTCGACCTGAGCCGCAACGAGCTGCGCAGGCTGCCTGCGACGATGTTCATCGAGAACGTCGAGCTGCAACGTCTGGACCTCAGCACCAACCTGCTCGATAAACTGCCCGTCAAAGGCTTTGAGCGCCTGGGCAAGCTCGAGATCCTGGATCTCGGCAACAACCGGTTCGAGGCGGTCCCCACCGAGATCTTCGTGGGCCTGTCCAACCTGAGCTGGCTTTCGCTCACGCTCAACCTGATCGGCAACGTCCAGGACGGCGCCTTCGCGACCCTTCCTTCGCTCAAAGAGCTGTACCTCGGCGCCAATCAGCTCAAGTCGATCACCCGTGGGACCTTCGCGGGCCTTCCGGGACTGACGCATCTTTCGCTCGCGGACAACGCGATCACCTCCGTTTCGGGCGGGCTTTTCTCCGAAATGGTTCCCGCAAGCCTGCGCAAGCAGGGGCGGCTCGGGCTGCGCGCCCTGGATCTGGGCGGCAACCAGATCTCGGCGCTTCCGGAAGATTTCCTCACGGGCCTTCGGTACCTGGAGGAGCTGCGCCTGGCGCGCAACGGCCTGGCGTCCGTTTCGCCGAAGGTATTCAAGAAGGCGAGTGCCCTGCGGATCCTGGTACTCCAGGAAAACGCCCTGACCGAGCTTTCGCCGGAGCTCTTCGCCGGAATGAACCGGCTCACCGAGCTTCATCTGGCTACCAACAGGATCGCCTCGCTTCCGGCCGGGGTTTTCCGGGATCTCCTGTCGGTCAAGCTCCTGAACCTCCAGTTCAACCAGCTCTCCGGGCTTGCGACGAGCACGTTCGAAGGCCTGGAGTTCCTGCGCTCGCTGGATCTGCGCAACAACCTGCTCACCGCGGTCGACAAAAAGAGCGTCGATGAAGCGTTCGCCGGCCGCAACGTGAATATCCGGTACTGATCCGCGCGATCAGTCAGTCATTGGGGTAGAAGAGCGGCTCCGGCTTCCCTGGTTCTAAAGATCGGGAAAGTCGGGGCCGTTTCCTTTTTTTAAGCTATCGGAGTCGCATTCAGGCTAGAATTCTCCTATGCCGGGTGGGGCTTCCAAGGAAGAGCGGCTTCTCGCCGTTGCTGATTGCATCGTCCAGATCATGGTGTCGCGCCGCAGTGATTCGCTTGCCATCGGGGCGCTGGCCCGGAAAGCGGGGGTCTCTCGCGCCTGGCTGTACAAATACGTCGGGCGTAACAAGAAGGAGCTGGTCGAAAACGCTCTTTCGTACCTGGAGCGCGATTTCACGGGCCGCTTCGATCGGCAGCCGGTGCGCGATCTGGAGTCCCTGAAAGCCGCCTTGCTCGAGGGCAATCTCAAGCTCATCGCCAGTACCCGGCGCAATCCGGCGATCATCCAGCTTTACTTCGGGTCTCTTCTCTTTACCGCGCCCTGGGCGACGCGAGTGCGGCAGGCCGAGAATTCCTATATCCGCGAAGTGCTCGGTCCGGAGATCGAGCGCTGCCTGGGGGTTTCGAGGAACCGCGCGATCTTCATGGCGGAGTCGATCTCCTCGCTCCGGATGACGGTCATGCAGCGCTGGGTGCTTCAGCGAGAGCCCGCGCGGATGAGCGAAAAGCAGGTGAAAGGCCTGCTGGATCGGGTCGTGGAGTTCCTGCTCCAGGAGCTTCGGCCCGAGCCGAAGGCTCAAAAGGCGTCGCCCGCGCTGAAGTCGAAGATCACCTCGCCCGGAGCGGCGTAACCCAGCACGCGCCGGATCTCGCGGAGCTGGACGATCCGGTTCTTCTCGAGTTGCGCGGCTTCGCCCTGCATCCGCGAGATCTCGGACTGAAGCTCGGAGAGCTGCTTGTGCTTGGCTTGGAGCAGTCCGTTGAGTCGCGCCGCCTGCAGGACTCCCGGGAAGCCTGCCAGTCCCGAGAGAAAAAGCGCCCAGAGAGCAAAGAGCCCGAGCCAGAGCTTCAAAGGGGTCGGCGTCCGCAGGGCTGCTCGCAAGTCATTTTCCTTTCAGGCCCCGGAAGGCCCCTTTTCCGGCGAAACGGGAGCGCTCTCCGAGCTCCTCCTCGATGCGCAGGAGCTGGTTGTACTTGGCGATCCGGTCCGTGCGCGAAGCAGAGCCGGTCTTGATCTGCCCGCAATCGGTAGCCACGGCGAGCTCGGAGATGAACACGTCCTCGCTCTCGCCGCTGCGATGGGAGGTGATCGAGGCGTAGCCGGATTGGGCTGCGAGTTTCATCGTCTCCAGGGTCTCCGTCACGGTGCCAATCTGGTTGAGCTTGATCAGGATCGCGTTCGCGGTCTTGGTCTCGATCCCTTTGCGGAGATATGCGGGGTTCGTGACGAAGAGATCATCGCCCACGAGCTGGCAGCGCCCACCGATCGCGCGGGTGGCTTCGGCCCAGCCTTCCCAGTCATGCTCCGACAAGCCGTCTTCAATGGAAATGATAGGATAAGTGTCCACCCACTGGCTATAGAGATCGATCATCTCGCGAGCGGGACGTTTGCGGCCCTCGAAATTGTACTGCCGGCTCTCGTCGCAGAACTCGCTCGCGGCACAGTCGAGCGCCAGGAAAATGTCGATGCCCGGCTTGTAGCCGGAGTCGGTGATGGCCTGCATGATCGACAGCAGGGCCTGCTCGTGCGGTCGCTCGCCTTCGAAAACCGGAGCGAAGCCGCCCTCGTCGCCGACGCCGGTGGAGAGTCCTTTGTCATGCAGGATCTTCTTGAGGCGATGGAACACCTCGGCTCCCGCGCGAAGCGCCTCGGAAAAGCGAGTGAATCCCGCCGGAACGATCATGAACTCCTGAATCGCCAGGCCGTTGTCGGCATGCTTGCCGCCGTTGATGATGTTCATCAGGGGCACCGGAAGCGTGGATCCGGAGGAACCGAAAAGCTGCGCCAGCATCCGGTAGGTGGGGATGCCCTGGGCCTGAGCCTGCGCGCGAGCGAACGCCATGCTGACCGGGAGCAGGGCGTTCGCCCCGAGATTCTTCTTGAATGGCGTGCCGTCGAGATCGCGAAGCGCGTCGTCGAGGAGCGCCTGATTGGCGAAGTCGCGGCCGACGAGCGCGGGAGCGATCTTCTCGCGGACATGGCTCACCGCCTTGAGAACCCCTTTGCCCTGGTAGCGCTTCTTGTCTCCGTCGCGAAGCTCGAGAGCTTCTCCTTCGCCCGTGGAGGCGCCGGAAGGGACGATGGCTCTTGCGGTCGTCAGCTCGCCAGGATGACGAGGGTCGTCGATCGAAAGATCGACTTCAACGGTGGGAAAGCCCCGGGAATCCAAAACTTCGCGCGCGTGGATTTTCTTGATCTTCATAGCGCTCACTTTTCCATAGGCCACTTCCCTAGGCAACGGGATCTTTGGAAGTGGATGAGTCAAATTTGCCCGAAGCAACGGTTTGACGCGCAGAAGTCAAGGCGGCTCGCGCGCGGCGAAATTTGCAGCGAACGCATGGAGACGCATGGACAATGCCTCATTTTTCCGGTAGGCACTTTCTATCGCACTAATCATCGTTTTTATCGGGTTTCGCAGCACCAGAAAGCACTCCAAAGCGCCCAAAAACATCCAAAAGCACCCAATAGAAAAAGAAAGCACCAGAAAGCGAAAGACATGACCACGCCCAGCGCCACCCAGTATCCGCAGATGAATCAGCCGATTCTCGGCATTCCGAAAGAAAACCGTGAAGGCGAGACTCGCGTCGCCATGACGCCGGACTCCCTCAAGAAGATCGTGAAGAAAGGCTTCAGGATCCGCATGGAGCGCGGCGCGGGGATCACCGCAGGGTACCCGGATGCCGACTTCGCGTTCGACGGCGTGGAGCTCGTCGATGCGGTTACGGCACTGGGGGCGGAGGTCGTGATCAAGATCAACCGTCCCACTGTCGAGGAACTCGCCAAGATGAAGAAGGGGAGCCTTCTCATCTGCATGCTGGAGCCGTTCGCGCAGGACGGCTTCATCGAGAAGCTCGCGCAGGCCGGCATCAATGCCATGGGCATGGAGCTGATCCCGCGCACCTCGCGCGCGCAGTCGATGGACGTGCTGTCGTCGCAGGCGAACATCGCGGGCTATCGCGCGGTACTGGAGGCGGCGACGCGCTATCCCCGGTTCTTCCCGATGATGATGACTTCGGCCGGTTCGGCCAAGCCCGCCAGGGTCGTGGTCCTGGGCGCCGGCGTCGCGGGCCTTCAGGCCATCGGGACCGCCCGCCGCCTGGGCTGCCAAGTCGAGGCCTACGACGTGCGCGCGGAAGTGAAGGAGCAGATCCTCTCGCTCGGGGCCAAGTTCATCGAGCTCGACGTGGGCGAGGAGGGAACGGGAGCCGGCGGCTACGCCAAGGAGCTCTCCGAGGCGGCCAAGCTCCGGCAGCAGCAGGCGCTCACCGAGCGCCTGAAGAAGGCGGACGTGATCATCACGACCGCGAACATCCCGGGCCGCAAGGCACCGATCCTGGTCACGGAAGAAGCGGTGAAAGGCATGCGCGCAGGCAGCGTGATCGTCGACATGGCGGCGCCCACGGGGGGCAACTGCCCGCTGACCGAGGCCGGCAAGACGGTCGTGAAGCACGGAGTGACGCTCATCGGGGCGACGAACTTCCCGACGATGATGCCTTCGGATTCCAGCTCCTTCTTCGGACGCAACGTCTTCAACCTGCTTGGCCTGATGCTCGATGACAAGAAGCCGTCGATCCTCACGCTCAATCTCGATGACGATATCATCGCGGCTTCCCTGGCGACGCTCGACGGCCAGGTCCGCTTCAACCGCAAGTAACCGGGGAGACCTTCATGTCACCAGCCATGGTCGGACTTTACGTTTTCGTTCTTTCCTGCTTCGTGGGCTACCACGTGATCTGGGGAGTCACCCCCGCGCTGCATACGCCGCTCATGGCGGTGACCAACGCGATCAGCGCCATCGTGGTCGTCGGCGCGATCCTGGTCGCCGGCTCAGGGGCCGCGGCGTCCGGGGATGGGATGGTTGAGATCCTGGGCTTCTTCGCCGTCTTCCTGGCCGCGATCAACATCTTCGGCGGCTTCGTGGTCACCAACCGCATTCTCTCGATGTTCAAGAAGAAGAAATGAGTATGGAAATGCAAAACACGTTACTCGGATCCAACTTTTTCGCCGCGATGTACCTCGTTGCGACCGTGCTTTTCATCTTCGGGCTCAAGGGGCTCAGCTCGCCGAAGACCGCTCTTCGTGGCAACGCCTTCTCGATGATGGGGATGGCCATCGCTGTCGGCGTGACGCTGCTCAATCCCGAGGTGCGGACCTACACCTGGATCGTCGCGGGTCTCGCGGCCGGCGCCGTCGTGGGCATCACCGTCGCTTTGAAGATCCAGATGACCGCGATGCCGCAGCTCGTGGCCGCGCTTCACAGCTTCGTGGGGCTTTCGGCGGTGCTCGTGGCGGCTGGTACCTATTACACTCATGGCGCGGCTGGTGAGTCTGATCCCGTCCTGATGACCGAGATCGCCGCGGGAAGCTTCATCGGGGCGATCACTTTCACCGGATCCCTGATCGCCTTCGCGAAGCTCCAGGAGATCATGGGCTCGGCCCCGCTCGTCTTCCGCGGGCAGCACTGGCTCAATCTGGCGCTGGGTGTCGCGATGCTCGCTTTCGGCGGCCATTTCATCGCGTCCCACAGCATGGTCTCGTTCTGGATCATGACGGGCATCGCTTTTCTGCTGGGCTTCCTGCTCGTGCTCCCCATCGGCGGCGCGGACATGCCGGTCGTGGTTTCCATGCTCAACTCCTACTCGGGCTGGGCGGCCGCGGCGACGGGCTTCACTCTGAGCAACAATCTCCTGATCACCACGGGCGCGCTGGTGGGATCGAGCGGCGCGATCCTCTCGTACATCATGTGCAAGGCGATGAACCGCTCGTTCATCAGCGTGATCTTGGGCGGCTTCGGGGCGGAGGCCTCGGCGGCGACGCAGGCGGGCCCGGGCAAGGCGATCAAGTCGGCATCGCCCGAGGATGTCGCGTTCATGCTTGGGAATTCCTCGAAGGTCATCATCGTGCCGGGCTACGGCATGGCGGTCGCCCAGGCGCAGCATGCCATCAAAGAGGTCTTCGAGATCCTTCACGAGAAGGGCGTCGAGTGCAAGTTCGCGATCCATCCGGTGGCGGGCCGCATGCCCGGTCACATGAACGTGCTGCTCGCGGAGTCCGACATTCCCTACGACGTGGTTTTCGAGATGGAAGAGATCAACGGCGAGTTCAGCTCGACGGATGTGGTGCTGGTCATCGGCGCGAACGACGTCGTGAACCCCGATGCCAAGACCAACAAGTCGAGCCCGCTTTACGGCATGCCGATCCTGGACTGCTACAAGTCCAAGCAGATCTTCGTGTCCAAGCGCTCGATGAAGCCCGGCTACGCCGGCGTCGACAACGCGCTCTTCTATTACGATAACTGCACGCTGGTTTTCGGCGACGCGAAGGCGACTTGCGAGAAGCTCGCCAATGCGCTGCGCGAGGAGTGAGATCGGTTAAATAGTGGTAATGTAAGGCCCTCTGAGTGGGGGGCTTGTGTCTGCGCGGACGCATTCCGGGGGTGCCGAGTTTCCATTAGAATGGAAGCTGAGGCAACTCATGCGGTACGTAAGCTGTGCTACAGTCATCCGACTCTCCGTATTGGCGCTCGGCCTGGGCTTTGCCTCGTCCTGCGCGTTGAAGATCAATGACCCCTCTCTTTTGGAGGCGGTCGGGATCACCCTCGATCCACCGGCGGCGGAATACATCAATCTCTCCAATCAGAGTGCTTTTGACCTGGGCGGAACCTGTTCGGCTGAAGGTGGCGCGGTCAAGCTGAGCATCGGCGGCGCGCCCGGCAGCACGGTGACCTGCACGGGCGGGCGGTGGAGCGCGACGCTGGATTTTTCCGGGGTTCCAGATGGTCCCGTCGTCCTTACGGCCCTGCACGATAACGGCCAGGGCGGCGGTCCGGCCGGGAGGGCAATGGCCCGCTCGGCCGCGAAGTCCGCCGAGAAATCACTGACGCTTCAGAAGGATGCCTCGCGACCCTCCGCGACGCCCGGGGGCACCACTCCAGCCTCTCCGGCTTCCTCCCGCACTCCGCGAATCGTCGGAAGCGCAAGCGCCGATACGGCACTGATCGAGCTCTCCCTGGACGCCAGCTGCGAAACCGTTCTTTCCAGCGGAACGCTTACGGAATTCCAGGGAAGCGGGCTGCCCATTACCGTGCCGCTGAGCCAAGCGAGCGTGATCTACGCTCAGGCCACGGACTCCGCGGGAAATTCGGGTTCTTGCGAGGTGGTCGGGACCTATGTGAACGATTACGCCGCGCCCGTCGTGGCGATCAGCTCTCCGGCGTCGGATGGCGCCTATGTGAACCTGGCCACTCAATCGGCCGTGAGTATCTCGGGTACTTGCAGCAAGGAGGGCGTGGACATCTCCGTCGCGGCCGGTGCGGTGCAGGCTACCGCGAGCTGCGCGGGGGGAGCTTTCACGGCGTCGCTGAACCTGAGCACCCTGTCGGACGGCGCCGTGAGCGTCACCGCGACGCAGAACGACGGGACTTCAAGCGGAAGCGCGACGCGAGCCCTGATCAAGGACACGACCCTGCCGACGCTGGCCTTCACGGCCACGAACCCCGCGTCTCCGGCGGCTTCGGGGACCCCGCTCGTGATCGGGACCGCGAGCTCTGACGCGCAAAGCGTAAGCCTTTATCTGGACTCCGCGTGCGCCTCGGCGGTGGCGACCGGCACGGCCGCCGACTTCCAGGGTGGCGGGATCCAGTTCGCCGCTCCCGGCGGTATCGCCTCGAACGTGAAAGGCACCGCGACGGATGCGGCTGGGAACGTCTCCGCCTGCACCGCGCTGGGCGCTTACACCAATACGGGGGCGCTGGGCGGAACCTATAGCGTGAAGGCGGATGGCACCGGAAACTTCGTCGGCATCGCCGAAGCCGTGACCGAGTTGACGAGCAAGGGGCAGGCGAGCCCCGTCGTCTTCGAGGTGTATGCGGGAAGCTATGCGGCGGCGATCACGTTGAATGCGGTTGCGGGAAACTCGACGACCAACGGGATCACGATCCGCAAGGCCGCCGCCGCCGGGGGAAGCGTCACCACGGGTGGCTTCACCGTGAACGGCCCGGATGCGGTCACGCTCGCAGGCTTTGATTCGGTGGGCGGCACCATCCGTTACACGAACGCCGCGACTGATGGGCTGGTGGCGGATCTGACGTTGAATCCGGCAGCGAATACCCACGGAATCTTTCTCGATGGCCAGGGCAATCACGGGTTCACCGCGAGGCAGCTGCGCGTGAATGTCAGCGGAGCGGCACACGGTATCCAGGTCGCTCTCGAGAACGATAACGTGACGATCGAGCGTTCGGAGCTGGTGGGCAGCAACGCGAGCGCGGGAATCTATGTTTCCACGGGTGATAGCGACGTCGCAGGCATCACCGGTCTTTTGCTCCGCAACAACGTGATCCGGGGGACCTTCTACAGAGGGCTCCATCTCGTGGCCTGGCGCCAGGGGGTCTCGGGCGCGGCCCATCACAATTCGATCCGGATGGAACGCGATAACTCGGTGGGAGTTAATCTCGGAACGATGTTGAGCGGCATGTCGCTTGATTTCAGGAATAACGTGATCGCGCAGCTCGCGGGTGCCGGTAACGGTACCGTGATGTATGTCGATTCCGTGGCCCTGGCGTCCGACAGCAATATCCTTTACGCCGGAAACGGGAACAAGTTGGGATACTGGGCCGGCACGGGTGAGGTCGCCACGCTCGCGGACTGGCAAGCGGCGACCGGTCAGGACGTGTACAGCTACGCGGTGGATCCGCTTTTCGTGAGCGCCGAGGATCTTCAGCTCCAGGCGGCCTCCCTGGCGCAGAATCGCGGAAGCGCCGCGGTGGGGCTCGCCACGGACTTCAATGGCATGCCTCGGGACGGCGCGGCTCCTGACCCGGGAGCATTCGAGAACGCGGTGGCTCCCTCGTATACCGCGATGGGGGGCGGCTCGAGCTATCGGGTGAAGCCTGATGGGAGCGGCGAGTTCCTTTCGATCGCCTCGGCGCTCGAGGCGCTCCATGGACGCGGCCAGAGTGGGCCCGTGGTGATCGATGTTTATGCGGGCACCTACGGCTTGCCGCTTGGACTGAGCAGCGTGGCTGGAAACGGAGCTACAAGCACGATCACCCTCCAGAAGGCTGCGGACGCCGGGGGCGCGGTGGTGATCAGCAAGAACTTCACGAACTATGGCAACGACTATCTGACGCTCAAAGGATTCGATACCGTCAACGGCACGATCGCTTTCGTGAATGGCGCGAACTACGGGACCATTCGTGACATGACCGTGAATGGCTCAGTCCGTTTCTCCGGATCCTCGGTGTACGGTCTGGTGGAAGGCCTGACGATCACTCCCGCTTCGGGAGCGAACGGCGTAATCCTTGACGGTGCCGGCAACCACAATCTGATCGCGCGCAGCCTGCTGATCAGCGCTTCGGGTGGCGGACGGCCGATATACCTGCGGCATCAGAACAATAACGTCACGATCGAGCGCTCCATTCTGGTCGGTGCGGGTGGGGGCGACGGGGTCCTGGTGGACATGTACGGGGCCACGGGCGGGCTCGGAGGGCTGCTGATACGCAATAACTTCATCTATGGAGACTTCGAGCGTGGCGTCTTCCTGCGGGCTTATGACGGGAGTATCGGGGCAACCCTTCACCAGAATACGATCGTGATGAGTCGAGCGAATTCCTACGCGGGCTACTTCGTTCCTTTCTGGGGAAGCGTGAGCGCCAATCTGAAGAACAATATCTTCGTGCAGACGGCCCCGGCAGGCGCCATGGGAATCTATTGCTCCAATTCGGGCACGGTTGCCCTGACCTCCAACCACAATCTCTTTTACCTCCCGAACGGGGCGACTCTGGGCTTCTACTGGGTCACCACGGCCACGACCCTCGCGCAGTGGCAGACCGCCACGGGCGGGGACGCCAACTCCCTGGTCGCCGATCCGCTTCTTGTGGGCCCGACCGATCTGCACCTGCAGGCGGGCTCCCCGGCCCAGGGCGCGGGCCAACCCGGGCTCGGCGTCGCTCAGGATATCGACGGCGAGGCGCGTCCCGATCCCGCCGATATCGGCGCAGATGAGCTCTGAACGGGCTTAATCTGCGCGCTGATGGCGCGCCCGCACGACGGTCTTGATGTTGCCGCGGACGTTGAAGTCGCCGACGACTTCCATTTCCCAAGGATCGAGGAGCTTCACGAGGTCATCGAGCACCACGTTCACGACATCCTCGTGGAAGATCCCGCGATCGCGATACTGATTGATATAGAGCTTGAGGCTCTTGAGCTCCACGCACCAGTCCCGCGGAACGTATTTGATGTGCAAGGTCGCGAAATCGGGGAAGCCGGATGCCGGGCAGACGCAGGTGAACTCGGGGCAGGTGAATTCGACCGAGTAACGGCGCACCTGAGTGCGGTTGGGGAAACGCTCCAGGCGGGCCTCGCGGATCGCGCGGGCGCCGTCGGGCCTCTCGTTGGAAAGGGCGATCGGGGTTTCGGGGCCAGGGTTTCGATTCGGCATCTTGAGCATTCCTTTGCCGAACCGCATAGCATAGATCGTGAAGGAGCGCGAGAGAAGTGGCGCCGCCCGCCGGGGAAACCATCGGGCGGCGCTCGCCTGATCAGCGACTCGAGGAGGAGTCTGTCGTCCCGGTATCGCTGCTGCCGCCGGACATGCCGCTTCCGGATCCGGTCGACCCGCTCATGGAGCTGTCGGAGCCGCTCATCGAGCTGTCCGAGTCCCGGCCCATGGTGCCGCCCATCTGCTCGTGCTTGCGCCGGTACTCCTGCTGGCAGGACTTGAAGCCCGTTTGGCCGCGCTTATAGGTCTTGCCCGTGGATTCGCTGGTACAGGTCTTCGCGTTTTTGAGCTCCTCATCCAGCATGGCTTGGGTCGAGGAGGTGGAGGTGCTCCCCGACATCGCCGAATCGCTCGTCGTAGAGCCCGTAGTCGTGGAGCCCGTAGTCGTGTCAGTCGTGCCGCTCGTTCCGGGCTGCTGCGTGCTGGAGTCCGTGCCGTACCCTGACCGGGAATTGTCTTCGGCCAAGGCCAGGTTGAAGGCGAACAGCGCGCTCAGGGCGAGGGAACTCAAGGCGATCACTTTCTTCATGGAAATCTCCTTTTTTGCCTGAATGGATTGTAGGGGTTCTCGAGGGCCGAATTGCAATCGAAGTGCCTAAGAGCCGCGTCACCCGGCCTTCTGGGCCAGGCGCTGGTAACGGCCCATGATCTCGGCCGTGCCGATCACGTGCGGGCCGATCGCCGCGAGCAACTGCTCGCGTGTGGGCCGTGAGGCGAGCTCCGGCAGCTCTCGCAGCAGGTAGATGCGGAAGATATAGCGATGGGCCGCGTCCCGCGGAGGGGGGCATGGGCCGGTGTAACCGAGCTTGCCGTAACCATTGATTCCCTGGCGGATCCCGTTGGGCAGGACCTCCTGGGCCGGAATCCCGGCCGGGAGATGGCGTATGTTGAAAGGAATATTGTAGACCACCCAATGCGCGAAGGAGCCGTTGACGTCCGGGTCTTCGGCGATCACGGCGAAACCCGCGCAGGGACCGGGCGGATCGGTCCATCGCAGCTCCGGCGAGGAGTTGTCGAAGTCACAGGTATACCGCGGATCGAAGAAGCCTTTGTCGTCCACGGCATCCGTGGACAGTTCGATGCTCATGCGCGCAGCCTACGGCTAGCGCTCCGCACTTGGCAATACGCCCAGTGCCGGCGCGCCCCGGCAGCTCGCGCGCCTCAGCGCCGGGCCATACGCGTCAGTGCCTGGGTCAGCGTTTGGAGGGAAGCGGCGTGGGCGCGACCAGCCTGGCGCCCTCGGATGGCGCCAGGGGCTGAGTGGCGGCTTCCTCTTCGGGGATTTCGTCGACCTCGTCGTCGTCCTCCCGCTCCTCCTTGAGATTCGTGGAGCGGAGATCGAGCGGCTTGCGCAGCATCATGCGATAGCGCCCGCTGATTTCCCGGCAGCTTTTGCGCTTCACCCAGGTGAGGCTGTGGCTGACGGATGGCAGGCGTCGCTCCAAGAGCCTCTCGTCCAGGTGGTCCGGCCCCGCCTCGGCGATGTAGACGCTCGACTGCAGATGACGACGCCGGTCGACACGCTCTTTCTGAAACACGATATAAACGTCATTCGGAGTTTGGGTCAGGCAGCGGCCGAAAAAGGCACGCGATTCCAAAAGAAGCGTGCGGGTTTTGGAATCCAGGATCCTTCCCGGATAAGTAAACGTCTGCGGGCGGCTGTCGTTGGGCCGGATCAGGTGGAGCGAGGTGTCCTGGAGGCAGTCCTGGCAGGGTTTCGCCGAAAAAAGAAAGTAGGGCAGCTCGCCAGCGCCTGCACGCAGCGCGCCTAGATAACTCACATCGTGCAGATCCGTTTTGATCATGGGCTGCGCGCGGGAACCGGGAGGAAGACGGAAATACAGGATGCCGCTCTCGGCCCGATCGAACTCGATCTGGGTTGGTGGAGAGACCGGGGTCGGGCTGGGGCTGGGAGTCGAGCTGGGGCCGAGAGTCGGGCTTGGGGTTGGGGTTGGGGTTGGGTTTGTGTTTGGCATGGAGAGGGACGGCTCAGGTGATGGTTGCTGGCTATTCGCGAAAGCGGGAGACATCAATAGAGCCATCAGAAGATTCACGAAGAGAACGGGCATGCCCACGATTGTAACGCAGCTCGGGAAGTTGACGAGGACTTAATCGGCCTGGCCTATTGCGTTATGACACAGAATGCTTTAAAAAGTTCGTCAGATCAGATTATAGTCCGCCTGATTCGCCTGTTTGCTATTTGCCTATTTGCCTAATGCCTATTTGGAGGTCTCTCATGTCCCAGTCCGCGCAAATTTATGTCTCTCTGGAATTCACCCCCAATCCCAACACCTTGAAATATTCGGTGAACCGCGTGCTGCTCGACAAGGGCGCTTTCAACTTCACGGTTCTGGGTGAGGCCGAGAAGGACTCTCCCCTGGCCGCAAAGCTGCTCGCTCTGCCGGGGGTATCGGGCGTCATGATCGGCCGTGATTTCGTGACGGTTACCAAGAGCGATGCCGGCGACTGGGATCAGGTGCACAAGTCGGCTTCGAAAGCGATCGAGCAGCATCTCAGCGAGGAACTCCCGATTTTCACCGCGGACGCCCTGGCGCGCCGGCAGACCGGAGCCGGCGACTCGGAGATCGAGAAGCGCATCCGCGAGATCCTCGATCAGGAGATCCGGCCGGCGGTGGCGATGGACGGCGGCGACATCGAGCTCGATCGGTACGAGAATGGCATCGTGTACCTCTATCTCCAGGGTTCCTGCGCGGGCTGCCCGAGTGCGACGATGACGCTCAAGATGGGCATCGAGACGCGCCTGAAGGAACACATTCCGGAGATCCAGGAGGTCGTTTCGGTCTGATGCGCTTCAAAGCCGTGTTCGCGATCATCACCGGCCTGCTCGTGGCGTGCACGACTTCGCCGCTCGGGCGCAAGCAGCTGCTGCTGGTGCCCGATAGCACGATGAACGCGATGGGTGCGCAGGCCTTCCAGGAGCTCAAGTCCACGACTCCCGCGGAAACTTCGGATTCGCTCAACGCATACGTCCAATGCGTGGCCAAGCCGGTCACCGAAGCGGCAAAGGCGCAGCTGGGTGAGATGAAATGGGAGATCGTGGTTTTTCGCGATCAGACGGCGAACGCCTTTGCCCTTCCGGGCGGCAAGATCGGCGTGCATAGCGGTTTGTTGAACGTGGCGATCACCGACGCGCAGCTTGCCGCAGTGCTAGGACACGAGGTCGGGCACGTGATTGCCAAGCACGGCGCCGAGCGAGTTTCCGAGTCGCTCGCCGCGCAGGGTGGGCTTGCGATCGTGGATGCGTTCATCCTGGGCAAGTCCGTCGGGCAGGAGAAAAAGGGACTGATCATGGGCGCGCTGGGCCTGGGCGCGCAGTTCGGGATTCTGCACCCGCACAGCCGCGGGCAGGAGAGCGAGGCGGATCTCATCGGCCTGGATCTCATGTCGCGCGCGGGCTTCGATCCGAGCCAGAGCGTCGATCTGTGGCGCAATATGGCCAGGCAGGCCGGAGGAAAAGCGCCGCCGGAATTCCTTTCGACCCATCCGGCCAACCAGAGCCGGATCGACAATCTCCAAGCACATCTGCCGGAGTCGCTTCCCAAGTACCAGGCGGCGCAGGCCGAGGGCAGGCGTCCGAACTGCAAGCGGCCGTGATCGCGTGATCGGGCTGAGCGGTTGGCGGCGGCCTAGCGCGCTTCGGCTAGCGGCTAGCGGCGAAGCATGTTCATTTCGTCGCGCAGAAAGCGTTTTTGCTCGGAGAAGAACGGCCGGATGGTTCCGTTCTCGTCGAGCTCGGGCGCTTCCTGAACGGCGCCCTGGGGCGCGCTTCCCGCGGGCTGGCGGGCTTCCGGTTTTTTCGGGTCGTTTGCCGCAAGCGCCGGGTGACCGTCGGGATAAAGCTGTTTCGGATCCTGATCGAGCTTGAAGAGCGCGAGCGGAGAGGCCAGGCCGTTATTTGAGATCACGATCTTGTCATAGTCGGTGGTCATCGGATCCTTGTAGGCGCGGAAGCCCTCGCGCAGGTCGATCCCCAGGATCGCGCGGCGGATCAGCTGTTTCTGCGTGTCGCTGTCGAAGCGATACCCGATGACCATGACGGGCTTGTCTTTGTTGCGCTTGTCGAGCTTGAGGGCCAGGCCTTTGAGGCTGCCGACGGGATAGACGTGGATCTCGAGATTGCCCTCCCATTCGATGACGTCGACTTTTTTTCCGGAGGCGCCGCGGCCGTCCAGTCGATCGTAATCGGCATCCGGGTCGGCGGTGGCGCCACCCAGGGCGGACGCGAGCGGCAGAATGAACAGGATTGCGAGAAAAGAGGCGAATTTGGGGTATTTCATACTGACTCCGATACGTACTGCTTTGAGATCCATTCAGGGCCCGGGATCCGGCGGGCTTCACTTTTTCAGTATAATGCGTCGCAGCATGGTCGGGAATATGTCCGCTCCGACACAGTTTCCAGATCTGTGAGGGACCTGTACTCGCCCTTCGGCCACTTCTTCCCAGATTCGCTTGAGCTCGTGCCCGTCGCGGGTGTCGCGCTCGACCGCTGCCCAGTCGACGTTGAGTGCCCAACCCGGCGAGAGCTTGGCCTCGGGGGCCCTGGCGCGCGCGAGCACGCGAGAGATTGACGCATGGTAGCATCCGTGAGACACTCAGTCTACGGCGTGCAAAACTGACGCTGCCTTCGGACAGCCGTCACACTGCCGTTAGCCAAAACAACAATCAATCCAAATTATCGATTTCCCGGAAAGCACCACGGCGTGCCCTCTTTCGCTGTACGTCCAACGTCGCACTCAGCCGGGAATAAAGCCGAGTCACGGACCACGTGACTTCGGATGAATCCAAAGGGGGGATATCATGGCCACTAGAATCCTAACATCAGTCTTCAGGTGTCTGACTCAGGGAATAGTGATGGCATTCGTGCTTTTCACATTGATGCTCATGAAGCCAGTGAATCAGGCGATGGGTGGAGTCGTAGCGCAATCGAATGCGAACGGAGAGGGACCGGCCTTTACGTTTTCCCCTGCCTTGGAGACGATCCCAGCAGGAATCGTCGAATTTAAGATCGAAGCGAGTGATCCCGATGGTCTGGATTGCGCGTTATTCATCACGCCATATTGGGGTCGTTCAATGATGGATTGCGAGGCGCCCTTCAATTTTTTCGTGGACACGCGCAGAATCGGCACGCGGCTGGACGGGAAACACATGTTCACTCTCGCAGTGAAGGACAAGAAAGGTAACACGTCGTCTATTTCATGGGTTTTCGACGTCGACACGAGCGTTTCGCCTCCGACAGACACAACGAAACCGACCCTTCGGTGGGTAAGCCCTAAGATCGATACAACCTCCTATTTTGGAAGAACGATGGGCGAGACCTATTATGGGACGCTGACAGGAGCACTCTCGTATATTCCCGTCGATGGGGGAATGGTCAACGCGGTGCTTGACGCCGCCGACAGCGATTCTGGGGTCCAGCGGATCGAGTTTAGTTATTCGATTTGTGGGCGTGGAAAGCTCATCACCAAGGAGTTGCCTCCTTTTTCCTTTGAGGTCGACGCCGCGAAATTGTATGCCGAAGCACCTGCTGGTTGCACCGACGGGATTCGTCTCCTGGGATACATATGGGACAAATCAGGGAACTGGTGGGGCGTTTCTGACTCCTACAGCTCTTCTCGGACCCTGGTCTATGACAGCCATGGCGATTTTGTCGGGCCGACAGTCAAGATCCTGAGCCCCGTGAACGGCAGTACGATGCCGGCCAATAGGGTGCTGACGATTTCGCTCGAGGCAACGGATCCCGCGGGCGTTGGCTCGGTCGTCGTTACCGTCAATGGGGGGCGGACAGGATGTACGTTTTTAGCGCCGCCCTTTACCTGTACTGTTACCGTTCCCACAGCCGCCGCTTTTTCGACTCAAACCGAGACGGTTGTTTCAGTCGCGGCCGTGGATTTTTACCGCAACAGCACTCAGGTTGGGGCGAAATTAGTCGATCCGGACCTGGACTTTAGTTTGTGGACAGGGACGAGCACTTCGACTTCAACGAGCACATCGACATCCACTTCGACGAGCGGCACGTCCTCGTACTCGAAGCCAGGAAAGGGGGGAAAAAATAGATAGAGAGAAACCTTGCTTCAGACGGACCAATGGCCGCAGGGGACACGACGTTTCCTGCGGCTAGGTTTTGGGATGGAAGACGCAGTACCGAGGTGAGCCAAGAAGGGCGGTGGACGCGGCGCCAGGTAGCCAAGACCAAGTATTCTGATCTGAGATCAATTTCCTGAGACAATCAAGTCTCGGTGCGGAGCCGAGATGAAGTGAGGTTGGGCAGCCCCGGCGGAGCGGGACCTTCCAGCAGGTGGAGCCTGCGCCTCGCTTTCGACTCTGGCTGTCCTTGACTCTGTTGTCGCGGGTCGAAGCATGGATTGTGCCCGCGACCACACGCGAAAAAAGAGCTTTTCAGGGACGCAGATAAAAATTCTCGGTGCTGTTGGGCTCGCTCTTGCGGATGAAAAGACGTTTCTCCGCATCAATGCCCAGGAGAACCTGGAAGAGCTCGGTGAGAATCGCGCGTCCCGCATAGTAGCTGTGGCCCAGTCCGGAAACCCCCGGCGCGTCCACCTCGCTCACGTTCACCATATCCACGTCAGCGACCCGCTCGCACGCGCCGAGACGGCGCCCGCCGTTGAAGGTCTCGGAGGCCGCGATCGCATTGTCGTTGAAGGAGCAGTACACGGTCACGCGCCGGGCGAGCTTGCGAACCTTGGCCGCCAAGCCGGTGAATAAGCCCAGGTCGATATCAGGCGCGTTCAGCACGAGCTCGCCCAGGAAGGGAGACGTGCCCTCGTCGGCGAGCTGTGCGAGCGCGGGTAGCGCCAGCTGATGGCCCATGGAATGAACTATGACGTGCGGGGTGGCCCCGAGCCCCGCGAGCGTCTTGAAAAGCTCGACGAGCTTCGGGACCGAGGCGGCCGCGGCCTTGCGGTTCTGCTCGTAGGTGCGGTTGATGAGGGCGCCGCTCAGAAGCCCGCCGTCGGAACCCGCGGGCCAGGAATAGACGATGACCGGTCCTTGGAATTTCACATCATAGGCGATCTGCGCGGCGCGCACGATGCTCTCCTCGTACTTCACGTTGAAGCCATGGATGAAAACCAGGACCTCGGTCGAGCCGCGCCGCTTGAGCGTCTCCTTCAACGAGGATTCGAGCTCACCCGAGGAGGGGAACGGCGCATGGGCAAAGGCGCGGAAGTAGCGGTGACTGTCCGCGCGCGGGTTCGAGGCCATCTCGAAAGTCCCGACCGGGCGGAGCTTCGGCACGTTGATCTGGCAGGCGCCGTAGCGGCTCACCTCCTCGAAGGCGACCCCGAACGCCCGATCGCTGCAGTCCGGTGCCTGCGAGAGCGACTGCCGGTTGGTGGCGTAAAAGACCTCGACGGCCTGGGTTTCGGAATAGCTCTCCTTGAGGCGCCCGTTGAGCAGATCGGTGAGCTTCGGAGCGGGCGTGGAGCAGGCGCTCGCGACGGCGGCGAGGGCGATCAGAAAAACGGAGCGGAGGCCATTCGAATGCGCGCGGCGCGCGCTTTTGCGGAAAGGATGCATGGACCTATCGAAGCACAGCTCAGCCGCTAAGACAACAAAGGCGCGGGTGGGTTCCCCGTTTGCCCCCTCAATTGTCCCATGGACAGGGGCCCGGGGTTTTTGTATCAACTTCGGAATGGCACAGAAATTCGCTTTCACGATGCAGGGTGTTGGGAAAATCTATCCCCCGAACAAGCAGGTGCTCCGGGATATCTACCTGTCCTATTACTACGGCGCGAAGATCGGGGTGCTCGGCCTCAACGGCTCGGGCAAGTCGACGCTGCTCAAGATCATGGCCGGTATCGAGAAGAACTTCAACGGCGACGCGCGGCCGGGCGAGGGGATCTCGGTGGGCTATCTCGCGCAGGAGCCGCAGCTCGATCCCAAGAAGAACGTGAAAGAGAACATCCAGGACGGCCTGGGCGATCTCGCGAAGTGGCTCAAGCGCTTCGAGGAGATCGGACTGCTGTTCGCCGATCCGGAGCTGGATCCCGACAAAATGGAGAAGCTCTTGGGCGAGCAGGCGGAGCTGCAGGAGAAGATCGAGCACGCCAACGGCTGGGAGTTTGATCGCACGCTCGACATCGCGATGGATGCCCTGCGCTGCCCACCTGGCGACTGGCCGGTCGAGAATCTTTCAGGCGGCGAGAAGCGCCGGGTGGCGCTTTGCCGGCTGCTGCTTTCCAAGCCCGATATCCTGCTGCTGGACGAGCCGACCAACCACCTGGATGCGGAGTCGGTCTTCTGGCTCGAGCAGCATCTGAAGAATTATCAAGGCACAGTCGTCGCGGTGACCCACGATCGCTATTTCCTCGACAACATCGCTGGCTGGATCCTGGAGCTCGACCGCGGGCATGGCATCCCCTGGGAAGGCAACTACTCCTCCTGGCTCGAGCAGAAGCAAAAGCGCCTGGCGATCGAAGAGAAGCAGGAGACCAAGCGCCAGAAGACCCTGGAGCGCGAGCTGGAGTGGATTCGCATGAGTCCGCGCGCGCGCCAGGCCAAGAGCAAGGCGCGCGTCTCGGCTTACGAGAAGCTCCTTGCCGAGGATCGTCCGGAGCGCAACGAGGAAATGGAGATCTACATTCCTTCGGGGCCCCGTCTGGGCGGGCTTGTCATCGAAGCCAACAAGCTCTCCAAGGCCTATGGCGAAAAGCTGCTCTTCGAGGATCTCACCTTCAACATTCCGGCGGGCTCGATCGTCGGCATCATCGGGGGCAACGGCGCAGGCAAGACGACGCTCTTCCGCATGATCACGGGGCAGGAGAAGCCCGATCAGGGCACGATTCGCGTGGGCGAAACCGTGAAGCTCGCCTATGTCGATCAGTCGCGCGAGGCGCTCGATCCCGAGAAAACCGTCTGGGAGGAGATCTCCGACGGCAAGAACGAGATGATCATGCTCGGCAGCCGCGAGGTGCAGAGCCGTGCGTACTGCGCGCGCTTCAATTTCACGGGTGGAGACCAGCAGAAGAAGGTCGGCATGCTTTCGGGCGGGGAGCGCAACCGCGTTCACCTGGCCAAGATGCTCAAGAGCGGAGGCAACGTCCTGCTGCTCGACGAGCCGACGAACGACCTGGACGTCAACACGCTTCGCGCGCTCGAGGAGGCGCTGGCCAGCTACGCCGGCTGCGCGCTCATCATCTCGCACGATCGCTGGTTCCTGGATCGCATCTGCACCCACATCATGGCGTTCGAAGGCGACTCGAAAGTCGTGATGATCGAGGGGAACTTCCAGGATTACGAGGAAGACAAGAAGCGCCGCCTGGGCGCCGAGGCCATCCAGCCGCACCGGATGAAATACAAGAAGCTGACGCACGGCTGAGTGGCGGCCAGGAGCGGGGCTCGGCCGCGGGCTTGCGCGGTCGTCGAGCGTAGGCGATCAGCGCAGGCGCTGTTTGGCTGCGAACTTGGCCATCTGGCCGATGGTCTCCCTGAGCGCCTCGAGTTGGCCTTCCTCGCGCAGGTCACCCAGGCCGATTTCGTGCAAAGCGAGGCCTGAAACCGGGATTCCGTAGCGCCGGAGAAAGTAGTGGGCGGCCAGCACCGCCGTCCGGCGATTGGCGTCCTGAAAGACATGTGACATCACGAGCCCGGCGTAGATGCCGACGGCGGCGTCGATCACGGCTCCAGCTTCGGCCGCTTCGGTAGCGCGGTGAAGTTTCTCCCGGGCCATCTGCTTGGGGTCGGCGACCAGAGCAAGCGTCTCGGTCTTGCCCGAGGGCAGGGTGAGAGTGACCGGCGCCGTTCGCCAAATCCGCGACTCGTCCTCGGCGTTCTTGCCGGCGAGCCCGGTCAGGATCGCGTTCAGGCGGCTCAGTTCAGCCGTGGTCAGGAGCGCCCGACGGTCCGCCAGGCTCTCGCTCGCCTGGAGCGCTCGTTCGAAGCGGGTTCGTTCCAGTTGTTTTTTAAGAGTGTCTGACGGCATGAGAGTGCTACTCTGGCCAAGAGGGGGCGCCCGGTCAAGAGAATGTTGGGGATGTCGAGATCAAACCCGAGTGCGGAGGCAGGAAAAAGGTCGGAGGACCCGCGGTCCGCCAACGCTCCGTCCGAAGAAGGCGGCGTCGCGGTCCAGGAAGGTCGGCCGGAGCTCAAGGAACCGCCCCGCTATGCCGTACTCCTGCACAATGACGACTATACGACCATGGAGTTCGTCGTCGAGGTGCTCGAGCGCTTCTTCAAGAAGACCGCCGCCGAGGCGGTTGAGGTCATGCTGCGCGTGCATCAGCAGGGCCAAGGCGTCGCGGGGATCTATACGCGCGATATCGCCGAGACGAAGGCCGCGCAGGTGATCGAGTATGCCCGGGGCCGCGGCTACCCGCTTCTTTGCACGGCGAAGCCGGCGGTCTAAGTCGCCGCAAGCCGCTTTCTCACGCCGCTCCATCCCTTGATATTTGCCCGGCCGAAGCATAGATTCCGGGCTGAGATGATTGGGCGCAACGCTGAAAGAGTCTTGAATCGCGCGGTCCGCTACGCGGTGGAGCAGGAGCATGAGTACTTCACGCTCGAGCACGTGCTCTGGAGCCTGCTCTCCGAAGCGCTGATCGCCAATGTCGTGCGCGCGTGCGGAGGGCATCCTACGAACCTGCGTCAGGAGCTCGAGGCCTATCTGCAGGTCGAGGTCCCCAAGGCAGGGGCGGCGCCCCGCCCCGAAGCGGAGCCCGACGTGGAAAACGAAGCTGAAAGCGAGAGGGATCCCGGTTCGTCCGAGCCCGCGGACCCGGAAGACGGCTCGGCCCCCGTGGAGCACCCGGTGGCCACGCTCGGGGTGCAGCGCCTGATCCAGCGCGCGCTTTTCCACGTGCAGTCCGCGGGCAAGGACGAGATCCAGCCGGTCGACCTTTTCGTCGCGCTCTTTCAGGCGCGGGATTCCCACGCGTTGCATCTGCTGACCAAGCAGGGAATCGAGCGCCTGGACGTGCTTTCCTACATCAGTCACGGAACGCGAAAGGACGGCCATGCGGGCGAGCTCGAGCCGGAGGATTCCGGAGCCGAGCCGGGCGCCTCGGGTGGCGAGAGTCCCGACACCGAGGGCTCCGAGGGAAAGGGCGAGCCCGAGCCGGGGCCGTCGCGCGTGGGGTCACCCGGAGCGGGTGCGCAGCCCGCGGGCGGGGGCATGGACGATCCGCTGGAGAATTACGCGTTGAACCTCAATGAGCGCGCGAAGGAGGGGAAGATCGACCCTCTGATCGGGCGAGACCAGGAGCTGGAGCGGGTGATCCAGACCCTTTGCCGGCGGCGAAAGAACAATCCGCTTCTGGTGGGGGAGGCCGGCGTGGGAAAGACCGCGCTCGCCGAGGGGCTCGCGCTCCGGATCGTCGAGAAGAAGGTCCCCGATCTCCTGCAGAACGCGATCGTTTATTCACTCGATCTCGGCGCGCTGCTCGCGGGCGCGAAGTTCCGCGGGGATTTCGAGCAGCGGCTCAAGAAGGTGCTCTCGGCCTTGCAGCGCAAGCGGGAGCGTGGCTTCCAGCCCATCCTGCTCATCGACGAGATCCACACGATCGTGGGAGCCGGAGCGGTGAGCGGAGGCGCGCTGGACGCCGCCAATCTCCTGAAGCCCGTGCTCGGCCAGGGCGAGATCCGCTGCATCGGCTCGACCACCTATGGCGAGTACCGGAATGTCTTCGAGAAGGACCATGCGCTTGCCCGGCGTTTCCAGAAGATCGACGTGGCGGAGCCGTCGGTCGAGGAGGCGATCCAGGTTCTCAACGGCCTCAAGGGCCGCTTCGAGGAACACCACCACGTGCGCTTCACGCCCGAGGCGATCCGCGCCGCCGTGGAGCTTTCTTCCAAGCACCTGACCGAGCGGTTCCTTCCGGACAAGGCCATCGACGTGATCGACGAGGCTGGAGCGAAGGCGAGGCTCGGGGTCCGGGCGGTTACCGCCTCGGCCACCCCGATCGCCGTGACGACCGAGTCGCGGCCTGTGCTGGATTCGCCCGCGATCGAGGAGATCGTGGCGCAGATCGCGCGCATCCCGGCGCGCTCGGTGAGTTCCTCGCAGAAAGATCGGCTCAAGAACCTGGAACGCGATCTCAAACTCACGATTTTCGGCCAGGATCATGCGATCGAGGCGCTGGTCACGGCGATCCGGCTGGCGCGCTCGGGTCTGCGCACGGGGGATCGTCCGGTGGGCTCCTTCCTCTTCTGCGGGCCGACCGGCGTCGGCAAGACCGAGCTCAGCAAGCAGCTGGGGCACTGCATGGGGGTGCCGTTCCTGCGTTTCGACATGAGCGAGTACAGCGAGAAGCATACGCTCTCGCGCCTCATTGGCGCGCCTCCGGGTTATGTGGGCTTCGAGCAGGCCGGGCTTCTGACAGATGCGGTGCTGAAGAACCCGCATTCGGTCATCCTGCTGGACGAGATCGAGAAGGCGCATTCGGACATCTGGAATATCCTGCTTCAGGTGATGGACCACGGGACGCTGACCGATAACAACGGGCGCAAGGCGGATTTCCGCAATACCGTGCTGATCATGACCTCCAACGTGGGCTCGCGCGATTTGGAGCGGCGCCAGCTGGGCCTGATCGCCGGCGAGAACAAGGGGACGAACGCCCAGCGCGCCGTCGAGCAGACGTTCACGCCGGAGTTCCGCAATCGCCTGGATGCGATCGTCTACTTCAATCCACTCGACCCGCTCACCGTGGGGCAGGTCGTGGGCAAGCAGCTCCTGGAGCTCGAGTCCCAGCTCCTGGCCAAGCACGTGGAGCTGGAGACCGGGGCCGACGCCCGCGAATGGCTCGCCCAGCGCGGCTACGATCGCCAAATGGGCGCCCGGCCGCTCGCGCGCCTCATCCAGGACCGGATCAAAAAGCCCTTGGCCGAGGAGATCCTGTTCGGAAAGCTCGAAGAAGGCGGAACGGTCCGGATCTTCGTGCGCGACGGGGAGCTCGCGTTCGAGCTCAAACCTTCGGAAAAAGGCTCAGGCCCCGCGCCCGAGTCTGTTGCAGTCTCCTCAGAAAATCATCGCGGGTGATCTGGCGCGCGCCAAGCGATTCGAGATGGGGCGTGAGGATCTGGATGTCCATCCAGTCCAAGCCGCGTGCGTGCAGGTGCCCGACCAGATGGAGCAGGGCGAGCTTCGAGGCGTTGGGCCGCAGGTGGAACATGCTTTCGCCGGCGAACGCGCCGCCCGCGTCCACGCCATAGATTCCGCCGACCAGGGTGTCGCCCTCCCAGGCCTCGACGCTATGGGCGTGTCCGAGACGATGAAGCTCGATATAGGCTTCGATCATCTCCGGGGTGATCCAGCTCCCCTGTTGGCCTGGGCGCGGCTGCCGGGCGCAGTGACGGATGACCTCGGAGAACGCCTGATCGATAGTGAAGCGAAAGGGCTTGCGCTTACGGGCGCGTTCGAGGCTTCGGGGGATGTGGAGCCCCGCGAATTCCAGAATCGCCCGGCGCGCCGGACAGAACCAGGCAAGCGGGAGCTCCTCGTCGATGTCAGAAAGCGGCCAGGGAAAGATGCCCCGCGAATAGGCCAGAAGCAGGGTTTCGGGCTCGAGATCCCCGCCCCAGGCGAGGATTCCGTGCTCATCGGCGGTGGAAGGGTTTGGAAAGTTGGTGACAGGCATCGACTTTACGTTTAAAGAAATAGGACTTTAAAGGAGATTTCGTTTCATGGCATCCACTCAGACCCAGAATACCCAGACCACGCCGGCCGCCAAGGCCTCCAAAGCCGCCCCCGGCACCAAAAAGCGTGCGCGCCGCGCCGCCAAGAAGACGCTGCTTGCGAAGCTTCGCACCGATAAGGAAGCTGCGAAAGCTTATTTCGGCGCCAAATCCAAGCGCTCCACGGACAAGAAAGCCGCCTTCCGCAAGAAGAAGAGCAAGAAGAAGTAAGCGGTCTTAGTCAGCCTTTTATGAAAGGGGCGTGCCCGGGGTTCGACCCTGCACGCCCCTTTTGGCTTACCATGCTGCGGAAGCTGATAGAAACACTCCCCCAGGCGCTGCCCCGACGGGCGCGCGAGACCCTCAGGCTGAGGGCTTTCGGTTTTTTCCGGATTCCGATGCTTTTTTTCGTCTCGCCGAAGGTGGTCGCGGTGGATGACGACCGGGTGGTGGTCGAGATCGCGTTGAACCGCCGCACTCGGAATCACGCGGGCAGTATGTACTTCGCCGCCTTGGCTGCGGGGGCGGACTGCGCCTGTGGGCTTCTCGCCGTGATGTTGATTGAAGCCAATGCCCGCGCGCGGGGCCGAGTGAAGCTGATCTTCAAGGACTTCCACGCGGAGTTTCTCAAGCGCGCCGAAGGCAACGTGCATTTCATCTGTGAGCAGGGCAGGGAGATTCGCGAACAGGTCGAGGCGGCGGCCGAGACCGGCGAGCGTCAGAATCGCACCATCGATGTTCTCGCGATCGTTCCGGCGCTCGGCTCCGAGCCGGTTGCCCGTTTCAAGCTGACCTTGTCTTTAAAGGCCGACTCCCATTAAATTGGCCGCTTGAATCAATGCGGGGGTGGGGTTAAATAGGCGAGTTTCATACGCTAACCAGTTGTAAATTAAACGGCTTTAGAAGCTGACCAAAACAGTTGCCTAAAATAGGTCCCGCGTGCTACACCTAAGCGGCCTAAACGGAAGTGACCTAGGGCTTCCGCTGGGATGTTCGCTGATTAACGGAGGTTTTTTGCTGTCGATTCAAGCTCATCGAAAACTCGCCGGCTCGCTCGCGCTGCTGTTTCAGCTCTGCGCGGTGCCGGCGCTGGCGATGACGGAGGAGACACGGTCGATCGGCTTCAGCTCCTCGAGCACGTTGTTTGCCCCTCAGAGCGAGCGCAAGGCTTCGGTGTCTTCCTTGACGGCGCATTGGCATGGCTCCGGTCAGGGAAGGGTCGTTGACTGGGGCGCGCGCGCGACGGCGGTGCTCCAGTTCGGTGGTAGCGCGAAGATCGCGCCTTATTTCGAAGCGGCGGAAGCGTATCTGAGCAGCTCGCGCAAGCTCGCGCCCGTCACGCTGGGAATCGGCCGCAAGCTCGAGGAATGGAATCAGCTGGATGAGTACTGGCGCCTGGGAATCTGGCAGCCGCGATTCCGCTGGGACTACATCCGTCCTGAGACGGTCGGACTGACCGGAGGGTATCTGACGCTGGAGCTTCCGGGCGTGCGGGTGGTGGGGTTCGCGACCCCGGTCTTCATTCCCGAGCGTGGCGTCGATATCGCGATTGCCAACGGTTCCATGTCGTCAGCCTCGCCCTGGTTCATTCCGCCGCCCTCGCAGATGCTGGTCCTTGATCGGCCCACTCCGGTGGCCTATTCGCTCGAGATCCCGCCGATCCAGGAGATCGTGTTCCGCCCGAGCGCGGGCGTGCTCGCGCGCGTAGGTGCCGCCAACTCCCGCCAGGAAGGCGCCTGGGCGTCAGCGGGCCTGTCCTGGAAGCCCATGAACCAGCTGCTTCTGGCTTACGACGGCTTTCTTCAGCACAGCTCCTCGGGTCCTCAGGTGGTACGCGCCATGATCTATCCGCGCGTGGGCTATCACCGGGTGATTTCAGCTGAGGCGGGCTATAACAGCCCTTCGGTGCGCGGCTGGGTTTCGACGCTGTACGACCGTCCGGATCGGGACATCACGCCCGGCGAGCTCACGCGCCAGGAGGTGAGCCCCGCGTTCGCCTTCGCTCCCACGCTGGATTTCATGATGCCGGGACTGGGCAAGGTCGATTCGCGGATGGAGCTCGGCTACCTGCAGGTGAAAGGCGGGAGCGCCCCGGATACCGGACGGTTCGCAAAAGGAAACGGAACGGTCTTCGATGGCCGCTATCCGTTCACGCAGGCGGTGGTCTTCGGAATGCGCTCGCGCTTCGCGATGCTGGGCGGGTTCGGGGAGCGCGTCAGCGCTTCGACCCGGCTGCTGCGCGATCTGGCGCATCCGGGGAGCATCTACTCCATGGAGATCAGCGTTCGGCCCGCGCCGGCCTGGAATGTCCAGCTCGCAGCCGACATCCTGGGCTCGGACATGCCGCAGGATCCGTCCGTCGCGGGAAGCGACTACATCGGGCGCTATCGCGGAAACGATCGCTTCTACGGGGAGATCTCGTATGTTTTCTAGGATCCGGCTCCGCTTTCTCGCGGCGCCCATCGCGCTGCTCGCGAGCTCCTGCAGCCTGATGGTGGGCGAGGAAACGACGAAACCCTCCCTGGATATCGGCGAGATGAACTGCCTGGAGGGCGGGACCCAGACTCTGGTCGATTACTTCCAGGGCATCGGCAGCGACACCCGGATGGGCGAGCTCTGGGACTGCCTGGGCACATCGCTCGCGCTTTTCTCCGAGCGCACGCACGGGGAGGAGCGGCCGGATCTCTATTCCGCGGGCGAGCTCCGGAATTTCATGAACGAATACTTCCTCAAGACCTCCACGGTTCCCGAGGGACTCGTGGCGGAGCTGATGGAATTCAAGCGGACCATCCTGGGGGGGCGCGCTGACCGCCTGACCCGCGAGGAGATCGTCCGTGCGCGGGAGTTCCTCAAGGTGCTCAAGGTGGAGACGCTCCGGCTCAAGCCATACCTCCCATTGAGCTCCGCGAACTTTTCGCGGATGACTCCCGAGCGGGTCGCCGACGCGATCGCCACGCTGGAGAGCGTGGCCCGGGAGATCGGCAAGGCGCTTCGCGGCGCGGGTCAGAGCTACGAGTTCCGCAGCCTGGGCCGGTTCTTCGAGGAGCTCGAGAAGAGCGCGCTGACCCCGAGGGTGTCGGGGCCGCTCCGGGAGCTCCGCGAAGGGTTGCCGTTGATCCAGCAGCTCAAGAGCCTGCTGCTCTCGCCTGACGCGCGGCTGGTTCGCAGCGACGAGTGGGAGCTGCTGCTTTCCACGGCGAGCCGCTGGTTCGGGCTTTATCTGAAATTCTCGACGGTCTCGCATCAGTACCTGAGCGCGTTCGAGCCTTCGGCCGAACGGGCCATCGGCCGCGCCGAGCTCCTGGAGCTGGGTCGCGAGGCGCGCGAGCTGCTGCTCTCGGCTGTGGGACGGCGTCGCCAGGGTGTGATTCCCTTCGAGGAGTTCGACGCGCTCATCGATGCGCTTGCACCGAAGTACCTCAAGGTGGCCGGGCGCGCGCTGGAGCCCCAGCACGCGAAGGATTTCGTCCGGGTCTTCGTGCGCCGGGCACTCGGCGGGGCGACGGCAGGAGCTTCGGGACGCGACGCCGATGGGCTGACTCAGGCCGCGGTCGAGCGCGGCTGGGCCATCTTCGAGGACTGGTCCGAGGCGCAACGCTACCTGGAGCTGCTCTTCGGCAAGCTCACGCGCGATTCGGGCCTGAGCGATCCGGAGAAGCGCTCGTTCGAGCGCGAGCAGCTGCTGTCGGTATCGCTCCGGGAGCTGTACGAAGTCGATGAGAGCGGGCTTTCGCCCGCCGTCCGCCATGCCATCGCGCGCATGGGCGAGGTGATCCGCACGCAGCCGCCGCTTTTCCACGGAGAGAGCGGGGAGATCTTCCTGTATTCGCCTCGGGACGGCGAGGAGCTCCGATACTCGTATTTCGCCCTTTCGCAGCTGAACTTCATGGATCTGCTCGCGCGCCTCATGATGAGCTCCTATGCCGAGGATCCGAGCCGGGCCCGGGCGAAAGTCGAGCTGCGCGAGGTCGAGCGGCTCTACCTGGATTTCAAAAGCGTCGGGGTCGATCTCAGGATCTTCGACCCGAAGAACGACCAGGTCGCCCAGCGCCGATTCCTGGACTCGAACCTCTTCACCTTCGCGGGCAATGGCGACGAGTGGATGGATGTCCGCGAGGCCACGCAGATCCTCGCTTACATGATCTCGGCCAAGACCGTCACTGCGCGCGTGCACCTGGGGATTTCCCGCAGCTGCCTCGCTTCGCAAGGCGGCGATTCCGAGACGCAGCTTCCGGAAACGGATTTCTTCGGCTATCCGCTCGTGCCGGCGGATTGTTATCGCCGCGCGTACTTCGAGCGCCAGGGGGAGATCTGGTCGCATCTTCCGCATCTCTCGGCCTATTATGGCGCGCTCAAGCGCGACCCGCGCCGCACGCCGGAGCGCGAGGCGTTCGAACGCGATCTCGAGACGGTGGCGCGCAAGGAGGGTCATAACGACTCGCCCTTCACCTCGGCGGACACCGACACGCTTTCGGGCCTGGTGCAGTACCTGGAGACGGTCTTCCTCCGTTACGACAACGATCGCTCCGGGACGATCAACCTCCACGAGGCGTTCAAGAGCAACGATGCGGCCTATCCGGTTTTCCGCTCGGCACTCAAGAAAGCCAGCGGGCTCAAAGAGGATTGGCAGCTCGAAACGCTCTTCAGCTACCTGCTCGCGCACGGCCGGATCCCTGACAAGTGGGAATTCGGAAAATGGCTGGCGAAGGGCAAGCTCGGTTTGTGGAAGTTCGAGGCCGACCGCGGCCGGATGATCCGCATCCTGGCGGAGCTCGCGCGGGCGCTCAAGGAGAAGAGCGCGGAAAGCGAAGCCGAAGTCGAGTGGACGATCCTCTCGGTCCTGACCGAGCTGTTCAAGGAGTCTTTCGAAGAAGCTCCCGCGCAGCACTGAAGATCCCGTCGAACATCGGTTCGGTGAGCCGGCCGGTGAAGGTGTTCTGCTGGCTGGGGTGGTAGGAGAGCAGGAGCCAGGTCGGGCCGGGGGACGTGTCCAGTCTCACGCGCGCCCCATGGCGGAACGAGGGCCTGGGCTCTCCCGGTGCGAGGAGCGGCCAGAGGCCATCGAGCGCGATCCGGCCGAGGGCGATGAAGACGCGAGCCCGGGACAGGCTCTCGAGCTCGGGCACGAGGTGAAGGGCGATGCAGCGTTTCAGCTCATCGGACGCAGGCTTGTTGTCGGGCGGGGCGCATTTCACCACGCAGGTGACATACGCGTCCTGGAGCCGCAGGCCATCGTCGCGGCCGAGAGCCTCCGGCTGGTTGGCGAAACCCGCCTTGTGAAGCGCACGGTAGAGCCAGTCGCCGGAACGATCCCCAGTGAAGATGCGGCCCGTGCGGTTCGCCCCGTGCGCGGCAGGCGCCAGCCCCACGACCACCAGGCGGGCGAGCGGATCGCCGAAGCCCGAAATGGGTTTTCCCCAGTATTCCTGATCGGCATAGGACCGCCGCTTCTCCCGCGCGATGCGCAGGCAATAGGCGCGCAGGCGCGGACAGGCTTCGCAGGCATGGGTGAGCTCATGGAGGCGGCGCAGTTCAGTCATCCAGTAGTGGTTGATTTAGCCGCGGAGAGTGCCGGATTGCAAGCTCTCGGCGAACGTGGGCCGTTCGGTGGCCGGCGCGGCGGGTTCTTCGGTGGCGATCAGCGCATGGATCAGGTCCGACGCCCAGGCGTAAGCGTTGCGCGTGCGGACCTTTTCCTTCATGGCGCTCATACGACGGGCTTTCTCCGCCGGCGGCAGCTGGAGGGCGGCCGCCAGGGAATCGGCCATTTCCTCGATCGAATAGGGGTTCACCAGGAAAGCCTCGGTGAGCTCCCGGCTCGCGCCGGTGAACTTGCTCAGGATCAGGGATCCCCTTTCGGGCTGCTGACACCAGACGTACTCCTTGGCCACGAGATTCATTCCGTCGTGCAGGGAGGTCACCAGGCAGACGTCTCCCAGCTGGTAAAGCTCCTGGACCTCGTCCCATTCGTGATGCCGCGCCTCGAAGATCACCGGTCGGTAACCCTCGGCCGAGCCGAAGCGCGCGTTGACGCGCTTGACCGAGCTCTCGAGCTCGGACAGAAACTGCCGGTACGCGGGAATGGAGGAGCGGCTCGGCGCACCGACCTGCAGCAGGCTGAAACGGCCGACATAATCCGGATTTTTCTCCAGGAAGCGTTCCACCGCCTCGATGCGCTCGATGAGGCCCTTGGTATAGTCGATGCGATCCACTCCTATCGCAAGGAGCTCCGCGGTCGCGCCATAACGCTTCTTGAGCCGAGCGCGGTCCTCAGGGTAGAGCACCGGAACCGGAGGCGTATCGATGCCAATGGGAAAGGCGCGCACGAGCGTCTCGTGATTGTCGCGCGTGACCGAGAAACGCTCCAGGTCGATCCGGGCCTCGAGGTAACGATTGCAGCTCTCCAGGAAGTTATTGCAGTGGTATTGCGTATGAAAGCCAATCACATCCGCGCCCAACATGCCCTCGAGCAGCTCCTTGCCCCAGGGGCAGATTCCGAAGGCTTCGGGATTGGGCCAGGGGATGTGCCAGAAGAGCGCCACGCGCGGCGGCCGTTCGCCGGCACGATGCTTGAGCATTCGCGGCACGAGGGCGAAATGGTAGTCCTGGACCAGAATCAGCGAGCCGGATGCCAGGGCCTGGGCCGGGACGGCGGCGGCGAAACGCGCGTTGACCTCGCGGTAATCGTTCCAGTCGCCGAGACGGAAGATCGGGCGCGTGTGGGCCAGGTGACACAGGGGCCAGAGTCCTTCGTTGGAAAACCCGTAGTAGTAGCCTTTCTCTTCCGCCTCGCTCAGCCAGATCCGGCGGAGGGTATAGCGGGGGCGCTCGGGAGGTACGGCGAGCTCGCCATCCGGCCCGGAGGTCTCCGCGTCGGCGGTTCCGCTGCCGTGAGCGACCCAGAGCCCGCCGCTCTGGCGAAGCAGGGGCTCAAGCGCGCTCACCAGCCCGCTCGCGGGCCGGATCACGCGGATCGCGCCGGTTTGCGCATCCTTTTGATGGATGTAGGGCTCGCGATTGGCGACGATGACGAGCTTGCGTTTGCCGATGGTGTCGGCGAGGCTCGGCGGCGCCGCAGGCGCCGAGCGGCGACGCAGCTTCTCCGCGAGTATCGCGATCTCGGCCGAAAGCGGCTGCAGGTCCGGGGAGATCTGCGGAAGCTTTCGTCCCGCGATCAGTGATCGCAGGGTCTGATGCAGGGAAGAGAGGTGGGAGCGCAGCCAGCTCCGCAGGTGTGCACCGACGAGGATCAGCAAGCCGACCCCCAGCACCGCGGAGATGAGGAAGGTTCGAAGGAATTGCTGAAGCCAGTGCTGGCGCAGGGGCCCGAGATCCTGACTGATCACGAGCACGAGCGCGTTCGCGCCGGCCCGAGCGGGAAGTGGCGTCGCATGAAGCTGCAAGGTGCGGCCTGCCCGGGTGATGCGCCAGGAAGAGTCGTGCGCGGCGCCGGTCCTCGCTTCGGGCGCGGTCCCCGCTTCTGCGACGGCCTGCCGCGCGCCGCGTTCCAGGCAGAGCGACTCCGCTCGCCGGCCGGCGGGATACGCGAAGGTCTTTTCCTGCAGCCACGCTCCGGCGCGATTGTAGGCACACACGACCAGGCTCTCGAAGGCGCTCGATATTCCGGGCCGGCGCTTGAGACGCTCCGCGGCGCGTGCAATCCGGTCCGGTCTTTTTGCATGATAATGCTGCGTCACCGAGTCTTCGATGCCCGCCGATAACGATGCAAGGTGCTCGCGGGCGATCCGGAGAGACCGCCGCTGCTCCAGGCCGCTTTCGATCCCGGCTACAAGCGTGGCGATGATGAGGACGGCATAGAGCCACAGGAGATAATAGCGTTTCATGCGCCGTGCGGGTCGGCTGCAACGGCTATGCCCCGCTTTGTCCATGGCGGGGCGTGGCTGGCGCCGGGCTTGCTGGGGGTGGACCGGGTTTGGGGCCGAGCCAGGCCGAACGTCGGGAGGACGGGGGCGACCATGAGAACACCCGGGATTGCGATGTTGATGATGTTGGGCGAGGCGTTCTTGGGAATGGACGCTGGCGCGACGGAAGCTTCGCGCAGACCTATTGAAGTGCAGCGCGTGACCGGCGAGGTCATCGAAGTCGCGCCCGACTCTCTCGTGCTTCGAGCCGGGAAGGAACGCTTCCGCTTCGAGCTCGACGCGCAGCTCGGCCTCGAGTCCTCGCCGAGGCGGATCCGCCGGGGTGATGTGGTCACGGTTTGGTACGCGTTCGACGCGAAAGGGATCAAGATACATCGTGCCGGCCGCGCGAGCCCCGAGGCGCGGCCTCCGGGGAAGCAGGATCGCCATGAGAAGAAGCCCGGGATCATCATCGACGATCGCGCATATTATCCCGCCAAGAGAGATGAGGGGCCCGACGAGAATCACGGGGAAAATGCGCCAGGCTAGCAAGCCCCCTGATGCTGGCTGCCGGAGCTCCTTCTTGAGCCGCTCGCTGGCACCCTGGTTGCAGATTCGCTCCCGTTGACGAACCGAACTCTTCTCAGGGAGGAAATAATGAAAAAGTTCGTGGTGGTGACGCTGGTGGCGGCAATGTTCACGTTGGGCGGATCAGCGTCCGCCGATGACTCGATCGCGGGCGGAAAGGCGGGTCAGAAAGCGGCGCAGAACTTCGAAGGCAAGCCTGGGCAAAAAGGCAACCTTGTCGGGAAGCCGGGTCAGAAGCTCGGCGAGGGCAAAGCCGGTCAGAAGCTCGGCGAGGGCAAGGCCGGTCAGAAGCTCGGCGAGGGCAAGGCCGGTCAGAAGCTCGGCGAGGGCAAGGCCGGTCAGAAGCTCGGCGGGGGCAAAGCCGGTCAGAAGCTCGGCGAGGGCAAAGCCGGTCAGAAAGGGCTGACCGCCGGCCAAAAGGCTGGTCAAAAAGGAGGGCAGCTTGGAAAAGGCACCCAGAAAGGCTTCGGTCAGGCGGGTCAGAAAGGCCAGAAACTCCGCTGAACGGCATGATCGTTGGAATTGACTGAGGGTCTGGCCAAGGAATTGACTCAGAACGAGCGAAACAGGCGATCCCGCTTCCTGGAGCGGGATCGCCTTCATTTGGCTCCGCTGCCAAGAGTGGACGTTGTGAGATACTCACCGATCTGCTCGTTATTGAATTTGCCGTCCGTAGCTGCCTGTTCGAGCGCCGTGGCTATCGGCGTGAGTCCCAGAATGAGGGTGTCCCCTGCCGCGATGCTCACTGCGGGGCTGAAGCTGAAATGAAATTCGAGATCCTTGGTCAGGGCAGCCCCGTTATATCTCATGGAGTAATTGGCGCCGGAGCAGTTTTCGGGATCCAAATGGAGCTCGACATCCAGCTGCTTCAAGATGAAATTCACGGGAGCGATGAACGATCCCCAACGTTTTGGATTTCCAGAGCCCGAGACATCGATCAATCCAAGAATGGCCTCGATGGAGGCCGACCCGTTCTGGGTAACGGGATTTCCGTCCGAGTTCGTCATCCGGAGCTTGGTGACGCAAAATCTGAATTCAGTGACCGCCGCCGCGAAGGCGGGGGTGATTCCCAGCCAACGATCGAATGGAAGCGAAAGCGACGCGCTATTGGCGTAAGAGGCGCTTTCGATCGTGATCACCGGATTTCCGATGGTGGTCCCTCCTTCGCCGCCACAGGCGCTCAGCCCGATGGCCAGCAGGGCGAGCGCCACGGTTCGTCGTGAGAGAAACAGAAACGTGGGATTCATACGGACTCCTTCTGCTTGACGGACTGCTCGACGGGTACGGATCGGGTGAAGGGGATCAGCGCAAGCTCTACGAAGTAGACGGAGTTCCTGGAGCTCTCAGAGGAGCTTAGGTTCCGGATTTTCTCGAGGGCTTCGCTCAAGATGGCGCGGGCCTTCTCGATTGTCGCCGGATCAGCCGCGAAAGCATGGCCCACGAGACTGCGCTCCTCGCGAGGTGTGCCCTCGATCGAGTCCGCCGCCAAGGATAACATCTGCCGGTGGAATCCGCCGAGCGAAAGGCGATAGACGCCTCCGTCGCATTCGAGCCGCTTTTCTGGCGGCTTCGCGCCGCCATCCTTGCTGAGCTCGATGTAGTTGTTTTCCGAAAGAAAGCGGAGCGCTTCCCGGATCTCCTTGAGCTCCACATGGGGCCGGAGCCGTGCCTGGATCCAGCTCGCATCCGCCATGAAGTCGGGCAGGCTCGCCATCTCGCGGATCGCGACGTAATACCAGCGACTGAGGTACTGGTACACCTCGAGTTCCCGCGGGTTTTTCTTGCGGTAGGAGCGGAAGCGCTTCATGCGCTCCAGGGCGCGTAGCCGGGTCTCCTGGTCCTGGGAGGTACCCAGGGTGACCAGGAGCCCGAAGTAGGCTAGTTGGGAGTCGCTGAGTTTGAGCAAGGGCTGGAGCTTTGCCGAGGCATTTGAGCTGAGGGGGCGGGCGCCCGAAAGAACCATGGAAAGATATGCCGGCGCGAGCCCGGCCGCTTTCGCGAGGCCTCGAAGCGAAAACCCGGACTGACTCGCTCGTTGGTGAGCGAGCCAGTCCTTGAGGAAAAAGCGGTAATCCAGATAGGCATAGATATCGAGCTCTTCTCCTGGCGCCTTCATGCGCGTTTCCTCATTGGGCCTGGCCCACGCTGACTGTCTGGATCGAGCTGTCATCGAGGCCGGCGCCGAGCGAAACCATTCCGTTCACGATATTGCCAAGATAAAGCGTGATCGCCCTGCTGTCATCGACCGTGTAACCCCCAGGCGGGAAGTCGAAGCGGAACGAAATGTCCTGCGTGACGTGACGCTCGCCCGTGGCGCCCGAGTTGAAAAGGACCGCATAGTTCGCTCCGGAACATAGCTCGGGCTTCGTGGCGATCGTGAACTTGATGTTTTTGAGGACGGTCCCGGGCTCGACATCCAGGGTGCCCAAGGCTTTGGCGGTGGTATCGGTCGGGCTGAAGTCCAGGAGTCCGGGTTTGAGAGGGGCCGCTGTCGAGCTGGCCTGGCTACCCGAGAGGAGTTCCCAGACCACTTCCGAGACGCACATCTTGAGGGTGTTGAAGGACGATACAGCGGCATAGGCGGGCTCAACACCGAGGATCCGCAGCAGAGACTCGCTCCCCCGGGCGAAGAGACGTTGCGAGAGAGCTTGAAAGTAGGCTTGGTCCGGGCCGGCGAGGGGATTGCTCTGGAGGGGGATACCGGTGCTCTCCTGTTTGCCGCAGCCGGCGGCGGCGAGAATCTGGATGAAGATCAGGACGGGCGCGGCATGCGATTTCAATATTCTCATACTCATACTCCTTCATGGGGGGCTCTCACGCGATCCGGCACGGTGGCAGGCTGCTGGATCGCGGTAAATCTCGATTAGCCACCTAGACTCATTGTGACGCATGGTGCTATACCTGTCAACTATTGTGAACATGAAAATAGATTAAAATTAATGAAAAGCAATAAAACCAATTAGATAGGATTGGAAATGTTCACTTAATGCTGAACTTCATCTGTACAAATGTGAACATTACGTACTCGTTGAGTGGGGGTTGAGCAACGAGAGGCGAGAAACCGGAGAAGCGGCCTTCATCGAGATGAAATTCTTCGAGCAGCCCGGCGGTCGTAGAGCTGCCAGATCTTCTTCACGCCAAAACCGCTGAGCAATCCGATGGCGCCTACGCCGCTCCAGGCGAAGACGCGGCTGCGCGAAGCCTGTTCCGACGCCCGCTCGATGGGGTGCGAGGCGCGGATGAGCCGACCCTGCACGTGCCTGAGCCTGGCCAGGGTGTGGTCGACGCGGTGCTTGAGCTTGTCCAGAGCGAGGCTCAGGTTGCGATTGCTCAGCTCCGCCTCCTGCTCGGCCAGGCGAACTTCAGGGGAAGGGGACTCGTGATCTTTCATGCGGATCTCCTTTTTTCGGCGATGGTCTCGAGCTGGGTCTCGACGGTCAGTCGCTGGTTGCGCAGGCTCTCGCGGAGCCGCGGCAGGTTGCGTTCCTCCGCGGAGATCGCCTTGAGCTGACGGCGTGCGAGCAGGCCGCCCACGACCACCATGACGGTACCCACGATCATCGAGCTGAGCCAGTAGTTGCCGCCGAGAAGCTTGCCCAGCCCGATCACCAGAAAAGCGAGCAGGGGCAGCAGTCCGCCGATCGCGAGAACCGCGAAGATCGCCGCGGCGGCTCCGCGGCGGCCGAGGCGGTTGAGAGTGTCCTTGCTTTCGGCGCGGGCGAGTCGCAGCTCGCTGCGGATGACATCCTGGAAGCGTGCGGCGATTTCGCGCATGATCTGCGAATAAGGCCCTTCATTCGGAGGAAATTCCGGCGACGGTTGCGTATTGGCCATAATGCCTGAGCGGCTGCAAGGCGCGGGCCCCGGCGGGAGCGCGGCAGACGGGCAGCAAGTGATCAGCAGGCGGGCAGCGGTGGCAGGCGGCTCAAGAAAGCAGGTCCTTCAGCGCGTTGTGCGCCAAGCCGCCCTGACGCTCGAACTCGAGCTGGGCGCTGGTCTTCTGAAGGCGGAAGAACAGCTGCTTGAGCATTCCATGCAGGATACGTTTGGCGGCGGCCGGGTGCAGGTCCAGGAACTGCTCGAAATTCTTCTTCGTGATCACCAGAAGCGTCACGTAGTCGATCGCCTGGATGTTGGCGGTGCGTTTGACGTTCTGGAAAAGCGCGGCTTCGCCGAAATAGTCGCCCGGATTGAGCGAGGTGATGATGACCTCCTCACCGATCTTTCCGCGGGTCACCTTGGCTGTTCCGGACCGCAGGAGGAAAAACTCGTCGCTGAGCTCGCCCTCGTGGATGATCACCGATTCGGACTCGAGCTCGCGGGTCTCGAACTGGGCGGCCAGGAGCTCGAGGTCTCCGGCCGGGAGCTCCCGGAAAATATTCACGGTCTTGAGAAAAGTGGCATTCAGGTTCGTCGAGGGCGTCATGAAAAAATTGTAGCCGTTCGCGGCCGGGGAGCAACTGATATTCTATTCCGTAGAATTCTATTCCGTCACGACGATCACGCGAAGCTTGTGCATCCCGGCCGTGGTGTTGAAGGTCGGCTGCGCGGGAGGGGGTACCGCGCCCGGGATGAACTCAAGAACGTTAGGCATGCTGAAAGTGGGCGCTGCCACCGGCGTGCTGGCCAGAACCGCCCGCGTGGCCTCACCCGCTCCGGCGAGCGGGGATGCGGCGGCCGGCTGGTTCTTGTCGGGCGTGACATCGATGAGCACGGCCTTTTGGAAGGTATTGTCATTGACCTTAGCCACGCTCGCGACGGAGGCGAGCTGCCGGGAGTCGAGAGTCACGGGCTTTTCCAGCGGCGCATCCCCTTGTTTGGCCGAGAGCTGCATGCCAGCCGTGAGGCTGACCACCTTGGGAGGTTCGGCTTTGGCGGATGCCGGGCCTCGGGCGGCGTCGGGGGACGCCTGCTTGGCCACATCGACCTGCCCTTGGATGACCGTGATTTCGGTTTTCGCCTGCGGGGCGGCGGGTGCGCCCGCGAGAGCGGTGGGGGCAGCCGCCGCCGCGAGGCCGCGTAGCTCCGAAAGATTCCGGACCTCGGATCTCACCACGAACTCGGTGCCTCGCACCCCCATGGTCGCCGTGGGAGTGCGGACCTTGAATCGGCCCTTGCCGGTAAGCTTCTGGGTGACCGCGGTCCGCATCGTGCCGTACATCATGCTGACATCGACCTGACGGTCGGTCCCGGTATTGGCCGCATAGCCGTCGACCTTGAAAAGGGCTGACGGCCCGAGGTCCACGATGCTCTTGTCCCTCAGCAGCAGCTTGAGCTTGCCATTGCTCGAGGTGTTGACGACATCGCCAGCCCGGACCGGATCCCCGGCCTTGGCGGGCTTGAGACCCGAGCTTTCGCGTCCGTCGGGTCGGATGAACGCCACGCCCTCGACAGAGACGACTTCACCGGCCGCGGGGACCGGTTCGGCCGCACGGACCGGCGATGCCGGCAGGAACGCCGGGGCCAGGACAAGGATCAGGATGGGTAAACAACCACTCACGTACCGCATTTCCATCTATGGTAGACTGTTGGCATGCCTTGGACAATCTGTGTCTTTTCTGACCCGGTCAAATCGATGCCGAAAGGCGTTCCAGCGGTTCCGCTTCTGCTATTGTGCCTGGCGCTCGGGCCCCGGGGGCTTGCCCTGGCCGAGGATTCCCACCCTGGCATTGGCATTGAATCCATGTATTCCGAAGCCGTGCTGGCCTATAACCGCAAGCAGGGCGCGGAGGCGCTCCGGATCCTCGATGAGCTGCTCAAGGCGGCCCCGAATCACGTGGAGGCACTGGAGCTCAAGGCGCTCACTCTCAAGACGAAAGGCGACGACGCCCGCTCGCTCGAGGTATATCAGCGCCTGGTGAGCCTCAAGGCGCCCGGAGAAAGAGGGCCTTATCATTTCGAGATCGGGGTGATCCTGCACCGGCAGAAGAAGTTCGAGGTCGCCAAGCCGCACTTCCGGAAGGCGATCGAGCTGCGGTTCAACGATGTCACGAGCCATCTTTTCCTGGGGCTGATGGCCTTTTCCGCAGGGGAGCTGTCGGCGGCCCAGGAGTCCTTCGCCGTCGTGAAGTCCTCGGCCGCGGATGAGTTGCGAGTGGTGGCGCGATATTATCTCGGGCTGATCCATTTCAAGAACGGTTACGGGCCGGGGGGAACCTCCGAGCTCACCGCCGCGCGCGAGCTGGCGTCGGAGCTTCCCGAAAGCAAGATGGCCCGGGATATCCACGCGGCCGCGGAAAAGATCCTGGCACCCTTCAACCGGGAACAGAATTTCGCCCACGCTTCGCTCATGGGGCAATACGACAGCAACATCTCGCTGCTGCCGGCGACCGGAGCCTCGGGCAAGGCCACGCCCAAGCTGAACCTCGCGGGGGGCTTCGGGAGGATGGGCTCGCCCATGGCCACGATCCAGTGGGTCGTGGCCTATCGCCTCCTGTTCAATCGCAACCTGAGCGATGAGGCGCGCGATTACGAATTCTTCACCAATATCCCGTCCTTCTACCTGAATTACAAGCCGCTGGGCACGACCACTGCCGGCCTGAAGGCGGAGGGGAGCTTCGCGTTCCAGAACCAGGCCGAGTCCCCGGGCTCCGCCTCGCGCATTTTCCGCAAGTACAATCTGGGTGCCGATCTCGGTCTCTACGTGAAGCATCAGCTCGACCGGCACGCGCAGCTCCAGCTCGACGCGGGGATTCGGCCGCAGAGATATTTCAGCGAAAGCGGGCTGAACGGAAACACCTTCCTGGGCCGGCTCGGCTTCCGGCGCGAGTTCTCGCGCGCGCTGAACCCGTCTTTCTCGGCCAGCCTCGAGAGGAACGGGGCTGCTGCCGCGGATTCACGGTACCTGGCCGTCGGCGGAGGCATCGCGAATGTCCTGCGCCTGGATGGCGATCTCGTCGTGAATCTTTCGCTGGACTACCTTTCGACGGCTTATCGGGAGTCTTCCGCGGGGCGAGCCGACCGCAGCCTGAGCGCGCGCGCGAGCTTCTCGCGCCCGCTCGGCGCCCGTTTCTCGCTCGTGGGAGAGGGGAGCTTCACTCACAATGTCTCGAGCGTCGCGGAAACCTACTCTTACCAACGGGCGCTCTTCGGGCTCGGAGTGAGCTGGGTGCTCTGAGCGATACCGGCTAGGCGGCCTCAGCCGCGGGACGTGCCGCGAACCGGGTCTTCGCCGGAATCGTGGCCAACACCACGGTGACATCGTCCGCGCGGCTGTTGCCCGCCTCTTCCAGGAAGGTCATGAAGTCCTGCATGAGCCCCTGACAGAGCGCCGCCGCCTCGCTCTCGCGAGAATGGGAGGCGGCGAGGGATTGCAGGATCGTCTTTTTCGGAAGGCGCTTGCCGGCGGGATTCTCGCATTCGATCAGGCCGTCGGTGAACCACAGCAGCGTGTCACCCGGCTCGAGCTGATAGGCGGCCGCCTCGATCTTGAGATCGCGGTCGTAGCCCAGGGGCATGCCTTTTCCGCCGGTCAGCGGGATGAACTTATAAGGGGTTTCGCCGCCGCCTTCGGCCGGCGGGCGCAGGAGGTAGGGCGTGCAGTGAGAGGCGTTGCACAGCCAGAGCTTGCCTGTGCGCAAATCGATCTCGGCGGCGACGAAGGTCATCATCGACTTGTTTCCCGCCGCGTTGAGGATCGCGTCGTTGAGATGCTCCACGAGATGGGAAATCGCGGAACCGGCGCTGTCTTGCGACGAGGAATCGCGACGCAGCGACTCGTTGAATACCGTGAACGCCCCGTGCGCCACCGCGGTCATCAGCGCGGCCGAGACTCCGTGGCCCGTCACGTCGCCGATGACGACGATCAGCCGGTCGCCATGCCGCGCGTAGGACCACCAGTCCCCCGCGCACTCGGAAGCGGGAAGATAACGTCCGGAGAGCTTGAGCTGGGCATCCTCGAAGCCTTCGGCGGGGAAAAACCAGCTTTGCACGGTCTGGGCGGTTTCGAGCTCCTTCTGCAGCCGGGCTTTCTCGGCGGACTTCTCCATCAGCTCGTCTATCTTGTCGGCCATCGTGTTGAAGGAAAAGGCGAGATCGCTGACCTCGTCGCGAACGTCATTGGCAAACGAAACGCGAGCCGTGAAGTCGCCGCGCGCGATGCCCTGGGTGACGTTCCAGATCCGCCGAAGCCGCCCGGTCAGGCTGCGAGCGAAGAGCAGGGTGACGGCAATGCCGAGCGAGAGCACGCTCAAGCCCATTACCAGCGAGCGGCGCACGAGCCCGTGGACGGCCTTGAAGGCCACTGCCTTGGGCGTATAGCCCACGGCCATCATTCGCCCATGACGGAGCCGATGGTAGGCGACGATCGTCTCGCCTTCGGGTCCGGTCCAGTCGCGCACGCTCGAATCGAACTCGCTTTCAAAGAGCGCGGCATCGAGCGCCGCGGGCTCGGCTTGGATCGGTATGCCCGTGGCGTCGAGCAGCTTCAGGGGCGAAGCGCCTTCTTTCCTGAAGCTTTTCAGGTCGAGCGAGACGATCGCGAGATAGGCAACGCTGTTGCCGTCGCCGAGCGAGGTGCGGCCGCCGATGGGAATGGTGTTTTCCCTGGACGGCCCCACGAGGAAATTCCGCTGCGCGAATACCGAGGGGCGCCAGCCGAGCTTCCCGAGAAGCTCCTCGGATTCCTGGGTGCGCTCCCCCAGCGCGCGAGCGACCACGAAGGAGGTATCGTTTTCCGCCCGAAGGAGAAGGAAAGTGGAGAGCCCGGCCTGGATTCCCAGGGTACGGAACGTGTTTGAGAGCGCTTCGTCCCGGCCGTCGCCGTCCGCGACCTCCGATCCGGCGAGCTGCGCCAGGAGCGTCGCGACCGCTTGCGCTTTTTCGACCTGGGCATCCACGGCGTCCGCCATCATCTGCACGCGGGTCTGACTGTGGTCGTAGATATAGGTGACCTTGTCGTCGACGATGAGGTGGGTTCCCATGTACACGTACGACAGCAGGCTCAAGGCGAGCGAGCTCGCGATCAGGGCGACGATTTTCCATCGAATGGGTAATCGGATGCCTATCCTCACGTGAACCTTATCGGCGGTTCAGGAATTCACCTGAGTTTCCGATAAAGGATTGATGGCGGAAATAGCGGCCCCCGGCCGTTTCACCCGGGTACAGCTCCGGTTCCACTTGAGGGAGTGGCTCGTCGATCTCGTCCTGGCGTTCCTGCTCGGATCGTCGGGGCTCCTGGGGCTCGCTCTGGTCAACGATTCCCATCTCTGGAACGAGCTGATCGAAGGGAGGCCGACGGTCGCGCCGCTCGGAAAGGTGATCCGTCGCCAGGGAGGCGTCCGCCTGCGAAGCGACGGGGCGTTGATCTGGAGGGAACTCCCCCTGGTGGAGACCGTTTCGGCGGGGGATACCATTTTCACGGGCGACGATGGCGTGGCCGAGCTCAAGCTGGATGCCGGAATCACGGCTGAAATCCAGCCGAATTCCCTGATCCGCGTGCAGGCCGCGGAGAAGGGAGACCTGGCCGGCGGTTCGGTTGCCTTCGGAGGCTGGCTGAGGCCGATCCAAGCCGTCATCCAGAAGGCCCCCGCCTTGAGAATCGATAAAGGCGGCGCGCGCTTCAGCTTGGCCACCCGGGTTCCGCTTCGGGTGATGGCCAGGGAGAAGAGCTTCAAGATCGCGTCGTCCGCGGTCGAACCCTCCTCGACGGCGTCCATGGAGGCGCGTCGATTCGAAGTGCAGGTGGATCCGGATGCCGCGCCGGCAGAAAGCGTCAAGATCCTGGCGTCCGATCCGAAGGGGGTAGCGCTCCTCGATGGGGAGCTGCCGCTCGCGCGCCCGGCGGGGGTTCGTCCGCTCGCGCCCCGCGAAGGCGAGCGCCTGGTGATGGGGGAGCTCGCTTTCGGAGGGTTCAGAAGCGTCGGAGAAGTCGAGTTCAGGCTGGAGTGGCTGGGCGACGCTGCCGGCAGTGCGGAGCTCCGGGTGGAGTCGAAGGGGGGGGCGTTCGCCAGAAACCTCGTGGACATCCGGCCCGGTGAATCCAGTCGCCGAATGGCGCTCGGATCGGGAGAATATCGTTGGCGGCTGGGTTTCATTCGGAAGGGCCAGGCGGCCGTGGAGGAATGGAGCTCCTGGCGTACCTTCAAGGTCGAGCTTCTGACGGCTCCCGAGATGCTGACTCCGTCGGAAAACGCGGTTTTCCGCGTCGCTCCTGGCTCGGAGCGGTTCGTGAGCTTCAGCTGGAAGCCAGTGCCTTCCGGTTACAGGACGGAAATCCGCCTCAACGGTGCGGCACCGGTCGCGGCGGGGCCCGGCGGAACCAGCCTGAAGCTTCCGCTTGGCGAGTATCAGTGGGAGGCGCGGAATATCGCCAGCAGCGGGCAGGCGTCCGCCTGGACGCGGGGCGGTCGGTTCGCCATCCGGCCCGAAGAGCAGAGTGAAAGCAGGCAGGAAGAGGGCGAAGAGAAGCCGGAGACCGGTACGGTGTCCCGGCCGGAGGCGAAGACGCCGAAGGAGCCCGTCGAGCCCGCCCAAGCGACGCCGGATAAACCGGTCATCAGACCTCTGCCGGCACTGGAAGCGGTCGGCGGGGCGGCGAATACGCGGCTGGGAAGCGCCGCCGCGGCCGGACAACTGCACGAGATCCGCGTTTCGCTGCGCTGGTCTCCCGTCGAGGGCGCGCGCTCCTATCGATTGTGGGTCTATCAGCCTGATGGACGCGAGATGCTCGAGGAGGAGCTCGAGCAACCGTCATTCACGTTGGCGCTTCGCTCGGTCGATGAGAGCGACTACTCCTATCGCGTCGTGGCCGACCTCGAAGACGGCCGACAGGTCGCCACCGGCAGGATTCCCATCCGCATCGAGCTGGCCGCGCCGGAGCCCAAGCTGCCCGGCGATGGCAGGAGGGTTCCGGCCAGGGAAGATCTGATGTTCACGTGGGAGAGCACCTTGCTTACGGACTATTACCAGTTCGAGATTTCCGAGGATCCGACCTTCCGGCGGGTCAAGCTCAGTGAGCGGGTCAAGACGAACGTTTTCATTCTTGAATCCGTCGGGGAATCGGTCGGAATATCGGAGGCTCCGGAACCGCGGGGCAAGGTCGAAAAGAGATTGTTCTGGAGAGTGAGGAGCTTCGCGGGAAAGCGGCAAAGCGGCTGGAGCCGGGTTCAAAGGATCCGAATCGGCAGTCCGCATTGACTCGGACCGCAAAGTCCCGCACACTGGGTTGGATATGTTGAGAATTCTCGCGCTCAACGCCAGGGGGCCGCTTCTGGCAATCGTGGCAGGGCTCGTCTTCGGCAAGCCCGCGCTTGCGGCTCGCGGGGATTCCGCCGGACCGATCACGGTTCCCACCATCGCCCCGATCGCCAGTCCTTCTCCTGTCGCTGCGCCATCTCCGTCGGTTCGTCCCTTGCCGCAGGCGGCGGGCACGCCGGTGGCTGCGCCCGCGGGTGCGGTAGCTCCGGCAAGACGCGAGCTGAAAAAATATCCCACAGGATACAGCGCGAAGATCCGCCGCGGGGCGAATCCGGCCGCACATCTGGCTGACGTGATTTTCGATGCCGAGCCATTGGAAATCACGGCGCAAACGGATGGCCGGACGCCAACGGAGTTCCTGATAGAAATCCGGGGAAAGCGGGCCGGAACAACCCGCCGGAATCTGTATCATGGCACTCGTGAGATCCGGCTTGATGAGCAGGGACGTTTCGTCTATCCGCTGCGGCTTTCGGCCGCGTTGACCCAGCTGACCCTTCAGGAGGTGCTGGTCAACGGCGAGGTCCGCAAGGAGGTCATTCAGGTCGAGGTTACCGAATGGCTGGCGGTCCGCGCGTTCAGGCCGGGGGCGGTGACCGAGCGCAAGGCCTACAGCGTTTCCCCGGGCATCGGAATCACGTCACTGAGCTATGCGCAGGACCGGATGGATTCCTTGAGCGAGATTCTCCTCACGGTGAAGCTTTCCGGCACCCTTTCCTTGGGAACGGGCCCGTTCGATCTGGGTGGGAACGTCTTTTTCAATGCGCTGCCGCTGAAGAAAGACCGTAACGACCTCCAGTTGCGCGCGCTGGGCGCGAACCTGCGCCTGGGGTACGCGCTGCCCTACTTGCGCGCACCCTGGAGCCTGAAGCTCCTGGGCGGGATCTATTTCAACACGACCTTCGCGAGTCCTGCCACCTTCGGCTATCAGAATGTCGCGGGTCCCCAGCTGTTTCCGGTCCTGAGCCGGAGCTTCGCCGATCGCTCGGTGCTCGGGGGGTATCTCAAGTTCTCGCCGGTCGCGGCCTCGTTCTCCCTTCTCTCCTTTTCGAGCCGGGAGGTGGCCGGGGGCCTCTTCTATGTTTTCGGCTCCCGCGGGGGCGCACCGTTGAGCCTGAGCTTGGATTATGCGGATCTGCGGCTGAGCTACGGGAGCGTGACCGCGCGTTCCAAGGCGCTCACCCTCGGCGGAGCGATCAACTTCTGAGCGAGGGCGCGGGCGATTCCCGCGCCCGGGACATTAGGTCCGGCGATCCGGCAAATTTTGCCGGCGGAATGCGCTTTGAAATCTTTTGAATTCTATTTAAAATTGTCGCTTATGAAACAATGGCGCGTCTGGTCCTCCTGCATTCAAGGCCTGAAACAGGGCTTGCTCGGCTTGAAAGAGGATGTCTTGCTCCGCTGGCTGCTGCTGGGCGGGTTCGTCTACGCCTGGGTCTTCTCCCAGGGCATCCCGCTCTGGGATGACGATTTCACGAGCTGGTTCTGGAAGATCAAGGACCAGAGCCTGGGGCGCACCGTTTTCGAGCTGCTCTCGCCGATCTCGACCCAGCCGCAGTACTGGGGGTTCAACGAGCGTCCGCTGCAGGCGCTGATCTACAAGCTTTTCCACCTCGTGAGCGGTTACGAGGCATGGAGCTACTTCCTCTACAAGAGCGCGGTTTACGCCGGGCTGGGCGCGCTGGTGTATCTCTGGGCGCAGCGGCTCCTGCCGGCGCGCGCCGCTAACGGAAAGCTCGCGGCCGCGGCCGCGGCGGTATTCCTCCTTCTTGCGCCCGGGCCGATGGCGGCCCACGTGATCCATGCGGACCTGGCGACGACGGCGGAGCTGCTTTTCCTGTCGCTCACCTATTTCATCTGGGCGGAGGTCGAGCGGACGCCCACCGAGTGGAGCGGAATGCCCGCGTTTTCCAAGCCGGAGCGCAAGGCCTGGCTCTTGCGTTGGGCGGGGCTCTCCTTTCTCACGTATCTGGGATACAAGTCCAAGGCGGATCTGAAGCTCATTCCGGTGATCCTGGGCGCCTACATCCTGCTGGTTCGTCCGCGGCAGTGGCGCTACTTCGCGCTGCCGATCGGCATGATGGCTCTGCTGGCGGTGCCCTGGGGCAAGTCGATCTTCCAGAAGCTCCCGCCGTTCCTGCCGGGCTCCCAGGGAAGCGAAATCGGCTGGATGTGGCAGCCGGCGAGTCTGGGACGGCTTCGCGATTTCCTGTGGAATCCGGCGGGCACGGACTTCCTGACCAGCCTGCGGGAGCCGTCGCTTTCGCTGGCCGCGATCCTCGGGCCGTTCCTGCTCCTTCCGCTCGCGGCTTTCGTGCTCTGGCGCGGACGAGGGGAGGGTTTGGGTCATCGCTGGCGCGCCTGGCGGCGCTTCGCGACCCCGGAGGACCGCGCGCGACTCTTCGTCGTGATTTGGCTGGCGGTCGTTCTCGTCGGTATCAGCGCGCTTCCGGCCTTGAATTCGATCTTCCGCGTGCGCTACGGAATCCTGCCGCTCGTGCCGGTCTCGCTCCTGCTGGGTTGGGCCTTCGGCAGCTTCGCCGAGGCGGCGAACGGGGCGCGACAGGCGATCCCGCGCTGGGTCGCCTTGGGCGCGGTGACGCTTTTTGCCGTGCAGGCGGGAGTGAACTTGACGCGCTCGATTACGTATCGCCGCGATCTCGGCCAGGTCATGGTCGCGGTCGATCAGGTTTACGAATACTTCGCTCGTAACCATGCCGGCGATAAGCTCGCGTTGTTTCCGGACTTCCGGCCTTATGATTACCGGCCGGACGCTCCGGAATCGATTCGAGCGAAAGTGTGGCTGGCCAAGCCCGAGGATCTCGGCTCGCGCGAGCCGTACAAGACCTACGCGATATCCTGGAAGCCCTCGCTTTGGGAAAAGGTCGAGGTGGTGGCCCAGTTCACAGGCTGCCGCGAATCGGTGCTCTTTGACCGGGTGTTCCCGTGCCGCGCGGGCACGGGCGCTTTCCTGATGCGGCTGATCGGCGACGATCCGGCCTATCGGCAGGGGGAAGCGCTCCGGCGCGCCGGGGATGTCGCGGGCGCGCGCAAGATTCACGAGGAGTTCGTGGCCAAGCACCCGCACAGCCTGGCCGGGCAGTTCGTGTTCGGCCTCGAGGCTTATCAGCTCAAGGACTGGGCCGCGGCTCAGCGCGCCTATGCGACCCTGGAGCGGTTCCTCCCGGATCATCTTTCGGTCCTCTATAATCACGCGCTCACGCTCAAGGAGCTCGGGCAGATCCAGCCGGCGATCGAGCGCCTCCGCTTCGTCACGGCGGTCGAGCCGCGCAACTACGCGGCCCTGATCAATCTTTATTGGGCGTATGTGAAAGCGGGCGAGGAAAAGAAGGCGAGAAAGACCCTGTTCGCCATGAAGCAGGCTTTCCCGGAGGACAAGGAAGTCAACCGCCTGCTCGCGAGCGCGTCCGGGAAGTGAGATGAGCTGGAAGACGTTCTGCATTTTCCGTCATGGGCAGACGGACTGGAACGCCGAGGGGCGCTTCCAAGGGCACATCGACGTTCCCATCAACGCCACCGGGCGCTTTCAGGCCCGAGCGCTCGTACCCCAGCTTCGTGCCGAGGGGATCGAGGCGATCCTGAGCAGCGACCTGCTGCGGGCGCGCGAGACCGCCGAGATCGTCGCGAGCGATCTGCAGGTCGGGATCTATCCCGATCCCCGGCTCCGCGAGGCGCATCTGGGAGAAGCCCAGGGCCTCACCCGACGGGAGATCGAGGAGCGCTTCGGCACGGAAGTCGTGCTACGCTGGCGCTCCATCGACGTCTCGGACGCGGATGTGTCCTATCGCGGCGGAGAGACCGGGCGGCAGGTGATGAGTCGGGTCTACGAAGCGATGGAGAGCTTCGCGCTCGAAACGGATTTTTCCCGCATCGGCATCTCGACTCATGGGGGCGTGATCCGGCGGATAATGCAGCGGCTTCTGCCGGTCGGTAGCGAACCGGTGCCGATTCCAAACGGGGTATTGTACAAGATCGAATTTCACCGGGAGAGCCGGGAATGGAGGCTGAAATGATGAAGGCACGCTGGATCATCGTCTGGGGGCTGGCGCTCGCCCCGCTCGCGCACGCGGAGCATACCCGCGTGACCTATCCGAGCGCCGTGAGTGTCGAGGTGCTGGGCAAGGGATTGGCTTTCGCCGTTCAGTATGACCGCGTGCTCAATGATGACCTCGTTGCGGGCTTCGGCTATGGCTCCGTTTCGTTGAATCGCGGCCAGGAAGACACGGGACAGAGCGTTTCGCTGATCCCGGTCTATGCCCATTATTATTTCACCCGGGACCAGGCGTCCTTTTTCGGGGCCGCCGGCTTCACGATCGTGACGGATGCGACGAAGAGCAACGGATTGGAGGCCAGTACGGGAGCCCTGAAGTTCTCCTCGAGCCCGGTCATTCCGGTGATCGGCCTGGGTTACGAGAACCGCACGGATACGGGCTTCCTTTTCCGGGCGACGGCCTACGGGATGCTGGCCAAGAGCTATGCGCCGTGGGTCGGCGTGACTTTCGGCTACGCTTTCTGAGTTAAGGATATTTAAGATGAAGACAGGAGCTTGCTGACCCGGAGTCCGGGGGCAATAATGCGGAATATGGGAATCACCATCCTCGACGAAAACGCGAAGCTCAGGCTTGAGATGGAGAGGGACGAGTCGGATGCCTGCGTCATCCGGCCCGTGGGCGTGGTCGACGAGGATCTTAACGCGACGGTCATCCTGACGGCGCTCTCGAGCGCCGTTCCTCCTGTCAAGGCATTGAAACTCGATCTCGGGCATGTGAGCCGGATGAACTCCTGCGGCGTCCGCGAGTGGCTCCTGCTGATGGAGCGCCTGTGCAGATTCCCGAACTGCTCGATCGTCAACGCCAACGAGCTCTTCGTGGAGCAGGCCAACATCATTCCGGGCGTCTTCGGCAAGAAGGCGACCGTGAAGGTCGAGTCCTTCCAGGCGCCTTATCACTGCGGGGTCTGCGCCCGGGACTGCATCAAGCTGATCAGCCCCGGACAGGTGAGGATCGAGGAGGGCGAGCTCAAGGCGCCCGAGTTCCGGTGCGAGAAGTGCCAGGGACCGATGGAGTTCGACTGGTCCGAAGAAGAGTATTTCTCCTTCGTCAAGAGGCTCTGATGACCACCGGCACGGATGTCCTGAAGTCCCTGATCCTGACCCTGAAGCCCGCGATCGAGGCGTCGCTCGACGCGGTCGCGATCGTGGATGCGCGCAACCAGGTCGTCTACTGCAACGTCGCGATGAAGAGCTTTCTGGGGCTCAAGCAGAAGGATCTGGCGCGGCATCCCGTTTTCTGCGAGCTGGTGAAGATTTCCGCGTGCGAGGGCGACTGTCAGCTGCTCGCGGCGATTCGCCGCGGGAGCGCGCTTCACCTCGACGAGGTCCCGGCAGCCAAGGGCAAAGGCAGCCAGGCCGAAAAGATCCGGATCTCCCTTCGCGCCGTGCCCCTGCATTCCGAAGGAGGCAAGGGGGAGGTCGTCGGCGCCGTCGTGAGCCTGCGGGACGCCACGGCGGAGATCGTGCTCCAGGCGAAGTACCATAAGCTCATGGAAATCGTGGCGGAGCGCAACGAGAAGATCTACCAGCTTGACGAGCAGGTGAAGGTCCTGCGCGGGGCGCTTCGCAAGGCCCGGGTGAACGCCATCACCTGAGCCGTGCCGTCACTTCGGGGTACCCGCGTCCGTCTGTCGGAAATACTCCAGCAGCTGGCGCGCCTCGTCCTGCGAAACGTTCTGGAACGTCATCTGCGTGAGATAGGTCGCCAAGAGCTCCTTGGCCACGGGATCCTTCTGGGTCATTTCCATCGGGTTGAGGATCATGTTCATGATCCACTCGGGCTGTCGTCGCAGGGTGACGCCGCGCAGGGGCGGGCCCACCAGGCGCTCATCGAGCCGATGGCAGGGGGAGCACTTGGCCTGGAATACCTCGCTGCCTTTGCTCGCCAGCTCCGGCTTCACGGGCTCCAGCCGGAGCTGCTTGACGGGCCCGATGCCCTTGCTTGCCGCTTGCGTGACCTGTCCCGTGGGCTCGGGTGCCGTCGCCGCCGGTGACGCGGCAGGGCCCGGAGCATTCGTGCTCCACTGCAGCGGCACGTTCGCTCCCGGCGTCGAGACGCGCAGATAGCCCTGCATCTCCTGGTGCAAGGCCGAGCAGAAGTCGGTGCAGTAGAAGGGGAAGATCCCCGCGCGCCTGGCCTCGTAGCGAAGCGTTCGGGTCTCTCCGGGCATGAGCAGGATCTCGGCGTTATCCGAGCCCATGATCGCGAAGCCATGGTCGATGTCCCAGTCCTGCTCGAGATTGGTCACGTGGAAGAACACCGTGTCCCCCACCTGGATGCCCTCGATGTTATCGGGCACGAAGTGGGAGCGGATCACGGTCATGTACACGTGAACCTCCTTGCCTTTGCGCACCACCTTCGCCGCGGACTCGGACTTCGTCGCGAACTCGTGCCGGTTCTCCTCGAGCTTGTGGATCTTCTTCGTGCGTTCCATCAGCAGCGAGGCGGGCACGCCTTGGGCGTAGTGCGGCTCGCCGACGGTCGGGAAGTCCAGGAGCAGCTGCATCTTGTCGCCCGAGATGTCGATCAGCTGCGAGGACTGGGGCAGCTCGGGACCGACGGGCAGGTAGCGGTCCTTGGTGATCTTGTTCATCGCGACGAGGTACTTGCCGTAGGGCTTGGCCGAGTCCCCGCCGGGGATCATGATATGTCCCAGGGAATAATAGGTGGGAATGCGGTCGACGACCTCCCAGCTGCCGAGCTTCCATTTGACCACCTCGGAGCTCACGAAACAGGAGGTGTAGGCGAAGCCCTTGCCGTCGAACTCCGTATGCAGCGGGCCCAGGCAGGGCTTCTGCACCTCGCCGCCGAGCGCGGCGGCGTAGTCGACGATCGGAATCCCCTCGAAGTCGCCCGTGAACTTCTTCTCCGCAAGCGCTTTCTGGAGCTTCGAGAAGGAGAACGCCGTGATCTGCGCGGCCAGTTTTCCGCCACCCACGATGTACTCGCCCGAGGGATCGACGTCCACGCCGTGCGGCGATTTAGCGATGGGCACATAGGCGATGACGCCCGGGCACTCGGCGGGGCGGAGCAGACGCACGGGACCGCCTTTTTCGGAACGTGCCGTATGCCGGGCCTCGTCCAGGATGTTGTGGGTGTATTCAGCCGGTCCGACCACGCCCTTGCCTTCGGCCGCGCAGCGCTCGGCCAAGCGCCAGTTCACCGCGGCGAGCAGGTCCTTGTCGTTCCGCGAGGCGTTGATCTCGATCAGGGTATGGGCCTTCTCGCTGTTGTAGGAAGTGAAGAAACACCAGTCCTTCGAGGGTCCTTTGCCGCAGTGGCCCAGATCGTAATCGATCCCCGGCACCAGGAGCTGGAAGGCGATGCTCATTTTTCCGGTCTTGGGATCCACTTTCACGAAGCTGATGGTGCCTTTGAAATTCTCCGCATAGGAGCGGATGGGCACGTCCTTTTGCGGAATCGGCACGGCGAACCGGGTCGAGGCGATCACGTACTCATTGTTCTCCGTGGCGAAAGGAGAGCCGTGGTTGCCGCCGGTGTTGGGGATTTCGAGGATCTCGGCAGTCTCGAAGCTCCGCAGATCGATCCGCGCGATGCGGGGCGTGTTGTTGGAGTTGACGAAGAGCCAGCGCCCGTCGGGAACCCCGCCGCTCATCGATAGTTCCGTGTGATGCAGGTCGTCCCACGGAACGAAGCCGTGCGAGGTCTGGAGCAGCGGTTTGGTCTCCTCGCTGTAGCCATAACCGTTTTCCGGGTTGACCGAGAAGACGGGGAGGATCTTGAGCAGTCTTCCCGAGGGCAGGCCGTAGACGGCGACCTGGCCGCTGAAGCCGCCGGATAGGAACGCGTAGAACTCATCGAACTTCCCCGGAGGAACGTATACTTTCTGGGCCGCATCCGCCGCGAGGCCGAGCTCCTGGCGCGGTCCTTTGCGTACGCAGGCCGCGGTGGTCAAGCTCAAGCCAATCGTCATCGCGGCAAGAAAAAGGAAAATACGCCGATTCGCGCCCATGCCGGTCTCCTTTTGTCGGGCAGGGTTTATGCAACTGGCATTCCGCAATGAGCGTGAAAGCTCTGTCAATTAGGCAGCGGAAGCTCCTCCTGGCGGCGACGCTCCTGGTGGCGTTGGCGGGGTGGCTTCCCCTCTGGCGCATCGAGCTTTGGGCGCCTCAATACCCCGAGGGCCTGCTGATGCAGATCGGCGTTTCCAGAATCAGCGGGAACGTCGAACAGATCAATATCCTGAACCACTATATCGGGATGAAGCGCATCGAGCCCGCGGGCATTCCGGAGCTTCGGCTCATGCCGTGGGTGCTGGCCTTTCTGGTTCTCGTCGGCGGAGTGGCGGCAGCGCTTGGACGCAGGGCGCTCGCGATCGCCTGGGTGGTGTTGCTCTTTGCGGCTGGAACGGTCGGGATGATCGACTTCTACAATTGGGGCTACAGTTATGGTCACGACCTCAGTCCCGACGCGCCGATCAAGGTTCCCGGAATGAGCTACCAGCCGCCGTTGATCGGGCACAAGGCGTTGCTGAACATCCATTCCTACTCGTACCCGGACCTCGGCGGGTATGCGCTGTTCCTCGGTCTCACGCTCGCGGTGCTCGCTATCGCGCCGCGCGCCTGCCTGGAGCGGCGGCGCTCATCGCCTGGCGCCTGAGCGCGGTCATTCAGCTTTCGCGCGGACGGGGTTCGGCGATTCCGGCTGCCTGTTTCATTTTTTTGGCGGCTGCCTCGCTCTGCTTTCTCCGCTCGGCCCGGTAGCGCTCCTCTTCCTGGAACGGGCGGGCGCCCTGCATCTGAGTGGCGGAGGAGCCGCTCAATGGGGAAGCGGAAGGAGAGATCTTCGGAACGGGCGTAGCGGCCAAGGCGGAGGCGCCCGTCAAAAGAGCGGTCCAGGCGGGATTTGAAAGTTTCATGGCTCTGGAAATTTGCAATCCCGATGCCGCGCATGGCTCGCGCGGAGCGCACTAATTTTGCTGATTTTTAGGGGGGACTCCGGGTATCTTTTCCCCGATGAGCTCCACGCCGAGCGATGAGCAGATCATGCAGGCCTACCAGAAGGGCGAAGCCGGTGCTTTCGACGCTTTCAATGAGCTGTATCGCCGTCATGCGGGCAAAGTTTACGGCTACCTGTCGGCGCGTGAACGCGATCGCCAGGCGGTCGACGACGCCTTTCAGGCGGTATTCCTGAAGCTCCATCAGGCGCGCGGGCAGTTCGATCCGGCTTACCGCTTCCTGCCCTGGCTTTTCACGATCTGCCGCACGGTCCTGAACGATGGATTCCGCAAAAAGGGCAGGAGCGAGAGCGTGGCGCCCGCCGAGGACGCGGCCTTGAGCGAGGTTCCATCCGAGCCCGCCGAAGTCGCGGTCGCGGCGGATCTCTCGCTTTTGGACGGGCGGCAGCGACAGGTACTCGAGCTTCGCTACCTGGGCGATCAGAGCTTCGAGGAAATCGCTCTCAGGATCGGGACCACGCCCGGGAATGTCCGGCAGCTCGTCAGCCGCGCGCTCCGCAAGCTCCGCGATACGCGGTGACACGGCCGGTCCGGTGCGGCGTTTGCTTGGGCTCCTCGGTTGATGACCGAAAACACCCAACACCGAGTCCAGTTGGCTGCGAAGCTGCAGCCCCGCTTCACGGAAATCCTCACGCTCGAGGCCTTGCGCTTCCTGGAAAAGCTCCAGCGCGAGTTCGGTTCCCGGCGCGAAGCCCTGCTCGCGCGCCGGCAGGAGGCGCAGCGCCAGCGCGACGAAGGCGAGTTCCCGAGCCTGCTGCGGCCCAAGCACAGTCCCGCGCTCGATCCCGGTTGGCGGATCGCGCCGGTGCCCGGCGAGCTCGCCGATCGCAGGGTGGAGATCACCGGGCCACCCGAGCGCAAGATGATGATCAACGCGCTCAACTCGGGGGCCTCGGCTTACATGGCGGATTTCGAGGATTCCCATTCGCCGACCTGGGAGGGCACGGTCGAAGGACAGCTCAATCTCAGGGATGCCGTGCGCCGGCAGATCGCCTACGTGAGCCCCGAAGGGAAGCGCTATGAGCTCGCCGGGAAGACCGCCGTGCTCCAGGTGCGCCCGCGGGGCTGGCACCTGCCGGAGAATCATGTCCTGATCGATGGCAGGCCCGTTTCCGCTTCGCTTTTCGACTTCGGGCTGGCGTTCTTCCATAACGCCCGGGAACTGCTCGCGCGCGGGAGCGGGCCCTATTACTATCTGCCCAAGCTCGAATCCCACCTCGAGGCCCGGCTCTGGAACGATGTCTTCGTCTTCGCCCAGCGGGAGCTCGGATTGCCCATGGGCACCATCAAGGCCACGGTCCTGATCGAGACGGTCCCGGCGGCTTTCGAGATGGAGGAGATCCTCTTCGAGCTGAAGGAGCACTCCGCGGGCCTGAACTGCGGACGCTGGGATTATATCTTCAGCTTCATCAAGTGCTTTCGCAACCATTCGGAATACGTTCTCCCGGACCGCTGGCAGATCACGATGGGCACGCGCTTTCTCCGCAGCTATTCGCAGCTGCTCATCCAGAGCTGTCATCGACGAGGCGCGCATGCCATGGGGGGAATGGCGGCTCAGATCCCGATCAAAGGCGAGCCGGAGGCCAATCGCGCCGCGATCGCGAAGGTGGAAGAGGACAAGCGGCGCGAGGTGCGCGCCGGACATGACGGCACCTGGGTCGCGCATCCGGGGCTCGTGCCCGTGGCGCGGGCGATCTTCGACGAGGGGATGCTCGGTCCCAACCAGCTCGGTCGGATGCCGGCGAATCTCAAGGTCTCGAACGAGGATCTGCTGGCGGTGCCCGGGGGCGAGATCACCGAAGCGGGCTTCCGGAAGAATATCCGCGTCGGACTGACTTATCTCGAGGCCTGGCTCGGGGGGCTGGGCTGCGTCCCGATCGACCATCTGATGGAAGACGCCGCGACCGTCGAGATCTCGCGCGCCCAGCTCTGGCAATGGCTCCGTTACGGGCGCTTCACGGCGGGCCAGTTCCGGGAGGCGCTCAGCGAGGAGGCGAAGGCCTGCCCGGGGCCGCGCGCCCGCGAGGCCGCGGCGCTCCTGGAAGAGATCGTCACGGCGCGGGAGCTGGTGGACTTCCTCACTCTTCCGGCCTACCAGCAGCTGACCCGGGCCGAAGGGAGGGCTGCGGCATGAGCGAAGCGAGGCGGCTCGCGCGCAGGTGGGAGTCCGAGAGGCGCTCGCGCGGGATTCGGCGGGCCTATTCGCCCGAAGACGTGCTCCGGCTGCGAGGCTCGGTCAGGATCGCCCATACGCTCGCGGAACGGGGCGCCGCGCGGCTTCGCGAGCTTCTTCGAACGCGGCCCTATGTCGCGGCGCTTGGTGCGCTCACGGGGAACCAGGCCATCCAGCAGGTGGAAGCGGGGCTGCCGGCGATCTATCTCAGCGGCTGGCAGGTCGCGGCCGACGCGAACCTGGCCGGACAGATGTACCCGGACCAGAGCCTCTATCCTTCGAGCTCGGTGCCCGAGGTCACGCGTCGGATCAACAACGCGCTCTTGCGCGCGGACCAGGTCCAGTGTCTCGAGCCCGGTCCGGCCCGCATCGACTACCTTGCACCGATCGTCGCCGACGCCGAAGCGGGCTTCGGGGGCAGCCTCAACGCCTTCGAGCTGATGAAGGCCTTGATCGAGGCCGGCGCGGCGGCCGTGCATTTCGAGGACCAGCTGGCCTCGGCCAAGAAATGCGGACATCTCGGGGGCAAAGTGCTCGTGCCCGCTTCCGAGTTCATTCAGAAGCTCGCGGCGGCGCGGCTCGCCTCCGATGTTCTCGGGGTGCCGACGCTGCTCATCGCGAGGACGGACGCCGACGGCGCCTTCCTGCTCACGAGCGATATCGATCCGGGGGACCGGGAATTCCTGAGCGGCGAGCGGACGATCGAGGGCTATTTCCGTTTTCGGGGAGGGCTCGCGGCGGCGATCGCGCGCGCGCGGGCTTACGCTCCTTACGCCGATCTGCTTTGGTTCGAGACCTCCTCGCCGGATCTGGAGGAGGCGCGGAGATTCGCCCGGGCGATTCATGCGCAGTACCCGGGCAAGCTGCTGGCCTACAACTGCTCGCCTTCCTTCAACTGGAAGGCGAATCTCAGTCCCGAAGCGATCGCGGATTTCAACCGCCGGCTCGCCGCGCTGGGGTATCGCTTCCAGTTCGTGACGCTGGCCGGCTTTCATGCGCTCAATCACTCGATGTTCGCGCTGGCGCGGGACTTCCGCGCGCGCGGCATGGCGGCTTACGCGGACTTTCAGCAGGGCGAGTTCGAAGCCCGGGCCGCGGGATATCGAGCGGTCGAGCACCAGCGGTTCGTGGGAACGGGGTACTTCGACGCGATCGCGCGCTGCCTCTCGGCGGGCACGGCGAGCACGCTGGCGCTCGCGGGCTCGACCGAGGAGAGGCAGTTCCGCGCACACCCGGCGCGCGCCCGCGCCAAGGCCGGTTGACCCCCGGCTGTTTTCCTCTTAGAAAGGAATCATGCGGGTTCTGGTCACCGGCGCGACGGGTTTCATCGGGCGGGAGCTGTGCAAGAAAATCGTGAGCGAGGGCCACGAGCTGGTGGCGCTCATGCGCAACCCGGTCCGCGCGCGCGATCTGCTGCCTCCGCCCTATGACGCCTACGCATGGGACATGCTGAAGGGCCCGCCTTTCGAGCAGGCGTTGCACGGGGTGGATGCGATCTTTCATCTCGCGGGAGACTCGGTCGGGGAGGGGCGGTGGACGCGCGCGCGTCGGGAGGCGATTCTTTCTTCGCGCGTGGAGGGGACCCGCAACCTGATCGAGGGTCTGCGTCGCCAGAAAGGGCCGCGGCCTCAGGTGCTCGTATCGGCCTCGGCCATCGGCTTCTATGGCGATCGCGGCGAGGAGCTCCTGACCGAAGAAGCCACTCCTGGAGGCGGCTTTCTTTCCGAAGTCTGCGTGAAATGGGAAAGGGAGGCCGCGAAGGCCGCGGAGCTCGGGATGCGGGTGGTTTCCGTGCGCTTGGGCATGGTGCTGGGGCCGGAAGGCGGGGCTTTGGAGCGGATCCTGCCGATCTTCCGCTCGGGCTGGGGCGGAAGGCTCGCGTCCGGGCGCCAGTGGATGAGCTGGATCCATCTCGCAGACGCGGTGGGACTATTGGAATACGCGGCCCGCATTCCCGAGGCGCGCGGGCCTTTGAACGCGGTGGCGCCTCACCCGGTGACGAACGCGGAGTTCACGCGCTGCCTGAGCGAGGTCCTGGGCCGGAATGCCCGCCTCCCGGTACCGCGCCTGGCTCTGCAGCTTGCGCTCGGACGCGCCGCGGAGCTGGTCCTGTCCAGCCAGAAAGTTTCCTCGCGGCGGGCGAGGGAGCTCGGTTTCGGGTTCCGCTTCGAGCGCCTGGAGGCCGCCCTGAAGGACGTGCTTACTCCACTTCCTTGAAGTACTTCTGGTAAGCGTCGCCACTCAGGTCCTCGAGCTCGCTCTTGTAGGGCTTGCGCTTTTCCGGGGCCTTCGGCGCTTCCTTGAAGATGTTCTGCACGGACGCCTTGTTGATCTCCTCGGTCGAGGTGAACTGCTTGCCCTGGAGCTGCGCGAAGAGCTTGGGATCGGCCGCCTTCACGTCGTTGATCACCGTCTCGACCGCTTTGGTCTCGAGCTTCTCGACGATCTTCGCCACCTCGGGCGCGGCCTGGAGATCTTCCTTCTTCAGAGCCTTGATTTCCGAGCTCTTCTGGATTCCGACGAGCTCTTCCTGGGTGGTCTTCCGCAGCTCGATCACCGGGGCCACGGCGACGGGCTCCGGCTTGGCCGCCTCTCTTTCGGCGCTGTCCTCGCTCGGCACCGCCTTAGGGGGGGCTGGGGGGGCGACGGCGGCCGAGAAGCCGGCCTTGACCTCGATTGGCTTGGCCTTGGGATTCTCCGGCTTCACCTCGACCGCTCCGCGCAGGATCGAAACCTCGGTTCCCGAATCCCCGCCATCCGCGATGAAGAAGTCGGTGCCGCGCACGCCCATGGTCGCCGTCTTAGTTTTGACGGTCAGCCGGGAGCGGGGTCCCCCTTTGGCCACCACGCCCCGAAGCTTGCCGTACATCAGCTCGACCTTCGTGTTGGCCTGCTTGGCCTCTTTGGAGTCCTTGTTCCAGAATACCCGGTAAGCCGTCCCGGGGCCCACGTTATACTGATCGCCGTTTTCGAAAACCACGCGGGCCTTGGCTCCCAGGGCGGTACGGACGATATTGCCCTGCTGGACCCGGTCGCCCACCTTGGCATCGCGTACCCGGTAATATTCTCCCTCGAAAAGCGCGCGCGCGCCGGAATCCCCTTCCGAGTCGCCATGCAGCTTCTTTGCGGGATCGGTGAAGAGCTTCACCGATCCCTCGGCCTGGGTGATCGTTCCCACCTGCTCAGACGCGCGGGTGGATGGGCAGAAAACGCCGAGGCTCAGCGCCGCGATGGCGCTCAGAAGGAACGAGGCGGAAATGGAACGGGAACTGGACCTCATGGGACTCTCCGGTTTTTTATAAAAATGTTTTGGGAAACACTTCGATTCTGGCTAAATTATATGGAAACCGGAAAGGAATTCCACTGTGAAGAAGAATGCCCGCAAACTCCCGTTCGTTCTTGCCGCCGTTTTTGCTTTCAACGCTCTCCGCATGGACGCCTTCGGGGCGGAAACTTTCGATTATCCGGAGCTCCTGGTCACGCCGCGCGCCAGCGATCGCCTGGAGCTCGAGGCCCGCAAGGAGCAGGAGTCCCGCTGGTTCACGCACCTGACCCTGCAGGTTCCCGCGCTCGCCACGCTGGCGGCGGGTATCGCGCAGGACGTGGACCGCACGAAGGATCCCGACAACCGCTCTTCGCTCGCGGGGGTCGTGGTCGGCGGCGGCTGGCTCGCGCTCACCCTGGCGCTGAACCTCGCCGAAGGGCCTTATTCCGCGGCGCATCGGGAAGTGAGCCCGATGCCGAAGAAATCCGTGCGCGAACAGCTCACGCGCGAACGTTTCGCCGAGGAGGCCATCCGCAAGCAAGCGGGGCTTTCGGAACGGCTGCGCTGGCTTTCGGTGGCCACGAATGCCGGAGCGTCGGTTTATCTGCTCGCGAAGGCGAAGGACAATACGTTCTCGAAGGTCTTGGATGCCGTCTCGCTCGCGGTCGCTTTCACGCCCGTGGTTTTCGCGCATCCCTGGCGCGACGTGGCGCGCGAGCAGGCCGACTACAAGAAGCGGATCTATGGTCCCGTTGCGGGCGCCGCGATCCTGGCGGAGCCGGGGACGGAGCGCCTGGTGCCTGGCGTTCAGCTTTCACTTCGCTTCTGATTTTTTCAAAGGCCGGGATTTCGAAGCTAGCTCCCGGGCGAAGGCCACGGCCTCGTTCCGCGCCAGGTTGAGGCCGGATTCCGCCGACGCGTAGCGATAGCCTTGCGTGAAGTTCGCGGGCGCCAGCGGTCCATGCTTCACGAGCTCGCGCGCGAGCTTGAGCGCGTCGCCGCTCGAGAGGTTGGGGCCCGGGTTGGCGCGCAGGAACTGCATCGCATCGAGAAAGGGCCGCGCGACGCTGCCGCCCCATTCCTGCCCGGCGCGTGCGATTTCGGCAGCGAAGACCCCGCATTGCGGGCGGGGAAGATTCAGTGAGTCGGTGCGGGTGCAGAAGTCCAGGACCGTCTCGAAGTCGTTCTTCACGGCGGCCTGGTCGCCCTCGAACTCCAGGGTCAGGCTCTTGGCGAGCCGCACCGAGGCTCCGATGTCCAGATCGAGCTGCTCCTTGAGGAAGGCCCGTTTGAAGACGGTCAGGAAGGTCTCGGTCTCGGCCTCAGAGCGTGCGGCGAAATCCTGGCCCAGCTTGAGCGCATCGGAGGAGCTCAGGCCCGAGCCGATCAGCAGGCGCGAAACCCGGATGAAGCGGTTGGCCGAGCCCGTGCAGCCTGCGGCGATGTGAAGCGCGAGCTTGCGGGCATCGGCTTCGGGCACCTGGAGGTCCTTCTCCTGTCGGAGGTATTCGTGGGCGGTGATGTATTCCTTGGCGGAGGAGCAGTCGGTAGGAGGGGTAGCAGGCGCGGCCGAAGCGGCGGAGGCCATGAGCAGCGAGAGGGCCAGGGCAAACGGGACGGGTTTTCTCATGATCCCCTTTTCGGAATCCAGTCGTGAAACCTGAGGGGCGGAACGAGTCGCCTCAAAAAGAATGGTGCCGCGATGCGGTGTCCAGTCAGGCAGCCACCGCACTCGTGCCGAGGCGGTCACGGCGTGACCGTTCCACCCGAGGTCACGCTGAGACTCCCGCAGGCGAGCTTGCCGAGCCCCTGGCCGCAGGCCGTCCCCGCGCCGCAGCCTCCGGCGCACTGAAGGACGGAAGAGGAGCCCGTCACGGACATCGGTCCCGCGGGGCCGGAGCCGACGCTCAGGGTGTAGCCGTTGAGATTGACGGTGCCCGAGCTGATGGTGAAGGCTTGAGACGCCCCACCGAGGGTCATATTGCCCTGAAGAGTCAGAGTCCCGGACGGCTTGTTCACGGTGACGTTCCCCCTTGGCAACGAGCCAGCGGCATAGCTGTAGGACTGGGCTCCCGACCCGACGAAGCTCAGGGTCGTGGTGGTGGTGCCTCCACTATTGTTGATCAGGGTGACGTTTCCGCCGACTTCGATCCCCCCCCCGTTCATGCCCGCGGCTGCCGTGAGGTCCATGACGAAGTTTCGGCTGATCTTCAGGGTGCCCGTGATGGAAATGCTCGTGGTCCTCTTGAACGTGACATCGTAGAAGCTCATGCTGCCAGCATCGATAGTGGCGATGATAGCGGTACGGAACTGAACCAGCGAGGTGCCGGCGTTCACGGTTCCGGAGGTGTAGGTCCAGTTACCTGTCACTTCGAAGGTCCCGCTGAAGGAGACCGTACCGGACGAGGCGATCTCGATGCTGGGCAGGTAGCATCCCGAGATGCTCGAAAGCGCCTGAGGTCCCGTCCCGACGAGCTTGATGACCGCGTTTCCGCCCACTGTGCTCGTGCAGGAACCGGTTACGTCTCCGCTCACCGCGATCGTACCGCCGTTTAGCGGAGCGGTATTACTCGTGGTGAGCGCGAGGTTCCCGGTGACGCTGATGGTTCCCGAGATCGTCGTGGCGATGGCGCCCTTTCCGATGTCGAGATGCTTGAAGGTCATGGCGCCAGAAATCGTACTCGCGCCGCTGCCCTTGAAGGTTACGGCCGAAGTCCCAGGGGCGACGGTCCCAGAGGTATAAGTCCAGCTGCTCGCCACGATGATGCTCCCGCTCAGGTTCACCGTCCCCGAGGAGGCAATCGTGATACTGGGGAAATAGGAGCCCGAAATTCCCGATAGGGTCTGAGTACCCGCGCCGACGAGGTGGATATCGGTCGTGTGCCCTGGGGTCCCGATATTCGTGCCATTCGCGGTGACATCCCCGCTCACGGCGATGATCCCGCCGGTGAGCACGCCCGAGCTAGTACTGCCGCTTAGGCTCAGGCTTCCGGCGACGTTCATCGTTCCGGTGATGGTCGCGGCGGCGCTCTTCATGAAGGTAACAACGCCAAAGCTCATTTCCCCCGAGTCGATATTGCTGCTAGCGGAGCCACGGAACTGGACTAGGGAGCCGGCGGCGGAGACCGTGCCGGAGATATAGCTCCAGTCTCTTACCACCTCGATCGTTCCGCTCACGGTGACAGTCCCCGACGAAGCGATAGCTACGCTCGGCAAGTAGGATCCCGCGATGCCGGAAAGTGTCTGGGCCCCCGTTCCTACCAGCCGAATCTCTGTAGTCTGACCGGCGGTGCCGTTATTGGTCCCATTGGCCGTGACGTCGCCGCTGACGGAGATCGTTCCGCCGGTCAGTGCGCTGTTGAGGGTGGAGCTACCGATAGTGAGATCCCCGGCAACATTCATCGTTCCGGTGATCGTGGAGGGCTGAGTTCGCGAGAAGGTCACGTCGTTGAAAGCCATGCTTCCCGCGTTGATCGTATTTGTTCCTGCCCCCAAGAAGCGGACAAGGGACGTCCCCGCAGTCACGGTTCCGGAGGTGTAGGTCCAGCTCCCGGCCAAGTCGATCGTTCCGCTCAGGGTCACGCCTCCTGGCGACGCGATGGTAATCGAGGGTAGAACCGAGCCGGCGGTGCCTGTCACTGTCTGAGGATTGGTCCCGACCAGGTTGATCACGGTGGTGTTGCTCGCCGTGCCCGAATTGGTTCCCGAAGCCGTCACGTTCCCGCTCGCTTCGATTGTCCCGCCCGTCAGCACGCCATTAGACGTCGAGCCTCCTTGGGTAAGATTTCCCGCGACTTTGAGCGTGCTTCCGGTCAGGGTGACGGCACCTGACTTCTGGAAGGTGAAGTGATTGAAAATCAGGTTCCCTGGCGTGACCGTGGCGGTGGTGCCGGTGAGGAGGAAAGTCCCGCCCCCGGCCGAGAAAGAGGGGGTCCCCGTAACGGTGAGGTTTCCCGCGAGGCTCAGCGTTCCCGAGGTACTCGTAAAAGTGCCCCCCGAGAGATGGAAGCTCGCGCTGCAGGTGATGTCGCCATCCGACCCGACGAAGGTACCCCCTTCCTGAATGAAGCCGCCCGCGCTGCTACAAGCGACAAAGCTGATCCCGCTGGCCTGGGTGATGGTCCCCGAATAGCCGGGGTTGATCCTGATCCCTTTCACGGAGATCGCGGAGCTGTTTATCGTCGGCGAGCAGTTCGTCGAGCAGTTGGAGTCAAACAAGGCCGTGGCCGTGGTGCCCGGTGCGCTGCCGCCCGACCAGTTCGCGCCCGTGGTCCAGTCCGAATTCCCGCCACCGCCGGTCCACGTGTAAGGATCAAGGCTCACCGTGCTGCTCTGGGACGCCGAGGTCAGGCCGCCCGAGGAGACCGTCGTGGACTGGGACCCGGACGTGGAATAGCTCACGTAATAAGCTGCCGTACTGCTGCCGGCCGAGATCGTGAGGCTGGTGATCGCGGTAGAGGGCAGGCACGAGGAGTTCGAGTAAAAACTCGCGTTATTCCCTTCAAGAGTGATCGAGGTAACTCCAAAGGTCGAAGGGCGCCCGAGCCGATCGACCCGCCTGACGGTTTTGGAGGTGCAGGACCAGGTGTTCAACGTCGGGCTCGTCGTGGTGAAGATCAGGGCGGCCGGCAGGTTGCTTTGAAGGAAGGCGCCCAGATTGTAATAGGGTCCTCCGAGCGCCCAATGGCTCCCGACCAGTCCGGTAATCGCGGCAAGAAGTGGAAGCAGGAGCTGGCGGCTTTTCATGGCAATCCGTTGGGTTAGAATCCGGTGATCCAGGAGATATAGCAATGGGTCGCACTGGATTCGGTGGTTTTCAGGATCGTGTAGATCGTGCGGGTTCCGGCCGAGGTAGCGGAATTCACGGGTATGAAGTGGGAGTTCGTGCAGTTGGTGAACGTATAGGTACGAGACGTCGTGTCGGTAATGATCACGGTGTAAGACCCGCCGTCTTTCATATTGTTCAACGTCAAGGCACTACCGCCCGGGGCTTGGACCACCTGGACGTTGCCGGTGTTGAAATCCACCGTCGCGCCGGTCGCCACGGTGCTTTGCGTGGCGTACATCTGTCCGCTGGATTTCACGTTGCCGGCCACTTCGAGGCGTTCGGCGGGGCTCTCGGTGCCGACGCCGACATCGCCGCCGTTCAGAATCGTCATCTTCGCGGTGTCGTTCATGGTGGTGCTACCGGTCGTTAGGCGGATGGAACCCGTGGCGTTCTGAGTGGTCAAGATCAGGTGTCCGTTTGAGGATGCGCCTTTGGTTCGAATGATCGCGTCGCCGGCGGCTGCGGTATTCGAATAAAATCCCCCCGAAGTCGCGAGGCCGAAGTCGAGCGTGTAGGTTCCGTTGGTCACAGAGTTCAGGGGGCCGTTCGCTCCGACAACTTTCACGCCGTCGGCGAGGGCGGTGACGTTAATCTCCAGGGAACTGGTAGGGGTGGAGGTGCCGATTCCCACATTGCCGGCGCTGTAATAGGCATTGCTGCCATTCAGGGAGAACGGGCTTGCGCCGGTGGCACCGGTAGCACCGGTGAAGCCTTGTGCGCCTTGAGCACCCGTGGCACCTGTGGCGCCGGTCACACCCTGTGCGCCAGTTTCACCAGTGGCGCCCGTGAAGCCCTGCGCGCCTTGAGCACCCGTCTCGCCCGTGGCGCCAGTCTCGCCCTGCGCGCCTTGGGCACCCGTCTCGCCGGTAGCGCCCGTGAAGCCTTGCGCGCCCTGCGCACCAGTCTCTCCAGTGGCGCCGGTGAAGCCTTGCGCACCCTGCGCGCCGGTGGCGCCAGTGGCGCCAATGAAGCTACCGGGGGTTGCCCAGGATGTAAGTCCATTGTTATCCGAGGTGAGAATCTTCCCTGCTCCCTGCGTGCCGTTGACGAGCATGAAGCTTCCCGCAACGTGCAGCTTCGCGCTCGGACTCGTCGTTCCGATCCCGACATCGGCGCCAGATGTGATCGTCATCGCAGTGCCGCTGCCGAACGTGTCGTTATTCACGTTGAATTCAATTCCTTTGCCGCCTCCGCCCTGAATGACGGCATTCATGCTTGCACCGTCATAGCCCATCTTGGCCCGGCCCAAATTGTAGGTGCTCCACATCGTATCCCCGAGTGAGCCGTTGCCGATATTAACGTGCGCGCCTTGAATTCCTGGAATGCCCACGTCCAATAGGGTACTGGGAACTGTTGTTCCGATGCCGACCTTTCCGGCCGTATAGTAGATATCGGAACCTCCGATAGTGAATGGACTTGCGCCCGTGGCTCCGGTCGCTCCGGTGAGGCCTTGAGCGCCGGTTTGGCCCGTGGCACCGGTAAATCCTTGCGCGCCTTGAGCGCCGGTTTGGCCCGTGGCACCGGTAAATCCTTGCGCACCTTGAGCGCCGGTTTCACCCGTAGCGCCGGTGAAGCCTTGCGCGCCTTGAGCGCCGGTTTCGCCCGTGGCGCCAGTGAAGCCTTGCGCGCCTTGGGCACCGGTTTCGCCCGTGGCGCCAGTGAAGCCTTGCGCGCCATCAGCACCGGTAGCACCCGTAGCGCCGGTGAAGC
>JAMPXJ010000024.1 GCA_023701205.1 Oligoflexia bacterium
ACTTGCCTCCCACATATCGTGGACTTTGACCCCGGAAATCGGGGTGATAAACTGCCGCTCGGGCATGGGCGGTTCCTTTCGTTAAAATTAAGTGTAAGCAACTCAATTCTAACAAAACCGTTCATGCCCCTCGTTTTGATGAAGAGCCAACCACGTATCGAATGATGTCCTTCCTAGCCTCAGGAAGCGCCCCTCCTTTGCCAGAAAGCCGCTTCCGCAACGCCCCGATGAACTCCTCGTAAGCCTTCCAAAATCCATCCGGGCGCCTATCGAGGCTCCTGGGGATCCAAGGGGGATAATAATCCTTGTGGTAGCAGCGCAGTTGCTGCTCCGTAAATAGGCTGGATCTGTCTGGCCATTGCACCAGCCAATCCCCAAGAAGGATAGCTGCAACGATCGAATCGTGATGTATTCGTTCCGTCTTGAATCCTTCCACAGAAAGGACGGGAAGTGAGTCGTCAAGCAGGTCGAATCCTTTTCGTTTCAGGGCCCAGAAACTCCGTCCCGATTTTTCATCTTGGATACATTCCACGAATCCCCCGCGTTCCAGCGAGCGGAGTCTCTGGTAGGGCAAGGTAGGAGATTTATCCCTGAAAAACTGATGCGCAATGGCCGCAGTCGTCGCAATCTTCCAGAGCCAAATGAAATAGAGGAGCTTCAAGTCTCGCTCTTTCGTTAGAAAGTCGGTCGCATATGGCATGTAAAAAACCTCCCCAAGAGTCGAGCTGGAGTGGAGCGCAATCACTCGACTACACGCCATCCCTTCTTACTCCGCCAAGGATGCAACGGTGTGCCATCCAATGAAGACTGAGTGTCAGCGCTCAACAGTGGTTAGATAAGTACTTATCAGGGAAGTGTTTTTGAGCGGATGAGAGCGTGTCCTGAAAACGGTTTGATCTTCTCACGGATGGGAGTGCGTTCTCAAAAATGAGAGTAAAAAATGAGAGTCGGGGGGTGCTGTGACTTGCCTTGAGCCAAGGCGCGTGCCCAGCAGAACCCGGTTGGACGGATTTCGTCCAAAATCCGTCCGTGAAAACTGCGACGTTTTCGAGAAGGAGGGATATTTTGACCAGAATCGTTTCGCGCGCCTTGAATCTCCCTGATCCGTCGTGCGGGATCGCTCAGCCAATCAAGGAGTTTCGGACAAACTACCAAATAATCATCGCGAGAAGAAAGGAGTAAAAAATCAGAATAAATGCAAAAGAGATGGCTGCAAGTACCCTGATGATGACAGTTTGATTGCTTTTCATGACCCAAACTGCTGCCGCGAGCGGCAGAAGCCAAAAGATAAGGACTACAATCCAATGGGGCGCCCCCTCACTCGGCGTAAGCGGAGCAAGCAAGCCAATTCCATGTATAACCACTGCAAGAGCGATTAAGATACTTGCCACAAGTGGATTCAATTTCTTCTTAGCGGTGGAATCCATTTGCTCCTAAGATAGCCAACCCTAGTTTGCAGGTCAGCAAGGAAATGCTTCGGGCGATTTGGCGGGACGAGATCGTGGTAGGAAGAATGCCTGGCTACTCACGACGAGATTTCGAAGACAAGATGGGCGAGCCTTTCTTGGCAACGCCGAACAGAAGGCAATGTTTTCGTCCTGCTTGCTCAGTCCGACAATCCGCTCACGAATCGCAATGAACAGCAGGAGAGCCAGAAGGGTTTGCGAGATTCGATCCGAAGCAGCCGACACTGTTCAAGCATTGGCTACTTCGGATACGAAACCTGGATTTACGATCAGCTTAGATCGCTTACGTAGATGGTTATTTACTGAACTGCACTGCAACCGGTCAGGACTGATTCAGATAGCGGTTGCCCGCCTTGGAGCAATGTTAGCATAATGGGTTGCCCAGTGACATACTTGAGGCGAATCTCCCAGTCGCTCCTATGCTGGGTAATGACTGGAAACGTTTCCACCCGACGGCCCAAGTGTTCGGCAATCAAGACCGGACCCAGCGTTCGATCTATGACCCTACGTGTTTCGAAGATCAGATCTGGAATAGATACTGTCCCTTTCACCAAAAGAGGCCTTCCAGCAATTTGAGTAAACTGGAATTTCACGTCCTCGCTTTCCATATCATTCGCCGCTTGGTGGACGTAAAACACTGTCACTTGCCGCTGATCAGAACGCCCGGTGGTCACCGCCGAACATCGGAGTTTCGCGCTTTCAATCCCCGCCTGAACAGGCGTATTTCCTTGGACCGAAACAATTTGTCGCACATAGGATCGACTGCTTTCCGATGTGGTTTCCCGGAACATCCGCTCGAAACGGTAAAACAGCTCATGTTGCACCAGTGCAGCCCGGTTTAGGGTGTCCAGATGCCGCCAAATCTCCGACTGGATCAGCACTCGCCCATTCTCATCGTAAAACACGGCGAGCTGTTCAAGATTGCATCCGATCAACATGACAGGGGTACGGCCATGATCGTTAAGAAACGGAAGCTCCTCTGGAAGCTCAACCCATTTCACAAGCCCCATAAACTGTCGAAGATTTCTGGCCGTAGATTCAGAATCAAAGTAATTGGAGCCTTGGAGTCGATAAGTATTCTTCACCAGGCGAGCATAATCTTCCTCGAAGTCATTGGTTGCCCGTAAGACAGTTCGAGTAGGATCATGCTCGGCTTCATAGACATCCAGCAGCCGCGCCGACCGAATATTTCCCCCTCCGTCACGACACACAACAGCCATTCCACCGCCGCTGCTCGAGGGCCCTGCCAAGACTGGTGTGGCTATAAAAATGGCTAGAAATGCAGTACAGATTCGAGTTTTCATAAGTAACCTCCTGCTCCCTGAGCTACCAGGCGGCCCTGTATACCACAATTAATGTGTTATAAAACATCGCGCATTTATGTTATAGATCCTAACAATGGATAGGATCTTCCGCTACGAATCTTATAAGCAGTATTTGCGGGACTGGGTCGCTGAAAAAAGGGGGACGACGAGCGAACTAGCGCAAGGAGCGGGATGCCATCGCACGTATCTCTCCCAGGTCCTGAATGCGAAGGCCGAACTCACTGCTGATCATGCAGTCAATTTGTGTGATTTCTTTCAGTTTGATCCTCTTGAAGCCGATTACTTCCTCACCTGTCACCTGTGCGAACGGGCACGACTTAAGTCGGCAAAGGCACTCCTCCACGATAGGCTTACTAAGATTCGGCAGAGAGCTGACAGAATTTCCAAGCGAATTCAACCGAAAGACCGAGCACGACTTGAAGAACCCAGCTCACTTGGTGCTTACTATGCGGACAACCATGCCTCGTTGATCCACCTCGCCACCAGTTGCCTTTCAACTCAAACCGCTCAGAGCATTTCTCGTAAGTTCGGAATCCCAGTGGGCAAGGTACAAAATGTCTTGGAATATTTGGCGACGATGGGTCTAGTTTTCCGTTCGGGCGAGAAGTATTCCCATTCAGGGAAGAGCATTCACCTTGATCGTCAAAATCCGTTTACGCGGATGAATCACCTGAACTGGCGACTTCAAGCGGTGGAGGATAGTTACAACCAAGAGTCGATCCATTATACGAACGTGTTCACTGTCGGAGTTGAAGATGCTTCGGCACTCCGCGAGCGATTACTCCAGTTCATCGGATCCCAGAGTAAGCAAATTGCGGAATCTGGGAGCGAAGCGCTTATGGTGTTTTGCTGCGACCTATTCTCCCCTGGGAGCCCAAGCAGTCTATCAGATAGTGCCAAACGAGAGAGCAATTGAGTCTCGCGTATGCTCGGGATAGGGAGAGGCCCCGCGACCTCGCCCCTCCCACACCACCCAGCGCTTAGGGAACGGGATCAAACTCCGAACGAATTTCCTGAACGACTCTGATGATCGCATATTCAGTCACTGCTGTTTCGCATATCACTTCATACTTGGTTGAGTCGGAATTATCGATGAGTCCAAGCGATGGAAAGTACGCGGCGCCTAAGATGGCACCCTCACTGAAATTCGTCGTGAATTCGGTGCCTTTCTTTAATGTAACGCTTGATTCATACGATAGAGGCCCCTTTAAAAGGCAGTGCTCTCCAAGACTACCCAGAACGTCTCCGCTACCTGATAACACGAGGTCATGCTTCAAGCGCAATCGATTTGTCTTAAAGCCTCTACGGAAAATGTGGTCGAAATAGCCGATATTTTGCTTTTTTGACTGCTCGGCGGGATCATACATATTCGTCTCACTGCAGCCAGAGTCGAAGTACGTCAGACAAACTCTCGCACTCACAGATTTAAGAAGCTCGATGTTCTGCGCATCTGCTCGAACCGCTGGATCGAGATCAGACGAAAGAGCCCTGGCTGCCCCTACCGTAAAAGGAGTAATCCAGAGGTGGAAGTTTTGGCTTAATTTTGGATAGTAACTATAACCTTTAATATCCCCAGAAGCCCCGGAGTCTGGGTGGTAGTACGCTATGACTGAATTGCCTAATTCCGATCGGTAAGGTCGTAGCGCATGGAGACGCTCGTGAATCATGGCGAGAGCTTTCTCTTTGATGTTCTTTAACTTTTTTAATTCGCGCTTTCCCAAATAGCTGATGTCGTCAAAAGTGCAACCGTATGGTTCAGAGGGGATGAGGCTGTTACCATCACGACGCAAGACTTTTCGGTCACTATCACTTATGTTTGTTTGACCTGTTCTCGCGTAAAAAGTTAGAAGCTCGCAATCGAGATTATCGACAAACAGATACTTGGCGTCATCAATGAAAAGGGCGCGCATCGCATATCGCGTGTTCGCTTGGTACTCTGCTGGTGAAAATGCGACGACGTGGTCGATAAGCGCATTCAACGCGTCTGCAATTTCGCCGGTCGGTTTGTAGTACGTCCCTAGAGTAGCGCTTGACTCGAAATGGTCTCGGAGAATCCACTGACCATCGACGTAAACCATGTTTCCGCCACCTCCTGCTCCAACTCCGGCAGCTAGGACGGATGAAGAGACAGAAAATCCGGCGAGGAACAAAAGACCGAGTGAAATTTTGTACAAAAGCGACTTTTTCATAAGAAAGCACTTCTTTCTGGGCTGCACCAGAGTGGGGAGCTTACAGTATCAGACCTATTATGTCGTCTATTATTCTCCCCTCGACACCCCTTGCGGGGTGCCGAGGGCGGTCAGCGATTTCTTTGGCCTTTTCTGGTGCAGCCCGAATCAGCCTCAGAGTTTCGTTCTGACAGGGGCAAGATATATTGCATCGCATTATTCGACTAGATGATTATTAGCTAAGAAACGACTAAGAAGTTAGCCGTTGAGCTAAAATAGCTAGCTAACTAACCGATTAAATAAGAGATGAGAATTTTTGATTTTACTGATTATCGCCCCTTTGTTTCGCGGACCGTTCGCGCGCTACCCAAATCGGGGCGAGGCGAGTTTCTTAAGATCGCAATGCACTTGAAAATCCACTCAAGCACTTTGAGCCAAATACTGAGCGGAGTAAAACAATTCACCCTGGACCAAGCCTGTGCACTTGCCGATTATTTTGGATTCGACGAATTGGAGACACAGTATCTTTTGAATCTCGTGGAACTTGAACGGGCGGGAACCGAGCTGCTGCGGAGCACGCTTCGAAAACAACTCACCTCACTGAGAGAGAAGAGTCGCGAACTCTCAGCCGTTATCCCAGGTAAACGAACGCTCTCCGAAGAGGAGAAGGCAATCTTCTATTCGAACTGGTTTTACACCGGGATTTGGGCTCTGACGTCCATCCCCGGATATCAGAACGTTGATGCGATCATAGGGTATTTCGGACTTCCTAGAGTCCTTGTTAACCGGGTCATTTCCTTTTTGGTATCGACCGGTCTTTGTATCGAAGAGAATGGATTACTTCGACCTGGAACCACTTACGTCCATCTTGAAGCGGATTCGCCACTCATCGGAAGACATCACTCAAGTTGGAGACAAAAGGCGATGGAGCGACACCCTGTTTTGACTGATAGCGAGATCGCGTACAGTTCACCTATGTCCATCTCCAAAGACGATGCGGAAAGAATCCGAAAGCTCATCGTTGAGTGGGTCAAAGATGTGAATAAAATCCGTGATCCGTCTCCTTGCGAGGCCCTCTATTTTTTGAATATCGATTGGATTAAATTGTGATGCTTTTGAAGCGGCGAAATCATTTAAGTTCGCGTTGTTGATTTTCGCGCGTACGTGAGTTGTTCACAAGGCCATGATCGCACATTGACGGAAAGCACGTGGGATTCACGATCGCACGTTTTTCGAGGCAAAAATCGCAATTTTCCCATCAGTAGATAGGCTGAGAGGTCGCCAAATCCTCTTAAATGCATTAGAAAATCCGAGTGCCCGACGGCGAATCCAGGACGGAAAAGAAATGGCCATGTGGGCGTCCTTGGCATGGTTTTCCGATTAGAGCTGGGTGCCCCTTCAGAGGAGACCGGAATTACTGACATTTTGTTCAAGCTGGAGTCCTCGCGTACAGGAGCAGAAACCTTTTTGACCACCGTCTCGACCGGTGAGGGTTCCCTGCCCCAAAGGCGCGTTCCGCCCGGGAGGATTAGCAGATTAGCAAGGGCGCGGCGAAATTACCCCTCCTGTATCAAAGGTCGTCGTTACGAAGCTTGCCTTTCCTTCGGGCCAACATGACCTGTGCAAGCCGCCGAGACGTTCAATTACCACCAATGAGTATAGTGGGCCCTCTCAAGGAGCTGCGTCACTTCTTTAATTGATATCCCGACGGCATAGGTAGCGAGGGGAATCGCAACTTGATTGCCGAGGTTTTGGGTGTTGACCTGAAATGCTCCTTGCGGAAGGTTCTGAACACCTGTCACGATCCCTAGGACCTTTCCGGTCTTCGCGCAGAAGATCGGCCCCCCGCTATTTCCTCCGACGAACATGAACTGCGCTTCCAGAAGCTCCTTGTCCTGAAGGACTACTGATCCAAGCGTCTTGGTCATAACGCCTGCGCAGCCCACCACCGTCTTGGCAACTTTTGGCCAAGCCGTGTCCCTTTGTACGCTCCCATTACCATCAATCTGAATTGAAGCCGCCGGAAAGCCGTAAACCCCGATCTCGTCGCCCTGCGAAGCGCCCTTTGGCGAAAGGGGAAGTGAGCTAAAGCAAGAATCAAATTTCAACGTAGCCACATCAATGCCCAGAAACCGATGTAGCACCGTTGTCGTAAACCAAAAGCGAGCCTGGGCTCTACCGTTTTTCTGGAATCCGAAGAAAATGTCGTTAGGACCCAAGACTTGATCGATCACGTGATTGGAGGTCAACAGCAGACCGTTTCGATTGACGAAAAATCCGGAGCCGAGAGACCGGAAGGAGGAATATGAAACCCGTGTTCCAGCAACGGTCCTAGTACAAATGCCGATTAGCGCCGTTGCTCTCTCTACGCTATGCGTAATCTCGCTGAATCCCTTTGGCTCTCGACTTCTACCCATCCTTATTCCTCATTCGAGGAATTACCCCGCCATTGGGTTAGGTGTCCACTGAATCGATGCAACAGAATCACGGTTTACGCCCAAGGAAGAAGTCACGAGTCTCACGGTAGGGCAGCGCCGGCCAATAAGTCGCGCCTTACCGACCGGCGTAGCCAAATCTAGTTTCGCGAATGGGCGCGATGATTCGCGCCGACCAGGGCGTGATTCAGGCGGCCGAGGCTCATCATATATATGGTGCTGATGCTCGCCGGCCTCCTTCGCCATCCACAAGGTCAGATTGGCCATCGCTTGCCGCCCGAGCGGCGAGGTCGCGAAAAGTGCTAGGGCCAGGACAGTGGGAATCAGGGCTCTCATTTTTGACAGCTCCCATCTTTCAATTCAGAAGCAGGGTTTTCGATACAGGATCCAGTGCCAGCTCGATCCTGCCGTTTTCCTTGCCTTTTCCACTGCGCCGGAAACATCCGAGAAACGCTGAGTGGTTCGAACACTTTACGACGACCTCCACCATTTCCATCCTTTGATCTCGCTCGGATCCCACCATCCCCAAATCACCTCGAAATCATTTCCGAATCCCGTATTCAGACACTTTCCCGAAATTGCCGATAAGAGAGCAATGGCCTATGCCACGTCCCTCAGCCACCGGGCCTTGCTTCTGTGGAATCTCATCCTGGCTTCGACGACCGCCGCGGCGTCTCCGGGCTCCTGCCCCAGTGCCTTCGAGCGACTCCAGCCCGAACCGCGGGCGATCGCCGTGCGGCTTGACCGGCTGGCGAACCTTCCGCGGGAAAAGAGACAGGCGTTTTTCCGCACCCTCAAAGCGCGAGGGGAAACCCTCCGGCAAGGCGCGCGGGCCGCGCTGCTGAGCGGAGAACGCCAGGGGCAGCGCTTCTACGAAGCCATCGGCAGGCAGGTCCCTCGCGAAGGCTATGTGCGCGCGCTGAGCCCCGAGGAGCTCGGCGCGATCGTGAGTGACGGAAAGATGGGCACGCTTTACGACTTCAACTTCCGTGACGCCGGCGCCCGGGTCGGTCATGCGGGGAACTTCGTCTTCCTGGTATGCAGAAAATGCCCGCCCGAAGCATTCGTGCCGGGAAACGCGGGGAGCGGGGTGCTCAACCAACGGGCGCTTTCGCTCGAAGAGCTCGAACTCGTGATTCCCTCCCTCCCCTGAGTCCCTTATACTCAAAGGCATGTCCCTCAAAACATTGACTTCGGCGCAGAAAAAGCGCCTGCTTCGCGCCGCCGCGGGCTTCGCGGTCCTCGGCCTGGTTTCGCTTCTCTGGCCGCATACCCAACTCGGCAAGAAGCTCGAGCAGGAGACCCTCGATTACCGCTACGCGCATTTCAATCGGGCCGCCAAAGCGAGCGACCAGGTCGTCGTGATCGATCTGGACGAGCAGACTTTCAAGCTCCTGGGCCCGACCTACGGACGCTGGCCCTGGCCGCGACGGATTTATAAAGAGCTCATCGAGTTTCTTTCCATCGGCGAGCCGTCTTCGGTGATTTTCGATCTGCTTTTCACCGAGGCCCAGCAAGGCACGACGGATGACGAGCTGCTGGCCGAAGTTTCCGGTCAGACGGGCCTCGCTTCGCACGCGCTCAAGTTCATTCCGGATGCCGCGCTCGAGGGCGAGGATGCCGCGGCCCTTCCGGCGGATTTCGCCGCGAAGCATGGCCTGAAGCTCAAAGCCCCTGAAACGCAGTCGCCGCGCGGCCTGGCTTCAGGGCTTCGGGTTTATCGCGATTTCCTCCTGCCGAACCCCGCGCTGCTGGCCAAAGCTCCCCGCCTGCACGTGGTCACGACCGAGCAGGATTCCGACGGCTCTTACCGGAGGGTCCCGATCGTCTTCCGCTACGGGGAGACCTGGCTTCCCTCGCTCACGCTGCGCGCCCTGCTCTCGCGCTTCAATGATCCCGCGCTCTCGGTCGCCGGGGGTGCGCTTCGGATCCAGGACGAAGGCCAAGAGCCGCTGACGATCCCTATCGACCGGGATGGAACCTATCGCGTGCACTATTACCGTGACGAGCAACGCCCGGAATCCATCTCGTTTGCCGCGGTGCTGGCTTCGGCCGCCGCTCTGCAAAAGGGCGACGTACAGGACCCGGCGCAGCTCAAGGTCAATCCGCTCGAGTTCAAGGGCAAGACGATCGTGATCGGCGCGAGCGCCACGGGCCTCGAGGACCTCAAGGTCACGCCCGTGAGCACGGGCTATCCGGGAGTTCTGATCCACGCGAGCGCGATCTCGAATCTCATCGATAAGGATTTCCTCCGGCCGACGCCGGTGGCGCTGCAGTTCGGGCTCGTGCTCCTCACCTTGGCGTTGATCTACGGGGTCACTTTCGTGAGCACCCATCCGGCGCGCTTTCTCGTTCCGCCTGCCTGGCTCGCGCTCGTCACCGGCGCCGGGATCGCCGCGTTCCAATCAAAGGGGATCTGGCTGGAACTGGCGCGGCCGCTCGCCCTCGGCGGGCTCGCGTTTTTCGACAGCCTGGCCTACCTGATCCTCATCGAGAGCCGGGACAAGAAGAAGCTCAAGGACAGCCTCTCGAAATACCTTCCACCCTCGATGGCCGACGAGATCATCGCGAGCGGCCAGGACCCGCGAGCGGAGGTGGGTCATCAGGCCGAGCTCACGATCCTCTTTTCCGACGTCCGGGGCTTCACGACCCTTTCGGAAAAGACCGAGCCCAAAACGCTCGTCTCGATCCTCAACGAGTACCTCGGGCGCATGACCGACGTGGTCTTCGAAAAGGGCGGCACGCTCGACAAGTTCATCGGCGATGCCGTGATGGCCTTCTGGGGAGCGCCGCTGCGCGACCCCGCCCACGCGCTTCGCGCGGTCGAATGCGCACTCAAGATGCGCGAGGCGCTCGCAACGCTCAATGGCGAATGGGAAACGCGCAAGATCCAGCCCTTCGAGGTCGGCATCGGCATCAATACCGGCGAGGTGATCGTGGGAAATATCGGGAGCGAGAAGCGCCTCGATTACACCGTCATCGGCGATAACGTGAACCTCGCCTCGCGCCTCGAGGGCCTCACCAAGCAGTACAAAGCCTCAATCCTCCTGGGTCCAAAAACGGAGGAATCCGTAAAGGATTCGATCATTTGCCGTCCCATCGATTTTGTCCGGGTGAAAGGCAAAGCGCATCATGTTAAAATATTCGAAGCGCTGGGGTCCATATCGGACCCGGCGGCTGCGAAGAAAAAAGAGCTGGCGGAACGCTTTGCGGAGGCTCTGGAAGACTACCGGACAGGAAAATTCGAGGCGGCACGCGGGATGTTCACCAGACTCCAGAGCGAGTTTCAGGACGGCCCAAGCGAGGTGTTCGCGCTGCGCTGCCAGGAACTCATCGAGGAGCCCCCTCGGGACTGGGACGGCATCTTCACCGCGAAATCGAAGTGAACGTTTGGTTAACGAGACGAAGGAGAGACAATGAAACAGATCCTGATCTTCGGAGCGTCGGTTTTCCTGCTCATGGCGGCATCGATCACGCTTGCGGGCGAAACGCTTTACGTCCAGCCCGCGCAGACGCCGCTCAAGAGCGCGCCGCAGATGAACGCGGCGAACATCACGCAGCTCAGGCGCGGCGAGGCGCTGACCGTCCTCAAGAAGGAAGGCATCTGGTTCCAGGTCACCGCGGGCAAGAGCACGGGGTGGATCTCGAAGCTCTTCGTCAACACCAGCAAGCCCGTCGGCGAGGCCGAGCTCTCCAAAGAGCTGGCCGATGACAAGAACCTCGGAAAAGCCAGCCGGCGCCGGGTCTCCTCCTATGCCGCGTCCGCCTCCACGCGGGGACTCACCGCCGGCAACCGCATGCGCGAAGGGCGCGAGACCTATCAGTCGGACTTCAAGGCCGTCGAGAAGATGGAAGAGCTCAAAGTCCCTGAAAATGAGCTGCGCAATTTCCAACAGGCGGGTAAACTGGGGCAGTGACCCCACAAAATTTTTTTTCCGGCCGGGCCTCGAAACCGAACCTGAATCCGCTGCTGGCGCTCCACGCGCTGGGAGCCGCTCTCGCCTTGTGCGTCGGCTGCGCCTCCTCTCCTGAAGAAAACCGCGAGCTCGAGCACGAGCGCTTCGCCCAGGAGATCAAGGAGGAAAAGGAGGTCGGGCGCCAGATGGCGGCGAAGCTCGCGGGCACGCTGGGCTCGCATGATTCCGACGACAAGCTCCTGCGCTATCTGAACCTCGTGGGCAATACCGTCGCGGCCAAGGCCAACCGGCCGGAGCTCGCCTATCGCTTCGGCATCCTGAAATCCGAGGAGATCAACGCCTTCGCCACGCCCGGCGGCTACATCTTCGTGACCATGGGTCTGCTTCGAGAGGTCCGCTCGGAGGATGAGCTCGCGGGCGTGCTGGGCCACGAGATCGCGCACGTGACCGAGCGCCACATGTACAAGGAGATCATGCCCAAGCGCGAGGTTTCGGCGGGCGAGACCCTGAGTCGCATGCTCTCGCGCGGCGGCGCGGACCTGGGCTTCTCCATCGGCAAGATCGTCAACCAGGGCATCGAGACCCTGCTCGAAAAAGGCCTCGGCCAGGAAAAGGAGCACGAGGCGGACCAGGGCGGCTCGCTTCTTTGCGCGGCCGCCGGCTACGATCCCTTGGCGCTCCAAACCTTCCTGACACGACTCCAGTCCCGGGCCACGACCGTGAAGGTCAGCAAGACTCACCCGCCCTTTCCGGCGCGCCTTCAGGCGCTGCAGGGCTTCCTCAAACAGAACGGGATGGCCGGCCTGAGTCGCGACACCGAAGGCGGCCGGGCGCTCGAGACGCGGTTCAAGAGCTCCGTTTCCCTTCCTTCAGCGAGAAAAAGATGAGAAACCGTACCGGCCTACTGCTCCTTCCGGCTTTTCTGCTGTCCGCCCTTCCCGCTTCCGCGGACCAGTACCACTACCGCAACCAGCTCATCGGGGAGCGTGCCTCGGGAATGGGCGGTACGTATCTCGGAGTCTCGGATGATCCCACGGGGATCTTCTACAATCCGGCAGGGCTCGTCTATGGCTTCGAGAACTACATCAGCGCCTCGGCAAACACCTATACGACCACCGAGACGCGCTACAAGGATATCCTTCCCGGCCATGATTACTCGCAGAATTCGCGGGCGCTGCTTCCGAGCTTCTTCGGCTTCACTCAGAGCCTGGGGCGCGACAAGATCGGCTTCGCCGTGATCGTGCCCGAATCGGATCTCCTCAACCAGGACGACGAGCTCCCTAACTACTCCGCGGTCGCGGGCGACCCCAATACGCTCAAGCGCCGCCTCTACATCCAGGACACGACCTATTACTTCGGACCGGGTTACGCCAAGGCGCTCGGCGACCATGCCTCCATCGGGGTGAGTCTGCTGGGCATCGTACGGCTTTACACGGCTCTCGACAACCAGACCATCCAATACAACCCCGTTCCAACCGGAAAATTCTACTTCCAGAATACGCATCAGAGCATGGACATCTACGGGCTGCAGCCGAAGCTGGGCTTTCAGTACATGCCGGCGAAGAACCTTTCGCTCGCGCTCGTGGCTTCCAAGGCGCTCACCTTGAGCGGCACGGGCAAGCGCCGCATCCTGGCTACGAAGCTCGGGCCCGATAACCGTCCCGTGGTGCCTTCGGACAACTACTCAGCCGATTTCACGCTCGAGGAGCGCAACCTCAAGCCGAAGCTCCTCGGCCCCGTGACCGTCGGCGCGGGGGCCGCGTACTTTCCGAGCAAGGCCCTGCTGTTTACGGGCGATTTCACCTACTATTCGGCCGACAGCGAGTTCACCGAATTCACCGTGAAGTCGACCTTCAATGCCTCGGCCGGTACCGAATGGTACGCCACCGAGTCGCTCGCGCTGCGCTTCGGCCTGTACACCAACAACTCCAACGTGGCCAATGCCGCGCAGGTGCCGCAGGTCAACCAGTACGGGGCCACGGCGGCCATTTCGCTGCTCAAGCCGGGCTCATCGTTCACGCTGGGGACCGCGTACGCTTATGGCCAGGGCAAGGGCCAGGCCGTCGCCAACAATCAGCTGCAGGACGTGCGACAGACCAGCCTGAGCTTCTACATCGCCGGCGGCTATCAGCTGTAGTGCCGCGTCCGCGAGGAGACTATCTCACTCAGTTCAGCGAGCTAAGCCGCATTTGGACCAGGATGATCCCAAATGCGGGTTTGTTTGTGGCCAGGATGGCCCCTCGCGAGCCTGAACTGAGTGAGATAGTCTCCTCGCGGACGTACTAGGGCTTCAGCTGCTCGAGGTGCGCCGTCTCGCCGACGACCCAGAGGATATCCCCTGGCTGAAGCACGAGACTTGAGTCCGGATTGATCATCCGGCGCTCCCCGCGCTCCAGGCCCACGATCGTCGCTCCGAGGCGCTCGCCGATTCCGGTCTCCCGGATGCTTCGGCCGCAGAGCGCGGACTGCTCGCTCAGAAGCACGGATTTCAACTCATAGCCCGAGATATGGTGCCGGTAGCGCGCGTCGAGGCCCGGGGGCTTTTCGATGCGGAAGCGCACGGACTCGATCTGCTCGTCGGTGCCCAAGACCAGCAGCTCGTCTTTGGGGAAGATGAACTCATCCGGCTTGGGAGCGACCAGCGTGCGCTGCCCGCGCTGGATCGCGACGATATTCAGCCCATGGGCCTTGCGGAGCGCGGCCTCGCGGATGCGCTGGCCGGCGATCGTGGCGTTGGGATGTACCTTGATCCGCACCAGGTGCGCGTCCCAGGGGGCCAGGTGCTTGAGCACGTCCGTGGTCCGGCCGGTCTTGGGCGCGGTCTCGAAGGCCGAGAGGAAGCGCTCCTCGAACCAGCGGTAAGAAGCCTCCAGCTGCCGGTAAAACAGGAGAAAAAGAGCCGTGATGAAGACCCCGACGAAAAGGACGGCGTACCGCGCCTCGAAAAACTTCAGGCTGATCGCCCCGACCCAGAATCCCGTGAGCACGCGTATGGCGAAAAGGACCCCACCGCGCGGGCCGGCCTCCTTCTCCGAAAAGCGGAAATCCCTGAACAGCGAGAGCATCGCCCAAAGGAAGGGCGAGGAAACCAGCACCGCCAAGCCCCAGCCGACCGCGCTCGTGACCTGTTGCCCCACCTGCGTCCCGTGCCTGAGCCACGGCATCAGCGCCTCGTCGACGACGATGAAGATCACCGTCACCATGATCCCGTTGAGCACCCAACGGAAGAACAGCCGATAAAAGGCGTTTCGCTTCAGGGTTCCCGCGCGTCGCTCCTGGCTCCAGGCGGCGTAGCGCGAGAGCAGGTCCTTGAGCGGCAGCGGGAGCCGCCCCTCGAGCCCCACCGCGAAGGTATGGGACACCCGGATCAGGTAAGGCGTCATGAAGGTGGTGATGAGCGAGACGGCTACGGCCACCGGAAAGAGAAACTCGCTGGTCACCCGCAGCGACTGGCCCAGCGTGGCGATGATGAAGGAGAATTCCCCGATCTGGGCGACTCCGAATCCCACCTGCACCGCGGTGCGGACGGTCTGCCCGCTCAGAATCGCGCCCGCGGTCACCGCGCTGATCTTGGCCACGAGATAAACCGTCGTGATCAGGAGGATCGAGCCCAGGTTCGCCAGGATCGCGACCGGATCCATGAGCATCCCGATCGAAACGAAGAAGATCGCGGCGAAGAGATCCCTGAGCGGCGCGATCAGGTCGGAGATCCGCTGCGACTCCGTGCTCTCGGCCAGAATCGAACCCATGATGAAGGCCCCGAGCGCGACCGAATAGCTGAAAAGCGAGGACAAAACCGCGAGAAAAAGACAAAGCCCCAGGGCGACGATCGTGAGCATCTCGTCGCTGCCGGTCTTGCCTACGTACCGGATAAAGCGGGGCACCGCGAAATAACCCACCAGGAACCAGGCCCCCACGACCAGCACGAGCTTGGCGGCCGACGTCAGGATCGCGATCCCGGAGAAGGCGCTCGTCACCGCCGCCGTCGAAAGCGCCACGAGCACGAGCACGGCCACGAGATCCTCGACCACCAGGACGCCGAAGATCATCTCGGCGAAGCGCCGCGTGCGGAGTCCCAGCTCGTCCAAGGCCTTGATGATGATCGTCGTCGAGGAAATCGCCAGGATCGCGCCCAGGAAGATCGCGTCGAAGGTGCGCCAACCCAGGAGCTTCCCGAGAAGGGTGCCCGTCGCGAGCATCGCGCTGACCTCGAACGCCGCGGTGAAGCTCGCGGAAAGCCCGACCTTCGCGAGCTTCCGGAAGCTGAAGTCCAGTCCGAGCGAGAACATGAGGAAAATGACCCCGAGCTCCGCCCAGATCCGGATATTGGGGATATCCGCCACCAGGGCGCCGGGCAGGACATGCGGGCCCACGATGATGCCCGCGACGATGTAGCCCAGCACCACGGGCTGACGGATCCGCTGGAAAACCAGCGTCACCAGCGCGGCCACGCCAAGGATGATGGCCAGGTCCCGGATGAGAGGAGCGAGATGCATCCCCTATTTTTACGGGGACTCGTAGAGATTATTCAAGATGATAACTTCGACCCGGCGATTTCGCGCCCGGCGCCACTCCTCGTTGCGGCTCTCGACCGGAGTCCCGTCCGAAGCCGTTTCGCGAGGCTCGCTCAGGGGTCGGTAGTGGGAATAGCCCGCGGCCCCGATCCGCTTGGGATCGAGCTCGAAGCGGTTCACCCAATATTTGGCGACCCACGCCGCGCGCGCCGCCGAAAGCTCCCAACCGCTGGCATAGCCTTCGGGCCGGGCCTCGGAGATGTCCGTATGGCCCTCGAGCCGGATCAGGCGCCGGCTCTTGGACATGATCCGCCCGATGCGGTCCAGCAGCGGCAGCAGATCCTTGCGCACGGCGGCCGAGCCCTGCTCGAAGAAATCCTTGGCCGCGATCCGCACGACGAGCCCGCGACTGTCAAAGCGCATGTGCAGCTGGTCGGAGATGTCGCTCACCCCGAGCTCCAGCGTGATCGACTCCTCGAGCCGCTCTTTCATCTCCTGCAGCTCCGGGTCGGGATCGGCGGCGGTGTGGATCTTGCCCGCGGGCAGGTCCATCACACGGCCCCCCGCGATCTCGGGCGCCTCGAAGATATTGGCCGTGTCGCCGCCGGAGTTGCCGTCCATCGGGACCGTGCCGCCCGGACCCGCGCCCGAGAACGCGGCCTTGATGCTCTTGGAGGCGGCCTTGAACTTCGCCATGTCGGCCTGCGAGATGGCGTACATGATCACGAAGAAGGCGAAAAGCAGGGTGATGAAATCCGCGTAGGAAACCAGCCACCGCTCGAGGTTGACGTGCTCCGGGTGCTTCTTCTTCATTCCTTCTTGTGCTCCTCGGTGCGCCGGAGATGCTCCTCGACGAAGACCTCGAGCTTTTCCTGGAGGAAGTGAGGGTTCAGGCCTTCCTGGATGCCCACGACCCCGAGCTTCACGACCTCCTTGGCCATCATGCGCTGGGAGGCCTTGCGCTTGAGCTTGGTGCCCCAGGGGATGAAGAACAGGTTGGCGATAACGAGGCCGTACACGGTCGCGACGAATGCGACGGCGATGCCCTCGCCGATTTTCGAAGGGTCATTGAGCATCGACATGACGTGAATGAGGCCGAGCACCGCGCCGATGATCCCGATCGTGGGCGCGTAACCGCCCGTGCCCTCGAAGACCTTGGCCGCGGACTCCTCCTCCTCGAACGCCAGGAAGATCTCCGTGTCGATGATCTCCTTCACGGTATTGGGCTCGAAGCCGTCGATGACGTACTTGATGGACTTCTTGAAGAGCGGGTTGGTGATGGACTCGCGCTGCCCTTCGACGGCCAGCACGCCCTCCTTGCGGGCGATCGTGGCGATGCGGATGATCTCGTCGATCACGGGACGGACGTCGAGGTCCACGTTCTTGTAGATGACCGGCAGCATCCCGAAAGCGCGCTTGATGTCCGCCCCCGTGAACGAGACGAACATCGCGCCGAAGGTGCCCCCGACCACGATCAGGGCGGCGGTGCCCTGCATCAGCTGGCTGACGTGGCCTCCTTCGAGCACCTGGCCCGTGAGGATGGCGCCCACGCCTAGAAACGAGCCGATCAACGATGCGATATCCATTCAGGAAAGCTCCCCCGTCCTTGCGGGTGGTTCACGGAAAATCCTCTGCCGGTATTCCATCGTGGAGCGGATCACCTGCTCCGCGCTCTCGCGGACCATGAGCTTCTCCCCTGAGACCAGGGTGATGACCGTGTCCGGCGTCTCCTCGATGAACTTGATCAGCTCGCAGTTCACGACGAACTCCTTGCCATTGATTCGACTGAGCTTGATCATTAAGATTAAGTGTAACCTCAATGACATGAGAGTCAATAAATGACCCAGGCGCCGAATTCAGCAGAAGTCCGTGGTCATCAGGCGTTGACCCGCCCCGCCCCGGTGAGCGCCCGCATCCGCGCCCGCCTGGTGGATCTCGCCCTATGCTGTACCCTTTTCGCCGCATTGTTCGGCCTCACCGGCTTCTGGCCGGCCCTGCGCTGGTGGTGGTTTCCCCTGCTCGGGACCCTGGCCGGACTCTACGGGCTGCTGGCGCTCGCGCTGCTCAAATCCACGCCGGGCGAGCTCGCCTGGGGGCTTCGCCGTCGAGGCACCCTTTTTCAGGCGCAATCGCCGGCCGCCTCGCGACAGGCGATCGCCATCTTCTTGACTGCAGCCTCGATCGGGCTGGCCGCGCTCGCCTGCGAGCACGTGTTTTTGAGGCATCCGCTCTGGCGAAGCGCGCAGAACTGGGCGCTCACGCCTTTTCTTCCGCCGCTCGCTCAGGAGCGAGGAGGCGACTCGGAGCGCTGGACCGTGCTGCCCTATTACTATCTCCTCGGCGCCTGGCCCACCCGCTACGAAGGACAGCCGATCTTCTATGGCCTCCCCTACGAGAAGGGGCCGCCGGAACGGTTTCTCGGCCGGATCGTCGCGCGCTGGAATCCGCCGCATGCGCTGCTCACCATCGAAGGACCGAAAACCCCCGAGCGCCTCGAGCAGGAGACTTACGAACGCATCCGCCGCTGCCTTTCCTCCCCGCTCGAGCGCGGGTGCCGCCGGATCCGCGAGGCCGCGCTCAGGCGCCACGTCACCGAGATGGAAAAAGCCGTGGGCGGGGCGCGTGAATGGGACCTCCGCTGGTTCACCGTCGAGAACCCCGCCCTGCCCGATCCGGAGCGCGCCCGCGGGTTTTTCCTGGGCGCGCGCGGAGCCGTCCGCGGTCAGGACCGCGTGGTGCTCGTCACCTCGAAAGGCACCCATCAGGCATTCTATATGGAATACTCGACCGCGCCGGCCGCGGGCCACGACCCCGCGCGCGCGCGCGAGCTCCTCACGCAGTCCCTTCGCAGCCTGAGGACCTCCGAGGAGCTCGGGCCGGGACGCTCCTGGACTGAACGCCTTCTTCAGGACACGCGCCTGGCGGAGCTTCAGGCGATCCGGGATCCCGATGCGCTGATCCAGCGCCTCGCGGGCATCCAGGCCCTGCTGCTTTCGCGGCTTTCGGTGGAACCCCGGACGTTTGACGCCTACTACCACCTGGGCGGAATTTCGCTCACGCTCTTCCGTCGCTCGCTCGTGCATCCGGATCGCCTCCGCGGTTCGGAATGGGCCGCCGTCGCGCGCCCGATGATCGAGAGTGCCCATGCCTACGCCCGGGACGTCAGGCCGGAGGATCCGCGCACCCAGGAGCTCCAGAACTTCCTGCTGGAAATCCAGAAACGCTGAACGGAAACCGGAATTATCCTCTCGATTCCAAAGAGTTACCTAAGCACTCTGAAATCCCCGCCGAAGGAGCCTGCCGCTTCAATTTCTTGACTGAAATCGCCGATAAGCATGAGGACCAGGAGACTCCCTTGGACTTCAGAATCGTAATCCCCATGCTCGCCGCAACGCTGATCCTCGTCGGGTGCACGACCAACTCCCGCAGCCCGGCCGGCTCGTCCTCGGGACGGGCGGTGACCGCGTCCCCCACGCCGGCGACGATCGTGACCGGCGGTGCCCGCGCCGCCCGGATCATCTTCAAGCAGTCCGCTAATCCCGAAGGAGGGAGCTTCGATGCGCCGGCTCTCTCGGGTATCCAGTACGCCCAGCGCGTCTTTGATGCTTCGGGTGCGCTGCTCTCGAGCTGGCCCCAATGGCTGAGCTCGGTCGAGCTCGGCATCACCGGGACGAGCGCCGAAACCGACAAGAAATCCTACTGCGCGCGCTTCGCCACGAGCACCGAGTACGCTTCACCATGCAATCTGGGCGCGGGCCAGATCAACTGCGGCGCCCCGGACTCCTACTACCGGATCAGCGAGCACGATTGCGCGAAGCTTACCGGAGAAAGCGTGGGCGACGACTCCTCGGGCGTTTTCATCCGTGCGACCTTCAACCGCGACGCCGCCGTGCTCGGCACGGGCGAAAACATCATGGCCGTCCTCGAGTACGCCGCCTCGGCGGCGAACGCCGCCCCGGCTGATCCGGCGAGCTGCTTCGAGAACGGCGCGCTCAAGCCCGCCAACTGCAACGAGCTGGTCTGGCAGTCCTATCTCAAGGCCACGCCCAGCGAGACGGTTTCCCCCTTCCTGCTGCTCTTTCCTCCGGTGCAGCATAACCCGGGCTCCAACGGGCCCGGTTTCGCGACCCGGCAGATCTTCCTGCCGCTCGCGGGAAACCCCACGCTCAAGATATTCCAGCTGAACCGGATCAAGTCCGTGATCCAGAACCAGGCCGCATTCGATGCCGCGTGCGCCCCGAGTGGCGCCAATTCGGCGGCGAGTTCCCCTTACTGCACCGGAGCGGTCTTCATCGCTCTGACGTTCCACAGGATCTGAGGCGAGATGGCGAAGGCGCGGCGAAGTCGAAATCCAGCGCAAAGGATCAGGGCCCGAACGGCGACGGCGATCCTCGCGGCGCTTCTCTGCGCCTCCTGCACCGTGCGCAATTCCAACGTCCAGCGTGCCCAGACCCCGGTCGCGGACACCTCGAACTCGCCGCTCGAGCAGGACAAGCGTGCGATCTCCGGCCTTACGGGCGTACGCGTAGTCCTTCACGCCGACAACTTCTTCTCGCTTCCTTCCCCTCGCCCCGACACCGGCTGCGCGGGCGACGCCAAGGCCTTCCATCACCCGTATTCGCACGCCGGAACCGCGCCCTCTCCGCTGCCGGCGAGCGCCATGGACCCGCAGATGAGCGTTCTTCCGGCGTTCTTGAAGAACGTCTCGGTGGACCTCACGCACGCGAACACCCCTGATTCGGCGGGCTTTCCCAACCAGGCCTATGCCTGCTCCTTCGGCAGCGGAGCTTCCGCCCCCCCTCCGACCGACTGCGCGACGTTCGACACCTCGGCCGGCTACCAGACCGGCTATTACACGCTTTATGACCAGGTCTGCGACGGCTCCGGCCCCATCGCCTCGGCCGATCCGGCACTGAGCAAGCTTCTGGCCGGCGGAATCTACTTTGACCTGGACCGTACCGCGCTCGGCGAACAGGAGAATCTCCTGTTGCATCTCACTTATTTCCCGCTCGGCACCAATAACGTCGTGCCCGGCGGCTCGCGCGCCGTGACCGAAACCGAGAGCGCGCGCTTCAAGGTGCACCTCATCCGCACGGGCCTCACCGCCTATGACCTGCGCGCCGCCTTCCAGCCGCGCCACTTCACTTACGCCGACACGGATCGCTTCCCGCAGGTCGTGCAGACGCTCGCCGTGCTCGCGCCGCCAACGGGACAGCTCAGGCAGGACCAGATCCTCATCCCGCTCGCGCAGGACCCGGCGATCGATCGCATCCGGGTGGAGCGGTATTCCGGCAGCGGGCTTCTCGTCGAAGCCGTTCTCCACAAGGCGGGTACCAAATGACACAGCCATGGAGCCGCCGCCCCTGGATTTCAGCGAGTCCTTCCCCGCACTTCCGGCGCCCAAGCCCTGGACAGCGCCCAGAACCTGGTCAATGCGCGAAATCCGCGCGTTTCGAGCCAAACTCCGGGGACTTCCCCCGGATCTCCGGGGTGGCGAGCGCATTTCGTCGAACTTTTTTACGGTTGTCCCGGAGATGGGCGGAGGCAAGTCCGCGTTTTCCGGGCAAAGAGGCCGTTTCGCATGCGCCTTGCACCTTTAAAGCGCGAAAAGGGGAAATCGGGATGCGCAACGGGAGGAGCCTACGCCAGCACACGGGAGCACTCCTGCTGCTCGCGCTGCTTTGCGCGTGCACGAACAACCGAACCACCCGCAGCACCGCGCGCGAGATCGCGGGCACCGATCCGCTTGCCGATGTGATCACCGATCTCAAGCAATCCGGCATCACCCTTTCGCGCGTGATCCGCAACGCCTCGAATCCGACCTCGGTCTTCGACCTCGTGGGCGACGGCAGCGGCGCCATGGGCTCGCTGTGCACCTCGACCGCCGCGGCGGGCGAGACCGCGCAGGGGCCGAGCACCTGCAACTGCAGCTACTCGTACACCAAGTCCGACGGCACGGCCGAGACCTTCGAGACCCCGACGATCTACCACGAATCGAATCTCCTTCGGTGCGTCTACACGGGCATTCCCGCGGCGACCACCTCGGTGAAGGTCAAGATCCACATCACGACGAGCGACAGCTACTCCAACGAGATCACCTACACGTTCAAGGGCTCGGGTGCGGGCCTCGACAGCAGCGATCCGGCGAGCTTCGCCAAGGTCGAGCGTTACCAGTGCCGTGACACGGTCACGATCCCGCTCAACGGCCTGGCGCTTGGCGACGCCGGAATGGTCTATGACCGCTTCCAGTCAGAAGACCCCACCAACACCTATCCGTTGAATTATTACACGACAAACATGGGCGGGGCGATGGCCCTGTTCGCGGCGGGCGGAGCGGGCTTCACGGCGCCGATCGGCTACAACTGCCCGTCCATCCCCAACGATCCGGCCGCGGGAATGGATCTCACGATCTACAGCGTCGCGGCCGACGATTCCGCGACCGTCGCCGCGGGCAAGTTCAAGATCTATCCTCCGACGACGGGGAACTTCGACCGTTCCACGTTTTACCTCGCCAAGCAATCCACCGGGATCTTCAATGTCCCCGTGAACGCCTACGTCGCACCGACGATCTTCACGGCGACGCCGGCGGATGCCCAGGACACCTCCGTCATCCCGCCGATCGGCTATGGCGCCTTGCCGATCCCCTCGGGCACCACGGGCGTGGAGACCTGCCCGGACTCCTCGATCGCGATTCCCAAGGGCTATCACTGGGTGAAAGTATGGCTCTTCCGCATGGCGCTGGATCCCCGCAAGTATCTCCTGAGCTCGCGCCTGAACAACCTGGGCGAGATCCAGTGTTATCCCGGGAAATGGAACAACCTGAGCGGCATCCCAGCCGGCCCGAGCCAGAGCGTATTTCCCGACTGCTACAACTCGACTTCACTCAAGGATCTCGAGACCAACGCCTCGCTCAGCGTCGCCTCCCGGTACTTCAACACGAACCTGCGCTGCGTGCGAATGGATCCGGCGGAATCCGGTGGCGGACCAGGCGGGACCTGGGACGGCACCGCCGCGCTCAACTCGAGCAAGGCCGGCTTCTCCACGCTCAATCTCCCCAACGGCGCGGACGTGATGATTCCGGGCACCGGCTGGCAGAATCTCCCCGGCTATACCTATCTGGCGTGCAAGTCCGGCGTGGACCCCTATGACTACGCGCACGTCTGCGCGAGCCACGCGGCCTATGACGAGGCGCCCGTGACCGGCTACATCGACGCCGACCCTTCGACCAACGCCCCGTACTCGCGGTACGATTATCTCTTCGTCGTGACGCCCAAGGAGGTCATGTCGCGCGACATGGCCAACTCCTCCTCCTCGGTCGCGGCGAAGTACACGCCCTATCGCTTCATGAGCCCGGAGGACTGCAAGAACCCGGCGACCGGGCTCCCTTACGACAACCCCACCGGCAACTGCAGCGCCTCGAAGGCGTTGCGCAACTACGGCGTGAAATTCCACGAAGTCGGGCGCACCGGCGACCCCACGGCGGATGACCCCAACCGGCCCGGGAACTTCCCGGTCTGCGCGCTTCAACCGGATTAAGAGGAATTATGAAAAGGCAGCAGTCCGAAAACATCAGAGACCGGCGCCTGGCCCGAAGCCTCCTTACGGCGGCGGGCGCGCTCTGCATTTCGCTCGCGCTGCTTTCCGGCTGCACCAACCAGCGCCTCAAAGTCACCAAGCTCTCGCGCCTGAGCGGCACGGAAGCTTCCGGCAGCTCCGGCACCCTGACGAAGATCTCCTCAGTCACCATCGCTCCGACGAGCGCCGCGGCGGGCTCCAGCTATCAGACCACCGTCTTCTTCGACACGAGTCAGACCACCGCGCCGATTTCCAACTACTGCACCAACCCAACGGCCACGGACTCCGCCTCCAAGCCCTGCCTTTGCCAGTTCGCCTGGCAGGAGGTCAACAGCAGCACCGGTACGGCGATCGCCATTCCGCGCGTGGTGCACACGACCGTCGACAATGTGCAGCCCAGCCTCGTCGGCTGCCTGGCGCCCGAGGTGTACTCCACCGAGATCCTCGACGGGACGCTCATCAAGATATCCGTCGTCCCGGCCCCCGCCAACAGCGAGACCTTCAGCGTTTCCGCCTACAATTACACGAAGTCCAAGAGCGTCGACACCAACACGTTCAAGGATGCCCAGGGCCGCAGCTTCATGAACATCCTGCGCTACGGCTGCTACGACCGGAGGCAGCGCGGGATGGCGATCCAGAGCAAGCTCGGACAGCTCCCGAACCCCAATTCGGCCAATACGGGCGACATCGCCACCTACCCGATCGGCAACCGTTTCTGCGTGCAGCGAGCCAACTCCAACGGCCTTTCGATCGAAGGCTGCGAGACGCTGCCGCCGCCCGAATACACGGCGCAGACCTATTATTACAACCTCTTCATCCGCGAATCGGAGGTCGGGGACATCAACCCGGGCAACGCCCGCTACACCTGTCCCACGGTCAAGGAAGCACTCAATGCCACGGGCAGCCTGGGCAGCGAAGGGAAATACTGGCCGCTCGACAGCTCCTTCTCGCTTTCGCTCGGGCGGACCGCGGACTTCCCCATCGGGGTCGTCTCCAACAGCAAGGTTTCCAACCCGAATGATCCCACCTCGGTGAGCACGAGCTGCGACACGACCTCGGGGAGCGGCAGCGGCACCCGGGGCTCGACGCTCAACGCCTCTTGCCTGGGCTTCGCCGCCAAGCCCAACGGCGACGGCACGTGCCCCTATTTCCGGGATTCCACCGGCGCGATCCGCTTCACCTACCGCCTGCGGCGCTACATCGCGTTCTATCCCCCGATCTTCGATACGAACGGGATGCCGCTGGAGGAGCCCCAGGCCACCGACACGATTTACGTCGTCGATCGCCCCGTCTCCGCGGCGAGCAACCCCGATCCGCTCAAGCCTTATACGATGCGAGGGCCGAAGCCCTGCCCGTTCGCCTATTTCGACCACAAGAGCGTGCTCGATCCCGGAAATGCCGCCTACTCGGCCTCCTATGCCGGCACGAACGACTCTCGCTGGAACGGTAAGAACGTCGACGGCATCCAGCTCCCCAACTTCGACAGCGCCAACTCCTGCGCCGCGACCGTCCCGATGGTGAACGCGGATCGCAGCGTGATGAGCCTGACGACGATCCATCCCGGCAACCTGCGCTCGGATCTCCGCCGCTCCTACATCCGACCGGTCTCGAGCTGGGCTCCGCATTATGTGGAGGACCAGGACTTCCAGGCCTGCGCGCCGCTTTCGGACCCCTTCCGCGATCCACCTCTGCACTTCGCCCGCAACGGAGAGAACGTCGCGTGGTGCGCCGAAGTCTATCCGACGCAAAACGACAATGTCGCCAGGCTCGATGCCCAGGTTCGCGCGACGGTCTCGAGCCGCAGCGGCACGGCCAACGGCAAGGTCACCTCCATCACGCTCGGCACCCAGGCGGTCGAGGAGTCCTTCGCTGTGACCTACAATCCGGCGACCGGGCGCTTCGACGCGCGCGGCTCGGTTTCCGGCGCGATCACGCCGAGCGCCTCGACCGGCGCGCCGAACTTCTCATTCACGAGCAGCAAGCTCAGCTTCACCATCCAGCAGGGAACCACGCCCTTCTCGAGCGCGAGCGATGGCTTCACCTTCCTGGCATCGGCCTCGGGCTCGCTCAAGGTCGTGGCCTCCGCGCCTTCGCAAACCGGGACCGGAACGGGGACTGTCACGGATGCCTCGTCCTCTCTCGCGGTGACCGATCCTTCGGCTTTCGAAACGATCACGGCCACCTGTTCGGCCGCGGCCGCGAACGGCGGGACCTTCACCGTCCGAGACTTCGCGGGCAACAACCTCGGGGCCGCCACCGTGGGCGTCGCGTTCGCGAGCGCCAAGATCAACTTCACGATCGTGGACGGCGCGACGGATTTCGTGGTGGGTGACAAGTTCACCTTCTCGCTCTCGCCTTCGATGGTCAGCCACAGCGGCAAAGTCCGTCCTTTCACCTCCCATTCCGTCAGGAACACCTCGAGCACGGAGTGCTCGGCCACCCTGCCGACCATCCCTTCCAACGCCAGCGTGGGCGCGGGCTATTATCCGGCAGGAGCGTCAGGCCTCGCCAACCACGATGCCGCCGACATCTTCGAAGGCCAGGTGGCGAGCAAGACCTGCGACCGGACGGTTTTGAACCCGCTTAGCGGGCCGAGCTGGAGCCGCTTCCCGCTTCTCGCTCCTCCCAGCGACGTCGAAAACATGCTCCGCAGCGCCACTGACCCGAGCTATGTCTGCACGATGACCTTCGACAATGGCGGGGCCAAGACCGGCAAGAAGTCCCCGAGCTCGGGCTGCTGTCAGGCCGCCTCGGTCGCCGTGTCCAGCGGCGGCGCCGTGGATACCGCGCACCTGGAGCCCGACGCCGCCTGCGGGTTGCCTCAATACTGAAAGAGGGAGCGATGGCCGGCACCTCCCTCAACTTCACGCTTCGGATCGAGCCCGGCGCACCGCCGGCGCGGCTCGACGGCGTTGTGCTCGCCCAGGCGCGCGCGCTCGCGCCCTCGCTCTCGCGGGCCTCGCTCAAGGAGCTTTTCCGCAAAGGCCGGGTACGCGTGGCGGGCCGGCCACTCGCGGCCTCCGACCAGCTTCCGGCGGGCCTTTATGCGATAACGATTTCTGAGGTGGATCCGCGCGAGCTCGAAAGCCGCGAGGCCAGGCCTTCGGTCCAAGGCTCCTTTCTTCGCGTGGCGCATGAAGACGAGCGCCTGTTGATTCTCGACAAAACGAGCGGAACGCCTTCCGTGCCACATGCGCCCGAAGAGACCGAAACCGCCGTGGGCGCCGCGCTCGCGCACGCGCCCGGGCTCAAAGGCGTGGGGCGGGGCGGGTTGGAGCCGGGCCTTTTGCACCGGCTCGACACCGGCACGAGCGGCCTCCTCGCCTTCGCCAAAAGCCAGGCGGAGTTCGAGCGCCTGCGCGCGCTCTGGAGCGGAGGCGAGGTCCGCAAGACCTACCGTGCGGTGGCGCAGGCCGGCCCGAGTGCGCGCCCGCTCCGCGCACCGCTTGAGCTCAGGCTGGAGCTGGCGCACGATCCCGATTCCGCCAAACGGATGGTGGCGCTCGCCCCCGGGCGCAAGCTCCGCCATCGCGGCAAGCCGCTGCCGACGTTGACGAGAATCCAAAAAATCCGAGAGCTCTCCGAAACCCTGCTCGATCTCGAAATCGAGATCCAGACCGGAGTCATGCACCAGATCCGCTGCACCTTGGCCTCACTGGGCTGGCCCATCCTGGGTGATCCGATCTACCGGGGCGCGCCCGCGCCGCGACTTTGGCTTCATGCCTGGAAGCTCGAGCTTCCGTGCGAAAAAGAAGAAGGGGGAACCCGACTCCTCGTCGAATCCCCCCTTCCCAAAGACTGGCCTACGAGCTGAGAATCAGCTGCAGCCCATCGAGTTGCCGCAGTTGAGGCACTTGTAGCAGGCTCCGTTGCGGACCGTGGTGTGCCCGCAGCTGTCGCACGGAGGCGCATCGCCCATCATCTCGGCGAGATAGCCGTTGACGTTCTCCCCGGCGGGAGCGGCGCCCTTGATTCCGAGCTCCATCTGCGGCTGCATCCCCGCCATCGGCACGCCGGCGGCGATCATCTTGGCGGGCTCCTTCGGATAGGTATTCGCCACCGCGCCTTTCTCGGCGGTGAGATCCACGGCGGGTTTCACCTGCACGAAGTCGGTACGGCCCAGGTACTCCATCCCGAGCACCCGGAAGATGTAGTCCACGATCGAGGTCGCCATCTTGACGTTCGGATGGCCATCCACGATGCCCGAGGGCTCGAACCGGGTGAAGGTGAACTTGTCGACGAACTCCTTGAGCGGCACCCCGTACTGCAGGCCCAGGCTCACGGAGATCGCGAAGCAGTTCATCATCGAGCGGTAGGCCGCCCCCTCCTTGTGCATATCAATGAAGACCTCGCCCAGCGTCCCGTCCTCGTACTCGCCCGTGCGCAGGTACACCTTGTGCCCGGCGACACCGGCCTCCTGAGTGAAGCCGCGGCGCTTGGCCGGCATCTTGCGGCGAACCGGCGCGAAGGTCAGCTGTGCGCCCGCTTGCGCCGCGGTGGCGGCAGCCGCGACCGGCTCGACGGCCTTCTCTTCTTTCTGCGCGTTGGCGAGCGAGCTCGCCCCGACTTTCTCGGCGGACTTCGTCGAGAGCGGCTGCGAGAGCTTGCAGCCGTCGCGATAGAGGGCGATCGCCTTGAGGCCGAGCTTCCAGCCCTGGGTGTAGATCTCCTCGATCTCCTCGACGGTCGTCTCGTTGGGCAGGTTCACGGTTTTCGAGATCGCGCCGGAGAGGAACGGCTGCGCCGCGGCCATCATCTTGATGTGGCCCATCGGGGCGATGAAACGCTTGCCCTTCACGCCGCACTTGTTGGCGCAATCGAAGACCGCCAGGTGCTCGTCCTTCAGATGGGGCGCGCCCTCGACCGTCATGGTGCCGCAGATCACCTCGTTGGCTTCGGCGATCTGCGCCTCGCTCAGGCCCGCCCAGCGCAGGAAGTTGAACGTGGGCTTATCGAGCTCCGCCGCCGGCACGCCGATCCGCTTGAGCGTCTCCTCGCCCAGCGCGAACTTGGTGAAAGCGCTCGAGAGCTCGAAGGTGCCCGGAAGGCCCTTTTCGATCTTCGCGATCTCATCCGTCGTTAGCCCCTTAGCCTTCAGCAAATCCGCGGTGACGTGCTTGCCGCCCGTGAGGCTCATCGTGCCCAGGAGGTACTTGATGATGTCGGCGATCTGCGCCTGGGTATAGCCCAGGTTCTTGAGCGCCGAGGGCACCGAGTTGTTGACGATCTTGAAGTAGCCGCCGCCGGCGAGCTTCTTGAACTTCACGAGCGCGAAATCCGGCTCCACCCCCGTCGTATCGCAGTCCATGAGCAGACCGATCGTGCCCGTGGGCGCGAGAACCGTCGTCTGCGCGTTGCGATAGCCGTATTTCTCGCCGAGCTTCACGGCGAGATCCCAGTCCTGGCGCGCGGCCTTGACGAGCTCCTTGGGAGCCTTGGTCTCGTCGATCCGGTAAGCGGCATCGCGATGCTTGCGCATGACCTTGAGCATCGAGCTCTCGTTCGGCGCATAGCCCGGGAAGGGCCCGAGCACTCCGGCCTCCTCCGCGCTCACGGCGTAGGCGTGACCGCACATGATGGCCGTGATGGCGCTCGCCCACGCGCGACCCTCGTCGCTATCGTAGGGAATGCCCTTGAGCATCAGCATCGTGCCCAGGTTGGCATAGCCCAGGCCGAGCGGGCGGTAGTCGTGCGAGTTCTTGGCGATCTGCTCGGTCGGATAGCTCGACAGATCGACCAGGATCTCCTGCGAAACGATGAAGATCCGGCAGGCCTTGCGGAAGGCGTCGACATCGAAGCTTCCGTCCGCCTTCATGAACTTCACGAGGTTCAGCGAAGAGAGATTGCAGGCCGTGTCATTGAGGAACATGTACTCCGAGCAGGGATTGGACGCGTGGATCCGATCCGTGTTGGCGCAGGTGTGCCAGTCATTGATCGTCGAGTCGTACTGCACGCCCGGATCGGCGCAGGCCCAGGCCGCCTCGGCGACCATCCGCCACAGCGTCTTGGCTTCGTACGTATCGCAGACTTCGCCCGACGTGCGCAGGCGCGTCTGCCACTTGCCGTTCTGCTCGACCGCGCGCATGAACTCGTCGGTCACGCGGATGGAGTTGTTGGAATTCTGGCCGCCGACCGTGCGGTAGGCATCGCCGTTGAAGTCCGAGCTGTAGCCGGCGTCGATGAGCGCCGCGACTTTCTTCTCCTCGCGGCTCTTCCAGGTGATGAAGTCCACGATCTCCGGATGATCCATATCCAGGCAGACCATCTTGGCCGCGCGACGGGTCGTACCGCCGGACTTTGTGGCGCCCGCGCCGCGATCGAGCACCTCGAGGAAGCTCATCAGGCCCGAGGAGGTCCCGCCGCCGGAGAGCTTTTCCTGGCGCCCACGTACGCGCGAGAAGTTCGTGCCCGTGCCGGAGCCGTACTTGAAGAGGCGCGCCTCGTTCTTGAGCAGCTGGAAGATCGACATCAGATCGTCATCGACCGACTGGATGAAGCAGGCCGAGCACTGAGGCTTGGAATAAGCATCCGGGGTCTCGACCACCCGCATGGCCACCGGATCCCAGCCGTAGTTGCCGCCGGAACCGTCGATCTTGTACTCGTGCCACAGACCGAGGTTGAACCACACCGGCGAGTTGAACGCACCCATCTGGTTGACGAGCAGGTAGGAAAGCTCGTCCTCGAACACGGCCGCGGTCTCGGCGTCGAAATAGCCCATCCGCTCGCCGGCAACGCGCAGGGTGCGCGCCAGGCGGGTGATCACCTGGCGGATGGAGGTCTCATGCCCGGTCTCGGGCACGCCGGCCTTGCGGAAGTACTTGGAAACCAGGATATCCACCGCGAGCTGGCTCCAGCCGGCGGGCACCTCGACGTTCTCCATCTTGAAGACGGCGCGGCCATCGGTGTCCTTGATCTTGGAGCTCGACCGCACGTACTCGATCGAATCCAGCGGGGAGAGCCCCTTTTCCGCAAGCTCCCGGGTGAAATAGCGCGCGAACTCCACGCCGATCCTGCCCTGGGCGGACTTGGTCGCCAAGGTCCCGGCACCCAGCACCTTCTTGCCCTTGAGCGAGCCCTTGAGCACTTTCTTTCCCGTAACGACTTCGTTCAACTCTTTCACCGTCTGCTCCCGCATTTCTGGCATCTTCTCCATTTTAAAAATCCTCCGTTGATCTTTCCGTTGGCCGTTGGCCTGGCCGCAGCCTGCAACCCCGCCTCTCGGAATCCCTCTTCGAGGGAAAACCCTGCCCTGACCCGGAAATACCCAGGCTCAGGCCCACCCCACAAATTTCCAATCGCTTGGCGAAGAATGAAGTTCTAATCCCAAGCGAGTTCCGACGCCACCCCCGGAGCCAAATTTTTGGCTCCCCCGTTCCGACGCTTCAAAAACACTTCGGAAGCATTGGGGTGGGCATCTCAAACTTGTCAGCGAATGACTGCTTGCTGATGATTTGAGCCTGCATGTTTTTTTGGGCTCTGTCAAAAACCACCACTACAGATTGTGGTACCCAGATTACACCACCCCCATGCCTAGTTGTTCGCAGGCGCGTTAGGTATCGGGCTCGTTTGGGATTTTTCTAAAAACGGCTCTCGGAAACCCGCATCACGCGAAAACTTACGCATTGCAGAAACCCAACTTCCGCTTGACCGAAGTTGTTTTTTCCGGAAGCCGCGAGGGTGCGCGCTTTCGAGTGACAAGAGCCGCATTTTCCGCGCATTTCGCGAATTTTTCCGGCCTTCGCGGGGCGCGATTCTCCGAAACCAGCGCCGGAGGCCGACTTTCAAAGAGAGGCCTCCTCAAAAAAAGCCCGCATCACCTCAAAAAACGGTCCGAAAGCCCTGTTTCAAAGGATTCATCTAAGACGGCAAAGGAGAACAGGAGGAAGCCGGCGAAAGAAAGAAGGCAGGTTCAGTAAACCAGCCCCAGCACGAAGGTGAAGCCCTTGAGCTGAAACCCGCTCTGCCCGCCCAGGGAGCTCGTGACCGCTGAGTAACCGCTCTCAAGCCGGATCGCGTTGCCGTCAGCTCCGCCCAGGCGCATGTCCACGCCCGCGCGCACCTCATAGCCCAGCGATAGGCTCTGCGTGTTCGCCTCAACGCCGCTCGGCGCGGGCGAAAGCTTGATCATGTGCCAGGCCAGCACGCCCGCTCCGCCGAAAAACGCCTGAAAGCGGCCCGTCGTAAAAATGAAAACGTTCGCGCCGCCCAGGAACCCCCCGCCAAAAAGCGAGAACCCCGGCGCGTCCGCCCCCACCGATGCCGTGCCTGACGAATACTCGAACTCCGCATCGGCGAAGGTGCGGAGCCACCCGCGGCGCTTTTCGGCGCGGAAGTGCAGCACGTACCCCGGCGAGCCCGTGATGCTCTTGCCCGTGTCGCCATTGAAGAACTTGTAGCCAAAGCCCAGGACCGGAGCGTACTCGCCCCCTCCGCCCGCCGCATAGGCCTGAGGTCCGATCATTTCGGAAAGGAGAAATGCCAGGATGCCGATCAATCCAGTCCTCATCACTCGGCTTGTCGGCATTGGAGCGGGGAAACTGAATACTTTTGGAAACTGAAGCCTGATAAAAACAACAAAGCCCGATCCGGGGGCACCCCAGAACCGTTACTGCGGACTCTTCACATAAAGCTCGATATGGCTGAGAGGCGCCGCAGCGCAACTCTTAGCGGGTTCGCCAAGAGAAGCAAGGAGCTTGAAGCCACTCGCACAAACGAGCTGGTCTGCATTGCCCTGGACAAAGCGACAGGACTTTTCGAAATAGGCTTCATGATATTCTCCACCGCTGGAACGGTAAGCCCAAAACGCAAACTGCGGCTCCACACCATCCACCTGGTAGGGCCCCTGAAAGGTGTCCTTGTTGCCAAGCGAAGTCCCCGTCACCGAGAAGACCTTCAGGATGGGATTGGAGCCAGGAACATTCCTGGAGACATACCCGAAAGTCAGTCCGCTGATCGAGCTGTCCTCATTTTTCAGCCCTGACCAATCGGTGCCTTCGGTTGCCATTTTGCAGGCGGCGGAATTGTATATCGCCACGCTTTTCCAATGCCCCTCAAGCATGCTCTCACTGGTCTTTGAGCCACTCTCGTAAACCGACATGAGCTCCGAGTAAGAAAGCCCGGGATTGATAGGACGTGGAGGGCCGGCCAAAACGCCCAGATCAGCACTCGCCAAACTCAGAGAAACCGAGTTCATTGCCAAAAACGCCGAAATCAACATCGTCTTACCCCCTTCGAGTAGATGAGGCGCGTATAGCAATCGGCATGGGGCGCAGCAACCGAAATCTCTGCGCAGAGATCCGCCTTGAAGAGCAGCGAGCTGAGCCTGTCAAACGCGTGCGCCGTGCAGCATCTCCGAAACGGATCAGCGCAGGCTGATCAACGAGTCACCGGCGAGTCCTGCCCCTAGGGCAAAGCCTCAGCGGAGCTGCTGGAACACTGGATAGCGGGGAAATAATCCGTGGCGTAGACATTCCTCAGCCTGAGCTTGCATCTCGGCCGGCCTTGCGAATCCAGGTCGGAGTAATCCAGTTCCGTCCTGATGATATGAGGCCTGGACCAGGTAGGGCCGTTCGAAATGAATTGGCTGGTCACGATCTTGCCGCCCATCTTCACCGCGCAACCGGTCACCTGAGTGCCTGAAGGGCAGTCGGGAGCGAAGACATTGTAAAAAGAACCGAATCCGTCGATGCCAGGACTGACCTCGGGCGAATGCGGGGCGGTTCCAGGCAGAAAGACCCCGGCGTCCATGGCGTTGTCCGTCGTCCATCTGACGCCCGCCGAAACATACCACTTCGAGTGAATTTTCAACCTGCATGACGGCGCTCCGGGGGGCGGTGCGGGATCGTAGACTCCTCCCATGGTGCTCTCGCACAGGAGCTTGGCGAGAGTCCCACCGCTCCCGCATTGATCGATCTGCGCAGTCGTTCCTGAGACGATATGCGTAGCAAGCGTCAAAGGGACATCCCGAGTCAGGATCGGAGATCCGATCGCCGAGTTCTGCTCTCTTTTCGCTTCCAGGCGGACCATTGCCAGATAATGAGTCCCGGCGCTCAGCTCCTGAAACCCCCTGAGCTCAAGCTTCATAAGTACGAGGCCTGACGAAATCTTCATGCCGGGTTCCGCGATCACGCTTCCGCTCGGCAAAGTGATCCTGTTAATCGTGATGACCTGACCGGGGAGCGCCCCGGAACTGCTGTCAAAGCTGACGGAGCTCAGATTCGCCGCAGTGAGATTAGAAGAACAGACCGTCGGATTCTGAAGGACCAAGGTAACCTGATCCACCAGATGATTGAGCTCGCTCGAGCCCCGTACGGCGCTCTGCCCCTTGAGCGATTGCGTGGTGATCTGGGCGAAAAGGAGACCCAGAACGCCGAGCAGTCCCATACCGATCAGGACCTGAACCAGAGAAAACCCTTCCAAATTCCCGAAGCGGAATCGAACCACGTCGCCCCCTATTTCTCGAATCCATTCTAGACAATTCATTTGAGAAAGTCACACTCTTACTGCCCCGCGCAAGCCGGCGCCCACGTCTTGATCGGAATTCCGGGATCGGCACAAGTCCCTGCCGTTGACGCCTCCGGAAGAAGCATAGCGACCGGAGCCAGAGCTGGAAACGAAGATGAAGACGGATCCGATCATGGAGGTGACTCCAGAGGAGATCCACAGGCGGTGGTCATTACCAGGGCCACTGACATTACGGAAATCGCAGAAAGCGCACCCGGCTTGCCATCCCCCTCTCGAAAAGCAATTCCTACTCGATTTCCAGCGAATTCCTAAAAAGGAAGAAAAAGCGAGACCGCATGAAACAACACCTGACAGCTCCTCGGAAAGGGGCAAACTCCCGCTTTCGCCGCATAAATTCCATACAGGTGACCAAGAGTTCGACACTTTTCAGCCGCAGCTCGAATCTATTCGAGCTGCGGCTGCATGGGATTTGCACGAATTAGATTCACCGGGTGATACCAATAGGGGGCGGCGATGAGATCGGTTTCCTGGATTTTCCGGATGGCGGTCACGAGCGCGATACTCATGGGAGTCGGCGGGTGCGCCGAGCATCGGGTCGAGCTGGACCGCGAAGGTATTGACGACGAGACGGAAACTGGAGCGGAGCTCTTCCAAAGCTATGCGGATGTCCGAGCACTGCTGGCGGACGCCGCTAGCAACCAGGTGAAAAACTCCATCGTCATCGATGGCGTCAGAAGGCATACGGGCCCCCTTCCGACCATTTATTTCATGACTCATCCGAGGAGCGGCGCCCTGTTTTATGCTTCGGGTCCTTCGGTAAGAGGACTTCCTCTCGTGCTCGGATTTTCCGACCTCACCGGAAAATACGACTCCACGGAAGAGCTTGCCGAGAGGGCACGCGCCTTAGGGTTTCAGAGTTGCATCACCTTAAACGGGCGGCAGATTCACTCGGGCGCGACCCCGTGTCTCGCGCTTGAGGATCCCGCCGGCACGGAAGCGACGAACGTTCCTTCCCATGGAGGCACGCTGGCTGCGCAGGCAACCCAGGGCAACATCGTCGTGACCCACGCCGCGCTCGCCGGGACCTATACCTCCGAAGCGGAGCTCATCGAGCGCGCCACCGCGATCCGGTTCGATAGCTGCATCCTTTTTGAGGGCCGGCGGATCTACCACGGCTTTGGTCCGTGCCTGACCGTGGTCCGCCAGCCCGGAGGAACTGTGTCCGCGCCAGTCACTGCCCCAGTGACCGCCCCAGTGCCCCCCCCGATCACCGCCCCGGCCGTCATTCCGACCACTTCAGCGCCCCTGCCGGCCACCTCTGCAGGCGCGATCATCGTCAACTACGCCCCGCTCGCCGGCACCTATTCCTCTGAAGCCGAGCTCGTCGAGCGCGCCACCGCCGTCAAGTTCGATAACTGCATTCTCTTCGAGCGCAGAAGGATCTATCACGGCTTCGGCCCTTGCTTGACCGTGGTGAGGCAGTCCAGTGGGCCCACTTTCACTCCTGCACCGGTTGTCACTCCCGCTCCAACGGCAGCTCCTGCTCCAACCACTCGACCCAGCCCCCAACCGACGACGACGCCGAGGCCTGCCACGAACGGCGATCCGGGCTATGGAACAGGAACCTGGCAGCCCCCCGGAACGAACGGCCTCTATGTCGTCGACCAAAGCGGCGTCAATGGCGGAAGCGGCGCTTCGATCGTTCCCGGATGCGTCAATGGCGGTTCGATGACCTATGAAGACCCCTGCCGCAAGCTCACTGCCTATGGCGGCGTCCAACTCACTCAAGGCAAGATCGTGAGTATCCGCTATCGCGTCAAGAAGGACGCACCGACCAGCGCGTACTCGGGGTCCTTTCGCCTCCGCAACATCATCGGAGGAGGGCTTTTCTACAAGCAGACGATATCGCTCTCAACGATCCCCGGTGATTTCTCCAATCCGGCCTGCACCTTGAGCACTCAGCGCTCACCGAATATTGCCATCGGGACCGCTCACTGCCCGATCTCGAAGGACAAGTCGCTCTATTACCTCAATATCCGCCTGGATCAGCCGTGTCGTGAGTGCATTTTCGTGGTCGGAGAGGAATCCAACGAGCTCTACTGATGACGAACGCGCCCCACGGCAATTCACTTCGGCGTGGCGAATCGGCTCTCGACCTCGCCTTCCAGCAAGATGATCGTCATTTCGCCGATCCCCGGCGACGTGAGCCTTGCGGATAAGGAGGGAGGCTGTTTCAAGTACAGCTATGAGAGCTCGAGCGTCTAAAGAAACCGCTCCGAAAACTCCCCATTGATGTAGGTGAAGAGCTTCTTCTGCCCGTCCACCTCGGTCTCGACGTTCACGGGGCGCTTCCAGAGCTCCGATAGCCCACGCATCGTCTCGCGCGCCCACTTCACGTCGAGATCCAAACCCTGGTGCTTGTGCCAGAGCAGCAGCTCGCCCTTGTTCTGAAAGTTGCCGTCCGTCACGTGAATGAAGGGCTGCCCCATGTTCGTGAGCTGGAAGAGGAGCTTCTCCTTCACCTTCTTGAAGTCGCGCTCGGCGATCTCGTACTGGTTGGTGCGCCGGTTGAAGGCGTAGGTGTACATCTTGTAGCGCTCGACGAACTCCTCGGTGAGGTACTCGTCGATGAACGTCACGTCGTTGCACACGCGCCGCACCTCGAAGATCTTCTGGCGCCCCAGGCCGAGCTTCCGGTCCCAGCGGGCTTTGGCGACCATGTCATCGCACTCGTCGTACTCTTTTCCGAACTTGCCGCGATCCCAGCGCTCCTCGATGTCACGCAGAAGCTCCACACCGATCTTGTAGGGATTGATCCGGCCCGGCGCCATCGCCATCGTGCCCGCGTGGTGGTCGGCGAAGTCGATGATCTCGGAATCCTTGAGCGCCTTCTGGGTCATGATCTTGGAGTGCCAATAGGAGGCCCAGCCCTCGTTCATGATCTTGGTCTGCATCTGCGGCACGAAATAGTACGCCTCGTCGCGGACGATCGAGAGGCACTCGTGCTGCCAGTCCTCCAGCGGCGCGTTCTCGAGCAGAAACAGCAGCACGTCGCGCTGCGGGGCGGCCGGATTGCGCCGCTGCTTCTGGCGTTCCTCCTTCTGCCGCTTGCGCTGCTCCTCGAGGAACTCCGGCGGGTTGATGTAGCGGTCCATGTAGTTGCGATCGCTCTTGAGCCTTCCGGGCTCGATCGCCTTGGGAGCCCTCTCGTCCTCCGTCTCGCCCGGGCGCGCCCCCCGCGCGGGCATGGTGAACGGCAGGTGGGGATCGATCAGGTTCTCGATCGACAGGCAATGATCCAGGAAATTCTCGACCGTGTCCTGGCCGTAAAGATCCATGGTGTTGCGGATCTTCACCGCGTGATTGGCCATCGTATCGAGCATCTTGCGGTTGGTCTTGGAGAACCAGATGTTGTTCTTGAAGAAGTCCACGTGCCCATACACGTGCGCCATGACCATCTTCTGGTCGACGATGTTGTTGGACTTCATGAGGTAGGCGTACGAAGGGTCCGTATTGATGACCATTTCGTAGATCTTCTGCAGGCCCCACTCATAGCCCTTGGAGAGCTGGTCGTAGTCCATCCCGAAGCGCCAGTGCGGGTAGCGCACGGGGAAGCCCCCGAGCGCCGCCAGCGAGTTGATCTGGTCGTAGTCGACCATCTCGAAGATCGTCTCGAAGAAATCCAGGCCGTAGTCCTCGGCATGGCGCCGGATCTCGTCGCGGTACCGGGCCAGCTCGGGCGGAAGCTCGCTGCTCATGAAATCGGAGGAGGACATCGGCTCAGCGCCCCTTCCCGAGGAAATCCTTGATCGACTGCAGGATCCCCTCCTTGTTCTCGATCTTCGAGAGGATGACCGAGTCATGCTCGATCCCGTAATGCTCCTTGAGGTCCTTGTAGAACTGCCCGGAGCCGTAGCGGGACTCGACCTGCCCGTAACAGAAGACGTTGCACTTGTTCAGAAGGCTCTTGTCCATGAGATCCAGGCAAAGACGCGTGTCCTCGCCCGACCAGTTGTCGCCGTCGGAGAAGTGGAAAGGATAGATGTTCCAGTCCGAAGGCGCGTAATCGGTCTCGATGATCTTCTCGCAAAGCTTGTAGGCCGAGCTGATGAGGGTGCCGCCGGACTCACGGGTCTTGAAGAAGGTCTCCTCGTCCACCTCGCGCGCGGTCGCGTCGTGGATGATGTAGCGGGTCTCGATCCCCTTGTACTGCGAGCGGAGCCAGGTATCGATCCAGAAGGCCTCCGTGCGCACGATCTCCTTCTGCTCGTCGCCCATGGAACCCGAGACGTCCATCATGTAGATGATGACGGCGTTGTTCTCGTGCCGCACCTCGGTCTTCCACGAGCGGTAGCGCAGGTCGCGCTTCACCGGGATCACGATCGGGTGCTCCGGGTTGTAAGTCCCTGTGGCGATCTGGCGTTTGAGCGCCTCCTTAAAGGTCCGCTTGAAGTGTCGAAGCGAGTTCGGGCCCTCGCTGGCGATCCCCGTGTAACGCTCGGTCTTGGACTTGACCGTCTTGTGCCCGCGCGGCTCGATCTTCGGGAGCTCGAGCTCCTCGCCCAGGATCTCAGCGAGCTCCTGGAGCGTCAGATCCACCTCGAGCATGTGATCGCCGGACTGGTTGCCCGCCTCGCCCTGCCCCGGCTGCTCCTGATCGCCCTGGCCCACCGGATCGCCCGGCTTGCCGTCCCCCTGCCCCACGCCCCCCGCCTCCTTGTCGCCGAAGCGGAAGCGCGGGATCTCGATCTGCGGCACGGGGATCGTCACCGTGTCCTTGCCCTTGCGGCCGATCATCTCGCCGTGAGTGACGTACTTGCGGAGGTCCTGCTTGATCCGCCCCTTGACGATCGACCGGAAGCGGGCGTGATCGCGTTTGATGTTATAAATCACGATCTCCTCTTCACGTCCCCGCGGGCGAAGATGCTCGCCACGAAGTTCAGCACGTCCGTCGAGCAGATCTCGCAGTACCCGTGGTTCTTGATCAGGCGGGTCTTGACCACGTCGATCTTCTCCTGGGTCGTGCGGTCCACGACATTGGAGACGAGCGAGGTCAGCTTGATCGTGTCCTTCTGGTCCTCGAAGAGCTTGAGCTCGAGCGCCTTGTGGAGCCGCTCGTTGGTCTTGTAATCGAAGGTGCGGCCCTCGATCGCGAGCGCGCCGATGTAGTTCATGATCTCCCGGCGGAAGTCGTCCTTGCGGCTTTCGGGGATGTCGATCTTCTCCTCGATCGAGCGCATGAGCCGCTCATCCGGCTCCTCGTCCTGGCCCGTGTACTTGTTACGGACCTTCTCGCGCTGCGTGTACGCCTTGATGTTGTCGACGTAGTTGGCGCAGAGCTTGGAGATGCCATCCTCGTCGGCCGAGATCGCGCGCTGGACCTCGTTCTTGACGATGTCCTCGTACTCCTGCTTGACCACGGCCAGAAGCTCGCGGTACTCCCGGCGCTTCTCGTCGGATCCCACGAGCGCGTGGTGCTTCAAGCCTCCCTCGAGCTCGTTCATCACCATGAAGGGGTTCACGCAGCCGATCTCCCCGCTCTTGTCGTTGACCAGGGCGTTGGAGATCTTGTCCTGCACGTAGCGCGGGCTGATGCCCTCGAGGCCCTCGCGCACGGCCTCCTTGCGCAGCTCCTTGACGTTGTCCTCGGTATAGCCCGAGAGGGTCTTGCCGTCATAGAGCTTGAGCTTCTGCAGGAGCGCCAGGTTCGCCTTCTTGGGCTGCTCCAGGCGGGTCAGGATCGCCCACATCGCGGCCACCTCGACCGTGTGCGGGGCGATGTGCTTGCCCTTGATCTTGTTGGCGTTGAAGTCCTTTTCGTAGATCCGGGTCTCCTGCTTGAGCTTGGTGATATAAGGAATGTCGATCTTCACAGTGCGGTCGCGCAAGGCCTCCATGAACTCGTTGTTCTGGAGCTTCTTGAACTCGGGCTCGTTGGTGTGCCCGATGATCACCTCGTCGATGTCCGTCTGCGGGAACTTCTTGGGCTTGATCTTGTGCTCCTGCGACGCGCCGAGCAGGTCATAAAGGAACGCCACGTCGAGCTTGAGCACCTCGATGAACTCCACGATGCCGCGGTTGGCGATGTTGAACTCGCCGTCGAAGTTGAACGCGCGCGGATCCGAGTCCGAGCCGTACTCGGCGATCTTGCGGTAGTTGATGTCGCCGGTGAGCTCGGTGGAGTCCTGGTTCTTCTCGTCCTTGGGCTGGAAGGTGCCGATGCCCACGCGGTCCTTCTCCGAGAGCACCAGGCGCTGCACCTTCACGTGCTTGAGCATCTGGGTGAAATCGCCCTGGTAGCGCCGGAGGAACTCGCGCTGCACGTAGCGGCAGGCCGGGCAGACGTCCCCGGTGATCGTCACGCGGTACTCGGTTTTGTTGCCCTTGTTGAGCTCCTCGACGAAGCGGGCGCGCATCTCCTCGGGCACCAGCCGGAGCGGGTCCTCGTGCATGGGGCAAGGCATTTCCTGGGCGTTCCCCAGGATATTGTCCCCGGTGCCCTCGCGGTCGATCCATTTGAAGGTGTACATCGCGCCCTCATCGGTGCGCGAGTAGCGCTCGATCCCTTTCTTGAGCAGGCGGGCGATCGTGGACTTGGCGGAGCCGACGGGACCATGCAGCAGCAGCACGCGCTTCTCGGTTCCGTAGCCGTACGCCGCGGACTTGAAGAAATGCACGAGCTTCATCAGCGGGACATCCAGGCCGAAGACGGCGTCCTTGCCATGTTCGATCGGGTCCTCGAAGAAATTGTACTTGATGATGTTTTTCTTGTACTCGACATAGGAGCTCGTGCCCCAGGACAGGATCATGTCGTACATCCGCTGGAACGCGTTGCGCGCGACCCTCGGGTTCTTCTTCACGATATCCAGGTAATCGAAAAACGAGCCTTCCCAGTGATAGTTGCGGAAGTCCTTCACCAAGTCGCCGTCCGTCACCAGCTTCGTCCAGTCGGTCTGAGTCGTCTGTGCCATTGTTTTCCCTGCCCTCTTGATATGCGTTGGCGAGCGGAGGTCCCCCTCGACTTCCGTTCATTTTACCCGTACCGGGCTCCGGCTGTAAAGTTGGAGCGAAGGTTGTGCCGCCTGAAGAAGCGATCGGCGCCTGCGACAGACGGCGCCGCCCGTGGACGGCCGGCGTTTTTTTGACGGAAAAGACGGCATTGCGGTTCCCGAACGGCAAATCATTGGAACTTTTGCCGGGAATGTCGGATATTAAAGGTTCGAAACCTTATGGTGCGCTACAGAGTCGGTCACGCCACGGACATCGGACGAAAGCGGTCGCAGAACCAGGACAACTACTTCGCGGACGCGGAGCAGGGGCTTTTTCTCGTCGCTGACGGCATGGGCGGCCACAAAGGCGGCGAGACCGCGAGCTCCATGGCGGCCGAGATCATCCCCCGACTCGTCCGCGAAGGGCAAAGGAGCGACGACTGGGTTCCTTCGCGCGTGATCAGTCATGCGATCGAGACCGCCAGCTCCACGATCTTCGAACGCTCGGCCAAGGAGACCTCGCTCCATGGCATGGGCACGACGACGACCGCCCTGCTTTTCAAGGGCGCCCACCTGGCAGTGGGCCACGTGGGCGACTCGCGTTGTTACCTGATCAAAGGCGATGCGATCTGGCAGGCGACCCGTGACCACTCCCTCGTACAGGAGAAGCTGCGCGCCGGGCTCATCACCCGTGCCGAGGTCAAGACCGACCGGATGAAAAACGTCATCACCCGCTCCGTGGGCTTCGAGCCGCGGATCACGGTCGAGATTTACGAGATGACCGTGCAGCCCGGAGATGTTTTCGTGATCTGCTCGGACGGGCTCTCGGGCCTGGTCAGCGATCTGGAGATCCTGCAGCTCGTCGAGCGCGATCTCCACCGCTCGGGAGACCTCGAGCGGACGGTGAAATCCCTCATCGACGCCGCCAACGCCAACGGCGGCGATGACAACATCACGACGGTGGTCGTTCAGGTTACGGAGTAAGACGGGTCATGGCCAATCGCTTTTTCACCATCCTCATCGTGCCGGAGAAAACGGCGCAGGTGCGGCGAATCGTCATCCCCAGCTGGCTGGCCAAGGGGATGGCGCTGGGTCTCGCGCTGATCACGCTCATCGGGACCGTGATGGTCCTGGACTACTGGTACGTCATGAGCCAGATCGGCGAGAACAAGCAGCTGCGCATGGAGAACCGCCGCCTGCGGCAGCAAGTGCAGGTCTTCAAGAACAAGGTGGCCACCATCGAAAGCACGATGGAACGGGTCAAAACCTTCGCCACCCGCCTCAAGGTGATCACCAATATCGAGGATCGCGGCAATCTCCTGCAAAGCCTCAACGGAAAGCTTCCTGATTCCGCGCACAATATCGGCGCACCGCAGGCAGCGGCACCCTCTGCCGCCCGGGCTGTGCCGGCCGTCTCCCCCGACACCGCTCTTGCCTCGGCCGCCGCGGACGCGGCCCCGACGGGCGAGACCCCGGAGGATGCTGTCTTGCGTCGCGAATACGACGAGCTGGACGAGCGTTTCAGCCTGCTGAACCACGAGAGCCTTTTCGCCGAGCAGACGCTCCAGGACCTTTATGAGCTTCTGGCGGACCAGAAGGCCTTTCTCGCGGCGCTGCCCACGCGCAAGCCCGTGGTCGGCTACTTCACCAACGGTTTCGGCATCCGCCGCTCGCCCTTCGGCGGCCACGTGAAGATGCACGAAGGGCTCGACATCGCGAACCGGCCAGGCACGGTCATCAAAGCTCCTGCCGACGCGGTCGTCGCTTTCGCGAACGTCAAAGCCGGCTACGGCCAGACGCTGATCCTGGATCACGGCTATGGCCTGGAGACCTGGTACGCGCATACCCGCAAGATCCTGGTCAGCAAGGGACAGAAGGTTCGCCGCGGCGAGTCCATCGCGCAGCTCGGCAACAGCGGCCGCTCCACCGGTCCTCACCTTCACTACGAGGTCCGCGTGAACGGATATCCGGTGGATCCGCTGTCCTATATTCTTGAAAACTGAAGGACTTGACTTGCCTTCCCCCCCTGGCGCCATTAAAGTCGGGGTCGAATCCTATGCTACAAACATTCGCAAAAAAGATCTTTGGCACCCAGAACGAGCGCGAGCTGAAATCGATTTACCCGATCGTCGCGCGCATCAACGAGCTTGAAAAGACGATCAAGCCGCTCACAGATGATCAGCTCAAGGCCAAGACCGCCGAGTTCCGGGAACGCCTTTCTCGCGGGGAGTCGCTCGATTCGATCCTGCCGGAGTCCTTCGCGGTCGTGCGCGAGGCCTCCTGGCGCGCCATCGGCCAAAGGCATTATGACGTCCAGCTGATCGGCGGCATCACGCTACATCGCGGCCGGATCGCCGAGATGCGCACGGGCGAGGGCAAGACGCTGGTCGCGACGCTCCCCTCTTATCTGAACGCCCTGACGGGCAAAGGCGTCCACGTCATCACCGTGAACGACTACCTCGCCCGCCGCGACTCGCAGTGGATGGGCCAGATCCATCGCTTCCTGGGGCTTTCCACCGGGATCATCGTCCACGGCCTCAACGATGCCCAGCGCAAGCAGAACTACGCCTGCGACATCACCTACGGCACGAACAACGAGTTCGGCTTCGATTACCTGCGCGACAACATGAAATTCCGGCTCGAGGACTACGTCCAGCGCGAGCTGAACTTCGCGATCGTCGACGAGGTGGACTCCATCCTGATCGACGAAGCCCGCACCCCGCTCATCATCAGCGGTCCGACCGAGGACTCGACGGATCTCTATTACAAGATCAACTCCGCCCTCCTCAGCGCCAGCCTCGAAAAGGGCACCGTCTCGAAAAACCAGGAAGTACGCGAGGAAACCGGCGACTACACCGTCGACGAGAAGTCCAAGACCGCGGCGCTCACGCTTCAGGGCGTGGGCAAGATGGAACGCATCCTCGGTATCGGCAACCTCTATGACCCGATCAACATCGAGACCCTCCATCACGTGAACCAGGCGCTGCGCGCGCACGTGCTTTTCAAGCGCGACGTCGACTATGTCGTCAAGGACGGCGAGGTGATGATCGTCGACGAGTTCACCGGCCGCCTCATGCCGGGCCGCCGCTGGTCCGACGGGCTCCATCAGGCCATCGAGGCCAAGGAAGGCGTCACGATCGAGAACGAGAACCAGACGCTCGCCACGATCACCTTCCAGAACTACTTCCGCATGTACAACAAGCTCTCGGGCATGACGGGCACGGCGGACACCGAGGCCACCGAGTTCAAGCAGATCTACAAGCTCGACGTGACGGTGATCCCCACCAACCGCCCCATGGTCCGTCTTGACCAGGCCGACGTGATCTTCAAATCGGCCGAGGGCAAGTACAAGGCCATCGCCGAGGAGATCAAGCGGATCCACGGCAAGGGCCAGCCCGTGCTGGTCGGCACCGTTTCGGTCGAGAAATCCGAGGTCCTCTCGCACTTACTCAAGCGCGAAGGCATCAAGCACCAGGTCCTCAACGCCAAGAACCACGAACGCGAAGCCGATATCGTCGCGCAGGCGGGCCGCAAAGGCTCGGTCACGATCGCCACGAACATGGCCGGCCGCGGAACCGACATCCTCCTGGGGGGCAACCCGGAGGCGCTCGCGAAATCCGAGGTCGGCCCGATCCGCTCCGACGCTTCCGACGAGGACAAAGCCGAGCACGCGAAGAAGCTCGAAGAGGCGCTGCTCAAGTGGAAGCAGAAATGCGAAGCCGAGCGCGAGGAGGTCAAAGCCGCCGGCGGCCTTTTCATCCTCGGCACCGAGCGCCACGAATCCCGCCGCATCGACAATCAGCTGCGCGGCCGTGCCGGCCGTCAGGGCGACCCGGGCGAGTCGCGCTTCTATCTCTCGCTCGAAGACGATCTCATGCGCATCTTCGGAAGCGTCAATATCGGACGCTTCATGGAAGAGGACCTGCCGATCGAGCACAAGTGGATCACCAAGGCCATCGCCAACGCCCAGCGCAAGGTCGAAGGCCACAACTACGACATCCGCAAGCACCTGCTCGAGTACGATGACGTCATGAACCAGCAGCGCAAGGTCGTCTACGCCTGGCGCCGCGAGGTCCTCGCACGGGGTGGCCTGCGCGACATGGTGTTCTCGATGGTCAAGGAGCTGGCCAACCAGATCGCCGAGGAGTTCTTCCCGCGCGGCCGGCTCAAGAAGGAGAACGGCCAGGCGATGCTCGACATCCACGAGCTCAACAACGCCATTCTCACGACCATCCAGTTCCCCTCTCATATCACCGAGAAGGACATCGAGCCGTTCAACAACGTCGGCCTGAGCGCCCTGATCGTGAAAACCGCCGACATCGCCTATACCGCGAAGGAAAAGGCCCTGGGCGCGGAGACCATGCGCCAGCTCGAGCGCATGATCCTGCTCACCACGATCGACCACCTGTGGAAGGACCACCTGCTCGCGATGGACCATCTGCGCGAGGGCATCGGGCTGCAGGGCTACGGCCAGAAGGACCCGCTGACGGCGTACAAGAAGGAAGGTTTCCGCTTCTTCTCCATGATGATGGACCAGATCACGGGCGATGCGGTCCGCAAGCTTTTCGCCGTCCAGCTCGCGCAAGCCAGTATCTTCGAGGAAGAGGAAACCGCTCTCGAAGAGGCGCCCATGCAATACAACATGTCCGCGGACGGCGAGCTGATCCCGGCCGCTGCCGCGAGCGCGCTGGATCGGCCGAAGGCGCCCGAAGCCCCGGCTCCGCGTCCCGCCGCGGACCTGAGCCAGGCTCAGGCGCGCCTCATGCGCGGTCCCCGGCAGATGAGCCTGAGCCGTGGTCCCATGGGTGGCGGCCTGATGAGCGCCGAAGGCGGCGGCGCCCCGTTCGGTGGAACGCCCCAGCCCGCGCCGATGCCCTTGAGCTCGGTCGACAAGGTTGGCCGCAACGATCCATGCCCCTGTGGGAGCGGCAAGAAGTACAAAAAGTGCCACGGAGCGTGAGTGACCAAAGACGATTCTCAGGACCTCGGCGAAATCAAGATTCCTGAAGAAAACGGCGGCCCCGCCAATCCGGAGACCTCCAAGATCCTGAACGATCTGCCCGGGGTGTTCGATGCTTCGGAGATTCCCGGTCTTTCGTCGCCCCCTGCGGCACCCGCGCCTCCGGAGTCTTCAGAACCCGCCGAACCTCTCGTCGAATTTTCCGAAAGCTCGCGCTCGCCCGCGGAACTCGAAGGGCTCGAGGAGCCCTCGCTTGGAGAACCCGCCTCGAATGCGCCCGCCGAGCTCGCTTCGCGAGCTTCCGCCCCTGAACAGCCCTTCCCATCCAGCCCGTCCGCGGAAGATGCCCCGGCCAATGAAGCGCTCGAAAAAATCCGGCGGTTTTCAGAGGAAGAGGCGCTTCCCCGGCCCGCCGTTCCAGCGGCCTTCCCCTTCAGCCTGCTCATCGAAGGCAAGCTCGGCGTCTACGAAAAGGAGAAGCTCCTCGATCTTCTCGCGCGCGAGAACATGGGCATCCGCGATATCGACCTGGAGCCCCAGTTCGAGGCTGGCAGGATCCTCATCCCCCGTATCAGCGAATTCGCGGGCATTCTCCTGGTTCAGGCCTTGCGCGGCACCTCCGCGCGGCTGCGCCTGGCGCCGTCGGACGAGATCTTCGCGACCGACGAGACGCGCGACGCATCCGAGACCGCTCATCCAGCCCTCGCGACCTACTCTTCTTCCGAGCGTCTCCATCCGGCCGAGAGGATCCCGATCACGCCCAGCCCCGAGCTACCCGGGCACGCCGAGCTCGAGCTTCTGGACGCGATCACGGCGAGCGCCTCGCTGCGCTCGGAGACCGTCGAGGCCGAGCGCTCCGACGAATACCAGGAGCTCCTCGAGTCGCTCCAGCGCGAGCTGCGCTACAAAGCGCATCGCAAGGGCGCCACGGCCATCGTCAACTTCTCGGTCCATCTCTCAAACCTGAGCCTGCCATCGCAGTACCGTCTCACTCTGATGGGCAACGCGGTGCGGGCTGTCGGCGAGAAAGACGATCTCAGAAATTCTGGAGCAGCCTTCCCAACAGAGCCGGAAGCGCAGGCGTAGGCGCGGGAGCCCCCAGGGCCTTCCGCCGCGCGATCTCCAGCGCCCGAGGGATCATCGCTCCCGGATTGAAAACCTTCACGGTCCGTTCCGCGGGCAAGCCCTGCGAGGTAGCCAGCGCGGCCAGCCCGGGACTGTCGTATTCGACCTTGAGCGTCTTTTCCTCGGCGGCCTCCAGGATCACCTCCTTGAGCTGCTCGGGGGTGAGCGACGGGTACTTGCCCGCGATCACCGCCACCGCCCCCGCCACGGCCGGAGTCGCGCACGAGGTGCCGCTCGGGCAAAGCTGGATGTAGGAGTCGAACGCGTAGACATCCACGCGCTTGCCGAAGTTGGAATAGCCCGCGATCACGTCATTGACGATGCCTTGCTTGAGTGCGCCCACGCACAGGATGCGCGCATCCGGCCGCTCCTCCGCGGGGAAATCATCGAAGCATCCGCTGAAAGCCTCCTGACTGAGCTCCACGCCGGAGTTGCCCGCGGCCATGACCCAGAGCCACGGGGCCTTGAGCAGAACGCCCTGACGGCCCAGCTGGGTGAAAAGCTCGCCCAGCCGCATGAAGCCCATCGAGACCGACACGATCTTGGGCTTGACCTGCGCGCCCTCGATCCGCGAGATGATCGCCTCGGGCACTCCGAAGCGGCTCGACCAGTCGACCCGGTCCTTGAGCGGGCCGGCCAGATAATCCCGTATGGAATAGAGCTTCCACATCGCCAGATCCAGCTTGCGGCTGCGGAGCAGCTCGGGCGCGTAGTGCGACATGACCGTGAGTACCGACGCCGAGGTGGCCGAGCCGTGACTGAAGGAGGCGCCATCGGCCGGGAGCCAGGGGTTCGGGTCCGCATCCACGAAATCGCCCGAAGAGAGCTGCCCGTCTTTGCCGTTCCCGAGGAAAAGCCCCAGATCCGGATACCTCAGGAAGTCGATTCCCGAATCCAGCACCGCGACCCGCACCGCGTCCGGCGCGGCGGCCGGATGCTCGGGCAGCGCGGGATTATCCATGTCGCGCGCCTGCATGTAGTTCGCGAGCGTCTGCATGACGATCCCGGGCGCGCCGGCGAGCTCTCCTTGCATCCGGAGCACCGCGATGAAGGGGTTTTCGGCTCCCGAGCGAAGCGGGGCTTCCTCTCTTCCGGGCTCGGGAAGAACGGCCTCCAGCGCGTACGGGTGCAGCATCCAGCTCGGAAAATCCCGCAGCTCCGCAGCCGAGGGCGCATACAGGTTGCCCCGCTCGAGGATCTCGGCAAGCGCTTCGGCCGTCTCGTTCCCCTCCGCATCGCCCGCGGTATCATGCAATATCTGGATAATCCGAAAACGCTCCGAGATATTCGCGAAATACCGGACCAGCTCCGGGCGCGCATCCATCGCCGCATAGACGCGCGCCTCGGCCTCCTCAAGCGCCGTGTACTTGCGCCCAACCAGCAAGAGCAGCTCCTCGAGCTCCGCGTCGCTGAAGCTCGAGCGCACCTTGCGTTCGCGTTCGGAGCTTTCCACGAGAAAGCTCACCGGATCGATATAATTCTCGTCGATATAGGCCAGGATCTCCGAATCAGCCATCGCGGAGAGCGGCCGCTCGGACTCGTCGAGCCGATAAACCTTGAAGAAGCGGATTGCCTTTGAAACGGCCTCCACCGGCTCGTACTGCGCCCGGGCGCAGGCGACGAATTCCCGAAGCGCCGCGCGCAGAACATCGCGACCCGCGTTCGCGGCAGGAGCCGCGACCTCAGGACACGGATCCTTGACGACCGGAGCCTCCTCTTCGGCGCCTACGCCTTCATCCCCTTCGCTCTCGTCGCCCTCCCCCAACCCATTTTCGAATGCGGGCGTGAGCGCCTTGCGCCCTTCAAGATCCTTGGAGATCCGCTCATTGAGCTCGCCGCTTTGGGCACTCTCGATGACCTGCTCGATCCGCAGCTCATCGGGGACCATGATTTTCGGCGTGCAGGAGGATCCCAGGCCCAGCGCCAGCACGGCCGCGTTTAAGGTCAGGGATATAGAAGAAGGAGGATAAGACTTAGGGAAGAGCAGCTTCATGGAGACTCCTGCCGGCCCCTACAGCAATCTGCGTGCCGCCCAGCGGCACCGCTTTCGCTTTGTTTATCCATTAGTTACATTGGATGGAAATCCGATTTCTTGACCTATTTTCACGGAATTAGAAAAATTTACACGGTGCAGCGTTTTAATTTATGATAGGAGTGACTGATCTGGGCCCGATCCGGCTTCGACGGGAGTATTGAAGTCCCAGACGCATGCCGAGGTGCCGTCAGGCCTCGTTAAACAGGCGGCTACTGTAATCGCGAACGATTACGCTCTCGCTGCTTAATTTAATTAAGCACGACGTCTCTCCTGTCTTCGCCTAGGTGCCAGGAAGAGACGCCATTCACTAGGCTAGTTTCCGACCTCTCGCAGATGGGCCGGAAGCGAAACCAAAGTCTGCGGAGGGTCGACGCAGTTTGTTCCTGGACGTCGCCGGCCCAATCCAAAACAGGAACTAAGCATGTAGATTCTGGCGGCGGATTGCTTTCGGACGTGGGTTCGACTCCCACCGGGTCCACCACTTTGAACAACAGACGCGTTTTCGTCCGAAAGAAATCGGGCTGGACGCGTCGAGCGCAAGCTCTGGACATTGAAACTGTTGGGGATGGCCCCGGAGGAAGACTCCGGGGCCATTGCTTTTTTGGGAGATGGGATAAAAGGCCCACTGCCGGCGGCCGTCACGTAGTAGGCGTGCAGGCCATCGTGGGTGTAGATGAGCTGATCCACCAGGCGCCGGACCAGACGCTTTCGAACTGCCGGAGTGGCTTTCTTCCAACCCCGCTTGAACTCGGTCGCCCGTTCTTCAACGACAGAGCGGGCAAACTTCGCGTCATTCGCCGCCTCGATCTTGGCCAGGATTTCTTCCCTGAACGCCAGAAGCTCCCGCTTACGTTCGGCGAGCTTTTCCATCTTCTCGTGGACCATCTTTGCCACGTCAGGCGTGCCGCTCATCTCGGTATACAGCCGAAAAGCTGCATCGATGTCTTTTTCGAGCTGCGTGAGCTCCTTTTGAACCCGGTCTCGTTCCACAAGAAGGTCGGCGCCCTGGACACCGATGTTCTTTCGGATGTTCGCTTCGACCTGATCGAGGTGACCCGCACGCAGTAACATCTCGTCCAAGTGATTCACGACCGCTTCCTCAATCTCCTCAGCACGGAGGCGTTTAACTTTGCAGGTCTGCTTTTCACCGACAACCAACTTGTGACCATAATACCGATGAATCAGTTGTTTACCGTGGGAAGCCTGGCCTATCAGTGCCCGACCGCAGTCTCCACAGCGGATGATTCCGGACAGGAGAAAGAATCGGCGATCGCCATTCTTACAACGATCGCGTTCTTTCACGCGATTCTCCTGAACCAGTCGTCGCACAAGATCAAAGGTCTTTTCTTCGATAATCGCCGGCCAGGCCCCTTTGACAATTTGATAGCGCTGCCAAGCCTTGAGCGACTCCTGATCCTCATCCTTGTTGTGCTTGTTCACTTCCCTCTTGCCAACGTAGGTGAGGTTCGTCAGGTGATTGCGGACGGTGCCGACTGTCCATCGCCCATCGAGCGCGTGGCGGCACTTTCGGCCGGAAGCGATCTTTGGGCGAATCCCGGTACCATTGAGTCGCTTTGCCGTTTCCTGAAGACTCCCGGTCTCCAGATACGTATCGAAAATCATTCTGACCGCTGGCACCTCGGCCTGATTGACGATGAGCTTCCCTGGATTGCTCGGGTCCTTGTCATAACCCAGGATCGGATTCCCACCATTCATAAGCCCACGCAGGGCGCGCGAGTGGAAGTTCATGGATACGCGCTCGGAGGTCTGTTTACGCTCGAACTGGGCGAGGTTGATCATATTGTAGATCATCATCTCGCCGACCGGCGTGCTCGTATCGAACTGCTCTTTGACCGAGAAGAACTTAGCCTTTTGCTCTTCAAGCTCTTTCAGGAGTCCACAGAAGTCGAAGATATTGCGCGAAAGGCGCGAGATATCGGTCACCAGGATCATGTTGATTTTGCCAGCACGGATATCCCTCATCATCCGCTGGTAGGCCGGTCGACGGGTGTCCTTCGCGGAATAGCCGTCATCGATGTAGGTATCGACGATCTTTCCCCAAGATCCCTCCTGGCTATTTCGCAAATCGACGTAGCCTCTCACGCGGTATTGCTGGTTCTCGATGGAGCCATCCATGACCTGCGCTTGCTCTTCGGTCGACACCCTTACATACGCGCCAATCTTATGCGGCATCACGTTCCTCCTCGTCGCGCTGGGGCTTGCAGCGCCCTTTACGGCGCCCCAGAAGGACAATCTGAGCGATCAGATCGTCCAGGTCCTTCCGACGCAACGGATCTTGGTCTGCACTTACTGAAGCAGGAATGAGTTCAACTCGAGGGATCGCGCGCTTAGCCGCACTGGACAAAGCTGCGATTCGTTTTGCCATCCTTTGACTCCAAAGCTGGATGAACCTATTTGGGCTCATGGCGTTTGAGTTCCTCGATATGGGCTATGGCCTTCGGCTTGGATAGCGAATCCAGATATCGAAGCAGCCGGATCGCAAGTTTCCCTGGGGCGCGGAAGTCAGTCTCGATGTTCATCATGCTGCGATAACCTGACAGGCAAAGAAGCTCCGCCATCTCGTCGCGGCTCATTTGAAACTTCTCCCTGATGCGCTTGACCTCGTCTCCCTTCATTGGTCTCCCTCGTTCGTCATGTCATCATTGATGACATTCTTTTTCAAGTCCCTTTTTGCACGTGGCTTGGCGGCCTCATCAAGTCCGAGCTGCTTCTGCAATAGAGCTTTGATATCCGAAGGAACTTTGCCGGACTTCTTGGCCTTCCGCAGCACTGATTCAAGGAACGCGATGTCATCGAAATGCTCGGCCCGGATCTCTCGGATTTCTGCGTCTCCGCATGATTCGGCATAACGCACGAGAACCCAATTGAGCACTTGAGTCCGATTGACTTTCCCGCCCTCGAATCCGCTATTCACCCTGTCCACCACGCTCGACAACGCCTCTTCCGCTGCCTTCGAAACAGATATCCGATATAACTCCTCGCCTTTTTCCTCAGTCTTTTTTTCCTCTATTTCCTTCAATTGAATTTGATCTTCCATATCCTACCTCCCGTTTTTCCCCGCCGCCGCCCGTGTCTTGTACCAGGCTCCTGACCCCTTCCAACCGCATCGTCGGGTGGGAGGGGTCAGGAGCCGACCAGGGACAAGCACGGGCGCGCGGCGGGGCGTTTTTTCTTTGGCTTTCAGCTCGTTAAGTCTTGTTTGATTCGATTCAAGCAAGTAGCTCAGTTGGTCTCTTCAGGACGTGCTACGGACGAGCTCTTACGAAGCGATTTTCGCGGCTGCCGGCGCCGGCCCAGCCGCCTTTGCTAGGACCGCCGCCGCGTCGCTCAGCCATTCATCCTGCGTGAAGAAGGACACCGGAAGCCGGTTCACCGGGAAATAGACCTCCTTCATCACCTCTTGGATCGTCCGCTTGATGGACGGATTCTCGACGACGTAGATCAGGCCATTAATCCGCTTCATGGACGCGTAGGCACCGAGCAGTTGGACATACCGGCGCCGGGTCTTTAGCGTTCTTTCCAGCTCCACGGCCATGATCCTCTCGGGGAGTGGCGCTGAAGCGTAGATCAGAAGGTCCGGATACTTGATCAACTGGCCTTGCGTTTCCAGGCGGTAGTCATTGGCTCCGAGCTTCTTCAGTTCACTCTCGGACTGCCAGAAGGAAACGAGGCCGGATCGCTCAAGACTCAGAATTCCCTCGGCTAGGATCTCGTCGTGGTCGATTTGACCAACGGGAGGCGGAGCGACCGGATTAAGGTTCATCGCGCGCACCACAGGGCTTTCCCGATCCAGTAGATACAAGGCTCCGTGGTACTTGCTCGAATGGAGCTTCAGGTATCCGCGACGGATCAGCCCGTTCTTCATCCGCCGCGCCCAGCTCGACGACTGTGCCGTGCAGAAGTACCGGCGCCAGAGGTCATGACTGATGAAGCCGGTCTTCGCCATGAATCGGATCAGCTCCAGAGGAGGTTGGTGAGTACCTCTCACTTTTCCTCCCATCGCGCGGGTTCGCTGATGATGTACTCGAAGTGCCCTTCGATAAAACGGTTGCCGACGATGCGGCCCTCAACCCAATGAGTCTCGACCTTGGGGCTCTTCAAGGCCGGCATGGCCCCAGGCTTTGGCTGGGGAGCCGATGCCTGCCCTTTGAGAAAAGCCTCCCGTTTCTGCTCTTCGGTGTTTTCGTGAATGACCGATCCCGCGATCATCCCGGCCATGCCGCCAAGGGCGCTACCGACGATGACGTTGCGGGTTCTCAGTTCGCCGTTCTTGCCAGGGTCCGCGATCCCGCCCAGGACCGCGCCGGTCCCGGTTCCGATCGCGCCACCGAGGCCGATGCTCTTACTCGATGTGGCACAGCCAGACAGCGCGACGGCGAGCGCCGTCACATTGATCAACGCGAAGTAATAGAAGTTTGCTTTGTCTTGGTTCACTTAAGCTCCCTTGTTGAAGGATGTTGGGAATGCTCAAGTGGATGCGCGATATGATTTTCAGAGTCTGAAATACGATTCAGCTTCTCCGCCGCCCAATATCAGGCCGCTCCCAATAGGCCTTGAATTAGCGCCGCTGTTCTCAGGCGTGGCTCCGGATCAGTACCGTCTTCCATCGCCCAAACGGCGCTCAAACATCCGAACGAGAAGGCAAACGCAAGAATCCTCTGGCGCTCGAGATTGAAGAACGTTGAGAACTTTTCTGAAAGCATCTCTATTCGATCCTGTCTTTCAATCAGTTGGGGGAGAAAGTTCGGATTATAGAAGACGTTCGCTAAGTCATAGCACGGATCTCCTACGAGTCCTTTCGGGTCAATCGCCACCCAGCCATCTCTTGAGGACCAAAGAGTGTTCATATGGTGAATGTCGCCATGAAGGAGGACCTGCTTAGTCTCAGAGGCTAGCAGCTTCACCGCTAGCTCCGATCCGGTCCTCAGCATCACATTATCGGGATTTAAGGAGCACCACCGAAAAAGGGCCTGAAAACTATCTCGTGTAGACTTGAGTCCAGCAGGTATCTCGTCCCGATAGGAATGCAGCTTCTGAATGAGTTGGCATATAACCTCGGTCGCTTCATCGTCCCTTCCATCGGAAACAAGGTCGCTAAGCGGCCTTCCATCCGCATACGACAACAACAGAGCCTGATCGTCCGCCTCAATTAAGCGAACACATCCGCGACCTGCGTAGCATCTAAGGACTACCGCTGAGCTTCCTTCGTCCTTTTTTCCTACGGGTGTAAGGAGTTTTAATGCAGCCACTTCGTCCTTTACCTGAACGCGATACACATTACTTGTTTGGGTCCGCGCCAACTCTACCGGATTCGACAGGGACCACTTTCGGAGATAGCGTTCAACTTGGGTCACAAAGTCCTCGGGGCAATCCAGTCTCGGTTAACGATGACCTCGGTATGTTTCGGCAGTTGCCGCAGAGCCTCCCTGAGAAATTTCGGGCGAATGTCCTCTTCTGGCATCTTGTTCTGTGGGATCCACTTGTAGATCAATCTAATATCCTGATCCTTTCTGAAGAATGACTCCACCCCTTCGAACTCATCCTGCCGATAGAATTTTTGAGACTCGCCAGTGAAACGAAAATGATAGTAAAGGCCGATTTCGTGCCATGGGACCCCGTCATACACGAAAAAGTTCTCCACAACCCAGAGGAGTTCGCCAACCTCAATTTCGGCGTTCAGTTCCTCATTTATTTCCCGCTTCAGAGCAGTTCTTGAATCCTCATTAAACTCGCAGGCGCCTCCGGGTAAGGCCCAGAAGTTATCCGACTCTGCACGATGGAGTAGTACACGATTCTCGAAAGTGGCGACTCCCGCCACTCTGTAAACGAAATCCTTGTCGTCGAGCTTGATTCTCATTGCACCACATTAGAGCCATCCGTCTGCCCTGTCCAGGATGAGGGCCAGAGGTGGCCATGTGTCGGTCTATGCGGCAATATTCACCTTTAGGCCGGCACTCTCCCTATTTGTCTTCGGAACTACAGGGATCTCGCTGGGCGGTAAATCCCCATACCTCCGGAACTTGATCTCGATCGCCCGGCTCCCAGCCTCGTGCGGAATGATCATGACGGCTTCGCCGACGCCGAGTTCGCGCTTGAAGTGGTTCGGGTGGATGACGAACTCGTCGACTTCGCGGGCTGAGGTATCGCCCGTCGCCTCTTCCTTCCAGAGGACCTTCTTCCTCCGCTCGGTGTATTTGATCGCCTTCACCGTGCCGATGACTTTCGAGAAGTACTCGGCCGACTCGGGATCATTGCCTCGCATGAAGACCTTGATGTTGGCGTTGGTGAGAATCGAGTTTGCGATCGCGTCTCCCATCGTCTTGATGTCACCCAGGGCCTGATGCGCAAACACGACGCCGACATTGGCACTTCGCGATTTATTGAGCACCGAAACGAATCCCGGATAAAGATACTCGGAAAAGTCATCCAAGAAGACCGAGAAGAACTGCGGGCTCTTGTCGGCGCTCCGATGGCGATTGGCGACCGCGCTCTGAAGGCACTGAAGGATCATTCTTCCCGACGCCTTTCCCAGAAACGGGGAGAGAAGCACTGGGAGCTGAAAGTAGACGATCAGGTTTTGGTTTAACGCGTCCTCAAGCGTGATGCCGGGCTTCTCGGTATTGAAGAGGCACGCGCTCTTGCCAAAGGCGAAGTGACTGAGCGCTGCCGTCAGCCCGCTCGTTCTCTGCGCCCTCTCGCTGATCGAAAGGGCCGCAAAGTACTCACTCCACTCACGAAGGGACGAATCCTCGAGCTCCCGCGCAATGGCCTGAAGCCGGTTTGGCTTTGTGATGACCTCATGCACCCGAGTAAAGGTCGGAACGAACTTCGCCGCTTCAAAAACGCGCATCACCTGCGAAAAGATCTCAAATTGAAGGCTTCGGTAGTACGGGTTTTCAAATTCAAAGGAATTGAAAACGCGCTCGGAGATCTCCTCGGCCGTTCCGCCAATCAAGGGGTTGAACTGGTGCGACTCCTCGATGTGGCTGAGTGAAAAGAGCCTAAAGTCCTTCTCTCGCCCGGATTTCACCGTATAGGTCCAGAGCTTATCAAGAAGCGAGCGGTCGGCCTTTCCGTCGATCAGAATGAGTCCTCGGCCTTGCTCGATATCTTGAATCGCCCAGGGGAGAATGACCGACTCCGTCTTACCGGCATTGGTCGTTCCGATCACCTGCGTATGCATGGCACGCTGCCTGGGCTTGATGTGGACCTCCTCGCCTTCTTTCGTTTTCCCGCAATAGACTGAGCCCGGAGCGGGAGCGAGGATTGCCTTTTCGCGTTCTCGTTTCTCCACCGCGACTTTGCGCTTTTTCATGGCCCACGCTGCGCCTCCGGCTGTGCCAGCACCCAACGCGCTCGCAAGAAGCAATTGGTTCTCCGGAGCTTTGATCCAATGGGAGAACCACCCATCCAGGCGACTCAAGGCCGAAATGGCGCCAATAAGTCCCGCGCCCCAAAGAAGAAGCTGATCGCTTGGCTCAATCCCCCTATCGTCCATTGGTCGCTCCCGGATCGCGGAACGTGAAGGCCTGATTGAGAACGGCTAGCGACTCGGTGCCGGCCTCAAGCTCAATCCATTTCTTCTCTTTTCTCAGGTCCTCGGCCCACGTATTGGCGCGATCCTTGGCGGTCTCGGCGATGGCGTTTTTCATGCCGTTTGAGTGGCCTCCCTCGGAAGCGCCCAGTTGTCCGCGCGACATGGAGCCCTCGGCGTAGGCGCCGATAAAGCGCGTGATGGTTTGACCGATCGTGTTCTTCACAGCCTCGGAATAAACCCGCCCCTCAACGCCAACTTGTCCGTCGCGGCCTACGCCAATGGCCGAAAGCTGGCGCTCCCGTCCATCCGGAAACTGAAGCGCCCGCCAGGCGAGGTGTGCCCGCTCCGAGGAGTCATCAAACGAGATTTCGCCAAAGAGCTTTGATCCCTCAGGAATCGCGACCGTGTCCTCATGCTGGAAGTCCGATGAGACCACCCCGATAACGGGCATCGCTTGCCCCGAAATGGTCGCTCTTTCTATAAGTCTCACGCGAATGCGGCTTCCCGGAGGAAGCTGGGTTCTGGAGTCAAGCCCCCCTCGGGTCAAGACCATCGAGGTACTGCGATCGCCTCCACGTCGACCTCCGCCGCCCATACCCACGCCTTGCGCGGACTGATAGAGGTAATCAAGCGACGAGGGCACAGCGCCCACGCCGGCTTTCGCCGCCTGAAGTTGCGCCCAAGTGTCATCGGTGGCCGTTGATTCGGGGACTTTCGCCACCTGTGCGGAGCCGGGCTCAGCCTTCTCATGAAAGCTCGGGTTCTCGGGCTTGGGCTCGGGCATCAGAAGAAGCGCCACGACGGCAACGCCGATGCCGATGGCGCCAAACTTCTTGATCGCACCCCAATCGATATCACGTTTTGTGGTGAAAGGCTTGGGCTCTTTCAGAAAGAACTTCGAGAGTCGCTCCTTCAGAGAAACTGAGGCTATTATTTCCATGCGGTCACCTTGGGAAGAGTTAGAAATGACATTTTCTTCCACCTCAGCTCCAAGCGCAGTGGGTCCGCATCCGAAACATCCGAGCGAAGGACTTGCATCACTCCTGAAACTATCTCGCCCGGCTTGATCGCCATCGACGAGAGAAACAGAAGGTGAATCGGCCGCGTCACTCCGCTTTGCGTGAGCCAGAGCCATTCCGCCTTCAACACCTCGGGCTTCGTGCTTCGAATGATGAACTCGATCAGGAGGATGCCGTCACGAGACCGACCCAAGCGCTTTACCTCCAGCGAAAGCGTCTCATTCGTGAGAGATCGCTTTATCGGTGTCCAGACAAGCGATGCCTTTGCCTCTTTGTAGGTTTCTTTCGGGTTCTCAAGATAAACGACGTAATCGGCCGCTGGTTCGGGGCCGGTCACGAGCTGCACGTTGTAGCGCCTCCAATCCGTATAGATATACAGATTGCTCTTGGCGCTCCCATGAAGCGGCTTGATCGTGACGGCCTGATCCAGATACTCAACTTTGAAAGCGTCGAGATCACCCACCACGACGCTATTGGGCCGATCCGGTACTTGGATGATCGTTGCGATCCCAAGCGCCGTTCGGACGGCCTCGATTTGATCTTGAGCGATTGCAGCTCTCCGCACCTTCGGCGGAGCGGCCTCGGTCGCAAATGGGAATACAAGCAACAGAATCCAGAGAAATAGTGGATTCATGAGCCCTCCTTTGGAAAAGAGGGTTTTCAGTTGCTCAAACTATTTCGCAATAGGGCGAATACTCGCGCGTCATCCCATCGGCGAGCAAATCTCTACAAGGAAGCCGTTACAGTCCTTCACGTAGCCTACCTCCTGGCCCCATGGCTTTTGGACCGGCTTCATCACCTGGGCCGCACCCTGTGAAAGAGCTCTCTCGAACGCGGCACCGACGTTTTCAGTAACAAGCGCGATTTCGAATGGAGGTGGCGTCGATGGGCGGCCAAATTTAGAGAATTCCGGGCCATTTGACTTTGCAAGCTCGAAGCTGACAAATGCCAGCTTCGTTGTGCCCGTGTTCATCTCTGCGTAGCCGTTGCTTTCGTGAATGAACAAGCGCTCAAGTCCGAACGCCTTCTCATAGAACTCGACTGTTTCAGGTACGTTCTCAACATAGGCAATGGCATATCCGAATTTCATTTGGGTTCTCCTTGATTCGGTATCGAGACTAGTCTAATTTAGACTACATGTCAACTAAGGCTAGCAAACCGAAAACGAAGCTCTCTGACCACCCCCATCAAGAGCGACTGATTGATTTAGTCTCGGTCGGTCCCGCTACTGTGAAAGACTTCGAGCTTCTTGGCATTCGAACCATAGATGACTTGCGAGACCAAGATGCCACGGAGCTCTATCGGCGCCTTTGCGTAATGACGAAGGCATCGCATGATCCTTGTGTAGAGGACGTCTTCAGAGCAGCGATTGAGCAGGTAAATGATCCTAATCTGAGCCAGCAACAGAAGAACTGGTGGTATTGGAGCCAATTACGGAAAAAGAGAACAAAGTGAAACGAAGCTCATCGCGACTATCCCCTGCGGATCTAGTAGTCCTCAGTCTGCTTGCAGAAGCTCCCATGCACGGCTACAAACTAGTTGCCGAGCTTGAGATTCGAGATGCGGAAGACTGGGCACCGATCTCTCGACCACAGGTCTATTACAGTATTAAGAAGTTGGCTAAGCTCGGACTCATCGAGCCTGCAACCACCGATACGGATCCACTTGGCCCAGAACGAGAAGTCTTTCGCATTACCTCGAAAGGCACCAAGGCCATGAACGATGCTCTAAGCAGGCTGACTTGGGCTGAGCAACGCCCCCCATCGCCCTTTATGACGTGGATGGCGCTCTCAACTCATTTATCCTCAGAAAAGACGAGCGAGGTTATCAAGGCTCGACAGAAATATCTGACAAAGCAACTCCAAAAAGAAAAGCGAACTCTCGCCGAATTTGCTGCCGACTCAGGCGCCATGGTTACCGCAGGACGCCTCATGGTATCTCTCACGATCGAATTGTTTGAGGCAGAGCTTAAGTGGCTTCAACTGGTCCTGAAGGAGCTTCCGAAAGCCCGCCAAAACATCCGGAACTGAATCCCGGCAGTCATCTAACATCGACATTTGAATCAATGAGCCGATTGTTCGACCGATCACTCCTCCCTTTCTTTTGCGACGTAAATGCCCCAAGGATTTTCTTTTGATCTTGTGCCGCTCTCGAAACCCAGTTCTAGCCGAAGGCTACCGGCAGCCTTTAACCCCTGGATGGCCGTTACGCGATCTCCGGTGATAACTGCGGTCCTTCTCTCAAGACTCACGTCGATCTTCTCGGGGTATACCCGCTGGGCAACAGCTTTCTCCGTCGAAAACTTCGCAACGTTCGCTACGGCCGCCTGGTACGCCCTCACGCTATTAGGAAGTATAAAGGCCTCTGCGCCCCGCAGTCGCTGCTTCACATTCGCAGGCTCCCATCGATACCGAAGTTCGAGATAGCGAGCGATCGCCTCCCGAACCTCATCCTCCGGCTTCGGAAGCGTCGTCTGTTCAAGCGACGCGCCCGAAGGACTGAGAGCCAAGACCACCGGCGGTCGGGTCGCCGTTACATACAGAAGCCCGCCGCACACAAGCGCGAGCGCCAGCCCAAGTAAAGCAAACACCTTCAAGACCTGATTCGAGTGCGTGAGTTCCCCGAGCATCCTGGGGAACCGGGCTGATTCAAGCTTTGTATTCTGGTTCATGCGTAAATCCCTTCTTTAGCGGTTACGAGGAGGAGTTCGGATCTTCGCAACTTGAGCGCGCACGAAAGTCTGTCCGTGGTTGAGAACATTTCGACTGGTTGTTGCCACCATCGCGGCTCGGGCCGGGGCGGCTGCCATCGCGGCCACCGCCGCAGGCCCGAGGGTCGACGACATGGACTGAAAGCCTTGTCCCACAAGCGAGCGCACGATAAGTGGGGTCGCAAGCATCGCGATGGCAATCACGAAATTTATGACGATCAATGTCAGGTAGTTTCCTTCGGCCTTGTAGGCATCGCCAAAGGAAAGCGCCGTAAGCATCGCACCCAGGATCGCCCACACGATTTTCCAAGAGGCCACCTCGATCATTCCCTTGAAAAGGTTCACCGTGATCTGGCTTGTTCCCGAGAACAAGTTGAAGAGAAGCAGCAAGGGTGCGGCCACCATGAAAAACGCCCAGAAGAAGTGATACATCGCTATCGTCAGATAGCGCGCAATATAGAGAATGAGGTAGCTCAAAAACGATAACGTCGCGATGATCAGGTCATTGAACTGAAGGAGAATGCTCGTCGGTGAGAGCGAGTAGTTCTGGGATTTCTCCTGGGCCATGCGGATGATCGTGTCGATGGAACTTAAGGAGTCAATTCGCTCGGTGATTCCATCGGCGACAAAGACAATCGCCCGGCTGATATCCGGAAACGCCGCCAGGAGAATCGTCGAGATCACCGCGCGCTTCAGGACATCCAGAAACTCGATGCTTCCTTGCGGGGAGCGAAACCATGTCACCGCAATCGAGAGCGCAAAGAAGACGGGGAGCATCAGGTAATAGACCCTGACGAAATCCTGGTGCAGGTCGCGCATGAGCGAACCGAGAAGTTCAAACTGTGGCATCAGTTACCCCCTGAGCGCCGGGATAAACCGGCAGATTGGTTGTTAGTGTTACGATTAACCTTTAAACGCCTAGCCAGCGATAAAGTGCCCGAGTCATGCGGGCGTGTCCGCAATGGCACGTCCGAAGCGTTGACAGGGTTGCAAGCAGGCCAAGTATTGAGCCCCGAAATCAACTCGAAATCAGGTGCCGACGCCCTAGGAGGACGCGGAAGGCAACAATCGATGGATCGTTTCGGCGAGATCGGTCGATACCTGACGGGGTCAAAGAACTTGAGCATGCTTTGCCGTGCCAATCTGCGCGAGAACCGGGAGATCCCATGTTCAGCCAGTGGTGCAACGCCATTGGTTCGCATCGTGAAGTCTAAGGACGCACGACGATGATGAACGAACATGGGAAGTCGGACAGAACCAAAGTACCTGCGAAGTTCGCGAACAAGGGTGGCACCCATGCGCCTGCGGAGCGGGATGGAGGGAAGGGTTCTGGCCAAAGGGAACGCGACAAGCAAAACGCGTCGAGGGTCACAGCAGCCCACAAAGGCGCGCCCAATGCGCTTGATCGCGTACGCAAGCTCGCCAAGAGCGATAAAAAGGTGCGGTTCACGAACCTGATGCACCATATCTACAACGTCGACAGACTCCGTGCGTCCTACTTCGCGATGAAGAGAACAGCAGCGGCCGGCGTCGATGGGGAGACTTGGGCAAGCTATGGAGAAAGGCTTGAGGAAAACCTCGCGGCCCTCTCTGAGCGACTGCGCAAGGGAGGATACCGAGCGAAGCCTGTCAAAAGAACGTTCATACCAAAAGCCGACGGCAAACAGAGACCCCTCGGGGTTCCTGTGCTGGAAGATAAAATCGTTCAGCGAGCCACGGTTGACGTACTGAATGCGATCTACGAGACGGACTTTCTCGGATTTTCCTATGGATACCGACCGGGTAAAGGGCAGCACAACTGCCTCGATGCCTTGTACGTCGGACTTCTCACCAGGCAAGTGAATTGGGTCTTGGATGCGGACATCCGAGGCTTTTTCGACAATCTCAGTCACGAGTGGCTGATCAAGTTTGTCGAGCACCGAGTGGGTGACGAGCGTGTTCTCCGGCTGATCCAGAAGTGGCTCAAGGCCGGAGTTATGTTCGAAGGCCGCAGAGAAGAGACTGAAGAAGGGGTACCGCAGGGCGGGAACATCTCGCCGCTGCTCGCGAACGTCTACCTTCACTACGTCTTGGATCTGTGGGCGCAACAAAGACGACAGGACAAATCGCGCGGAGAGATGATCATCGTGCGATGGGCTGACGACTTTGTTGTGGGTTTTGAACACAAATCGCAAGCCGAGAAGTTTTTGGCGGATCTGAGAGAGCGCATGCTCAAGTTCAGCCTCGAGCTTCATCCCGAGAAAACGCGCATCCTGGAGTTTGGCCCCTGGGCCATTAACAACCGGAAGCGACGCGGACTCGGGAAGCCGGAAACTTTCAACTTCCTTGGGTTCACGCACATCTGTGGCAGGAAATGGGGAAACAAGAGGTACACGGTTCATCGGCGAACGATTGCGAAGAAGATGAGGGCAAAACTCAGTGAAGTGAAAACGGAGCTGAGAAAGCGCATGCACCAGCCGATCCCTCAACAGGGAAAATGGTTGAGGAGCGTGGTGGACGGACACAACCGATACTACGGAGTGCCCGGCAATGCGGATGTGCTGTACCGCTTCTACAAAGCGGTCTGCCGCTACTGGTTGACCGTGCTGCAACGGCGCGGAAATCGTCGACCAATGACGTGGGGCCGGCTGCGGCGACATATCGACCGTCATCTCCCTTCGCCCAAAATCCATCATCCTTATCCGCTCAGACGAATGGGCGTTATCACCTGAGGCAAGAGCCGTGTGCATTAGCAGTGCCCGCACGGATCTGTGGAGGGGGTGGTCCGAAGTAAATGCTGTTTGGTGTTTAGGAAGGACCATTCCTACTCCGACTCCAGAGGTTTCAGACTCGTTTCTTTGGGGAGAGACCCCAGCGCACTCGAGATTCCGTCGTATTGGGTGCGGAACTGGGCGGACTCGAGTTTGTCCTTCCGGTTCTGTAGAGCCATGTTCTCGGCCATCATTTTGAGCATCATGGAATTGGTCCGGAGCACCTGAGTCGTCACCCCAATGAGCACCGCGACCGACTGCGCGGTGAGTTTCCCAGCCCCTTGGGGATTCACGGCCTGGGAATGGCTGATGATGCGTCTACTCTGCTCGTCGGCCTGGTCGGCAAATCGGAAAAGCGTCCCGTTCATCGCAATACTCTCCGCGACCGACTGGTCTTGAGCCCGCTGAAGCTTCGCATCGCCAGTTTGCGGTATCCTCCCGTAGAGATCGTTGATGACCGCCATCACGCGATCAGCCGTCGCAAGATCGCCATAGAGGCCGGGATTGAACTTCGGGTCCATCATCTGGATCACGCCAAGCCCCTCCCGAATGCCGCGGTTGATGTCTCGAAGGAGACCTAAGGTATCCGCGCCAGTCCCGAGAATCTGTCTCAGCTGCGCGAGTTGGGTAACCGCGTTTGCCAGGATATTCAGAAGAATCGGGATGTCCGCGCCAAAGAGATCCGCCTTTGCAGGAGTTGGAAGTGCGATAGCAACGGACATTAGGAGAACGACAAGCGCTTTCTTAGCTCTCTTCATTCTTGCCCTCCTTTGATTGATGCTTGGCCTTGGGCGACACCGTTCGGGTAGATCCGAGCGGCCTTTTCGATCGCTTCAACCAGGTTCACCCCCTGAGCCCGCTGCTCCGCGAGATATCTGTTATCCTGAGCGTCGCTTGTGGAGAGCCAGTATTCAAAGGCACTCGGGAAAATGCGGACCACCTGCCGGTGATCGCCCTCGATCATGAACCCCTCGGAGAATTCGCCCTTTCTTTGCTCAAGCGAGTGAATCAGCGATAGTTCCTGCGAGTTGAGCTTCAAGGTATTGCGCAGGATCTCGGAATCACCCCGCTGGAGCATCACGAATTTCGTCGCGGTGTTGTTGAGAATCGCTGGACCAATGGGGCTTGCGACAATTTCCTCGACGCCTTGAGTGATAAACGTAATGCCTGAGCCCGTCTTACGAAGGGTACGTGCGCAGTACTCCATAAAGCCCGCAGCAGCGCTGCTCTTTAGGAGTTCCCATGCCTCATCGAAAATGATCCGCTTCTTCGTCGAACGGTCCTGCTCAACTTGAGTCAGAATGAAGTCGGTCAGGATCAGGATCATCACACTCTGAAGATCCGGGTAACTGGAAAGCCCCTTGAGATCGAACGTGCAGATCGGCGCATCGGTCCTGAGGCCTCCTTTGCCATCAAGAAGACGACCGTAGGGCCGCTCGCCGGTCCACATATAGAGCATCTTTGCGATCGACTGCATCGAGGGCTCGTGGCTTCCTGCGAGATCCGCCGCCAAATCCGACATGACCGGGATTTCGCCCGTCGCGCGCTTTCGCTTATAGAGTTCGATGATCGCCTTCTCCAGAAGGACACGATCGAGCTTTGGAAGCTTCGACTTGTCGTCTTCGGCCACCATGCTTTCGACCACGGCCAGAAGGGATTTGAGCTTCTGGTTACTCGGCTCCTCCTGCGGGTTCGGAATATCGAATGGATTCAGTCGGTACTGATCCGACAGATTGATCTCAAGATACTGGCCTCCGAGCGCCTCGGTCAGTTTCTTGTACGAGCCGCCGATGTCGATAATGAACACCCGAAGGCCCCGTGCGAGCTCCTGGAGCAGGATGCAGTTATTCAAGAAACTCTTCCCCGCGCCCGAGGAGCCCGTGACCAAGCAATTGTAATTCGGAAGTCCTGGATCAAATGGATTGAAGCTCACCAGACCATTCAGGCGATTTCGGAAAATCACGGCCGGATCGCGGTCCCCTTCCCTGGGTCCATAGACGGGGAGAAAGTCAGCGAGGTTATGGGTTTTCATCTTCCGCGCTCGCTCAAGCGCCACCGGTGCCGCAGGAAGCGAGCCCTTTACGATTTTCCAAGCTCCAACGCTCTCCTCAAGTCCTTCGGCACCCTGGAGCGCGCGGAAACGAGCGAGCACCTCGCGGACCTGACGATTCAGTTTCTTTTCACCGTCAGAGTTCGCTGGCGCCCGGAGGATCACCGCCATTTGCGCGGCATAAATCCGCTGCCCGGTGTTGAGCAGCTCGCGAATCAGCTCCTCGGTCGACGAGAGCTTCGACTCGCTCTCAAGGTCCGAGGCTTTCCCTCCTTGAGTCGCGGCCAGGGAGTGCGCCATCTTTCGCTTCTGCTGAAGCTTGGCCATCTCTGACGCCTGGGCCGGTACCTCGAACTGAAGAACCAAGTCATAGTGGAACGGAAGCCTCAGGAAATTGGAGAGCTGGCCCGCAAATGTCATCTCGGGCAGGGTCTTTAGGGTCACGACGCGGTGGTGGTGCGAATCGAGCGTGAACTGCTCGTATCCCAGCACCAGATCACCAAAGACAAGCTGCTCCCTCGGCGATTGGGAGGCGAGCCATTCGGCGCCCGCGATAGTCTCCGTGTCGACCGAATCCTCCTCAGGTGCCACGATCTGAGGCGTGGGCTCTGACTTCCATCGCTTCGGGTTCAGGAACGAGTAGACTTGCGAAAGGATCTCCGACTTCGATAGCGGCCGCGCTTCGAGCCCCACGGCATGAAGCGACGACACCAACGTGTCCACATTCTGACTCAGGACTTCGAGCGTGTCTTGGTATGCCTGCGCCGCGTTTTTCGAGAAGAGCTCTTTCTTCTTAAAGAACCCGGCTTTCTTTTGCCCCACCATCGGCGTGCGGAGGCAAATCGACAGCGCCGGCCGGTAGAGCTCGCCATCGGTCAGCGCCTTTCCAAGTACCCGGTCGCGATGGTCGGCAATGGTCTTCACCAAGGGGTGAATTGAAGCCGTTCGGCTCTCTCGATGCGCCTGAAGGACGTCCGAGAAGTCCGATCCCACCGAAAGAACGAACTGCACCGTCGTTTCTTCGGCAATGGAATCAAGCGCGGCTCTCAGCCCCATCGTGAACTGATTGATCGCCTGGTCATCCAGGCACTCGATGTCCAGGAGCGAGACGCGAAGGCCGCCGACAAGCGAGCCGTCATTAAGCACGGCGTGCGCTCGAGGCTCCTCCATGAAATCCCAATACGGAAGCTCCTCGCAAAGCGAGGCTTCAGTTGATGCGTGAATCATCGTTTTCTCCGTGAGTGAAAGGTTCGGTAAACCCGGTCTCTTCCGCCGGCCGAGAGTACGCTGGGCTTAGCGAGGAGTTCGCCAAGATGCCCCAGGTACCCATCGGGCCGCCCCCGCTTGGCAAAAAAGAGGAACAACGCCAAAACGAGCGTTGTTCCCCATACCAGCGGATAGCGAAAGGACGTGGCACCGAACACAAGGTTAGTGATCGCGAGATTCATGAAGATGAGGAGCAGATCCGGCATCTCAAAGCCAAAGAGCTTGCTTTTCATCTCCAGTGCGCGCGGAACCTTCGTGGTGAGTAGCCCTTCATTATCCATCGCCAGACCTCCTTAGCGAACGGTCTGAGCGATGAAGTCCACGATGGCCTGCGCGCCAAACCCGAAGATGCAACCCAGCACCGCGTAGACGATGTGTTGTTTTGCGTTCGGGTTTCCCGTGAAGAACGAGATCGCCGCAATCGCGATCCCGATTACCGATAAAAGCGGCAGGATCACGCCCGTGAGCTTCGTTTTGATTCCCATGAGGCTTGATTCAAGACCTGCGTGCGCAAGTTCCGGGGCCATGAGGCCCACGGCGGTAACAAGAGCAAGGAAAGCTGCGAAGTAGTACGGCTTCATATCGCGTTTGACTCCATTTTGAAGGTTGAGGGTTATTGGTTTCGGACAAGCGGCCAGGATGGTTTCAGGCGACTTCATCAAACATCACCTCCGGTTCAGGGAGCTGGGCTCCGGTGGCAGACGACTCAGGGAAGATGCTCATGAAGATGGGCCTTTCAAAGAGATCGAACTCCAGTCGCACAACGCCGATGTGCGAGTCGACCTTTCCGCTCCCCACGATGTTCCAGAAGTACTTGTTCCTGGAATTCGGGTTCTTATTTGGCTCCCGCGAAAGAACGAGAAACCGCGAGGCATCTTTCTTATTCGGAAGCACGTAGAAGCGCTCGTTGAGAAGCGTCCAGAGCCTCAGCGTGAAGGTCGTCTGGCCTTCTTTGAGGTAGGCCATGCCGACGGATTTCGTTTTCTCAAAGCGGCCATCACTCGTGGGATGACCCATCATCACTTGAAAGCGATAGAACTTGGACGAGGTCGCGGGCTTGGGTTGGTTGTGCTGAGTAACGGTCATAGTGGACTCCTTGTAATTGGGGACGGTTATATTTTTCGTGTTGCAGCCACGTATCCGTGGCCATCCATTCGATGCGATCGCCGATTCTCACTTGGTAAAGCGTGGGATCATGAAAGCTTCGCGTGGCCTTTCGCCAAAGGTCGCGGATGCGACTTAGGCAGCCCATCGATGCACCTCCGTGCAGGGATCGGTGAGCGAATCCCAGTTGCACTCCGTGCAGTAAGGATCGCGCCCGATCACCTGGGTGATCGCCTCGCAGCGTGGACACTGATGGGGATAGCCAAGCGAAATACGTCGCCGCTTATCGAGCGGGTCGACAGGATTGTCGTCGTCAGAGATTTCTTCGAGTTCGCCGAGATCGCTTAAGTCGAGAAGCCGAAGCTCTTGAATGAGGCCGCCAGAGCGGGCCTTGAAGTAGCCGGTCATGTTTCCTCCCGTTGCCGTCGAACGCGACGGTTACGGGAGACTGCTAAGAGCAACGGCGTGCCGGGGCCTGGGGCCGCGAGTGCGCGCCCGGACAGAATGACTTATGTCGTTGTAATCAATGAAGATGGAGAGGAACGATCAGTTCGACACCGAGCGGTGTCCGTCTCTCATCTGCGAGAGAGTCTCTTGAGAATCGTCTCTCATTTTTGAGAGACTGACGAATCTCGGTCTCCGATCATCTTGATTGTTCTCAGCCATGTTTCCGCTATTTTCGGCCACTTTGTAATAGGAAGATCAGTCCGACGAAGCCCAAAGGCGTGCTTCCCCTCTGCGAATAAATGCATTTCGACGGGAACTTTCTCCTTCCGGAGGGCCGCATAATAAAGAAGAGAGTACTCTACGGGATCAACCGGGTCGTCTTGGGCGTGAATGAGCAAAGTTGGCGGCGTCTGCTTCGTTACGCGAATTGTCGGGTTCAACTTTGAAAGATCATCTTTGTAATTAACTGACATGTGCCCTGGATAAAGAGCGATGGCAAAATCAGGGCGGACACTGCCCTTGTCGGCGTCGTCGACGGGCGAGTAGATGCGCTTCTGATTGGTGCTGATAGCGGCGACCAAATGCCCGCCCGCAGAGAACCCTAAGACGCCGATCTTGCTTGGGTTGATTCCATAATCACTCGCGCGATGCCGAATAAGGCTTAACGCTCTCTGCGCGTCTTGCAAAGCAGTGTGCGTTTTCGGCTTGATTCGCTTATGAAGGATCGGGTTCCAGTGAGGGCCAGAACCAGGGACGCGATACTTCAAGAGAACACAAGCAACCCCGTTCGATGTCAACCAATCACAGACTTCCGTCCCCTCCAAGTCGATTGCGAGACCCCGGTAGCCCCCGCCGGGAAAAACAATCACGGCTGCTCCCGTATTACTGTCTTTCGGCGAGAAGACGGTGAACGTGGGCCGCGCGACATTTGTAATCTCGTGCCACGGCTGACCTGCAACTAGGTTGGCGGCCTTCGCGAGTTCTTCAGGACCTGGTGCAGACTTAAAATTAGGAGGCGAAGCTGGCCACAGGGGGACTTGTTCTCGTCCACCCGCAGGCTGCCAAGGCGCCGCGTGCGCACAAACTTCAAAGGATGTGACCGCAATGAAAAGTGCGAGCACCAACAAGGCTTTCAGCGCTCCGACTTGGAAAATCATCTTCCAGCCAGAACTTGTCTTCGCGTACGTTTTGCAGGTTCGGCCGCTCCAATGAGACTCTTCGCCAGAAGACGTGCGCCAAAGGGTGTCGATATCAACGATCGCGAAGGCGCCATCGCCTTGTTCCGTCATCACGATTTTTTGGGTGGTCCTGACGTTTCTCACTAGCTCGAACTTCTGAAACCACTCATTGTAGGACTTCGCCCACCGTTCGCGGTTAAATTTTCCCAAGGGGGAGACCCAGGTCGACGGGTCATAACTTGAAGCATCGGGTGGCCAAACCCAAACCATGTCTGGATGAAAGATAGATAGCAGGTGATCAACCGAGCTTTCGTCCCATGCCCTAGTTTCTCGATCGATAATTTCTTGAATTTCACTTTTCATCGGAGGCTTCCTTAGGCACGAGGAGGCTTATCTTCTTGGTAAAGATATTTCCTGTTTTTGAAAGCACATACCCTTCACGCTGATAAAATCTGTGAGCATCGCGTCTAGTAACATTCGATCGAACACGGATCATTTCAAAGTTGCGCTCACGTGCCCATAGCTCGGCTTGTTTAACGAGCTCTCGTCCAACACCCTTACTTCTGTGTCGTTCATCGACAACAAGTGCGGCTATGTCAGCACGAGGTCCCACCAGCAAGGAAATCGGCTCAGCATTAATTTGAATCCATCCGAGTACTGAACCATCATCGTTTCTTGCGACGAAGAGAGCGTAAAGCTCGTGGCCCGTGATCTCGTGAAACCTCGCCTCAAGATCAGCTATGGAATTTGGGTATCCAAGCTGCGCAGCGAGGACTGTCACCGCAGGCAAGTCGTCGGGAGTCATTAGTTCAACAATCATGATTCACCGCTTACTTCAGGATTAGCTCCATCGAAACATCATCGACATAGCTTCCATCCTCTAACTTGATCTCTCTACGCTTCCTGCCGGATTCGAGAAACCCCAGGGACTCGTATAATGCGATACCGCGTGCATTGTTCGCGATCACCTGGAGATTTATCTTTTCGATGACACCGTTGCCCTTTGCCCACGAAATTAGTTTCGAAAGCAGCGCCTTGCCGACTCCGCGGGACCGATACTCTTCTCTTATGCCCAAGCCGAAGTGACCGGTATGTAAAAGGCGCTTTCTGGAAGCCCCATAGAAATCTATATGACCGACAAGCTTTCCTTCGACCTCCGCGACCAGAAGCAGGTTCGTTGGCTTATCCCGATGATTTCGAATCCACTTGATCTCGTCCTCATGAGTCAACTTCAGTTCGCCCGGAACCAGAACCTGACCTTCGCCATGCTCAATAAAGTGGTTCGCGTTTTCGATGAGCTGATCGGCATCCCGGTCCTCGCCCACGCGCACGGTCAGCTTTGTCCCATCTTTCAGCATTGTCGTAGTTGGCTCGATGAATCCCATAAATTTAGCAATACAATACCGTTGCAGGGCGGTCTACCAAGCGGTCGGCAATTCCTGAGCCGAGGCCGAACGAAAGGGTATCTCTCAAAAATGAGAGACGCCGGTACCAAGAATTCGGGGCCACTTCGGCTCTGAAGGCGGGCTCCCAGGCTCGACACCCGCACCCCTTCCAACCCTGTAAAATTTTGAAAATAGGCATTGTTTAGCCATTTTTTGCAAAATCTACCGCCTCGCGCTATATGCGGGCTTCCGTTGGCGCGCCTTTCGCTCATGTGGGTCGTCATTGGAGGCCAGATGAGTAGATTACTCGGGTATCGATTAGCAGTACTAATATCGATCGGAGTTACCGCAAGCTTTGCGGCACTGGCAGCGCCGTCCCTGGCTCCTGAGCGGGGTGTCTACGTCAAGGCGGTCTATTCCCTTCCCCTCACCCTTGATCCCATCCGAATGAACGACACCGCCTCGCTCGTCGCGGGCAACCTGATTTACGACGGCCTCCTCGGGTTTTCGTCCACGCTCAAGCTCGAAGGGGCGCTGGCGGAGAGCTGGTCCATCAGTCCGGATGGCAAGGTACTGACTTTCCGCCTTCGCCCGAACGCCAAATTCCACGATGGCTCGCCCGTGATCGGCGAAGACGCCGTTGCGTCGCTTAAACGGGCCTTGGCGCCCTCCAGTCAGGTTCGGAAGTACTACGACTGCATCGAAGGAGCGGATGGCCCTGAGGCGAAGCTAGGGCTTCGTGCGCTCGACGCCCGCACGGTCGAAATCCGACTCAAGCAGGCGTTTCCGCCGTTTCTCTCGGTCCTGGCCGGGGCCACGGCTAAGATTCTTCCGAAAGCAAAGCTCGAGAAGCCGGGATTCTTTGACCGACCGATTGGGTCGGGGGCTTTTCGGTTCAAGGAAAAGAGAACGAGTCCCGCGAAAGACCTGATTCTGGAGCGCTTCGAGGGGTACTACCTGGGCGCCCCGAAGCTCAGCCGCCTGGTTCTTCGGGAGCTGACCGAGGCCGAAGCCACCAAGGCAGCTGAAACGGGTCTCGTGCATGACCTGGCGAACTGGCCTTTGACTGGCGAGAACCCCGTTTTCAAATCCGGCCAGAAAGTTACGAGCCCCGTTGCCGCGACCTGGATCATCGGTCTCAACTCGCTGGCAAAGCCTTTCACCTCGGTCGCGACGAGAAAGCTCTTCCGGCACGATCTCGACGCCGAAGGCTTCCGAGCGAAGTTCTATCCCGATGCGTTCCCTGCGTATGGGTATGTCCCGCCGGGGCTCTCTGGCGCCGTCGCTCAAGCGGCCGCTGCCTCACAGCCCGCTGGGAAGCCTCCGAAAGAGAAGATCCGCCTGGTGATCCCCAAGGAGCTTTCCCAGAGTAGCGAGATGCGCGCTTTTCTGGAGAGCAACCTGCGTGCGAAGGGTTGGAACGCCGATGTGGTCCCGATGGATTGGGAAGAGCTGATGAAAGGCTACGTTGCGAAGTCGCATCAAGCGTTCCTTGTTTCCATGAATGTGGATTACCCCGACGCCGAGTTCCTCCTTCGGAACTTCGAATCGTCGAACCCCGATAACTTCAGCGGACTCAAGAACCCGGCGCTTGACTCAGCACTTCGAGAGGCACGGACCCAACAAGACCGAAGGAAGCGGGAAGCCCTCTACGCCACGGCACTTGAGCTCGTGAACGATTCCGCGGTGACGGTGAACCTCTTTCACCCTCGCGCGAACTACTGGATCTCGAAATGCGTCCGAGGCTTTGAGCCGAACATCTTGGCCGACGTTTACATCAGCTACCAGAGCGTATCGCTGACCGAGGATTGCGGAGGTGGCAAATGAAGACCGGCGCCCCGTCTTTTGCCAGTCACGTCCAACGCGAGCTGACTCCATATCGCCTTGGCGTCTCTGTCGCCGTCTCCGTTCTTATCGCAGGCGTCTTCGCCGTATTTTCCCTTGGATCGCGGGCCTCGTCGGATCAGCAGGTTTTAGCTGCACTCTCGCCATACCTCGCCACTCTGGTCGAAACCGGCGATCGTCCCGAGATCTTGCGCGTGCTTCACGGCGTGAAAGAGAGCCGCAATATGGATCTGGTCCTGGTTCAGCGAGACCAGACCTTCGCGAGCACGCGGAGCGTCTCTGAAATGGATCAGTCCTTCTTGAAGCCGGCACCCGGTCTTCGCATCTGGGGCAGCGGCTTTAATCGTTCCAATATCGTTTCGAGCCTTCCCGTACTTCATCAGGGCGGACCTTCGCAGGGCGCCTTGCTTTACAGCTTTACTCCGCTTGGTCCGACACTCGTGAGTGCTCTCGGCGTTTCGCTTGTGACACTGATCGGAAGTCTCTTCATCTCTTTTTTTTCAGCGCGGCAGATGCGCGCAGCCATCAAGGGAGCACTTCGCCCGCTTGAGCAGCTTCATCGTGAAATCCAAGGACTATCGACTACCGAAGCCCAAGGATCGGACCCTATTCAGGTCCGTGAGCTTGAGGAAATCAGGCAGACCATCTCCAAGACGAAACTCGATCTCACCAACGCCCGCGAACGCCTTGCCGAGGAAAAAGCAAAGAAGCTCAGCGCCAACGCTTATCGGGATCTCATCCACAACTTGCACAATCCGCTCGCGGCACTCCGGAGAATGGTGGGCATCTCGGTTGATCCATCAGTGGACGAGGCCACGCAAGCCGAGGCTCAACAGGACGTCGCGCGGATCGCGGATCAAATCCTCTTTCAGATCAGCTCGGCGAAGAAGAACCTTGAGAACCAGCCGCTGTCGCTGCGTGAAACGGACCTCCGCGACTGCGTTCGGGAAAGTGCCCGAATCATTGAAACGCTTCGTCCCTCTGACGCGCAAAAGCAGATTTCCGTCGTCTTGCCGGATCAGAGCGTCGTCGTAGCCCATGATCCGACGCTCCTGCAAAGTGCTGTCGTCAATCTTCTCGAGAACGGCCTTGAGGCCAGCCGCGAGCGGGTCGAGCTTTCTCTTGAAATGCTCAACGGGAATGCGCTGATTCGCGTCTCGGATGACGGCCCAGGCATGGATGAGTCCCAGCTTTCGATCTACCTCCAAGGCCGAGGGCAATCGAAGAAAGCCAAACGCCAGGCCCACGGCCTATCATCGGCCAGCCACATCGTGCGCACCCATGGCGGAAAGATCGTCTATAAGCGCAGCGAACTGGGTGGGGCCAGCTTCGAGATCCGATTGGAGGTTGCGCCATGAGCGAGCTTCCTCTCCTTCTCATCTGCGATGATGACCCGGAAATCCTGAAGAGCCTCAACCTGAGCCTTCGCTCCAGGTTCGAGGTGCATGCTGCGTCCACCATCGTCCAGGCGAAGGCCTTGGCGGCTCGCTTCCAATACGACATCGCGATCATCGACCTTCACTTTGAGGGACAGGAACACGATGGCGTTCACCTGATCGACCACATGAGCCAGAAGTCACCGGGCACCTATCTGATCGTATTGAGCGGCGACGACTCCGTGAAAAGGATCGTCGAGGCCATGAGGCGAAAGCTCTTTGAGTTCGTTCACAAGGAGAAAGACGGAGATTATTTTGACTCGCTCTTGCCGGCGTTGAATCGGGCCGCTCAACTCACCCGCGCCCGCAAAGAGAAAGCGGTCTTCCGCTACCTTTCCGAATCCCCCAAGGTCCGCGAGCTTCTTGAAAAGGTTGAACGCATTGTCCGCGTCCAGTCCGATGCCTCGATATTGATTCTCGGGGAGACGGGCTCAGGCAAAGAGTTCCTGGCCCAACACATCGCCCTTGGCCTGAAGAAGAAGCTCGTGGCGGCCAATATGGGGAGCATCCCGCGCGAAACGGCCGAATCCGTCCTGTTCGGACATGAGCGAGGCGCATTTACCGGCGCGGTCGCCAACAAGATCGGCTTAATCGAATCCGCCGATGGAGGGATCTTCTTCCTCGATGAGATCGCCGAATGTTCGCCCTCCGTACAGGCGAAACTCCTTCGGGTTCTTCAGGAACGGGAGGTCCAGCCACTGGGTTCGAACAAGACTCGCAAGGTCAACGTTCGCTTCATCGCAGCCACGCATCAAGATCTCAACCAGATGGTCGAGGAACGCCTGTTCCGCCTTGATCTTCTCCAGCGCCTGAACACGTTCGTCCTTCGCTTGCCGCCGCTTCGTGAGCGTCTGGAGGACATCCTGCTTTACGCCAATCTGTTCCTGGAGCAGGCGGCCGAGAAGGAGCGCCCCTACTCAATCACCGCAGATGGAGAAGCGGCGTTTTTGGCGTACACCTGGCCCGGCAATATCCGTGAACTCAGAAACGTGATCGAACGCATCGTGGTTCTCTCCAATAAGCACGTGATTGACGCACAGATGGTTGCCAAGGCGATCGCGATGGGCCAAAGACATGAAAGCGCCACCGCTAGCCGGGTCGAGACGGCGGAAACCAATGTTCGCCGCGACGAAGTGCTCAAGGCTCTGCAAGAGACCAACGGAAATAAGCGCCAAGCGGCACTGTAAAGTCTCTGTGGCGCCCGTGAGACGTGTCCAAATAAATATGGGAATCCTCTCGAAAAGGAGGGGTGAACCCCATGAACTCAATCAAACAGCGTCCGGTATCTGCTGCAATCTCGCAGCTGCGCGCCGAGATCGAAGCCTTGCCGA
>JAMPXJ010000047.1 GCA_023701205.1 Oligoflexia bacterium
GTCAAACCCTGAGGTCCTGGCTTGAGCCCATAGTCCGGATGTGGCGTTTTACGAAGAACAACGGCATTACCGAGGGCCTCCACACGAAGATGGAAATGATCTCAAGGCGAGCCTATGGCTTCAGGAACTTTAAGAACTACCGACTCAGAGTGATTGCGCTGTGTGGGTGGGATGGAGTATTTGCGATCAGGAATTGATTCGATGCAAAATCGACATGCCCCTCGTAATGGGGAAGAGCCCCGCCGCGAAGCTCACGAACCTCGCCAAACGAATCGCGGAACTCCCAGCCGGCGTCCCCGCAGACGCGATCTACGAGGAAATGAAACGTCTAGCCGAGACCCAAACCCAGCTCCGAACCCAGATCGAGGAAGCAAAGCGAAAATGCGAAGACCAAAAGCTGGCTGGCCGGGAGGGGTATGAGCGGCTCCTGCGAAAGCTTCGCGACCAGTTGACGGAGCTATCGCCCGAGACCAAGCGCCGAATCATCCACGCTCTGATCCACAAGGTCGTGGTCACAAAGTCTGGCTTTGAATTGCACTTCTATGTGGGTGCTGACCAAATAAAAAAGGGGGAAGCGCTTGCTTCCCCCTCGTTTTCTTTGACTAAAAAAATTTTCGGTCAGAGTTCGTTTTTAGGCTTGAATGGTGGCTCCTCCGAGAATCGAACTCGGACACCCGTAAGGATACACGATTTTGAGTCGTGCGCGTCTACCAATTCCGCCAAGGAGCCGTAGACTTCACTCCTACCAAAAGACCGTTGCCCCGTGCAACGCCTTTCCTGCCGGGACCTATCTCCCCGGGGAAGCCCAGCCGCCCCAATCCCAGGACAGAAGCTCGAACTCCCCCAGCGGCGAGAGGCGGTACTCCGCCGAAAGGGGCAAAGAGGCATGCCCCGGGCCGTGGCCCGCGGGCAGGCCGTAGGCCACGGGAATCCCGAGCTTCGCGCCGATCTCGCCGAAGAGCTTCGGGATCCAGCGCTCCGCGGGCAGCTTTTTGCGCAAGGGTTGCAGATCCGAGGCTCTCGGCGCGAGCAGCATCCGCTGCCGCGCCTTGGGCGTGCGAGGCGGATGCGCCAGGACGTTGGGCACGTAGTCCACGCAGCCATCGAAATTGCCGAGCACAATCGCGCGAACGCCCTTGAAGCCCCCCGCAAGCAGAAGCTGCTGAAGCATCCGGTCGAGCCGGTAGAGCCCTTCGGTCACGTCCTCGAAGAACAGGATCTTGCCGTGCGGGCGCGGGGCGAACGGTGTTCCAACGAGCATGTTCCAGACGGTGAGATTCCCGCCGACGACCGGCGCGCGCAGCTCTTCTGACGGGCGCTCGCCCGCGAATTTCAAGCGCGTCCGGCCCCAAGGCATCGCGATACCGCGCTCCCCGCGAATGAAATCGGTGAGCGACTTCCATTCTGGCGCCGTCTGCACGCAGAACGCGCGGATTCCCGGCATCGGCGCGTGCAGCACCGGCCAGCCCCATCGCGCGTTCACGAAGTCCATGAGCGCGGTGGCATCCGAGTAGCCGATCAGGAGCTTGCGGGGCGGCCGCCCCTTCTCGCGCTCGAGCTTCTCGAGCAGCGGCAGGATCCGGATCGCGCCGTAGCCGCCGCGCGCGCACCAGAGCGCGTCGAGCGCGGGCTCCTCCGCGAACTCGAAGAATGCGCGCGCGCGTTCCTCATCGGTTCCCGCGAAAAAAAGATGGCTCTTGCGACACTGCGGATGGATCCGAGGCTCGAAGCCAGCCTGCCGAAGCTGCTCGATCCCGAGCTGGAACTCGACCTGAGGAACCTTCGAGGAAGGGGCTACGATCCCGATTCGCGGCAGGGTGCGCATAGGGTTCAGAGCCGGAACGTGAGCCGGTTCAAGGCGACGATGCAGCCGAAGACGACGGACCAGCAGAAGGTCACGCAAAGCATTACCCAGCCCGTCGCCGAGGCGATCCGGGACTTGCCGGCACGCGCGCGAAGGATGAGGACGATCGTCAGGGCAACGAGAAAAAGCTCGATCAGGAAAGCGACGACCACCTGCAGCGGCAAGCCCATGATTTCCACCAGATCTCCCATCTCAGTTCGCCCCCACTCCCGCGTACGTCGCCAGACCCCGCTCGAGCTCCTTGAGCCCGTCGCGCGTCTTGCTCGAAACCCAGTACGCGAGCTCCGGATCGAAGCCCAGCTGCCGGATCGCCTGAGCCGCCTCTTTGCGGCGCTTGGCGCGCTCCGACTGCGTCTTCAGGGTGTCGGCCTTCGCAAAAACGAAGTTAACCGGGATGCCCGTGAAACTCAAGAAGCGGATCGCCTCCACATCGAGCGGCGTAGGCCCGTGCCGCGCATCCAGCAGCACGAGCGCGAGCTCCAGATTCTCGTCAGTCTCGAGATAAGCGCGGATGAACTTCTCCCAGCGCTCGCGTTCCTCATGGCTGCTCTTGGCGAAGCCGTAGCCCGGGAGATCGGCGACGATCTTTCCGATATCCTTCCACTGATAAAAGTGGATGCAGCGGGTCTTGCCCGGCTGGTTGCTCACCTGGGCCAAACGGGTGCCCACGAGCGCGTTGATGAGCGAGCTCTTGCCCACGTTCGAGCGGCCAACCATCGCGATCCTGGGCTCGCCGCGCCCCCGGATGAAACGCCCCTTGATCAAACCGTCCAGCTGCGAAAGATCACCCAAGGTGACCAGGAACTCACCTGCCATACACTCCTGTTACCCCAATCACGGTGAGCGCGACCAGCACGAACAGCGGGGAGCGGCTCCGAAGCGCGATTCCCGCGCCAAGCCAAAGCCAGAGCAGGAGCATCCCGATCCGACGCGCCTCCCAGCTCCAGTAACGGCCGCTCCAGAGATAATCCGTGAAGCCGCCCAGGAGCATTCCGAGCGTCCAGGAGAAAAACGCCCAGAGCGCGAGTCGGAAGGCTTCCCGCTCCATCCACGGCTTCCTGAGACGCGTTTTCCCGGAAAGCCCGACCAGCAAGGCGCCCGCAAGCAGGCCCAGCGCTGCAATACCCGCTGAAAGCCGCAAGAACGGCAGGAGTCGCGCGATCAGGTCCGGATCACTCAGCCGCATGCTTCACCTCGGCTTCGGCCTTGGCCAGGCGGGCCTCGAAGGCCTTCCTCACGAGCTCAAAGCGGGGCTCCAGCAGCACCGGCCAGGGCGCCTCGGCCAGAAGCGAAATCCGCCCGCCTTTGCGTGAAAACCAGTAGCGTCCGCCGGGGGCGAGTAGGGTCAGCAGCAGGAAGAGCGCGAGGGCGCCCGCCGCGAAGGCCATCACTGCCGCCCCGGGCTCGCGCACGATCCTGAGCTCCGTGCTGTAGCCGGGTCGCGCGCCTTCGTAGACGAAAACGTAGCGGCTCTTCTTGCGATGAATCGCGTCGTACTTCGGATAATTCACGAAAACCCAGAAGCGCTCCGCCGGCCCGCTTCCTTCACGATATTCCAGCTGCGCGCTTGGGCCGGTCTCGGAATTCTGATCAAGCCCCAGGATCCTGACGCTCGCGCCAGGCAGCTCGAGCGCTCCCGCTCCGCTTTCACCTTCCAGGCCGCGGGTCACACCCGCTTCGCGATCCTCGACCGAAAAGCGCTGCAACGTCCGGGCATTCGTCCCGATCGCTCCCTGAAAGAAGGTGAACCCTCCGAAGCGCGCCGGACGCCCCTCCGCAACCTCGAGCGCTTTGACCGGTTCCCCTCCCTCGAAAAGCTGGATCCGGCTGCGCCCGCCGCCATCGCGCTGTACCCTCACCGCCTGGAAGCTGAAGTCGCGCCGAAGCCTCCCTCTGCCCACCTGAAGCTCCCGGACCGCGGGCGCGCCTTCGTTCAGCACCACCTGGCCCTCGAACCCTCCGATGATGCCCGCGGCGATCCCGCCGAGGAGCACGAGCCCGCTTACCCGCGCGAGGACGGGAAAAAACCGGGAGAAGCGCCCTTCCTGGGCCGAAAGCAGAAGCTCGCCGCTCCCCTTCTCCTCCCGCGCGACGCGGGTCGGCCTGAACCTCCCGCGACAAAACTCCGCTACCAAGGCCCGGAAGCCCTCCTTGCCGAGCGTGCTCGAGAAATCCGCGCGCAAGGCGTCCTCCGGTCGCCGGGAGCCGCTCCGAAACGCCGCCACCGCGCCCGCCAGGAGGTTCAGGACCCCCAGAAGCAGGACGAAGATGAACCAGCCCGAATGGAAAATATCGGTGAAGCCCGCCTTGCGGAGCGGATAGAGGATCTCGGGGGTGAAGATCTTCTCCAGGGGAACGGGGCTCGTCGGATCCTGCGGAATCACGAGCCCGAGCACGCAGACCCCGATACCCGCGAGCAGAACGGCCGCGGAAAAACCCGGCCCCGCGAAGGTGCGCAGGAGCCCGGGCCTCGATGAGGCGGAGCCTGGATTGGAGCGTCTGGCTTTCATCCTTCATTTGAGGATAGCACACGCCCGCCCGTCGGCAACGACTGAGCACGCTTGTTGCTTTGAGCGCCCGCAAGAAAAGAGAGGTAATGACGATGTGGCAAATCAAGATTCATGATCCTTCCGGAGAAACCCGCGTGCTTCCGATCCACGGCTCAGCGGTCCTGGGCCGCGGCGACGACGCGACGATCCCGCTGCGCGACCCCCTGGCGCCGCGCGCGGGCCTGACCTTGTGGGCAGCCCCCAATAGCGCCGTGGGCGCTTCCCCTCAGCGCGGCCGCAACCCGGATACTTCCTGTCCCTTCTGGCTGCGCGTGGCCCAGGACTCCCCGCCCGCCGTGCTCGGAGGGCTCGAGGTGCGCGAAGCCCAGCTTCCGTCCGGCTTCCCCGTGGTCGTGGGGGAGACCCGCTTCAGCATCGAGCCCGCGCGTGCGGCAACGCCGCTGCCGCCGCAGCCTGCGGCCGTGCGCCCCTGGCTCACCGCGAGCGAATCCGGCCGCCAGACGCTTTGGATGACGAAAAAGGCGGCAGCCACCCCCCTTTCCATCTACCTCGCCGGTGAAACCGGCACTGGCAAGGAGGTGCTCGCGCATCTGATCCACGCCTGGAGCACTCGCGCGAGCGGCGCGTTCGTCCCGCTCCACTGCGGCGCGCTTCCGCTTTCGCTGGCCGAAAGCGAGCTTTTCGGCCACGTCAAAGGCGCCTTCACCGGCGCCGATCACCACCGAGCGGGCGCTCTCATGCAGGCTCATAACGGCACGCTCTTCCTGGATGAGGTCGGCGATCTCCCGCTGGATATCCAGGTCAAGCTCCTGCGCTTCCTCGAGAACGGCGAGATCCGGCCCGTCGGCGCGGATCGCCCCTCGCGCGCCGACGTGCGGATCATCTGCGCCACCCACCATCCGCTGCTGAAGCTCGTCGAGGAGGGGAAATTCCGCCGCGATCTTTACTACCGCCTCGCCTCAGTAACGATCGAGATCCCCCCGCTGCGGGAGCGCCCCGAGGACGTGGAGCTCTTGGCCCGGCGTTTCGCCTCGGAGCTGCAGCGGGAGCTCGCGCCCCGCGCGCTGCTGCGGCTGCAGGCGCATTCCTGGCCGGGCAACGTGCGCGAGCTCCGACACGCCATCGAGCGCGCGAGCGGACTGGCCGGACCTTTCGCACCGCTACTGGACGAAGAGGCGTTTTCCTTCCTCCTCACGCCCGACAACATCTCGCGCGCCCCGGACCTGGGGATGGGCGCCGCCGTCCTGACGCTCAAGGAGATGGAAAGGGTCATGATCCTGAAGGCACTGAAGCTCGCGCGCGGCAATCGCGCGACCGCCGCGAGAATCCTCGGCGTGGCCCGAAGCACGCTCTTCGAGATGCTCAAGCGCCACGGGATCGTCGGTCCCCGCGCGGAGGTCGAGTCCGTCCAGGTGAGCTGAGTCGGCCTCAGTTGATCAGAAAACGCGTGATGAAAACGTCATTCGCCTTACCCTGGGGCAGCCAGAGGTTGATCCGGTCGATCAGCGACTTCTTGAGCCGCTTCTTGCCGTCCTTGGTCATGACCTCATCGCGATCCAGCGCAACCAGAACCGAGGTGATCTGGTTGCGCAGCTTGGGCATCTGCGCCTCGAGAAGATCCCGCGTTTCCTTCGAATCGCATTCGAGCACGAGATCGATCTGCGCCATATTCATGACGCCGGGAGGGAGCTTGCGATCGGGAATCGGCTTGAACTCGATCACGAAGGTACCCAGCGCCAGCATGCTCGCGCGTTGACGAGCGTCCTCGGCCTGCTTGCGGAAGAACTCCCCGAGATGCTTCGAGGTTTCCTCCGCACCGCTCAGACGTGCTTCGCGCGCCTGCCGGAACACCTGATATCTCCGCGCGCCGACCACCAAAACCGCGACCGATCCGGCAAGACAGATCAGGAATACCAGCGACATACGCCGGGTCGGACGATCCGGGGAGAAGATTCCCCGCGCGATCTCCAGCGTTTCGGTACGGATTTTCCTCAGGAAGGCTTCGAGCCGGAGAGTCCAAAGGGTTTCCCGCCGCGATTTGGGGGCGTTTCCTGGCGGCGCGGCACCGGTATCCCCTTGCGCCATGGCTTTCTCAGCCGATTCCAGATCTTTCATCTCAATCAAGGTTACCGCGCAAATACCGAAAAAGGAAACGAGGATGTCCATGGGAACTCGTGCAATTCTGACTATTTTACTCGCATCACTTCTCTTCGGCTGCGCCTCCCTGTTCAGCCGGGAGGAGGAAGTCGATCGCGATCCGGTCAAGACCGCCGCGCTTCGCCTGCGAAGCCCGGCCTCCTCCTCCGGGACGCGGGAAAACACGCAGGCCAGCTATCTGGCCACCCAGCAGCTTCTCGTAGCGAAAGAAAACCGGGACCTCGTTCCCGGAATGAGCATGGCGGACGTCGAGGAGATCTGGGGCCAGCCTCAGGAAATCCAGATGGCGGGGATGCCGGGAACAGGCTACGAGCGCTGGATCTATTTCGAAGGGCTCTCGAGCGCCTGGAGCGTTGCCGCCTATCGGGTCGTTTACTTCGATGAGGGCCGCGTTTCGGGCTGGGAAACCCCTCGCTAGCTTGCTGCCCGACCTCAGGCGTGCTACTTTCGTGCTCCATGGAAGCTTTTTTCGAGTTTGAAAAACCCATCGTGAACCTGGAAAAAAAGCTTCAGGATCTTCGGGAGTTGGCGAAGGCCGAAGGCGTGGACTTCGCCGCCGAGATTTCGAAGCTGGAGAAGAAAGTTTCGCAACTCATCGATGAAACCTATGCCAAGCTGACGCCCTGGCAGAAGGTCCAGCTTTCCCGGCATCCAAGTCGGCCCTATACACGGGATTATGTCGATATCCTTTTTCCTGACTTCCTCGAACTACAGGGCGACCGGACCTTCAGCGACGACCAGGCCATTCTAGGCGGAGTGGCCCTTTGGCCGCCGGTCAATCCGGCGCAGCCCGAGGAGCGCGGAACCGAAAGGACCCCTGTCCTGCTGCTCGGGCATCAAAAGGGCCGCAACACGAAACAGAAGATGGAGCGCAACTTCGGAATGGCGAAGCCGGAGGGTTATCGCAAGGCGATCCGGCTCATGGAGCTGGCCGAGCGCTCGCGCATGCCGATCATCACCTTCATCGACACGCCGGGCGCCTATCCGGGAATGGACGCCGAGGAACGGGGCCAGTCCCAGGCGATCGCCGAAAGCATCCATGCCATGTTCAAGCTCAGCGTGCCGACCGCCGCGCTGGTCATCGGCGAAGGCGGCTCGGGCGGTGCGCTCGCGCTGGGCTGCGCAAACGTGGTACTGATGCAGGAGTACAGCGTCTACTCAGTGATTTCGCCCGAGAGCTGCGCCTCGATCCTCTGGAGCGACTCGAGTCTCGCCGAGCGCGCGAGCGAACGGCTGAAGATGAGCCCCACCGAGCTCCTGAGGCTCGGCGTGATCGATGCGATCGTGCCGGAGCCCAAGGGTGGCGCGCATCGCGACCTGAACCAGGCGGGACAGCTGATCCGGGATGCCTTGATCAAGCAGTTCGACCCGCTCATCAAGAGCAGGAGAAAGGCCGGCAAGAAGCTCATGGCGGATCGACTGGAGAAGTTCCGCAAGATGGGCGAAATCGCCCTGGATCACGCGCCGATCTGACATGACCTCGAAACTGATCGTCATCTCCGCGCCCTCCGGTGCCGGCAAGACCACGCTCTGCTCGCGGCTGCTGCGCGACTTCCCGCAGCTGATGCTATCGATCTCCTCGACCACGCGCGCGCCCCGCGGCCGCGAACGGGACGGGGTCGAGTATTTTTTCCTTTCGCGCGAGGAGTTCGAGCGCGGCATCCGGGAGGACCGTTTCGCCGAATGGGCGCAGGTCCACGGCAACTATTACGGAACGTCCAAAGCGGTGATCGAGGACGCCTTCACGAGCGGGAAATCCGTTCTGCTCGACATCGACGTCCAGGGCGCGGCAAGCCTGCGCAAGTCTTTCCCCGCGCGTTCGGCGCTGTTCTTCATCTCGCCGCCCAGCCTGGCCGAACTGGAGAAAAGGCTGCGCGCCCGCCGCACCGACAGCGAGGAATCCATCCGCCGGCGCCTGGCCAATGCCAAGGCCGAGATGGATCGGATGAACGAGTTCGATCAGGTCATCGTCAACGACTCCCTGGAGCGCGCCTATGGCGAGCTGAGCGGACTCGTCCGGGCGGCGCTAGGCGCCTCCGAAGGAGCTTCCCGTGGCTAAGAGGCCTTCCGCCTCCCTCGACGGAATCTGCAACACCATCCTCAGCTACTACCCCGAGGCCAAGCTCGATCTGATCCGTAAGGCCCATGCGTTCGCCGAAGAGGCTCACCGCGGCCAGCTCCGCTCGAGCGGCGAGCCTTACATGATTCATCCGACCGAAGTAGCTCAGACCCTGGCCGAGCTCCGGCTGGATATCTCGAGCGTCGTGACGGGCCTGCTTCACGACACCGTGGAAGACACCCACGCCACCCTCGAGCAGATCGAGAAGGAGTTCGGCAAGGACATCGCCGAGCTCGTCGACGGCGTCACCAAGCTCTCGCAGATCACCTTCAAGACCTCCGAGGAAAAGCAGGCCGAGAACTTCCGCAAGATGATCCTGGCCATGGCCAAGGACATCCGCGTGATCCTGGTCAAGCTCGCCGACCGCCTCAACAACATGCGGACTCTCGAGCACCTGGCCCCGCACAAGCAGAAGATCATCGCGCAGGAGACGCTCGACATCTACGCACCGATCGCCAACCGGCTGGGCATCGGCTGGATCAAGCTCGAGCTCGAGGATCTCTGTCTCCGCTACCTTCATCCCGACGTATATTACAAGCTCGCGCAGAAGGTCACCAAGACGAAGCGCGAGCGCGAGAAATACATCGAAGTGGTCTGCGACATCCTGGGCGAAAAGCTCAAGGAGTACGACATCCAGGCCCAGGTCTCCGGGCGCGCCAAGCATTTCTTCTCGGTCTTCAAGAAGATGGAGCGCAGGAAAGTCGATTTCGAGCAGATATTCGACCTCATCGCGTTCCGGATCGTCGTGGACAACATCACCGAATGCTACAAGTCGCTGGGCGTGATCCACGCGACCTACAAGCCGGTGCCCGGGCGCTTCAAGGATTACATCGCCATTCCCAAGGCCAACGGCTACCAGTCGCTGCACACCACCGTGATCGGCCCTTCGGGCGAGCGCATCGAGATCCAGATTCGCACGCAGGAGATGCACCAGATCGCCGAAGGCGGGATCGCCGCGCACTGGAAGTACAAGGAAGGCAAGTCCGGCCAAAGCCGCGAGAACGTGGAGTGGGTCAACCGCCTGCTCGAGTGGCACAAGGATCTCTCCGATCCCAACGAGTTCCTCGAGACGGTCAAGATCGATCTTTTCGCCGAGGATGTCTTCGTTTTCACGCCCAAGGGCGAGGTCAAGCAGCTGCCCCATGGCGCCACCCCGCTGGATTTCGCCTATGCGATCCACACGGACGTCGGCAACAAGTGCGTCGGCGCCAAGGTCAACGGCAAGATCGTGCCGCTGAGGCATCGCCTGAAGTCCGGCGACACGATCGAGGTCGTCACCTCCCCGTCGCAGTCGCCTTCCAAGGACTGGCTCAAGATCGTCCGCAGCTCACGCGCGAAGGCCAAGATCCGGGCCGTGATCAAGCAGCAGGAGCGCGACCGCGCCAAAGAGATCGGAGTGGAAGTGCTCGACAAGGCGGTCCGGCCATTCGGCCTCACCTTGAGCAAGCTCGAGAAGTCCGGCGATCTGCAGCGCGCGATCCAGGGACTGAGCCTGCGCACCCAGGATGAGCTCATCATCGCGCTCGGCTACGGCCGGCTCGACCCCGAACAGGTCATCGAGCTGGTCATCCCCAAAGAGGCGCGGGAAAACAAGGTCGAGGCGGCGAAAGCCGAGGACGAGAGCTTCCTGAAGAAGGTCTTCAATGCCGCGCGCAAGCGCAGCGAATCACGCAACGCAATCACCGTGGCCAACCTCGATGATGTCCTGATCCGCTTCGGGCGCTGCTGCAATCCCCTTCCGGGCGACAGCATCATCGGCTTCATCACCCGCGGCCGGGGCGTCACGATCCATACCGCGACGTGCACCAAGGCCCTGGACAACGACCAGGAGCGCCGCGTGGACGTCCGCTGGAACACGGACAAGAACACCTTCAAGCGTCACGTGCGCATCCGCGTGCTCTCGCTTGACGAGCCGGGTCTCCTGGCCCTCATGTCCCAGACGATCAGCGCCTGCGGCGTCAACATCGCTTCGGCGAATATCCGGACCACCAAGGACCGCAAGGCCATTGCGGTATTCGATGTCGAGGTCGGCGACCTGACCCAGCTTCACAAGGTCACCAGCGCGCTCGAGGGAAAAAAAGGCGTCTTGAGCGTGGAGCGAGTGCGTTCCTGAGCCGGCTTCGGCTGAAGCATCAATAGCTGTTGCGGGGCCAAAGCTCGTCGGCGGGGCGCTCCTGGCGGCTCAGGGAGGCATTGAACTCCTTGAGCTTGACCGCCTGATCCTCGATCACGGCCTGGATGCGCGCCTTCTGCTCGTTTTGCCGGCTCGTATATTCGTCGGCCAGCAGCCTGCGGTAAGCGTCCCAGCGCTCCTGACGGTCCTTGAAGTAGGCCCGGCGCTCCTTGGGAGAGGTATTCTTCGCGAACAGCTCCCGCCGCCGGGCGTTCTCACCGGTTTTCCATTCCTTGCTTCGGGCCCTCTGGGAGGCCCGGAGCTCCTTGAGCTCGAGGGACTGACGGTGCTTCAAGGCGTCGAGCTCGACCCGCTGCGCCTTGCGGAATTCGCGCTGAAGGGACTTCGCCTCCGCTTTCGATAGCGGCGTCGCCGAAATTTCCGGTGAAGCCTCTGGCGATACCGCTGGTAACGGCGCTGCGGGAGAGGGGGCTGCCGTGGGAGACGGCCCGGCCGCGGCAAAGCCCGATCCCGGCTGCATCAGGAGAAAGAAAACGCCCAGGACCGCGAACGGTCCTGGGCGCCTGCAAACCGAGATCGACTCGGGATCACTCGATATACTGGATCTTGTCGATCTTGAAGCCATAAGCGTTGACGCTGTTGTCCGTTTTGAGGCGGATCTTCAGCTGATCTCCTTCCACGTAGTCCGTCATGTAATCCGAACGCACGCCAGAGATGTCCTCTACCACGTTCCCGTTCATGGATTCCACCTTGACGAAGTCGAAGCGGCTTTCGACATCGATCCGTTCGAAGTGGACGCGAATGAACTTGGCGCCCGGATGGCTGATCACGAACTCCTGATTCAGCTTCTCCTTGTACGGATGCTCGGACTCGACGACCATCGCCTCGTCTTTCCAGAGCGACTCATCCGGCTCATTGCTGGGCGGGACGATGTTGTTGAGGGCGTTGTAGGTGTTCACGCGGCCTTTGGCCAGCACCTTGCGCTTGAGGCCCGCGACCGGATCGCTGGTGCGGATCAGGCGGGTCTTGATCTCCTCGAAGCTCCACTCCGGATGGATCGAAAGGAGCAGCGCTGCGATGCCCGAGACATGCGGCGTAGCCATCGAGGTGCCGCTGAAGGTGTCATAGCGACCGTCTTTGGTGGTGCTGTAGACCTTCACGCCCGGCGCCGCCACGTGCACGGCGCGCGCGCCGTAGTTCGAGAAGCTGGCAATGCCATCCCGGTTGTCCGTCGCAGCTACCGAGATGATGTTCTCGATCGGGTAGGTGGCCGGATAAGTCGGGTTGCTGTCGTTATTGTTGCTTTCGTTGCCTGCGGCGGCGACGAAGACGATTCCCGCGTCACGGGTGGCCTCGATGGCCTTTTCGAGAGCCGCGGAATAACCCCCGCCGCCCCAGCTGTTGCTCATGATCTGGGCCTTCATCAGCCGGGCATAGTTGATCGAATCGATCGCGCCCTGAAGGGTACCGCCCCCGCTCGCGTCCAGGAATTTCACCGGAAGGATGGAGACCTCCCAGTTGACCCCGGCCACGCCCGTGCCGTTGTTGCCAACGCCGCCGATCGTCCCGGAGACGTGAGTACCGTGGTCGTGATCGTCGCTGCTGAGCGCGGTGTTGTTGACGAAGTTCCAGCCGTGGACGTCATCGACGAAGCCGTTGTTGTCATCGTCCTTCTGGTTGTTGGCGAGCTCGCCCGCCTCGCCCGGGTTGGTGAAGATGTTGGCTTCGAGGTCCGGATGATCCCACTGCACGCCGGTGTCGATCACCGCGACGAGGACGTTGCGGCTGCCGGTGAAACCCTGCTGCCAGAGCGGCAGGACATTGACATCGGCGCCCGGGATGCCTTCCTGCCCGCCGGAATCGGCCTGGCCGGTGTTCTTCATGCCCCAGGTCTTGGCGAAATCCGTATCGTTGGGGACCCCAGCGTCAGAAATGCGATAGATGAAATTAGGCTCCGCGATCTCGACCGACTTCTCCTGGGTAAGGGTCCGGATCGCCTTTTTGAGGTCGCCGTCGCGGGCGAGGCGGATCACCTGATAGTCGTCATCCGTGACGAGCGGCTTGACGCTCAGGACGGAGTTGCTACCGAGCTGATTCAGGAGATTCGAGTAAACGGTGGCCTGGGCGTTGCGACCGATAGCATCGCGGAATTTGACGACAATCTGTCCAGGGACATGCTCCGCCAGGCCTTGCGGCTGGTATGAGCTGGAGAACGCGGATGCCGCGAACACTCCCGCTCCGGCGACTGCCGTGAGCGACAAAGCGGTTAAAAGTTTCTTGCGCGGCTTAGAGATTCCATTCTCCATTTCCCCTCCGGATGGATAGCGGGCACGATGAAGCCTGAGTGCCCACGGATTGTCGAAATCGCCTCATCCACTGAGCCGATTCCGCGTGAACTTCTGAAATGTGACTACGTGAAAGCAAATTTCATTCTAACGGTCAGCCACTCCAAGTCAAGGCAGGCGGCCGAATTTATCCGGCAGAACCTGCCGTAATATCCGAGAAATCCGATCCGAGGGCTCAGCGCCGCCAATCCCGGATACGGAAATTGGGCGTGACCTGACCGCGGAAACGATTCAGCTCAGGCACTCCCGCCCAGTCCGCCTCGCCGCGCAGCAGCTCTCCGGAAGCCAGGGCCTGGTGCTCGGCTCCGTGGAACCAGATCGCTTCAATAACGCCTGTTGATTCCGGCGGCGCGAGGTTGAGCTTCAGGTGGCGTTCCTTGAGGATGCGATGGCCGCGTACGGCGCCGCGGAAGACGAAAACCGGCTCGGGATTCCCCGGACCGAAAGGCCCCAGGTTCTCGAGCTGCTCCAGCGTGGGGACGCTGAGCTCGTCGAGGGTACACTCCCCTTCGATGAAAAGCGGCAAGGTATTCGCATCCTCCGCGATCTCCGCCAGCGCCTGATCGAAGGCCTCAGCGAAGGGCCCGAGCTCCGCGGCCGCGAGCGATAGACCCGCGGCATGTTTGTGCCCGCCGAAGCCCGCCAGGAAGCCCGAGGACGCGCGCAGCGCGCTCAGGACATCCTTGCCTCCGTAGGAACGGACGCTTCCCTTGCCGTGGTCCTCGCGCAGGGCGACGACCGCCGCGGGACGGCGGAAGGTTTCGGTGACGCGAGAGGCGACGATGCCGACGACTCCCTCATGCCAGCCGGCGTCGCCGACGACGATCCCATGGCGGAATCTCCCGGCGCGGATCCCCTCTTCGACGCGCACCCGCACCTCATCCCAGATCCGGTTCTGAAGGTCGGCGCGTTCCTTGTTGAGCTTTTCGAGCTCCAGGGCGAGTTCCATGGCGCGGACGGGATCCTCCGAAAGCAGAAGCTCCAGCGCAAGACTTGCCGATTGCATCCGCCCCGAGGCGTTGATGCGAGGCCCGATCACGAAACCCAAATGCCCCGGGCTCACGTCGCGCGTCCCCAGGCCCGCGGCGTCCAGCAGGGCCCGCACGCCGGGCTTTTTCGACTGCTTGAGCACTCCGAGGCCGTGTCGCACGAGAACATGATTGTCGCCGGTCAGCGGGACCATGTCAGCCGCGGTCGCCATCACCACCAGGTCGAGATGCTGCTTGAGGTTGGGCTCTCTTCCCGGCGAAAACCAACCCTCCTGCCGGCCTCGCGCCCGCAAAGCCATCGCGAGATAAAACGCGAGGCCGCAGCCGCAAAGCTGCTTCAGCCCGCTTTCGCAATCGGGACGCTGGGGATCGATGACCGCCACGGCATCGGGAATTCCCCGCTTGGGATCCAGCTGGTGATGATCGACGACGATGAGATCGATTCCAAGCTCCCGCGCGCGCGCTGCGGCATCGAAGCTGGTGATGCCGCAGTCGACGGTTACGAGTAGCCTGATGCCGGCCTCAGCCGCCTCTTCAACGGCACGGACATTCAGCCCGTAGCCGTCCTTGAAGCGATCCGGCTGGCGAATGTCGCAGTTGAAGCCGAAATCCCGGAAGATCCAGCCCAGCAGCGCGGCACCGGTCGTCCCATCGACGTCATAGTCCCCGAAAACCCGAAGCCGCTCCCCTTCCGATCGGGCACGCGAAAGGCGATCGAGCGCGGGCGCCATATCCCGAATCTTCATGGGAGAGGTCAGCGACTCGAAACGCGGAGAAAGGAATTCGCGGATCGCCTCCGCCGACTCCAGGCCGCGCGCGAGACAAGCGCGAACCGTGAGGGCGGCCAATCCGGTCTCGCTTTGCAGGCGCTCGAGCGCCTCCCCTGAAGGGAGATTGCCCGCGCGGAGCTTCCACTCGCGCGGCTCCAGGTGACGGCTCATGACTGCAGCTTGGGCTCAGGCCTCACGGTCACTGTGCGCTTGGGCTTGCCACCCTGCGCTTTCTGCTTCGCCGCGTTTTTTTCCTGCCGATGAGTCAGGAAGATCACGAAGGCGCTCGCGATGAAGATCGACGAATAGGTGCCGACGACCATGCCCACCATGAGGGTGAATGCGAAGTCCTCGATGACCTTGCCGCCGAAAAGCCAAAGCGAGAAGACACTGAGAAACGTGGTCAACGAGGTCAGCAGCGTGCGACCCAAGGTCTCGTTGATGGCCTGGTTCACGCCCTTCTCGATCGTCAGGCCCGGATGCAGGTGCAATGTCTCGCGCACGCGGTCATAAACGATGATCGTGTCGTTGTTGGAGTAGCCGATCAGCGCCAGCACGGCGGCCAGGATCTGCAGATCGAACTGCTTCTGCGTCAGGATGAACACGCCGATCGTGATCACGGAGTCGTGAAAGAGCGCCAGGACCGCGCCGGGAGAATAACGCAGGTCGAACCGGATCGTCACGTAGAGCAGGATCCCGAGAAGCGCGTAGAACATCGAGAGGAACCCGCTCGTCCGGAGCGACTCGCCCGCCGCCGGACCGACTACGTCCGCGCGCTGGATCTCGTATTCGCCCGGCTGCAGCTTCTTGCCCAGGATGTCTGAGACCTGCTTGGAAACGAGGTTCAGAGACTTATCGTCGCCTTGCGCCTTGATCAGGAACTGATGGTCCTCGGGCAAGCCGATCTGGATGACCTTGAGACCCTTGATCCCGCCCTCGTCCATTTCCTTGCGAACCGTCCCGATATCCCAGGTCGCGGGCGCCTTGATCTGGATCTCTGCGCCTCCCGTGAAGTCGATGCCGTAGTTCAGGCCTTTGGTGAAGAACAGGACGATCGTGAGCAGGATCGCCGCAGAGGAGATGCCGACCCAGATGTGCCGCTTGCCGACGAAGTCGATCTGTGTGCCAGGACGAATGAGTTCAAACATGGCTGTTTCCTTTTCTCTAGGTCAGATGCTCAAGGTTTTGGCACCGCGGTTCTCCAGATGCCGGAGATACGCGTCGAAGACCACCTTGCAGACGAAAACGGCGGTGAAGAGCGTGGTGACGATACCGATCAGCATCGTGACGGCGAAGCCCTTGATCGGCCCGGTGCCATACATGAGAAGCACGCCGGCCGCGACCGCATTGGTGACGTTGGCGTCCAGGATCGTCCGGAACGCCTTCTGGAAACCCGCCTCGACCGCGCCATGGATGCCTTTGCCTGCCCGCAGCTCCTCGCGGATGCGCTCAAAGATCACGACATTGGAGTCAACGGCGATGCCCACCGTGAGCGCGATGCCCGCGATGCCCGGAAGGGTGAGCGTCGCCTCGAGGCCGACCAGGCAGGCCAGCACGAAGAGCACGTTCAGGATCAGGGAAAACACCGCGATCGCGCCGCTCGTCCGGTAATAGAAAGTCACGAACAGGAAAACGGCGATACTGCCGATCAGTGCCGCCATCGCGCCTTTCTTGATCGAGTCCTGCCCCAGGCTCGGGCCGATCACGCGCTGCTCCAGGAAATCGAGCTGCGCGGGAAGTGCGCCCGCGCGGAGCACGATAGCGAGATCTTTCGCCTCTTTCATGAGCTCGTCGCCCGAGCCCTGTCCAAGCGTGATCTGCCCCTGGCCTCCGCCGATCCGGCTCTGGATCACCGGCGCGGAGTGCACGATGTTATCGAGCACGATCGCGAGGCGGTTGCCGATGTTGTCACCCGTCAGCTTGTCGAACAAAGCCGCGCCGCGAGGATTGAGCGAGAACGAGACGTTCGGACGCTGGTTTTCGGGGTCGATCTGCACGTTGGCGTCCTGCAGATCGTCGCCGGTCACCTCGGTCTTCGAAAAAAGCAGGTAAGGCACTCGCCCCAGGGACTCGCCTGCGATCCCCTGGGTCCGTTCGAAGGCGATCTCTGAACCCTCCGGGACCCTTCCTTTGGCGGCCTGGTTGATCTTCGCGACGTACTCGGAGAACTTCTGGCCTTCTTTGTAAGTGATCTCGTTTTTCTTCTCGAGCTCGCCGACCAGCTCCGCGACCTGCTCGGGGCTCATCGCCTTGTCATTGACCATCTTGAACTCGAGCTTCGCGGTCCGCCCGATGAGATCCTTGGCGCGATCGACCTCGCGGATACCGGGGAGCTCGACGACCACGCGGTCCGTGCCCTGGCTCGCGATCGAGGGTTCAGCCACGCCGAACTCGTCGATACGGTTGCGGATCACCTCGATGCTCTGATTCAGGGTCCGATCACGGACTTCGCCGCGAAACTCGCCCGAAAGCCCGAGCTCGAAGGCACCGGAGGACTCACCGGCGATGCGAAGCGTCCAATATTCCTTCTTGATAAGCTCGTGGAACTCTTCGCGCTTGGCCGCGGGGTAGGTCACCATGATCTTGGGATCGTCCGCGGGCTGGTTTTCGCGAACGACCTTGAGCGAAGTGGCCGCGAAGCCTTTTTCCTTCATCCGGCTCTCGAGGCTCGAGGCCTGACGATCGACGACATCCTTGTAAACCCTGTTGAAGTCGACGCCGAGGACGAGATAGAGGCCGCCCTGAAGGTCGAGGCCCAGATTGACCTTATGTTTGAACGGGAACTTGGTCTTTTCCAGATCCAGGTTGCCGATAGTCGGCGTGACGTAGACGATCGAGAGAACAGTGAAGAACACCAGGAGAAGCAATCTTCCCCACCAGCCACGGGTCATTGAGTGTACCCCCCTTAGGGTATGAAACGGAAAATTAAGCGAGGTCCTTGATCTGGCCCTTCACGATCTGAGTCACCTGGCTCTTGAGCATTTTTACACGAACA
>JAMPXJ010000025.1 GCA_023701205.1 Oligoflexia bacterium
TCCGCGGACTCCGCCGACGAGCAGGATGAGGATGAGGATGATTTGGAGCCCAGCGAGCACTTCAACGATGACGATGAAGAGCTCGATGAGGAAGACGATGATCGCGACGACGATGAGCCCGTCGGAATGGGGCCAGGGCCCGAGGGCGGAGACGAAGGCGGCTCATCGGGAAGCGGCGACCGCCCGTCGGGAACCGTTTCTCCCTCCGAGGGCGCGGCGGGAGGTTCCCAGCCACAGCACGAGAGCGGAGCTCCCGGAAGTGAGGCTGGCAGCCCGGGCGAGAGTTTCCAGGGCGGTGGAGGAGAGGATCAGGGCGACGGCCGGCGGCGACGGCATCGGCGTGGCCGGCGCGGCGGACGCCATCGGCGCCGTGGCGGACAGGGCGGCGCGCCCGGGCTGCCAAATCCAAATGAGCAGCCTTCTCAGCAGTCGGCGAGTTCCCATCAGGAGCGGGAGGCCGCGCTCGAGGGCGCACCTCAGAACTTCCGGAATCAGATCGCCGACGAGGGCGCGACGGACTCGGACCGTTCCGCGCTGGTCGAGGCGAACGTCGCGGCCGACCAGCTCGAAGGCGCCGGACGTCCCGGCGCGGGCGAGTCCACGGTCGAGGGTCGCAAGTCGACCGTGGATCGCGCGGATTTCAAGCAGCAACGTGGCCGCGACCGGCGGATCCGTTCGCGTTCGAGCGCCAACCGTCCCCCGCGCGCACAGGTGAATATCCAGGACCTCCTCAAAGAAGGCCAGGAGGTCATCGTCCAGGTCGCCAAGGATCCGATCGCGACCAAAGGCGCGCGCCTGACCTGCCATATCAGCCTTCCCGGAAGACACCTGGTCTGCATGCCGACCATCGATCACGTCGGGGTTTCCCGCCGGATCGAGCGCGACGACGAGCGGCGGAGACTGCGGGATTTCGTCGAGAGCAACCGTCCGAAGAATCTGGGCTTCATCGTTCGCACCGCGAGCGGCAAGCAGTCCGAGAAACGCATCAAGCAGGACATCGAATACCTGACGCGCCTTTGGGCCGAGATCCGCGAAAAAGCCGCAAACGTGACCGCGCCCGCGCTGGTTTACGAGGATCTCAATGCCGTGCTGCGCTCGATCCGCGACTGGGTGACCGAGGATATCGACAAGGTCGTCGTCGACTCGCGGTACCATTTCAACGAGATGCAGCGCTTCGTTTCGCACTTCATGCCCTCGATCAAGCAGAAGGTCGAGCTCTACCACGGTGACGTGCCGATCTTCGATGCCTACGGGATCTCCACGGAGCTGGCCCGCGCGCTCGAGCGCAAGGTCTGGCTCAAGTCCGGCGGTTACATCGTGATCGACCAGGCCGAGGCGCTGGTCGCGATCGACGTGAACACGGGCCGTTATGTCGGCAAGAAGAACCTCGAGGACACGATTCTCAAGACGAACCTCGAGGCGGTCCAGGAGATCGCCTACCAGCTTCGCCTGCGCAACTGCGGCGGCATCATCATCCTCGACCTGATCGACATGGAGAAAGAGGAGAACAAGCACCGCGTGTACCGCGCGCTCGAGGAGGCGCTCAAGAAGGACCGTGCCCGGCCGACGATCCTCAAGATCTCGGAGCTGGGGCTGGTCGAGATGACCCGCAAGCGCACTCGCGACACGATGGTGCGCGCGCTTTGCGAGTCGTGCTCGCATTGCGAGGGCAAGGGCTTCGTCAAGAGCAAGCAGACGGTGGCTTACGAGGTCCTGCGCGAGATCGAGCGCGAGGGAATCGAGAAGGACGTCAGCAAGATCATGGTCCAGGCTCATGCCGACGTGATCGACATCCTGGCCATCGAGGAGCGCGAGACGCTCGACCAGCTCGAGCGCCGTTATCGCAAGCAGATTTATCTTCAGGCGGTGACGGATTTCCATCCCGAGCAGTTCGAGATCGTCGGCGACAAGGTCGAAGGCGCTTCCGCGCGAGGCAAGGACCGCAACGAGCGCTTCCAGCGCCATGCGCGCGGCGGGCAGCAGCGTTCGGAGGAGCAGCGGGGCGATCGGGGCCGAGGCCGGGATCGTGACCGCAATCGCGGACGGGACCGCGATCGGGATCGCGACCGGGACCGTGATCGGGACCGTGATCGTGATCGTGATCGTAATCGCGAGGGTCGCGAACAGCAGGCCCGTCCCGTCATCGTCCCGGTGCAGTCGCCGCGTATCCCGCAACCCCTGGAGCCGGGTGCGGAGCCGTCGAATGCGAGCCAGGAGTTCCTGCCACAGGCACAATCGGGAGGCGAACGTCCGGTTCCCGCGGATGGCGAGGTTCCGGTACAGAATGGCGCTCCGAGAAGCGATGACTTTTTCGATGAGGAGGATCGCCTGGCTTTCCTCAGGGCCCAGGCGGCCCAGGACGCGGCTTTGGCGAGACTTCGTGGTCCCGGTGAGCCGGGCGCGCAGGCGCGTCCCGCGGGAGGTCAGGGAGGCGGGCAAGGTCGCGGTGATCGCAATCGTGATCGCGGAGCTGGCGAAGGCGGCGGACGCGATCGCAATCGCCGGCGTCGTGGCAAAAAAGGCGGACGTTTCGGCGGCAAGGGCGGACCTCGTCCTGATCAGCGACCTGACCAGCGCGCCGATCAGCGTGGCGACCAGCGCCCGAATCCTCAGGGTGAGCAGCCCCGGCCGCAGTCGAACGACTCCGCTCCTTCGGACTCCGATCGCGGTGGCGGCGGTGGCGGCTCGGATCATTCCCAGCCGCCGGTCTGATCGCTCGTGGGCGGGTCATCATTCCGTTGTTCCGTCAGTATTCCCATGAGGGTCGTGATACCGGGAGGCAAACCCGCGGATCGCGAGACCTTCTATGAGTGGGCCTGGAAGGAGCTCGCGCGGCATGGTCTCGCGGGTATTCACGAGGGCACCGTACTGAGCGGCGATGCGGCGGAGCAGGGGCTCGAAACCGAGTCCTGGACCGTGGACGCGGGGGAGGCTCCCCGGGAGCGGGACTGGGTGGGGCATCAGTCGCGGGTGAGCGCGGACTTTTATTTCGAGACCGAGTCCGGAGCGCGCGAAGCCGTGCGGCGTCTGTCGGGAATCCCTGGACTGGTCATCGCCGCGCCGGAAGAGGTGCCCGAGCAGGATTGGGATGCCGAATGGAAAGCCTCGTTTCTGGGCTCGGCTAACGGTGTCAGCATCGCGCCCGGTTGGCGCGTCGTACCGCCTTGGCTCGAGGCGGGCGCGGGAAAGAACGAAAGCGGCGAGTGGCTGCTCAAGATCAATCCCGGCGCGGGCTTCGGAACCGGAACGCATGAGACGACCCAGCTTTGCCTGGGCGCCATCGCTGACTGCGCGGGCCTCGTTCCGGGCGCGCTCGAAGGCAAGCGGGTACTGGATTTCGGCAGCGGCTCCGGGATCCTCGCGGTCGGCGCGGCGCTCCTGGGCGCGCGGGTGGATGCCATCGAGATCGATCCGCTCGCGATCGACAACGCCCGCGAGAACGCGCGCCTGAACGGAGTTGAAAGCCGGATCGAGTACGCGCGGGAGCTCCCCGCGCTTTCGAGGACGCCGGCGTACGATATCGTGATCGCCAATATCCTTCGCCCCGTGCTGCTGGAATTTTCAGAGGAGCTGCTCGCGCGCCTTCGCTCCCAAGGCGCCCTGATCCTTTCGGGCTTGATCGAGAGCGATGTGCCGGAGGTGGCTTCGCGCTACGGGCGCCTGATGGGCGCGCAGCCGGAAATCCGCTCGCTCAATGAGTGGCGCGGCCTTTACTGGCGGCAAAGGAAGAGCTGAAGCGTTCAGCGCGGGCTCTTCATGTAGATGAAGGCCTGCCAGCGGCCCTGCTGGCAGATGTGGCGATCGGGTTTCCAGCCCGGTATTTCGAGCAGCTTGTGCAGGAAATACTCCCGCCAGTTCATCCAGACGGATTGGATCTCCGGGTGCCTCGAAGCCGGGGCGGAGATGAAGCGTTCGGCGTGGCTCAAGGTTTCGGGCACCACGACCGCCTCGACCTCCTCGCCGTGCCGGAGCGCGAGTTCCCGGCGCTCCCAGAAGTCGTTGGTCCGGGTGAATTCCCACTCGGGATGCCTTCGCGAGAGTTCGATCGTCACATCGGGAAACGTGGGATCCCAGACTCGGAACGGGCGCGGATGCCCCAGGCGGGCTTCGAGCGCCACGAGCTGCTCGTCGATGCAATCGATGAGGCGGTAATACGTCCGCCACCGCCAGCTTTCGCCGCGGCTGAGCTCCTGCGCCTGTGAAACGGCGGTGTAGCCATAGATGCCCGTGAGAAAGACCGTCGCAAGCCCGAGGGCTGCCAGGCTCGCACGCGAGAGCGAGGCGCGCCGGCCCGGCAGGGCGCGGCCCCGCCACGCCTGAAGAAGCGCCACTCCGATGAAGCACCAGAGCGAAAGATGGATGTAGTAGATGAACCAGACCTCGGGTTTCGAATGCCAGAGCCAGCAGGAGCCCAGCACCCAGCCGGCTGCGGGCACGAGCGTGAGCTCCCCGGAGGCTTCGCCCGGAACCCGTGACCGAGCTCTGAGCGCCGCGCGCACGAGCGGCAGCCCCAGGCCCAGCAGAGTCGCCGCGAAGATGAGGAACCAAAGCACCACCGCGGCCCAGCGCACGGCCGAAGGCCAGGGTACCGGGCTTCCCATGGATTCAAACAGGCTTCCCAGCGCGGTGTCCACGGAACGAAGCCAGCCATTGCCCACGGCCAGCCGTTTCCACTGGGTGGTCATCTGATGCAGGAAAAGCTTGGGGTGCGCGAGAATCGTGACGATCCAGGGCGAGAGATAGAGCGCGGTCTTCCAGCCGATCTCCCAGGCGCGCCTGAGAAGCCTCCGCGGATCCAGAATGAGCCAGAAGACGACGGGAAACACCAGGTGCACGGCGTTGAAATGCGCGTACGCCGCGAAGGCCAGGAGCGCGGCGATTGGATCCCAGTAGGTCCGGGCCTTGAACCGTTCGGGAAAACCCAACGTGAGCCCCAGAACCAGCGCCATTCCCGCGAGCCCGATGAGCGACTCAGGGCGAACGAGCACCGAGGCCCAGCGCAATACGGGATCCAGCCCGAAGCCCAACGCAAGCACGCCGGCCGCCACGGCCGGCAGCCCTTTGCGGTAAAGCCAGACCGCGAGCAAGGACCCTGACAATGCCCAGGCCGAAAGAGGCCAGAACTTCAGGCCGAAGCTCCCGTCGATGCCGACCAGGCGCCCGAGCCCGATCAGGATCGGATACAGCGGCATCGTGTTGAAATTGAATATCCGGTAAGTCGGTTCGAAGGGCGCCTGCGGCAGCATCACCCAACGGGGCGGCCAGCTGAAAAGCTCCTTCGCGACGAAATAAAAAGCCGAGTCATCCGGCCAGGGAACCGGAACGAACGAAAGGGGAGAGAGCCATACCGCCAGTGCCGCCAGGATCGGGATGAGAGCCAGCAGGAGCGGCAGGGGCCTTTTCACCGTCCGCCTCGCTTACTTCATCGGAGTGTAGGGGGCCGGCTTGATGAAAGGATCCTTCCGGATCTGCTGCAGGTAGGCCCCGTACTGGCTTTTGCCGTATTGCTCGGCGAGCTTCTCGAGCTGCTGAGGCGGGATGAAGCCCTTGGTATACGCGATCTCCTCGATACAGGCGACCTTGAGACCCTGGCGCTGCTCGATCGTCTGCACGAAGAGCGAGGCCGAGATCAGCGAATCATAGGTGCCCGAATCCAGCCAGGCCACACCGCGGCCGAGCGGCTCGACGAAAAGCTCACCCTTCGCGAGGTAGGTTTTGTTGACGTCCGTGATCTCGAGCTCCCCGCGCGCGGAGGGCTTGAGATTTCGAGCGATCCCGACGATCTGCGAGTCGTAGAAATAAAGGCCGGGCACGGCCCAGTTCGAGCGCGGCGCCTTGGGCTTTTCCTCGAGGCTGACCGCCTTGCCGGAAGGGTCGAATTCGACTACGCCGTAACGCTCGGGATCGGTGACATGATAGGCGAAGATCTGGGCGCCCTTCTTGAGCGAGGCGGCCTTCTCGACGAGCGGCACGAGATGATGGCCGTAAAAGATGTTATCGCCCAGGATCAGGCACACCGAATCGTTCCCGATGAAATCCGCGCCGATGGTGAAGGCTTGCGCGATCCCCTCGGGCTTGGGCTGTTCCTTGTAAGTCAGCTCGAGGCCGAGCTGGCTTCCATCGCCCAGCAGCTCCTCGATCATCGGCAGGTCGCGCGGCGTGCTGATGATCAGGATCTCGCGGATCCCGCCGAGCATGAGCGTCGAGAGCGGGTAGTAGATCGTGGGCTTGTCATAGACCGGGAGCAGCTGTTTGCTCAGGGTCTTGGTCAGAGGATAGAGCCGCGTGCCACTGCCGCCGGCAAGGAGAATCCCTTTCATTTGCCGGCTCCTTTCTTGGCGGACTCGAGAACGGAGTTTTTCCAGCTCTCGTTGGCAAGATACCAGCGCACGGTGTCCGCCAGGCCGGACTCGAACTCGAAGCGACGCTTGAAGCCCAGCTCCTTCTGCGCGCGGGTGTCATCGATGGCGTAACGGCGGTCGTGGCCAGGTCGGTCCTTCACGAACTGCATCGCGCTTTCGTGAGGCTTGCCGTCCGGGCGCGGGCGCTGCCGATCCAGCTCCTGGCAGATCGCCTTGACGACGTGGATGTTGTTGCGCTCGGCGTTGCCGCCGAAGCAGTAGGTCTCGCCGAGCTGACCCTTTTCGAGCGCCAGGAAAATCCCCGCGCAGTGATCCTGAACGTGGATCCAGTCGCGCACGTTCTGCCCGTCGCCGTAAACGGGGAGCGGCCGGTTCGTGAGCGCGCAGTGAATCATGAAGGGAATCAGCTTCTCGGGAAACTGGCGCGGGCCGTAGTTGTTCGAGCAGTTCGTGGTGATCGTGGGCAGGCCGTACGTGTGAAACCAGGCGCGCGCGAGGTGGTCACCCGCCGCCTTGGAGGCGGAATACGGGGAGTTGGGCGCCATGGGCGTGGTCTCGCTGAACTTGCCGGTGGGTCCGAGCGAGCCATAGACTTCGTCGGTGGAGATCTGCAGGTAGCGGAAGCCGCTCTTCTTCGAATCAGAGAGCGTCTTGTAACGCTCCAGCGCCGCGTTGAGCAGGGTGAAGGTGCCGCGGATATTGGTTTCGATGAAGGCCGAGGGCGAGTCGATCGAGCGGTCCACATGGGACTCGGCGGCGAAGTTCACCAGCCAGTCGATCTCATGCCGCTTGAGCAGCTCAGCCACGAGCTTGCCGTCGCAGATGTCGCCGATCACGAGCTCGAAGGAGCCCGGGCCCGTGATGCCGTCGAGGTTCTCGCGATGACCCGCATAGGTGAGCGAGTCGAGCACGATGACCCGATCGCCGCGTTTCACCGCCATTTCCACGAAATTACTGCCGATGAAACCGGCGCCACCCGTAACCAGGATCGAATTTTTCATGATGGGCTCTTTTCGTCGAAATTCAGGGTTTTCGCCACTACAAAGTGGGGCCGGCCTTTGACCTCTTCGAAGATTTTGCCGATGTATTCCGCGATGAATGCGAGGCTGAAAAGCTGGATCGAGCCCAGGAAGAGGCTCACGATGATGATGGTGCTGACGCCGCGCGGCAAGTCAGGATTCAGGATCCGATCAATGATCTGAAAGGTGATGGCCAGCACCGAAAGGAGTGCCACGCCGATCGCGCCGAGGGAGATCATTTCGAGCGGCACGTAAGAGAAGGAGAAAATCGCTTTCTTCGCCCAGCGAAAGTTCGAAAGCAGGTTGTTCGTCGAGCGGCCGAACATCCGTTCCGGGCGGACGTAAGGGATGCCCACCTGCCGGAAGCCCGTCCAGGCGCGCAGGCCTCGCATGAAGCGGTCGCGTTCGGGCAGCCGCTTGAGCACCTCGAAGACCTTGCGGTCGATGAGCGAGAAGTCGCCCGCGTCGACAGGCACGCGGATGTAGGCCATCTTCTGGAAAAGGCGGTAAAAACCCTTGTAGGCCAGCTCCCAGAGGATCGGCATCTCGCGCTTGACGCGAACGCCGTAGATCACGTCGAACCCCTCGAGCCATTTCTTGTGGAAGTCCTCGATCAGCTCGGGCGGATCCTGCAGGTCGCCGTCCAGGAAAACGCAGGCATCGCCGCTCGCGCGTGCCATGCCGCTGGTGAAGGCGGCCTGCGAGCCGAAGTTGCGGCTGTGGGTGATTCCCTTGATTCTCGGGTTGCCCGCGGCCAGCTTTTCCAGAACCTCCTGGGTGTCGTCGGGGCTGCCGTCGTTCACGAAGATGATCTCGTAATCGCAGCCGATCTTGCGGAAGGTGGCCTCCAGGCGCTCGGCCATGATCGGCATGGCCTGGGCGTCCTTGTAACAGGCGATGATGGCGCTGATCTTTCGGCTCATAGTGATTTTTTCCCGATCAAGGCGAAGTTGCCGGCGTTGAGCTTGATCCGGACATCGGCGAGCCTCAGCCGTTCGAGCGACGGCAGCAGCCAGCTTTTGAAACCCCTGGGCATGGGCGCGAGCTGGGCCCAGTAGCGAAGCGCGTAGCGGTTGGCGACCTCGAAGGCCTGCATCCCCGAGAAGCCCGCGCGCGCGAAGAGGCGCGAGAGATTGGTCGGATTGAACAGGTAGGTGTGCTCGATGTCGAAGATCGGGCTTTTCTCGCCCAGGAGCCGCGCGCTCAGCGCCTGCGTGTCGTGGGTCACGCAGACGGCGATCCCGCCAGGCTCGAGCGCCGTGTGGACGTTCCGCAGAAACGTCAGCGGATCGGGAACGTGGTCCAGCATCTGGAAAAAGCACGCCAGGCTCACTGATCCGGGAGTGAGGGCACCGCTTTCGAAAACCCGCTCGTCGAAGATGCCGCGAACGAAGCGGGCATTGGCCGCGGGGGCGGCGAACTTGGCCTCGGCATCGCCGCTGGGCTCGATCTCGACGAGCTCGGCGAAGCCGTGCCGGGCGCCGTATTTCAGCATGAAGCCCGTGCCCCCGCCGATCTCGAGGAACACTCCGCGCCCTTTGGCGAGCTTCAGCCCGCGGTCGAGCACGGGCTCATAGGACTCGTAAATCTGCTTTTCCTGCCGCGAGTAGTTCACGCTGCTTTGGAGGTAAAGCGAAGCCAGGCGCCCGGGGTCGCACGCGGGATCCGAGTAGATGATCCCGCAGCCGCCGCAGGTGACGAGCCGGAAGTGGCGCCGATCGGGCGTGCGGCGAGCCGAGAAGATCTCGGCATTCAGGTCCGCCTCATCGAAGTTCGGCCGGTATTTCACTTTCTTTCCGGCCTCGGGCCCGCAAAGCGTGCAGTGGCGAGTTTCGAGCTCGATCATCGGGCCCCCAGGCGAAGCGCGGCTGCCTTGACCGCCTCCGGCGTGAGTCCCGCCTGTCGGAGCATGAAAGCCGGCGTCCCGAACCGTTGCGTGGGCTGGTAGCTCGCGGTGATCGATTCGAAGCGATCGACCGTCGGCAGCGCGTGCTTGAGCGACTCGGCGATGCTGCCGGCGAGATAATGCTCGTCGAGCACGAGCACGGAGCGCGTGCGGCGGACGCTTTCGAGCAGGGCCTGGTCCGATTCAAGGTCGAACGGGAAACGCGCGACGCCGAACACGTCCGCTCCCGCCTCGGCGAGCCCGTGCAGATTGAGCGCGGTGAGCGCGATCTGCACGGCGTGTCCGACGCCGATGACGGTCACCTGCGTGCCGCGCGCGTAATGCCGCGTGAGGGTCCGCGGGTTTTCCGAAAGCGGCGCGTTCGAAGCGGCGAAACCCGAGATCGCGAGCCGCAGATAGGAAGGACCCGCGAGCTCGCGCATGAGCCGGACCGCCGCGGCCACCTGGTCGTTCGTGCCGGGGAAGAAAAGCTCCATATTGGGCAGTCCCTTGAGCACGCCCAGGTCCTCGAGCGCGTGATGGGTCGAGCCCATGATGCCGTAGGTATAGCCCCCGCCATTGCCCACGAGCCGTACCGGGAGCTGATGGAGGCAGACGTCGTTGCGGATCTGCTCGAGACAGCGAAAGACGGCGAAAGGCGCGATGGAATACACCCAAGGCCGATGTCCCGCGAGCGCGATTCCGGCGGCGACCCCGATCATGTTCTGCTCGGCGACGCCGGCGTTCAGGAAGCGCGTTCCGTAGGTGGCGGCCAGATTCTCGAGCGCGTTATAGCCCAGATCGCCCGTGATGAAGAGCGAAGCCGGATCCTCCGCGAGCGCTTGATGGACGGCCTGGGTGAAATCGATCCTCATAGGTTGCGTTCCGCCTCGTCGAGCTCCGCGAGAACCTGGGTGTAATGCTCGCGTTCCATCGGCTTGTAATGCCATTCGAGCCGGTTTTCCATGAAGCTCACGCCTTTGCCTTTGATCGTGCGGGCGACGATGCAGCGGGGACGATCGGGCGAGATCGTCATCGTGAGCGCGTCGCGGATGGCCTCGAAGTCATGGCCATCGATCTCGATGGTATCGAAGCCGAAGGTATCCCACTTGCGCGGCAGCGGTTCGACGTTGAGCACCTCGGTGGTTTTGCCGAAGCCCTGGAGGCCGTTGGCATCGACCACGACCGTGAGATTCCCGAGACGGTGGTGGGCCGCGAACATCGCGGCTTCCCAGACGGAGCCTTCGTTGCAATCGCCATCCGATAGCAGGCAGACCACGCGCTGGGAGGAGGGCTTGAGCACCCGGTGCGCGAACGCGATTCCCGCGCCGATCGACAGCCCGTGCCCGAGCGATCCCGTCGCGGCGGGAATGGTATCCCAGGCCCGCGGCGCCGGATGCGCGGGCAGCAGCGTGCCCTCTTTGTAATAGGTGGCCAGGTTCTCATCCGAGAGCAGTCCGAAGTGGTTGAGCGTGGCATAAAGCGACGAGGCGCCGTGCCCTTTGCTCAGGATGAACACGTCGCCGCCGGGCGTGCCCGGACTGCGGAGATGAGCCTTGTAAAGATAGGTCAGCAGGTCGATATCCGAAAGACCCGTCCCGATATGCCCGGCATAGGCTTCGAAATGCATCCGGAGAAATCGCTTGCGGATGCGCAGGGCATCCCGCCGGAACTCGTTGAGCGATGGCATCTTCAAAGTCATCTTGCCGCGCCTTTCGGACCATCGGCAAGGACGCTGTTGCGTTCGGCCGCCTCGACGAGCGCCGGGTTCGCGTTCATCCAGTCCAACGTGCTTTTCAACCCCTGGGCAAGCGGGGTGCGCGCTTCCCAGCCGATTTCGGCTTTGGCTTTGGCCGGATTGGAGTACCAGTCGGGGTGGTCCCAGTGGCGCTCGGGCATGGAGCCCCAGGCCGGTGCCTCCTGGATTCCGAAGGTCTCGCGCGCGACGGCGACGAGCTTCTCGAGCGTGACGCACTCCCCGCGCCCGATATTGTAGATCGCGCCTTTGGGGAGCTGCCCCGCCTTGGCAAGCAGCGTTTCGAACGCGCGCGAAACGTCGTCCGTATGAATGAAGTCGCGCGAGATCCGGGGATTCACGAGCGGCGGGAGCTTCCCTTCGCGCGCCTTCGTCAGCAGGCGCGGGATCAGGCGCGAGGCCTCCTCGAAGGGGCCGTAAACCGAGTAGAGCCGGAAAACCCAGGCCGGAACGCCGTACTTCTTGGCGTGGAACTGAAGCAGCGCCGAGGCCGCGACCTTCGAAACCGCGTAGTCGCTGTCGGGAAGCGTCGGGTCGGTCTCGAGCGGAGCCTTGCAGTTGATGCCGTATTCCGAGGAGGTGCCGGCTTGGATGAAGGCCTCGAAACCTTCGAGCCCGCGCACCGCATCGAGCAGGTAGCGTACGGCATCGAAGTTCACCCGGTAGATCCGGTTGACCTCGGTTTGCGAGGGGTAGGCTCCGTAAGCCGCGCAGTTGAAAATCGCGCGCGGGCGCAGCTCGCGGATGAGCGCGTGGATGTCGTTTTCGGAAGTGAGGTCCAGAGTCACTTTGCGGAGCGACGGGAGGTGGCGAAGGCGCCAATCGTTATGGGAAGGGCCCACGACGGCGACGACCTCGTGCTTTTTGTCGGCAGCTTTGGCGGCGAAGTATTCGCAGAGATTGGCCCCGACAAAACCTGAGGCTCCGGTAATGAGAATCGCTTGGGTGGCCCGCATCGTCATTGGCTTCGGACTATAAAGCAACTGGCCGTAGCTTTGGAATTATTTTTGACAGGCCGGTCGCCGTCCCTCTACAACAGTCCAGGTGAAACGCCTCACGGATTTCGCGTTCTGGCTCGGGCTTGCGATGCTTCTGGCTTATGGTTACTGGGTCCATCCCGCGGGCTTCGGGCGCGGCTACGCCGAGGACATGTGCTTCCCGGATTTTGCGCGCCAGATTATGGCCGATCAGCTTCGGATTCATGGCCGGCCCAGTTTCGTCACGGATCTGGTCATGACTCCGGCAGGAGCCAGCATCCCGTACATGTCCTGGTCGATCGAGCGCGACTGGCTGGGGGCTTACTTCTGGAACTGGAACCGGGACTTCCCGTTCCTCTGGTTTTATTTCTGCGTTTCGCTCGCCGCCACCTACGCGGGAGTAGGCTTCATTCTCCGGAAAATGGGGCTGGGCCGCCTGGCCGCCTGGGGCATCGCCCTGGCAGCGGTCGGTTTTCACGTGCCGCGGCATTTCAAGATCTGGCATCACTACGAGCATCTGCTCCAGCACTGGGTTTATTGGGGTTTTTTCCTCGACGCCTGGATCCTCCAGCGCTTTTGGCGGGAGCGCAAACTGTCGTGGAACCTCGAAGCCTGGCGGGCCCTCGTCATGCTCGGGATGCTCGGCACTGTGGGCTACTTCTGGGGCCCGATGATCCTGGAATGGGGCTTGGTCCGCCTTGGACTTGCCGCCGGGTTGCTGTGGGCACGCTTTCATCGGACGAAGATCGCGCAGGAATGGGAATTCCGCCGGGCGCTTTTGCCCGCGGCGATCGCAGCTGTCCTGATCGCGCTGGATCTCCGCTGGTACCCGCCGCTTTTCGAGGAGGTGAAAAAGCTCGGAGAGGTGCCCCAGGTCCTGAGCTGGTTCGCCGAGCGCGATTACCTTCCGCGGCCGCTTTGGCTGGGAACCGGTGCCGGGATCTGGAAACTCGCGCCGCTGGATCGTCCCGAAACCGTCGTTACGATCGGCTGGTTTTACTGGGTGCCGCTCCTGCTCTCGGTTTGGCTGGTGAGAAGGCGCGCCGGAGGGCCGGGGCTCCGCATCCTTGCCCCGTTCCTGGGCCTGCTTTTGATCGCGTTTCTCTATATGGGCCAGAATCCCTGGCCGCTCGACCGCTTCCAGGCGTGGGTGCAGGCGGTGGTGCCTTTCATGAGTTTTTTCCGCGTGGCCTCGCGCTGGGGGCTTTTTCTTCCGCAGATCGCCTGTGTGATGGTCGTTCTGGCCTGGCCCGAGCTGCGGGAGTGGGTCCGCGCGCGGCAACACCGGCTGTCGCTGCGGGTCGCTTTGGGACTTTTTCTGGTGACCTCGCTCGTGGAGTTCTCCTGGCTGCTTTATCCCGTGAACGCCATGCCGCCTCTGGCCAAGCCCGTGGTTTCGATGCTGGAAAAAATCCGGGAGCTTCCCGGCGAGTCGGTCCTGAACCTTCCTTTCTGCGTCACCGGAGGCAACGGCGTGTGCTCCGAGCAGTGCCCGAACTATCCGGGCTCGACCACGGGGATGTGCCTGCGTACCTGGCATGACAAGAAGATCTACGGCCTGTACGCTTCGCGCCTGATGTTCTCGGACTGCGAGATCTATCGGCGAGCGCCATTCACCAGCTGGTTCGAGGCGTGGAGGCAGCAGCGTTGCCTGAGCGATCCCGAGTGGGACGAGTTCTGCGGGTATCTCAAAGAGCATTCGGAAATCGCCGCGGTGCTCGTGCATCCGGAGCTGTGGCATGCGGCGGGGACGCCTGAGTGCCGGCAAAAGCTCGAAGCGCGCCTCGGGCCACCGCTTGGGGAGGGAAGCTATCCGATCGCGCCCACCCGCGGAGGTCAGGGCGCCTGGCCGAGCCGGATAATCTGGTACTCCCCGCGATGCGCGAAGTGAGGTAAGGTGTTTTCATGGAAACGATCGCAGCCTGGAAGAACGCGTTGACCGAGGCCCAGCGCCATCTTACGGAATTTCTGGCGGACCCCGAGCAGCTTCGTCGCTGCGAGCGCTTCACCGGGATGCTCGTTGAGACTTACCGCAAGGACGGCAACCTTTTTGTCTGCGGCAACGGCGGCTCGCACTGCGATGCGATGCACTTCGCCGAGGAGCTTACGGGACGGTTCCGCAAGGAGCGCAAGGCGCTCGGGGCGCTGGCGCTCGGGGACCCCAGCCACGTGACCTGCGTCTCGAACGATTATGGCTTTGAGCAGGTCTTTGCCCGACAGCTCGAGGGGTTGGGCCGGAACGGAGACCTGCTCGTGGGGCTCTCGACGAGCGGGAACTCCAAGAACGTTCTGGCGGCGTTCGAAGCCGCGCGGCGCAAGGGGCTCCGGACCGTGGCGCTTCTGGGGCGGGACGGCGGCGCGCTCAAGGCGCAGGCGGACCTCGCGATCGTGATCCCGGCAGAGACCTCCGATCGCATCCAGGAGATGCACATCAAGCTGATCCACATCGTGATCGAGGCCTGCGAGCGCGAGCTTTTCCCCGAGAATTACCGCTGAGGCGGCGCCCCCGATGCGGCCTTTCCTGCCCTGGATCGTGGCGTTTCTCTTTCTTTGCGCGTTCTTCCCGCAGGAAGGCGGAGTCAATCCGCTCTCGCGCTTCGCCGCGATGCGGGCGCTGGCGACGGAGCAGGTTCTTCACATCGATCCTTACGTGAGCTGGACGCCCGACTGGGCCAAAGCTCCGGATGGTCATTTTTATTCCAACAAGGCTCCCGGGCCGATGCTCCTCGGCGCCCCGCTGGCGTGGGTTTTCGACCGGGGCAGGGCGGCCGAGGAGTTGCCGGCTCCCGGCTATCGGGGAGCGGTCTCGTTCTTCCTTCAGGCGGTGCCGTTCGCGATCGCGGTCGCCTTGGCGCTCGGCTGGCTCGGAGCACGGGGCGTGAGCTTCGCGGGGCGGAACTTCGCGGCGCTCGCGATGCTCTTCGGCAACACGTCCGCGCTCTATATGAGCAGTTATTTCGGGCACGGGAGTGCGGCGGCCTTTCTGCTGGGTGCGGTGGTGGCCGTGGTCGGGCGCCGGTTGGCGCTTGCGGGGCTGCTCTTCGGGGTATCGGTGCTTTGCGATTATGGCGTGGCGCTCGTGGGTCCGCCACTGCTCGGAGCTTGCTGGCTTATGGCCGAAGATCCGCGGGACGCGCGTCGCCAGGCTCTGCGCTTTCTGGCCGGCGGAGTGCTGCCCGGCGTGGTTTTCGGCGCCTATCATTGGGCGTGCTTCGGCGGCCCGTTCACGCTTCCCATGAAATTCCAGAACCCGGAGTTCGTCGAACCCGTGGCGAGGTCCGGGCAGATCTGGGGAATCATCGGGCTGCTCCCGGATTTCAAGACGCTGGGTGAGCTGCTCGTGGGCAGCAAGCGCGGCATTCTCTTCACGCAGCCTTGGGTGCTCGTGCTCCTGCCGGCGCTGATCCTGGAATGGGGGAAGGGCGGGTGGAAAGAGGGCGGCCGCGAGGATCGGGCGCTCGCGCTCATCGCGGGAACGGGTCTGAGCGCGCTGCTTTGGATGAACTCGGGATTCAACGGCTGGCATGGCGGAAGCTCCGTGGGTCCGCGCTATCTTTCGATGATCTTCCCGGTCTTTGGCCTGGTCGCCGGGCTCGTCTTCGATCGCTTCGGATGCAAGGGGAAAGCGCTGCTTTGGACGGGGCTCGGGGTTTCGCTGGTTTTTTACGCGTTGGTCTTCGCGACGCGGGATCTGCTTCCGGGCGCGCTCTGGCCGCATTTTCTGCGACTCGCTATCGAGACGTTCGCGGCGGGGACGGGGCGGAATCTTTTGGTTCTGGCGCTGGTTTTTGGTTGGGCGGCGCGGAAGGTGAGTATGGCTATTTTGGAGCTCACTCCAAAATAGACTTGACTGTTTTGGATTTAACTCCAAAATAGCCGTATGCGGTACCTGGTTCCCGGCATCGAAAAAGACCTGAAGAAAAAAATGGTTTTCATCGGAGGACCCCGGCAATGCGGGAAGACGACGCTAGCCCGCTCGATTCTCCAGGCTTCCAAAGGGCTTTATCTCAACTGGGACTCTGACGAGGATCGCCGCGATATTCTGGCGAAAAAATGGGCGGATTCGGAAGAGCTCCTGGTCTTGGACGAGCTTCATAAATTTCCGCGCTGGAGAAGCTGGCTCAAGGGCGTTTACGACACCCAGAAAGACCGGCACCGGTTTCTGGTGACCGGCAGCGCCCGCTTGGATCTCTATCGCCGGGGCGGCGATTCGCTGCTCGGCCGCTATCACTATTGGCGCCTCCATCCCTTTACTCTTTCGGAGCTTCCTCGCGGCATTGCGCCTGAGGAGGCGTTTCGCAGGCTGATGACGGTCGGGGGCTTTCCGGAGCCGTTCCTCGATAACGACGAAACCGAGGCCCGGCGCTGGAGGCGCGAGCGCTTCGACCGAGTCCTGCGGGACGATATCCGGGATCTCGAGCCGATCCGGGATATTCAAACTCTTTCGCTTTTCGTCGACCAGCTCAGGACTCGAGTGGGATCTCCGGTGGTGCTTTCGAATATCGCGGAGGACCTTCAGATATCGCCGAAGACGGCGAAGCACTGGCTCGAGGTGCTCGAGCGGATGTACATGGTTTTCGTGGTCTGGCCTTATGCGAAGAACCTTCCGCGTGCCGTGCAAAAACCGCCCAAGGTCTACTTCTTCGATAACGGCGACGTCATCGGTGACGAGGGCGCGCGGTTCGAGAACCTGGTGGCCACCAGCCTTCTGAAGCGAATTCAGTTCGACGAGGATCGCGAAGGCTTTCGGTATGAACTCCGCTATCTCCGTGACAAGGAGGGCCGAGAGGTCGATTTCGTGATCCTCAAGGACGGGCAGATCATCGAGCTGGTCGAGGCCAAGCTCTCGGACGACGCAGTTTCAAAGAACCTGGTTTACTATGCCGAGAAACTTCGACCCGCGGCGGCGACCCAGGTCGTGGGACACCTGAAACGGGGTTACGATCGCAATCAGCTTTCAGTGAGGCCTGCGACGGAATATCTGTTGCGTTGATAGTGAGAGGCGAAATTTCAGCTTTCATCGCCGCTTGCCCTTCTGGCAGAAATAAACTATACTTTAGAAATGCCAAATGGCTGGATTAAAAGAACAATTCAAGCGGTTTTAACGGATGCCGCATCGCAATTAAGGCTGTTTCCGGTGTGGCTCATTTTGGGTCCGCGCCAGATCGGCAAGAGCTCTACGCTACTCCGTTGTAGCACCAGCGACCGGCAGTACGTGAACTTGGATGATCTTCAAATCAGGACTCGAGCCACTCAGGACCCGCAGCTTTTTTTCAGCGGCTTGAAAGCGCCGCTCCTCATCGATGAGATTCAGTACGCGCCCCAGCTTCTCAGTCCGATCAAGCAGCTGGCCGATTCAGGCGCAGCCGCGGGGAGCATCTGGCTGACGGGGTCGCAGAATTTCGAGGTGATGGCGGGTGTGCATGAGTCCCTGGCGGGCCGCTTGGGAATCTTGAACCTGTTCGGTTTGTCCGATGAAGAAGCGGGCCTCGCTCCACAGGCCACGCCGGCACAGTACTTTGAGCGGATCGTCCGCTCCACCTTCCCGAAGCTGAGTGATGTGACGGATCTACCGGCTCGGCAGCTTTATCTTTCGAGTTACCTTCAGACCTATATCGAACGCGACGTTCGCGAGCTGCTGGGGATCCAAAAGCGCCGCGAGTTCGAGATTTTCCTGAAGGTCTGCGCGTTGCGCACCGGGCAGGTCATCAATTTCGACGCCATGGCCCGCGATGTGGGGGTCTCTTCGGTAACGATCAAGGAATGGCTGAGCCTGCTCGAAGACAGCTTCCTGATCAAGCTGGTGCAGCCCCATTTCACGAACCGCTCGAAGCGCCTGATCAAGAGCCCCAAACTTTATTTCATCGATATGGGCTTGGCCGCATTTCTCGCGGGCTGGCACGATCCCGAAATGCTTCGGCTGGGACCCATGGGTGGGGTAGCCTTTGAAACCCACATTTTCGGCAATATCCTGCGTTACTTCAGACATCGGGCACTCGAGGCGGAAATCTCGTTTTGGCGTACGCGGGACGGGCAGGAAATCGACTTTATCGTCGAAGCGGGTGGCAAAGTTTATCCGATTGAGGTGAAGCAGGGCTTTCCTTCAGCACAAGCGTTGCCGTCCCTTGAGCCGCTCCGGGCTGCGAACTGGGCCGGGGGCAGTGTCCTCAGTCTGGTCGGGCCGTCGGCTGATTCCGAAGCTCCCGTAGCGCTGAGCAAGGAGTGGAGCCTGCGCGGGCCGGGTGCCTTATCGGAGATTTTCATTTAAACTATATGCAACTAAACTTGCATATAGTCGAACGAGCTGACCCGGCGCTTGAGCCGGGGAGGGCTGCCACCGTTCTTGCCGAGCGGTATCCGGAAAAGGGCTTCGCCGCTCCTTGCGGCGTCAGCCATACGACCATCGCCACCTATCTTAACGCGATGGCTGAGATCCATATCGCCTACGTTCTGCGGCCCTATCATCGAAACCAGGCCAAGGAGATCATCAGCGCACCGAAGGTTTACTTTTTCGACACGGGTTTCATCACCTATTTTAAAGGGTCGACGAGATCCATCCCACGGAGCTGGGGCATTTCTGGGAGCATCTGGTCTTGAACGAGCTGCTGACCTTCGTGGATCGCGAGAACATCCATTACTGGCGGGATAAGGCGAAAAACGAGCTCGATTTCGTCATCAAGCTGCGTGGAAAGGCGCCCCTCGCCATCGAGTGCAAGTGGCGCGCGGCGGAATTGAATTGGAGCGCCTCCGGCAGGCGCTGGCCTGAGATATTGAGGATGTGTCGCCGTGCGCGGTCAAAACAGCGCACCTTTGGCGAGTTTCGCCAAAAAGGCCTTCAGGGGAAGCACCTCCACGCCGCCATCGAGCTGCGGCCTTACTCCCAAGAATACGCCGTAGGCCCGCGTGAGGCTCTTCTCTTCGAGAAGCTGGTTGAGGGGCTTGCCGAATTCCCTTTTCCAGGTGCTCGATGATTTCACCTCGATGCCGATTTTCGCGCCTCCCGCCTCGACGATGAAATCGACCTCAACCTTTGAAGGGGTTTTCCAATAGGAAATCTTCGCGTCCAGATCCAGGAATTCGTTCCAGGCACGTAGCTCATGCAAGACATAGGTTTCAAGGAGGAACCCCTTTTCGAAGTCTTCGAGTTCCTGTCTCAGTCTCCCGCTCAGGGCGCGCACGACGCCAGGATCGAAGAAATAGAATTTCGGATGCCCCACCTCCTTGATCCTGATCCTGGGTTGCCAGGCTCGAATCGGATTTCCCGCCAGCGTATCCTCGAGCACGCCGTAATAACCCAAAAGGGTGGTGCGGCTTGCCCCGGAATCCCGGGCAATCGACGAAAAATTGAGGATCTGCCCATTCATGATCCCGGCGACCTGCAGAAAGCGGGAAAAGCTCTCCACGCTTCTGATCATCGCTTCCTGCTGGATCTCTTCCCGAAGGTAATTCGATGCATAGGCCTCGAGAAAATCGACCCGATCCCGATCGGTGGGTTGATTCAGGACTTCCGGGAGCGTTCCGAATTTCAGGATCTGCTCGATGCGATCGATCTGACCATGCTCCGCGGCGACGAGCGGGTAGAAATGCCGATTTACCGCGCGACCCGCGAGAAGATTGGCACCGGAGCGTTTGAGCTTGCGCGCGCTGGAGCCCGTAAGGACGAAGCTCAGTTTTTTCTGGCGATCGGAGAGGAAGTGATGAACATCGTCCAGGAGTAGTGGAAGCTTCTGCATCTCGTCGATGACGACGGCCTTCCCCGACGGGATCGCCTCCAGCTCTTTCCGGAAAAGTTCAGGTTGCCGTGAAAAGCGGAGGAACTCAGAAGGTCTGAGCAGGTCAAACCATTCCGCTTCGGGGAAGTGCTGGCGGAGCCAGGTGGTCTTGCCGGTCCCCCGGGGCCCGAAGAGGAAGAAGGACTTTGCGGGGGGTTTCATTTGGCGAGTATACATCACCGTCATTTTAACTGGAAAAATGACGTCGGTCAATTCACTCATCTGAATGCTTGCGACCACAATCGGCAATGACCTGCTGATCCTGCAACATAATCGGCAAGTCGTTGCCGATTATGTTATCCTCATTTAGTGAGCAAACACTACCGCCGCAAGCTTCAGCTGTCGCCGCTTCTCGAGAAAGCGAACTACTTCCTATTTGGTCCCCGGTCGGTGGGTAAAAGCTCCCTGATTCATGAACAGCTGCCGGGCAGCTTGCTGATCGACCTGCTTGATGACGCGGTTTACGAGGAGCTGCAGCGCCGCCCGCAGGCCTTGCGCGAGAGGATCGAAGCTCAGCCCGGTCGCCTCGTCGTGATCGACGAGGTACAGAAGCTCCCGAAGCTTCTCGACGAGGTCCATCGCCTGATCGAGGAAAAAAAGACGCGCTTTCTGCTCACGGGCAGCTCGGCCCGCAAACTCAGGCGCGGGGGCGCCAATATGCTCGGCGGGCGTGCTCGGGAGGCGGCGTTATTTCCGCTGAGCTATTCGGAGATTTCGGATTTCGAGCTGCTTCGTTATCTGAATTATGGCGGCATTCCCCGGATCTACCTCTCAGAGGAGCCCGAGGAGGATCTGCGGGCCTATGGGCGGATTTACCTGGCCGAGGAAATCAAGATGGAAGCTGCCGTCCGGAACTACGATCGGTTCGTGCGGTTCCTGGAGATCATGGCTTTGAGCAACGGTCAGGAGCTCAATTACCAGAGCCTTTCCTCAGACAGCGGCGTGCCCGCTAGAACTCTCGAAGGGCATATCGAAGTCCTGAAGGACACCTTGATCGGCTATGAGTTGCCGCCATTTCAGCTCACTCGGCGGCGCAAGGCGGTTACGAGATCCAAGTTCTTCTTCTTTGATTGTGGCGTGGCGAACTACTTCGCCAGGCGCCTGCCCCTTCCCGAAAACTCGCAGGATCTCGGGATTTGCTTCGAGCAGTTCCTGATCCAGGAGGTCAGGTCCTACCTGGCCTATTCGCGAAAGGAACGCCCTCTTGCTTACTGGCGAAGCCGCGAGGCTGAAGTCGATCTGATCATCGGGCGCGAGCTCGCGATCGAGATCAAGTATTCCAAAACCTTCAAGAGCGAATATACGCGAGGCTTGCGAGCTCTGGGCGAGGAGAAGCTCGTGAAGAGGCTGATGGTCGTGGGGCGTTTTCCGGCTCGCGGCAAGGCCGAGGGGATCGAGTATCTCGGCTATGAAGAATTTCTGAAGGAGCTTTGGGGTGGAGCGCTGATTTAAGCCTCGCGTGAACGCGCCTTCCAAAATTCCATTTCGGAAACCACGAACTTCGTAAAGTCCTGGATTTCCCCACGCGTCGACGCTGCCTCAAGCGATGCCATATACCGAGCGCGCTCTGAGGCTCGAATCACGGTCCAGTTATAGCCTCCCGAAACAAGCATCAAGTTCATCAAGAACCGCCCGATCCGCCCGTTTCCATCCATATAGGGATGAATGAAGACAAATATGAAATGTCCCAATACGGCGCGGACTCCCGCATGACTCTCATCCACCAAAAGCCGTTCCAACGTCTCCATGGCATCGAGGACCCCTTCGCCTGGGGGCGGAACGTGTCTGGACTGGGCAATGTAAACGGGATGATTTCTGTAACCGGCCAGATGGGCAGGAGTCATCAGCCCGGCCTGGACCGACGGTACAAACAGTTCCCGATACCAGATTTGTAAGTCGTTCGAGAAAGCTTTGCCGGCATTTTCGCCTTTCATCGTCTTCCCGATGCTGGCGGTTACAGCACGAAAGGCCCCGAGGTAGCCCTTTGCCGCCAGCGCATTCCGCTGCTCGTAATCTGATTTCTCTGACTCAGGATCCCAATGTCCTTCATGAATCCTCCGGATCAGATCTTCGGTTATCTGATATCCCTCGATTGACAAGGAATGATAAGCATCCTCTGAGTAGAATTTGTCAATGATGCGCATCGAGCGCCGCGTGTCCAGGGCGCCCGGTGGCCGAGGAAACAGCTCTTCAACTGTCGGCCTCATATGATCCCACAGGGCGCGAATCCGTCCGGCGTGCGGTGAAGATAGCCTCTGGATGTTCACCAGGTGGAGCGAACGGTTTATAAAAGGGTCGTGCGGAGTGACCGGCTGTCCCGCGGCCGCGAGATCTTGCTGAATCTGCTCCGCGCGGTTTCCATCACCTAGTCGCCGGTACGCTCCAGTGACCCTTCCGGCCGCTGCAGGCGACCCTAAAGACAAGAGAACTCGCGAGAGCTCCGCCGCGGAAGGGACGAGTCTCAGACAGATTTCCGCATTCAAGCTCGAATTTTGAAAGTATGCAGGAGCGGCTCTGCATATCGCCTCAGGCAACGGAAACAAGTTGAGGCCGTTTCTCCTGAAAACAGCAGTCGGAAAATTGCTCTCGTCCGAGTAGAGCATTAAAGACGTGTCGTGGAGCAACTGAAGAGTTTGGTTCGATGATTTCCTGGTCAGAATCACGAGCTGGCGGGAGATGACATGCTGCGCAGAATAAACATCGAGGGAAGACTCAGCTGAAAGGCAGTAGCCATCGTCTCCAAAGCGATCGGAGAGATACTGTTTTACGAATTCCCAGTAGTTGCTGTACCAAAGCGTAGTGGATCCTGCTCCGGCCGGACTTGTCAAAAGATACCAGCCGCGCATCACCTCGGTAAGGAAAGAGGCATTCACCAATCTTTCTCTGACACCTCGCTTGAGGTCGGAGGTACGGACGATGCCATTTCGAGACACGGCGCGTGCGTAGTCCAACGCTTCGGCGAGTCGGTGGTTAAGCTTCTTCGGGCTTTGCGATTGAGCGGTCATAAAAAGTTACGCCCTAGAATATAATGCATTTTGTCTCTAGAAGATAATGCATTCACATTCTAGAAGATATTGCATCGAGTCTGTAATTTGTGAATTATTACGAAAAGTTATAAAAAATAAAGATGTCACATGGGAATGAAAGATATCCAAAAAAACGTGCAGCATCAGGATCGGCCGACCTGACGTTTCCGGAGTGGATGCCGAAAAAGTCTTGACTTTTCCGGAGTGTACGCCGAAAAAGTCAATGAGGGCGCCAGCCCTGAGGAGGCTATCCGTGGATCGTTACCTGAAGCAGCCCATCCGTGAGCTCCTCGGGCGAAAAATCGTGCTGCTCTCGGGACCGCGCCAGGTCGGCAAGACGACGCTCGCCCGGGACCTCTCGGAGAGCTTGGCTTACTACAACTATGACATTAAACGGGATCTCCAGGTCTTCACCCGCCAGGAATGGGACCGCAAGGCGCGGCTGGTCGTCTTTGACGAGCTCCATAAGATGAGGAAATGGAAGCTCTGGCTCAAGGGCCTCTATGACGAAGGCGCGACCGAGAAGCAGGCGATCGTCGTCACGGGCAGCGCCCGCCTGGATATCGCGCGCAAAATGGGGGATTCGCTCGCGGGACGGTTTTTTTCGTTCCGTTTGAATCCGCTCGACCTCAAGGAGCTCAAGCCGAGGGGCGATGCCGAGGAGAGCTATCGGCGGCTCCTCTCGGTGGGCGGATTTCCCGAGCCGTTTCTCAACGGCTCCGAGAGATTCTATCGGCTCTGGCGAAGGACGCACCTCGATCTCATTTTGCGGCAGGACCTGATCTATTTCGAAGCGATCCGGGACCTCGATGGGATCGAGCTGCTCGTCGAGCTGCTGGCGCAGCGGGTGGGCTCCACGATTTCCGTGAAGTCCCTCGCCGAAGACCTGCACCGGGACGACAAGACGGTCGCGCGCTGGTTGCGGGCGCTCGAAAACATGTATGTGGTCTTCAGGGTGTCGCCTTACTCGAAAAACATCGCCCGAGGGATCAAAAAGGCGGGGAAGTACTACTTCTACGACCTGGGCAAGGTCGAAGGCGATGAGGCCTGCAAGCTTGAAAACCTCGTGGCGCTCTCGCTGAAAAAGGAGTTGGAATTCAACGAGGATGTGTGGGGAATCCCAGGCCAGCTTCACTTTGTCCAGACCAAGGAGAAGCGGGAAATCGACTTCCTGGTGCAGCGCCGCGGCTTTGATCCGTTACTGATCGAGGTCAAGCTGAGCGAGACCCAGCCTTCCCGGAATTTCGGGCTTTTCGAGAGGTATTTCCCGAAAAGCGCCAAAGTCCAGCTCGTGCGCCACCTGAGCCGCCGTTTCTCGACGCCCGCGGGCGTGCAGGTGGAGAACGTGGTCGATTATCTTTCAGATCTTCAGCTGCGGTAGGCGATCCGCATTCACTTCATCCACTTCTCGGGATCCAACCCGGCAAGCCGCAGATCCGCTTCGACCATGAGCCGCACGAGCTCCTTGAAGCCGACCTTGGGTTTCCAGCCGAGGCGTTCGCGCGCTTTCGTGGGATCGCCGATCAGCACGTCCACCTCGGTCGGGCGATTGTAGCGCGGGTCGTGGCGGACGTGTTCCCGCCAGTCGCGGCCCACGAGCCCGAAGGCCTCGTCCAGGAACTCGCGGATGGAATGCGTCTCGCCCGTCGCGACGACGTAATCGTCCCCTTCAGGCGTCTGCAGCATCAGCCACATGGCCTCGACGTAATCCTTGGCGTAGCCCCAGTCGCGCTTGGCTTCGAGGTTGCCGAGGTAGAACTCCTGGATCTCGCCGGCGAGGATCCGGCCCAGGGCGCGCGTGATCTTGCGCGTGACGAAGGTTTCGCCGCGGCGGGGGGACTCGTGGTTGAAGAGGATGCCGTTGGAGGCATGCAGGCCGTACGCTTCGCGGTAGTTCACCGCCATCCAGTAGGAGTAGACCTTGGCGCAGGCATAGGGGCTGCGCGGATAGAACGGCGTCAGCTCGGTTTGCGGCGTCTGCTGGACCTTGCCGTACATCTCGGAGCTCGAAGCCTGGTAGAAGCGGGTGGGGATGCCGGATTCGAGGATCGAGTCGAGCAGGCGGGTGGTGCCCAGGCCCGTGACGTCACCCGTGTACTCGGGCATGTCGAAGCTCACGCGCACGTGGCTTTGCGCTCCGAGATGGTAGATCTCGTCGGGCTTGATCTTGCGGAGCAGGCGGTTGAGCCCGCTCGCGTCCGAAAGATCCCCGTGGTGCAGGAAGAGCCGCGCGCCTTCCTCATGCGCATCCTGGTAGATGTGGTCGATCCTTCCGGTGTTGAAGGAGCTCGAGCGGCGCATGATGCCGTGGACCTCATAGCCCTTTTCGAGCAGCAGCTCGGTGAGATAGGAACCGTCTTGGCCGGTGATGCCGGTGATCAGGGCGCGTTTCATGGAATCAGTGTATGCGTTCGATGGGGGGAACGCCAACGATTCCGAAACTCAGGAAAGCTGGCTGCGGATCCCCGCCTCGAGCTGCTCCACCATGTAGGTCATGCGCGCGGAATCGAGCGCGGGATGCGTTCCGATCCAGAAGGTCTTGCTCATGATGCGGTCGGTGTTCTCGAGCGAGCCGTGGATCCGGTACTCGCAGCCTTGATAGGCGGGCTGCTTGGTCAAGTTGCCGGCGAAGAGGAGACGCGTGCCGACCTTGCGGTCCTCGAGGAACGCGACCATTTTCTCGCGATCGATATGGGGGGCGCAGTGGATCGGGAAGCCGAACCAGCTCGGGTGGGTGCCCGCGGTGGGTTCGACCGGAGTCAGGTGCTCCCGCAGCAGAGGCGAGGAGCGCACGGCGTCGTTCAGGGTCTTCCAGTTCGCGCGTCTCGCCGCGACGAATTTGTCGAGCTTGCGGAGCTGAGAGACGCCCACGGCAGCTTGCATATCGGTGACCTTCAGGTTGTAGCCTACGCTCGAGTAGGTGTACTTATGGTCATAACCGCAAGGGAGATCCCCGAGCTTCCAGCGGAAGCGCTTGCCGCAGGTATTGTCCTTGCCAGGTTCGCACCAGCAATCCCGACCCCAGTCACGCATGCTCTCGGCGATTCGCTTCCAGCGGCCATCCCGGGGGATCACCGCTCCCCCTTCGCCCATCGTGATGTGGTGCGCGGGATAGAAGCTCAGGGTGGCGAAGTCCCCGAACGAACCCACGGGCTGCGGGCCAGTGGCGGTTTCAATCGTGGCGCCCAAGGCGTCGCAACAGTCTTCGATCAGGTAAAGGCCTTCTTTGCGGCACCATTCAGCGACGATGTCCGAGCGGTAGGGATTGCCCAGGGTATGAGCGAGGACCACGGCGCGGGTTTTCGGAGTACGGGCGGCCTGGATGGCCTCCGGGATGGCGTTCAAGGTTCTGGCATCCACGTCGATGAAGACGGGGACCCAGCCGTTTTGAATGATCGGGTTGACCGTTGTCGGGAAGCCTGCGGCGGCCGTGATGACTTCTTCCCCCTTCTCGATCGGCCGCATTCGGAAGTCCTTGACCATCGCGCTCCCCAGCGAACTGATCGCTACCAGGTTGGCGCTCGATCCGCTGTTGACGAGAAGCCCCTGCGAGCCTCGGTTCGGCGCGCCTTGCGAGGACTGCGCGAAAAGCTTTGCGATCTGAGCCTCGAAGTCACGGCCATAGCGCCCGGAGGTGAGCCACATATCGAGCGAGGCATCGACCAGGTGAACGAGATCCTCAGCGTCCATGACTTTGGTCGTCACAGGGATATAGGTCGTCCCCGGGATGAAAGGTTTTTGTTGAAAATTCTCGGCAAAGTAACTGCGGCAGTTCTCGAGGATCGTTTCCCGATTCGACATATGAAACCTCTGTGAAGGTGAGCTTACGGAAATAGTCAATCATCTTGCTTTGTGCAAGTGCAATGTGTAATACCGGCTGATCAACACAGCGGGGAAAGAGCGAGGAAAGACCAATGAAAGCAGTCCTTCTTGCGGGCGGCTTGGGCACCCGAATTTCCGAGGAGTCCGGCCTGAAACCCAAGCCGATGATCGAAATCGGCGGCAAGCCGATCCTCTGGCACATCATGAAGATCTATTCCGGCTACGGCATCAACGAGTTCATCGTGTGCTGCGGCTATAAGGGCTATGTCATCAAGGAGTACTTCGCGAACTACTTCCTCCACAAATCCGATGTGACCTTCGACCTCGCGAAGAATCAGATGGAAGTGCACGATCACCGTGCCGAGCCCTGGAAGGTCACGCTCGTGGACACGGGCGCCGACACGATGACGGGCGGTCGCCTCAAACGCGTCAAGAGCTACATCGGCGGCGAAACTTTTTGCATGACCTATGGTGATGGCGTCTCTGATATCGATATTCGCAAGCTCCTCGACTTCCATCAGAAGCAGGGACTCCTGGCGACCGTCACCGGGACGCGCCCTCCGGGACGCTTTGGCGCGTTGAGCTTCGATGGCGACCGGGTGGATCATTTCGAGGAAAAACCCCGCGGCGATGGCGGCTTCATCAACGGCGGGTTTTTCGTGCTTTCACCGAAGGTGCTGGATTACATCGAAGGTGACGAAACGATCTGGGAGCAGCAGCCGATGCGTCGTCTCGCGCAGGAGCGGCAGATGGCGGCGTTCAAACATGAGGGCTTTTGGCAACCGATGGATACGCTTCGCGACAAGAATCATCTCGAGGAGCTCTGGGCGAGCGGCAAGGCTCCGTGGAAGAATTGGTGAAGAGCGGGAATGGCAATGAACCCGGGCTTTTGGAAAAATAAGAGAGTTCTGGTTACGGGACATACCGGCTTCAAAGGAAGCTGGCTTTCGCTCTGGCTGCATTCATCGGGATCGAAGGTTGCCGGCTATGCTTTGCCGCCGGAGAGCGAACCCAGCCTTTTCAAGCTCGCGAACCTCGAGAAGGACGTCGAGACGGTTTATGGCGATGTCCGGGACCTCCCATCCCTCGAGGCGCTCTTTCGGCGCTTCCAGCCCGAGATCGTGATCCACATGGCGGCACAGGCGCTCGTGCGGCCGTCCTATCGCGATCCGATCGGGACCTATGCCACGAACGTCATGGGGACCGTGCACGTGCTTGACGCCGCCCGCCGCTGCGATTCGGTGCGCGCGATCGTCAACGTGACGAGTGACAAATGTTATGAGAACCGGGAGTGGGCCTGGGGCTATCGCGAAAACGAGGCGATGGGCGGGCATGATCCTTACAGCAGCAGCAAAGGATGCGCGGAGCTGGTGACCTCGGCGTACCGCCGTTCTTTCTTCCAGGACTCCTCCGGAAAGATCAAAGCAGGCCTGGCCTCCGGCCGCGCCGGCAACGTGATCGGAGGCGGTGATTGGGCGGAGGATCGCTTGATCCCCGACTGCATCCGCGCGCTCACGCAAGGCAAGGCCGTTCCGATCCGCAGTCCCAAATCGATCCGTCCCTGGCAGCACGTGCTGGAGCCCCTGGCCGGCTATCTGGTGCTGGCGGAGAAGCTCTGGCAGGAGCCCGCGGCATACTCCCAGGGATGGAACTTCGGGCCCGAGACCTCGGGTGCCAAGACCGTGGATTGGATCGCGGATCGAATGGTGGCGATCTGGGGCCAAGGGGCTCGTTGGGAGAACCTCGCGCCCAACGAGGCCTTGCACGAGGCGCGGTACCTCAAGCTCGACTGCTCGCTCGCGACCTCGAAGCTGGGCTGGCACCCGCGATTGACCCTGGAGCAGACCCTGCAATGGGTCGTGGAGTGGTATCGCCGCTGCCACGAGGGCGAGTCGGCGGCCAAGCTGACGCTCGAGCAGATCAGAAGCTACGAGGCTCTTTGATCACCAGCGCAGGCTCATCGCCTTGCCGGGCGGGACCCGCAAGTGGATGTCCCGGCATTTTTCATCCGTGAGCCGCACGCTTTTGGCCACAGAAGAGCGATTGTGAAGCACCAAGGCCCGGCTGCCGTCGCGGTTGAGATAGGCTACCTGTCTGAGTTCGGGGTCCGAAGAGGAGCTCTCGATGCGGTACGTCCCGGGGCCGGTGAACTTCGCCGCGAGGCCGAGCGCGGTCAGCTCCGGGTTTACCGTGACTTTGCCGGTCGAGCTGTCGATCGTGACCAGTCCACGGCAATTCTCACAGTTCGCGTTGAGGTAGGGGCCGCCTTTCTCGTCAAGAGCGAGATTCCAGCCCATTCCTGAAGCGCCGCCCATATTGCCGGCGCCGATCACCTGGGTTTCGAGCCACCAGCCCAGGTCGCCGCCATCCGGCGCACCCGTACCCGTACACTCGGTTTGATAGACCGGGACCTTGCTTTCCTGGTAGGTCTTGCCTACGGCGTCCACTTCGCCGTCATAGCAGTGGTAGGCCACTCCTCCGATATGCGGGCGGGCTTTCTGGTCCTGGAGTACCTCCTCGGCCCAGTCCTGCATATTCCAATTGTGGTCGAGGACAAGGACCTTCGCTTTGGAACGGGTCTTCTGCAGCATCGGTCCGATGTGCTCGCCGATCAGCCGCGCCTGCTCCTTGGGAGTCATGCCCATCGATGGATAGGGAGCGTCGTCGTAGCCTGGCTCGTTCTGCAGGATCAGCGAATGCACGTCGAGCCCGCGTTTTTTATACTCTTGGAGCGTTTTTTGGAAATAGCGGGCATAGGCGCCGTAATGCCTTGGATCCAAGCGGTTCGATCCCGTCTTGCCGGTGAGGTCGCCATTCGCCTTCATCCAGGCCGGGGCGCTCCAAGGCGTCAGCATCAGCTTGATGTCGGGATTGATATCCCGGATCCTCTTCAAGAGCGCGAAGGTCTTTTCATCGCGGGTGACGTCGAAGTGCCGCAGCTCGGGGTCCGGCCGGTTTCCCGGAGTATCGTTGTAGCTGTAAAACCCTCTCTTCGGATCCGTGAAGTCCGAAGCTCCCATCGGCACGCGAAGCAGGTCCAACCCGAACCCATTTTCCTTGGAGAAGAGCCGTTGGAGCAGCTCGCGCTGCGCAGCGGGCTCAAGCTTCAGGATCTGGATGACCGAAGCCTCCGTGAGGCTCGCGCCGAATCCCTCGATCGCCTGCGCCTTCTTGCGGCCATCCACCCGAAGCGTGACTTCGCCCGTCGAGCCGGCATCCCCCGGAATCAGCCATTCCTCCTGGCCATCGAAGCCAACGGCCATGCCCGGGAGCGAGCGGTAAATCCTCAGAAGCCAAGGAGGGAGTACTTCCGCTTCGCGACTTGAGCAGAAGGAACGAATCGGTCCGGCCTGGGCGGGGGGCATGCAGCCTGGGAAATCGCCTGTCCTCGGCGCGCCCTCTGCGGGCGAGGCCGAGAAAACGATCAAAGCCAGTATTTGGGAGATCCCTCCTGAAATGCCCACAGCCGCTCCTCATTTCAGGCTGACATAAGTCCCGGCATTTTACGAGCGGGGAGAGGAGGGGGGCTTGCCGAAAAGGGTGAAAAATTTGCCTACGGCCCGGGCGATGCAGGCGCGGGAGAGAGCGGGATCGGATCGAAGGTGACGGAATCCCAATGCAAGGAACAAAAGGCCAAGATCCCAGCGAAATAGAAAGAGCAGTCGTTGAGCCGAGGTCACCGGGAGCCCGCCCGCGATAGCGCCTTTGATGACCGCGCATGACCAGCGATACCTGTCCTCGCATTTCGAGAGGATGCTGTGGTCCTTACCCGAATCCTCGAGGATCCCCTGGAATGGAGTGATCCCCAGCTGGTTGGCTTCGTGCTGGCGATAGGCATAAAGCGGCTCCGGAAGGGGATGGACGCCGCCGTGGAAAGCCGCGCAGAGCGCATACCAGTGATCGTGGTAATCGACGCCTTCAGGAATGACCGGGTATCGTCGAGCGAGCTCCGGATCGAACATCATGGCGCAGCCGGCGACGACATTGCGGACCATGAGATGGTGGGGCTGGGTGTTGCGCACGCCCCGGCGTTCCATCTCCCAAACTGTTTCCCGCGAGGTTTGGCCATCCTGCAGCGCGTGCATGTCGCAATGGACGAGACTGAGCGGCGGAGCCTGTTCAAGCGCGCGGACAGAAGCGGAGAGCTTGTTCGGGTACCAGATATCGTCCTGGTCCGAGCAGCAGATGGCGTCGACGCCGAGCTTCAGGACCTCTTGGATCGCGCGCTCGAAATTCTTCCTGGGGCCGAGGCGGTTGGGGTTTTCGAGCCACTTGAACCGAGCGTCCTCGCGCGCAGAAGCTAGCGCGGGATTATTGATGAAGGCTGAAAGAGGGGAGTCACAGGTGATCACGCAGATCCAATCGCTGAAATCCTGCTGCCGGATAGAATCCAGCTGAGCGGCTAGGATCCCTGGCTCGGGCCGATAGGCGGCAAGTGCGATGCCGAGGCGATGGAATCTGGATCCAACGATCATAACAAATGCCTCTTTTAACATGAATGGATCGAGAGTACGACAAGGATGATCGCGCTGACGTCAAAAGTCGTGCCTCGAATTTGTGAAACGGGCATGTTACAAATGGTCTCCTCAGGGAGGAGAGCTTTCATGTCCTTTCGCCCCTATTTTTTGAATGGGAACTTTTTCTCGGAGCAGGCGGATGTCGCTTCATACTCTGCTTACGACCAGAGTTCATGTGGAAATGTCGGGAATGCCTACATCACTTATTCGGTAATCAAAGCCTTGTATGGCCGGCTGACTTCAATCGAAGGGATCCGTAATTTCTGGAAAGCCAAATACAGTTCGGAGCTGATGAATCATATCAATTCCGACTTTTCTCATGCCATCCTCATTTTGCAGGACCATATTCGCGAGGATTTCAAAGGGTTTCCTTTCGATGAGGTGACACGCATTATAGAAGGTTTAAGAATCCCACTGATTGTTTTCAGTTTGGGGGCCAACTCCCTGAAGGGCTATGAAAAGGATTTGCATCTCAAGCTGAGCGATTCCCAGGTTCGATTTTTCAAAGCGATTTCCGAAAAGTCTGTTTCTTTGGGGGTTCGGGGAGCGTATACGGCGGAAGTTTTGTCGGAATTGGGGATTCTCAATGTCACTATTGTAGGTTGTCCGAGCTATTTTGAAGCCGGACTCGAGCGTAGAATAAGGAAACTTTCGCTTCCATCTGACTTCAAAGTAATCGCGACAGGAGCATTCTCCAACTTAGATAGCCAAAGGCTCCATTATTTTTTTCAGGATGAAGCTTTTTTTTTGAAGCTCTTATACTTTCCCGACGCAATCACAGAAAAAGATCGGGACTTGTTATTGATGCGCCATCCCGGCTATGCCGATTGCGTACTTCAAGCGATCGACGATGAAAGGGCGCAGTTTCACACGAATATTGATGACTGGAAGCGAAGTGTTGCCCGAGGGTTCGCGTTTTGCGCAGGGTCGCGGATTCATGGAGCCATCATTGCGATGAACTCCGGGATTCCAGCGTTGGTAACCAATGGAGACGCACGAGCACGAGAGATGACGGAGCTCTTCGGCAGTGCTTATCGGAAGGATGTGGGATATTGGACGCCGCTTTCCGAAATCTATGAATCTATAGATGTTTCAGGAGTCAATGCGCGCTATCCAGAGCTCTATGTGAACTATCGGAATTGGTTGTCTTCGGTCGGATTGAAGTTGGAAGAAACGGCGTCCCAGGACGAGTTACTGATGCCGGAGGTAATCAGGAAAGACCGAGCTGAAATACGGAGGGGATTGATCGAGAATTTGAGCGTATCGATCACAGCTTCCGTGAAGCTCAATGAGCATCTCGAACAGAGAATTTTGGCTAGTGATGCAAGAATTGAGGCTTTGGAAGGCGAACTTAAGGAGAAGCGGCGGCAGATCGATAGTCAGAATGGCCGAATAGAAGAGCTTTCAAACGAGGTGAATCAATTGAGGAGGGTAGTCGTTCAAATCAATGAAACGGTAAGTCGTCTTCGTGACGAGCTTGCTGGGACTTTGCAAAGCCTTTCTTGGCGAATAACTGCACCGTTACGAGCGATAGGCATGCGCTGCCCAAGGGCTAAGAGTTGGCTGAAAACCATGATTGGTATCGGCCGCATTTGAGAGTCGGGCGAGGAACTAACGAGTCAGCTCCATTTTCAATTAATTGACAGGCTCCGCAGGAGGGAGCGCGTCTCCGAGCCTCAATGTCAAGAATCAGGAATAGCTCCTGAAACTTCAGAGCCCTCGGTTGTAAATATATTTCTTGAGCTCAGAATTTCCGGCGTAAGGACTATCCACGTCATCAATCTTGATCGCCTTGTCTTTTTCGATCGGGTTGAGCAGTGCTTCCCCGTTCATCAATTCACGGCAAGAAATCTGCCCCTTTTGCAGGGGAATCGCGAGATAGACATCGCGGCCATAGCTTTCATTAGTGAGAACGTGGCCGGCCGGAAGATCACGCTTGGCATAGACCCCGCGGATATAGTTGTCGAGGAAGTCGGTTTCCTTCTCCATTGGAAGCTTTCTCGAGGATGCCGGGCTGCCGCACATCTCGAGCGCGCGCTTATACGCCTTGAACCATGCGTCGATCTGCTCCGGACGGAACGAGTAAGGAGAGATCTTGACTCCATCGGTCTCGATATCGATGTGACGCTCGAACATCCTGCAGCCTTTCGCGACCGATACATACATCGCGTCCAGATAATCGTTAGTGTCATTACCCTCGTGACTCGACACCCCGATCATGTGGTTTGGATAGCGGTTCCTGAGGAAGTCCACCTGGTTGAGCTCCAGTTCCCCGACCTTCGTGGGATAGGCGGCGATGCAATGATTGAGCGCGAGAGGGATGTTCCGATTTTCAAAAAAGGTGACGAGATCGTCGGAGTCTTTGAGGCTCATTCCGGCAAGAGAGACGATCACGGGACGTTTGGTCTTGGCGATCTTTTCAAGGAGAATCCAATCGTTGGAATCCGCGCTGGCGACCTTGATGATCGGCATATTGAATTCCATGCAGAGATCGACCGAATGCTCATCGAAGGGCGTGGCCATCGGGATGCAGCCCCCTTCGCGAATCGCATCGACCAAGACCCCGTACTGCTCGTCAGAAAGCCGGGTTTCCTGGGTTCGGCGAATGTATCGAATGTCTTTGCGGTCGCGGAAGTCCTTGTGAATGAAGTTGTCGACGTCGCGAAACTGAAGCTTAATCGCCGCGCGGACGTTATTGAATCGCACGATCCTTGAGAATGCTTTGATGATTTCCAGTCCTCTCTCGACACTTCCGAGATGATTGTTGGTCATTTCCAAAACGAACAGATCTTCAAAGATTTCGCGATTCATAGAATTCCCCAATGATACGGTTGCGCAATCCAACCTGGCGCGCACCGCTAGAACTTAGCGGATTACAATGGCTTGAGTAAGAGAGGTGTAGAGTACATGGCCGGAATTTTCAATAGTTAGCATCTTTTTTTTGAGGGGATGCGATCGCGACCGGGAAAAAAAACAGCTCAAGCGATCGGCCAAATTCTTCGGTGTCCGTTATCAGGAATTCCTTTGTTTTTTTTTATCCGCGTATTATGGTGTGCTTTGCAAAGAACAAACTAAGAATAATGATGAAAACGTTGGATTTCTAACGACCTTTGCCGTCTTGCTCTGGGCTCTAGAGCCCAGGATGACTGGCGTTAGTTATCTCGTTGTTTGAAGATGCACACGAATCCATTCCCAACCAGGCTTTCAAAGGGTGATTTTTTCCCCAGGGCAGAGACGCATCCCTACTATATCGTAGCGCCTTCTTACGTTCGAACTTCCGCGGGCATTCGTGTGCTCCATACTCTGGGTCATTTACTGAATAGCCGGGGTTATTTCGCTTATATGGCATCGCCGAAGTGCGGACCCTATCAGCTCAATCGGCACCTGACTCCCGAGGCAATCCAGTCCCACTTCGATCGGAAATTGACGCCCATCGTGATTTATCCGGAGGTATTGAGCGGAAATCCCTACGGTGCGCCTTGCGTAGTCCGGTTCCTTGGGAATTTCCCGGGCTTCCTCGGTGGCGATAAATCTTATCCGGATTCCGAGCTGATTTTCGGATATTCGGCGGAATTGTTGGCGGGGCTGGATCAGAGGCATCAGAAGAACGTCCTTTTCCTTCCGGCCTCGGACATCAATGTATTTCACCCGCCGACTCGTCCGGTTACCAGAAAGGGTGCCTGTTACTACGCAGGCAAGTATAAGTCCGTGCACGGGGGCAAGACGTTCCCGATCACGAACGGAGCCATCGAGATCCGACGGGATCCTCCGGGAGTGCAAACTCAGGAGGAGATCGCCGAGATTTTCTGGAGATCCGAAGTCTTTTACTGCTACGAGAATTCCGCCCTGAGCTTGGAAGCGGTTCTTTGTGGGTGTCCGACGGTATTGTTGCCCAACAAGCATTTCAAGACGATCATCGCCCGTGATGAGGTCGGTCGCTTTGGCATGGCCTGGGGCACTGACCCGAAGGAAGTTGAGTTTGCCAAGAAAACGGTGGATTTGGCCTATCCGAACTATCTGAAGCTCTTTGACCAATTCGCGACCCAGCTCGACCATTTCATCGAAGTGACTCAGGATGCCGCAAGAAAGGCGGAATATCGGGAAGTCATCAAGAAGGTCATTCTGCCTTATGAGCCGGTGGAGTATCATCTTCTTCGAGAGGCCGAGCGGGAGCAGCGGGGCGAAGAATGGGTGGAGCCTCAGCCGAAGGCTGCGGAAGAGACCCCGGAAGAGGCAGCGCCGCCTAAGCCGAAATCCGAATGGGAAATCGCGTTGCTTGTCGCGAAGCAGGTCGTAACGGAGGTCGGGCTGTCCGGTTTGACTCGCAAGACCTTTAAGGCTTTCCGAGAGGGCGGCCTGAAGACCGTTTGGGCGCGGATGATCGCTATTTACCGGCGGATGACCGCTCCGCCCATCTGAATTTCAACGCTGCGTTTGATTCCAGTCGATAGTCCTACGGAGTGCCTCATGAAGCGGGATCCACTGTTGGAGACCCAGTTGCTCGCGGGCCAGCTTCGTGGAGGGCAGATAGCGATTTCCTCCTCCTGAAGGGCGCTCGGCCGAAGGGATTTCTTTTCGAACGACGGGGGGGCGCTCGAAGCACTGCGACAGTGTATTTGCCAGTTCTTCGATCGTGACGGACTCCTCTGAACCCACGTTATAGGCCGTTTGATTCCGGCCACGGGTCAGCACTCCAAGCAGCCATAAGACAAGGTCGGAAGCATAGAGATAGGAACGGATCGGAGTGCCGTCGCCCTTGATCACGATTTCCTTGCCCGCCAGGGCATCGCGGATGAAGTTTCCTACGGCGAAGTGCGTGTCCAGAGGCAGGAAGGGGCCGACGAAGGCGAAGCAACGAGCGACCACGAGTTCGAATCCGCGGGCGCGGGAGATCAGGGCGGAATAAAGCTCCGCGGCGCGTTTACCTTCGGCGTATGCGTTTGCGGGATTCAAGGGTGAGGGAGCGCCCGAATAGCCTTCCGAAAGCAAGGGGATCTCGGGCGGCTGGGGACCATAGACCGCTCCTGAGCTCACGAAAAGCACGCGTTTAACGGAGGCTTTTCCGAAAAACTCCATCACGCGCCGAGTGCCGGAGATGTTGGTCTCGAGCATCTGAAGCGGGTGATCGAGATTCAATGCGGCGCTCGCTTCGACCGCGGCGTGTATTCCTAAGTCGAACTTCTTTTCGGGGTAAGGGAAATTGAGCACATCCCCTGGGATAAAGCTCAGGCAAGGCTGGCTGAAAGCAGGGTACTTTTCGAGAAAGGCGTGTGGATTTCGGGAGAGGGCGGTGATCGAGATTCCGAGGTCGAATCGGCGTTGAGCCTCACATAGCGAGGCGAGCAGCCACTTTCCGAAAAAACCGGTTCCACCAGTGATGAAAATCGATTTTCCGCGGAGCTTGAGCCAGTCTTCTTTCCCTCTTTGGATGACCTCATCCAGATCTCTTTGCAGTCCCAGCATGGGGTATCACCATAGCCGTGGACTGGCGGGGAGTTCAAGCAGGAAGGTCGCGCGTTCGCCCGGAAGTGTTGACTTTGGGGTGCGCGAGGCATAGTGAATTGATAATTAACGATTATTTGGAGATCAGCGTGAAAATTCGTGTCGCGGATTACGTTGCGGGGTTTCTGGCGGAAAAAGGCGTTCAGCATGTCTTCCTGGTGACAGGCGGCGGCGCGATGCACCTGAACGATGCCTTCGGCCGGTGCAAAGGAATGGAGTACATTCCCTGTCATCATGAGCAAGCCTGTGCCATGGCGGCCGAGAGTTATTTCCGGATGTCTGGAAAAGTGGCGGCGGTCAACCTGACCACGGGCCCCGGAGGGACGAATGCCCTTACCGGCGTTTACGGGGCCTACGTCGATTCGCTCTCGGTTTTCGTCGTTTCCGGGCAAGTGAAATGGGAGACCATGGCCAGAAGCAATGATCTGGGGCTTCGCCAGCTGGGCGATCAGGAAGTCGACATCATCAGCATGGCAAAGCCGGTCACCAAGTACGCTGAGGTGATCGTAGAGCCCGAGAATGTTCGATATCATCTGGAAAAGGCCTGGCATTACTGCACCACCGGACGGCCTGGCCCGGTCTGGCTGGACATTCCCATGAATGTCCAAGGCGCCATGGTCGATCCATCGACCTTGAAGGGATACTCCCCGGAAACAGATCAGGCTTTGCCTGTCACCGCGGTCGGAGGAGAGCTTGCCGCTCTCTGCCGGCAGCTGCTGGATCGGTTGGCGAAAAGCGAGAGACCCGTGGTCATGGCCGGAGGAGGTATTCGGATCTCGGGCCAGTACAGATCGTTCCTGGAGCTGGTGGAGCGGCTCGGCATTCCCGTCGTGACGGCCTGGAACGCGCATGATCTGATTTGGGATGCTCATCCCCTGTACTGTGGAAGACCGGGAACGATCGGGGACCGGCCGGGAAATTTCGCGGTTCAGAACTCCGATTTCCTCCTTGTGCTCGGAAACCGGCTGAACATTCGTCAGGTCAGCTATAATTGGAGGTCGTTCGCGCGCGCGGCTTATAAGGTGATGGTCGATGTGGATGCGGCGGAGCTGAAGAAGCCGACCTTGAATATCGATCTGCCGATCCATGCCTCGCTTCAGGATTTCTTCGCGGTAATGAGAGAAGTCGCTCCGCTGCCGGCGAATCCGAAGCATCGTGAGTATCTCGCCTGGTGCAAGGAACGCCAACGGAAGTATCCCGTCGTGCTCCCTCAGTATCGACAGCTCGAGCGGACCGTGAACCCCTACGTGTTCGTGGAGGAGCTTTTCAAGCAGCTCCCTGAGGGGCAGAAGGTGGTCACGGGGGACGGCACGGCCTGCGTGGCGACGTTTCAGGCCGCGGCTCTCAGAAAGGGGCAGCGTCTCTACACCAACTCCGGCTGCGCCTCGATGGGATATGATCTCCCGGCGGCGATCGGCGCGTCGACCTCGGCTGGAAAGGAGCGGGTCGTGTGCATTGCGGGCGACGGCAGCGTCATGATGAATTTGCAGGAGCTGCAGACGATCCAGACCCAGGGGCTTCCGATCAAGATCTTCATCCTGAACAATCAGGGCTATCACTCGATCCGGCAGACACAGCAGAACTTCTTCCCGGATAATGTCGTGGGCTGCGGTACCGAGAGCCGCCTTGGATTCCCTGATTTCGGCAAAGTCGCCGAGACCTTCGGAATGCCGTTCCGTCGGGCTGAAAAACACGCGGATCTGCCGAGAGCGATTTCAGAGACGCTGGCCAGTCCCGGAGCCGCGGTTTGCGAGATCCTGCTGGATCTTCAGCAGCAGTTCGCTCCCAAGCTTTCCTCCCGCAGATTGCCGGACGGGAAGATGGTGTCTTCGCCCCTCGAGGATCTCGCGCCTTTCCTCGAAAGGGAGGAGTTCAAGTCCAATATGCTGATTCCTCTCTGGAGCGAGTGAGATGCGTCTTTTTCTGACCGGTGGAAACGGGGAAATCGGCGCCGCAATCCGTCAGAGGTTTCAGCGCGCGGGCTATGAGGTGGTCGCTCCGCGCAGTTCCGAACTGGATCTGGACGATCCGCGGGGAATCTCATCCTATCTCGAAGCGTCACCTGGATCGTTCGACGCGTTCGTGCATTGCGCGGGCATCAATCAGCCGAAGCACTTCGAGACGATTCCGCTCGAGGAAATGGAAAGGGTGCTTCGGATCAATACGCTGTCGTTCGTAAGGATCGCGCAGCTTCTCTCGGATGGGCTCAAAAAGCGGAAGGGGGGGCATATCGTCGCGATTTCGTCGATCTATGGCTCTTTCTCCCGGGAGAAGCGGCTGCCCTATTCTATGTCGAAACACGCCCTCAATGCGGCCGTGAAAACGCTGGCCTTGGAGCTTGGCCCGCACGGGATCTACGTGAACTCCGTCTCTCCGGGATTCATCGATACGGAGCTGACCAGGAGGAATAATGACGCCGCGACGATCGAGGGCTTTTCCAAGCGAACGGCATTGAGGCGCCTGGGAGCGCCCGCGGATATCGCGGAAGTGGCCTTCTTCCTTTGCAGTGATGCCAATCGGTATATCACGGGCCAGGACCTCATCGCTGACGGGGGCTATTCGGTCGGAGGCTTTCAGAACGCATGAGCAAGAGCGAGGCAAGGTATCGTTTCGAGATCAGCGGTGAGTCCTTCGTGGTGCCTGAAAGCGCATTCGAGTCGGAGCGCTTCGAGGTGGCCTCGGTCCCGAGAAAGTACGGCGTTCGCTGGGCGCCAGGCGATCCCTTGGCGGAGGTCCAGGCGCTGGTGGATGCGAATCCCCGCAATGCCGTTCTGATCGATCAAAAGGTTTATGATCTTCACCTCAGGGGCCTGCGGGTCGATCCCGACCGGATTTTCTTCGCGACCGCTACTGAGGAGTTCAAGTCGCTCAAGAACGGGGTCGTCGCCATCATCGATTGGATGGCCCGACTGGGTTTGACGAAGTCCGATACGCTGATCGTCGTTGGAGGGGGAATCACCCAGGACGTGGGCGGCTTCGCCTCCTGTCTTTTCAAGCGCGGGATCCCTTGGGTCTTCTTCCCCACGACGCTTCTTTCCATGTGCGATAGCTGCATCGGCGGCAAGGCGGGAGTCAATCACGGGGAATTCAAGAATCAGCTCGCGCTCTTTTCGGCTCCGCGGGAGGTGGTGATCAACCCGGGGTTCCTCAAGACGCTCTCCCCGGAGGATATTCGGTCCGGGATGGGAGAAGTGCTCAAGCTTCATGTGACCGGAGGGAGGGATTTCCTCGAGCGCTATCGGTCGTTGATGCACGGGTCGGTGAGGGGCTTGCCGCAACAGAGCGCGGTTCGGGATCTGCTTTGGGGTGCGCTCCTCGTGAAAAAGGCGGTCATCGAGCGGGATGAGTTCGAGCTGAACCTGCGCCGCAGCCTGAATTACGGCCATACCGTCGGACATGTGGTGGAGAGCCTTTCGAATTTCGCGATCTCCCATGGCAAGGCGGTCACGATCGGGATGTGGGTCGCGAACCAGATCGCTGCCGATCGCGGCGTGCTGTCCCCAGAGGAAAACCGGCGACTTCAAGGTGTTTTCAGGGAGGTCCTGGATCCCGCGGCCGTGCTGCTGCTGAGCGCGATGAAGCCTGAGCAGCTTGGCAAGTCGCTGGCGACTGACAAGAAAAATACCGGCTCCAAGCTCAATTTCGCGATCGTGTCGGAGCTCGGGAGAATGTCTTTCCTTCCCGTGGAGAACGATCCGACGCTTTGGGATCGGCTCTGTGCCGTATTCGCGGAGATCGCACGGGAATGTTCGGCATAGATTCCGGGTCGGAAACCGAGGGAATCCTCGCCGTTGACTTCGGGTCCACCTGGATCAAGGGCGCGTGCGTCGCCCGAAACGGGAGGATACTGGAGGAGGTGAGCCGGCCCGCCATCGAGGGACGCGTCACGGGCGTCGGGGGTTTTGAGCTGGATCCGGCACTGCTTCGCGAGGCTTTCCGGAGAGTCAACGAGGAGCTGCTGGGGCGGCTGTCGGCTCGGCAGCGTATCCGGGGGATTTTTCTTTCCAGCGAGATGCATGGCGCCTTGCTCGCCGATTCGCGCGGAGAGGCCTTGACTGCCTACATGAGCTGGAAGGATGAGCGTTCTCGTGAGCCCGTGGATGGAACGAGCACGATCGACTGGCTCGACTCGAAACTGGGCCGGATGGAATTTCGACGCCTCACCGGCATGAGATTGCGGTCGGGCATCGCCCTGGCGAGCGTTGCGCACCTGATGAGAGGCAGGATGCTACCCGCGGGTGCGCGGCGGGTAGCCACCTTGGGTGATTGGCTCGCGGGAGTTTCGGGAGGCAGCCCGCTCGGTAGCCATCTGTCGTTGCTTGGATCGACGGGATTTGTCGATATCCGCTCGGGGACGATTCCGGCTGCCATCGGGACCTTCTTAGAGGACTTGCAAGAAGGGGAACTGCTTATCGGGCCGCCCCTCGCTGAAGTCCGGGAAGTAAGCAGGTATCGTTCGGACGCCGGGTTGGAGATCCCCATATTCTCCCCGGTCGGGGACATGATCGCCGCAATCGCGGGAGCGGAAGCTGCAGATTCGGGGTCCACCGTCTATTTGAACCTGGGCACGGGCTCCCAGGTGGTCGCCATCCGCGATCGCTACGCGCCGGAGCTCGATGATCCGGCCTTGGAGATCCGTAATTATCTCGACGGAAAATACCTGTCGGCCGTGACCCATATCCCGGCGGGCCGCGCACTGAACGTCTATGCGGAAAGGGTACCGGATTTCTGGGGGCTCTTGGGCAGTCTCTCATCCGACGAGATCTTGGATGCGAGGGATCTCGAGGTGAATCTGGCGGTTTTCGCCAGCGCGTGGAATTTCAAGGGTGATCCTGTTCCCACCCCTGTGCCGGCCCGGATGTCCGCCCGCCGTTTTTCCGCGAATCTCCTCAGGTCTTGGGCTGCTCAGTATCTCGATGCGCTCAGGCTCGTGGATCCCGGCGGCAAAGCGCGGAGGATCCAGCTGAGCGGCGGAATTCCGCAAAAGCTGCCCTCGATTCAAGCCGCATTCGCGGAGCTCACGGTCAGAGAGGTAAGGCCTGCTTCCGCTATCACCGAGACCCTCTCGGGTCTTGCTCGGATCGGGGCTGGTTATTTCGGCTGGCCGATCAGCGCTTAGAGCCCGGATTGACCTTGCTCAAATAGGTCGCCGCGCCCTTGTTCGGCGCGCCGTCGTAGACCTTCTTCTTGTTGTCGATCACGATGCAGCGATTGCAGTGCTTCTTGACCGAGGCGGAGTCATGGGTCACGAGCACGATCGTGCGGCCTTCCTTGTGGAGGGCATGGATCTTCTTCAGGCACTTCTTCTGAAAGCCGGCGTCGCCGACGGCCAGCACCTCGTCCACCAGGATGATCGGCGCGGCGAGGTGGGTGGCGATGGAGAAGCCTAAGCGAACGAGCATTCCACTCGAGTAATTCTTTGTAGGCATATGGATGCGTTCGCCGAGCTCCGAGAAATCGAGGATCTCCGGGAGGGCCTCCTGCGTCGCTTTTCGGCCGAAGCCCAGGATCGCGGCGTTGAGGAAGATGTTCTCGTACCCAGAAAGATCGCCATGGAAACCCGCGCCGAGCTCGATAAGCGGAGCGATCGGTGCGCGAACGTCGATGCGTCCGGAGGTGGGCGAGTAGATTCCGCAGATGATCTTGAGCATGGTGCTCTTACCCGCCCCGTTGCGCCCCATGATGCCCACGAACTCGCCGGGATGGATATCAAAAGACACGTCATCGAGGACGCTCAGCGACTCGCTGCCGCCAAGGCTCATCTTGCCCTGAAGCGCCTGGACGAGAAGGGTCTTCATGCTCGTCGGGCGATCGCTCCAGTAGCGGAAGGTCTTGCTGACGTTCTGGACGCTGATGACCGGCTTCATCAGATCATCTCCACGAGGGTCCGGCCGTAGCGATGGTGCAGGAGCACGGCCGCGCCGAGCGAGGCGATCGACCAGCCGACCACCGTGAGCAGCTCGATTTCCGAGGGCCAGGCGCCGTAGATGAAGACCTGATGGAGACCTGAAAACACGAGTCCGACAGGATTGGCATAGAGGATCCATTGGAACTTCTCGGGAATCAGCGACTCATTGTAGATGACCGGGGTCGAGTAGAACCAGATCTGGATGAAAATCCCCATCATATGGCGCAGATCGCGGAAAAACACGAAGCCAATCGAAAGAACGAAAGCGAAGCCATAGGCCATGAAAAAGAGAGCCAAGGTGTAGAAGGGCAATAATAAGAGCGAGGGGCCAACGGGCACTTTGGAGAAGAAACAGGCGGCGAAAACCACCGGAAGCGCCAAACCCAGGGTAACGAGATTGGTCAGCGCACCGACGTAGGGAAAAACCTGCAGCTGAATAGGCACCTTTGAAACGAGTCCCCAATTGCCGACGATCGACTCCATTCCCTCGACGATCGTCTGGGCGAAGAAGTTCCAAAAAAGAACCCCGCTCAGGATGAATACGGTGTAGTGGGGAATGTCGACTTTCAGAACCACTTTAAAGACGAAGTAGTAGACCGCGGTCATCGCGATCGGACCGAGCAGCGTCCAGAAAAGGCCCAGGATCGAGCGTCGGTATTTGATCTTGAGGTTCCTGCTGATGAGGTTGAAAACCAGGAACTTCTTCCCCAGGCAGAAGATGTCAATCCCGAGAGGGGAGAGAAAACGTAAGGCTTGCATAGTAAAGCTCTTAACTATCTGAGTGTACGGGTAAGTGCAATGGGTTATCTCTGTTGCTGAGTATTGGCAGCTTGTTGCGTCATTCTCTGCTGGTGCCATGGGTGGTATCGGTGAGTTCTCGTACTTGAGCCTCAAAGGCCCATGAACTGAGTGGATCCCGTATTGGCTTAGCTTAGCCGGTCGAGTATGTTTGACGTCGAAGGTAAGATGATCATGAGATACATTCTGGTCTTGATCCGTGCCAGGGAGGGCCGGAAATGCAGCTGATTCCAAGCTCGATCCCAGGCTGCGTCGAGCTGCTGCCCAAGCTTCAAAAGGATGCCCGGGGCGGTTTTCTGAAGATCTTCCAGGAGAGCGCCTTTCGGCGGCTTGGTCTTGTAGCCGCCTATCGCGAGGATTTCCTGTCCTACTCGCGCCCCGGGGTGATTCGCGGCCTGCACCTGCAGCAGAAACCGCACGCGCAGGCGAAGGTCGTCTACTGTGTCAAAGGCCGGATTCTCGATGTCGTGCTCGATCTGCGGCTGGGCTCCGCTTTTTATGGGAAATTCGTGACCTTTGAGCTGAGCGCGGAGCGGGGCAACGGCGTGTACCTGCCTCCGGGGCTGGCGCATGGGTTTTGCGTCCTGGGCGACGAAGAGGCGATCGTGGCCTACAAAGTGAGCGCTGAGTATGCTCCTGAGTGCGAGATCGGCGTGCGCTGGGATTCGGCCGGGATTCCCTGGCCCATCCAAGAACCCATCCTTTCGGATCGGGACCGCGCGCTTCCGTCGTTGGCGAATTTCAAAAGCTCGTTTGACGAAGGGGTGGCGGCGCGATGAGCGACTCGGGAGCCGTCCTCGTCACGGGGGCCACGGGATACCTGGGCGCGAACCTTTGCCGGCGGCTTGCCGTTGAGGGAAGGGAAGTGCATGCGCTGGTGCGCCCGAACTCGGATCGCAACCTTTTGTATCGCGTTCTTGGGGATGCCCGGGGTTTGGTGCGGCTCCATGAACATGACCCGAGCCGGCCGGGCGCGACAGAGCGGCTGATCGCGCAGGTCATCGCGATTCGGCCCAAGAGCTGCTTTCACCTGGCCTCGCTTTTCAAGGCTGTGCACCGGCCGGAGGATATCGCGGGGCTGATCGAGGGCAACCTGCTGTTTGGAGCCCAGCTTGCCGAGGCGCTCGTGAGCGCGGGCACGGGCGTTCTGGTCAATACCGGTACGAGCTGGCAGAACTTTGAAGGCCGGCCTTACAGCCCGGTATCGCTTTATGCGGCAACGAAGCAAGCTTACCAGGATCTTCTGGCTTATTATGCCGCCTATCATGACGAAGATTGCGGCCTGCGCATCGTGCATCTGAAGCTGACGGATACCTATGGCCCGGGCGATCCCCGGCGCAAGGTGCTCAATCTGCTGCTTCAAGCGGCGGCAAGCGGCGAGCGGCTCGAGATGTCCGGCGGAGAGCAGCTCGTGGACCTCGTCTATCTGGATGACGTGCTGGAAGGTTTCTTATGCGCCGAAAAACGCTGCGAGGCGCTCCCGGCCGGAGTACAGGAGACGTACCGGCTCTCGTCAGGAGAGCCGGTCACCCTGCGAGCGCTGGTCGGGGTCATGGAGCGGGCTCTTCAGCGTTCGCTTGAGATCGGCTGGGGGAAACTTCCTTACCGCAGGCGCGAGATGTTCAGCCCGTGGGCGGGAGAGCCTCCGCCGCCCGGCTGGTCTCCCCGGATCTCGCTTTTGGAGGGGCTTCAGCGCGTGATGAGCCGGTGATGGTCTACGCCGTCTTTCATGCCGCACCAGCGTCGTCTTGGACGATTTGACTATTTTTGGATGATATCCTAAAGTGGTCAATTATGTGGTTTAAAAGGACATTTAATGATTATCTGCGGGATTTAAACCCAGTAGCCGTTTTGCCGGTCAAAGTTTTGAAGGGGCCTCGCCAAGTAGGAAAGACTTCGCTCCTGAGTCAACTCCCCGGCTACCAACTGGTGCTTTTCGACGACCTCGGAATTCGCAATCTCGCTCGCGAAAACCCCGCGTTCTTCCTCGATCAGTTCCGCGGTCCGCTGATTCTCGACGAAGCCACACTGGCGCCCGAAATTTTTCCCGAACTGAAGAAACGGGTGGACGCCCGACGCCGCGAAGCACATGCCAGCGGCAAAAAAGCAGACCTCGACATCTGGATCACCGGCTCCAATCAATCCTTGTTGCACAAAACCGTGCGTGAATCACTGGCCGGGAGAGCAAGCTATTTCGATCTGAACACCCTTTCGCTGCACGAGCTTACGGGCGGTCAGGGGCCGGTGAATCTCGACTCAGCCCTCTTACGCGGAGGCTGGCCCGAGCTTCAGGCCAACCCGCAGCTGAACCCGGTCCGCTACCTGAACGACCTGGTCTCAACCTTCATTGAGAAAGACATCGTCAGCGCGGCGGGAATCGAGAAGAAGGCGGCATTCAGCAAAGCCCTGCAAATGGCCGCCGGCCGGGTCGGCCAGCTATTGAACTCCTCCGATATTGCCAAGAACGTCGGGGCCGACGTGACGACGGTCCAGTCCTGGCTCGGTATCCTGCAGCAAAACGGCATCGTGCGGCTGCTGGAGCCTTATTTCTCCAATCTCAACCAACGGCTGCTGAAATCCCCCAAGATCTACTTCGAGGATGTGGGGCTTGCCTGCCGATTGCAAGGATGGAGCGAGCTCAGTCCGCTGCTGGTGAGCCCCTATCTGGAAAATCTGGTAGAGAATCTCGCTCTGACGGAAATATCCCGGTTTTTCACGAATCGAGGCGCCCCCTGCGAAGTCTTCTTCGTGAGAAGCAAGGAGAAGATCGAAGTCGATTTCCTGATCCGCCTGCCCAACAACCGGTTCATCGCCGCCGAGGTGAAGACCACGCCTTCCGACTATTCCGAGGCGCAGCTCAAAATGCTCGACTCGCTCGGGGTGATGATCGTTGACCGCTGGGTTCTGACCCTGAATCGCGCGAGCGATCTGCCTCGCAGCCGCGTGATCCCGCTTGAGCGCATCCACCAAGCCCTGGAGCGGGCTTTGTAATAGAGTGCCTCCGTTTTCTGCAATAACACGCAAAAAACGGATGTACTTGATTCCAGAGCTTCGTGCGTCGAAATTATCGACGGAATTCTCCAGAAAAACCGGGATTCGCGAATCCCTCACCGGTCGCATCGGGATCTTCCGGCTTGACTAGGCAGACTTTCCGGGCGCCTTGCATGGAGACGCAGCTCGTTCCGATGGGTTGGCTGAGTTGAAACCCGGGTTTTCAGCGCGTGATGAGCCGGTGAACGGCGTAAGCCTCGTCGGTCATGATCGGTCGGCTTGATTCGAAGATCTTTTCGGTGTTCCCGCAGGCTTCGGGAGGCGTTTCTCCGTGCGCTAATCCCAGGTAGACGGTCTTTCCGGGGAGGGTGGCCGCCAACCGCGCGGGGCCACCGGTGGCGCACCAGCGGTGCAGATCCGTCTTGTGCTCGGAGGTGCGGAAGTAGGGATGCGCGAGCGTCTTCTCCCGGGGAACATGAAAGACCTCGATGTTCAGGGCGCCCATGACGGGAAAGTAAATCGCGTCGTTGGCGACCGCGAGCACGCTCGCTCCGGGGGTCAGGCGCGCGCCGAGCGCCGCGCTGAGCTCCTGCTGGCCCGAGAGATCGAACGCGGGCGTTTCCTTCCAGGGCGCCCAGGAAACCAGCCAGCGCGCGCTCGAGAGCGCCATGAGCGCGATGAAAACGTAGGTCGCGCGCGGAACCTTGAGCTGAGTAGTCCCGGGCGGGCCGTTCAGCATCAGCAGGGCGAGGAGCAGGACCCAAAGGACTCCGACATGCCTCAGCGCGGGAGCGTAAGCCAGCGACATGATCCCGAGCGGCATGGCCGCGATCAGGAAATAGCGCCCGAGCGGGAAGCCCTCGCGCCGCATGTGCCGCAGCAGAAAAATAACCGGGAAAATGAAAAGCCAATGGAGCCCCGCCTGGTTCCAACGGAAAGTCCCCCAAGCCGAATCAAGCCCCGTGAGGCCGTAAACGAGATAGCCTGCGAGCGCGCGGAGGCTCAGCCGGGAAAGCGAGGCATGGGTCGGGAAATAGGAATCCGGGGGAGGGGCCTGGTAAAGAAGCACACCCGCGAAGCCGAGCAAAACGAGTGCTGTCGTGGCCTTTCGCGCGGTCGTGCCGCGAACGAGCTCCTGCCGCGAGTCCCAGAGGTGAAGCAGGTAAATCGCCCCACAGATCAGGGTGAAATACAGGTGCGTGCCGGCGGATAGGAGAAGAAAAAGCGCGAACAGCCCTGGACGTTTCCGCGCGCGGGCCAGCGCGGCCGCGAACAAGAAAAAAATGCCGATGATGTAGGTCCGGGAGATGATCCCGTAATCGAGAAGGAAAAGGATCCCTGAGGGGACTCCGATGCCGAAAAGGAGCGGCGCCTGAAAGCCGAAAAGCAGGATCGCGACCGTCCCCGCCGAAAAAAGCGAGGTCAGCGCCCGAAACCAGAAAGGATCCCAGGGCTGAAGGGGCAGGCCCCAGCCCTGGAGAAGCTCCAAGAGCCGGAAGACTCCCCGCTCAAGCAGGTAATGGAGCGGCGGATGACGCTCATAGCGCACGGTCTCGAAGAACGCGGACCAGTCCGCGGTGCGCGTGGAGACGAGCCAGGACTGGAACTCGTCGCGCCACGGGACGTGTTTGGCCGAAAGAAAGAGAAACGTCGCGCACCAGAGCAGGAAAAAAACGCTCCTTTTCAAACGCCCTCTTCTCCTGTCAGGATGCGGGTCCAGCCGCGCGACTTTCGGAGGCCCACTTGGTGCAGCCAGTAGGTCAAGGTGCTCACCAGGACGTCGGTTCCGTACTTCCAGATGTTCACGTAGTTCTCCTCATCCCCGTAATGCGTCGGGATGGGCCGCTCGGTGATCTTGAGCCCCTGGTGCACGAACAGGATGATGATCTCGGTGTCGAAATGATAGTCCGAGGAGAGGCGGTTGAGGGGCAGCTGTCGCAAGGCCTCGACGGAGTAGACCCGGTAACCGGAATGGTACTCGCTGAGCGTCTGGCCCAGAAAAATGTTCTGGATGGTCGTGAGCACGCGATTGCCGAGGAAGCGGATCAGGGGCATGCCGCCTTTGAGGGGATTCCCCTGCATGCGGGAGCCGAAGACGAGGTCCGCCTGCCGGGCGAGCACGGGCTCGAAAAGCGTTTCGAGAAGCTCCGGGGCATACTGCGCGTCACCATGGAGCATGGCCACGCAGTCGTAGCCCTTCTCGATGCAACGCTGATAGGCGATCTTCTGGCTGCCGCCATAACCTTCATTTCGTTCGTTTCTGATGACCGTGAGGTTCTTGAGGCCGTGGGTCCTGCCGTACTGGGTGGCGACCTCGCCGGTCTTATCCGAACTGCAGTTATCGATGACGAAGATCTCGGCGGCGGCTTCCTTGAGGCCCGGCGGGATCCGCTGCAGGACGAGGGTTACTGTTTTCTCGGCGTTATAGGCGGGAATATAGATCGCGAATTTCATGAGGAGAGTTTTCCATAGGCTTCCAGCTGTTCGTGGCAGAGGCGCTCGGCGGACTCGCCGTTTCCGAACCGGCGATACCAGTCCACGGTCCAGCGCAGTCCTTCGTTCAGGTTCAGGCGAGGCGCCCAGCTGAGCTCCGCGCGCGCGAGAGAGCAGTCGAGCTTCAGCGCGCGCGCTTCGCGAGGGGCGCCGGGCTCGGCGGTGGTTCTCCAGGAGGCCCCTTGGCCCCAGAGCGAGACCACTTTCTCGGCGATCCAGGAGACCGGGCGGGCATCGTCATCGGCCGGACCGAAGTTCCAGCCGCGCGAGAAGGCGTCGGGCTTTTCTGCGGCCAGCTGTGCAAGCCGCAGGTAACCTGCGAGCGGCTCCAGGACGTGCTGCCAGGGTCGCGTCGATCCCGGGTTGCGGATGTCGATGCTCTTGCCGGCTTGCAGCGCGCGGACGCAATCCGGAAGCAGGCGGTCCTCGGACCAGTCGCCGCCGCCGACGACGTTTCCGGCGCGCGCTGAAGCAACCGCTGAAGGCCGGCCGTCCGCGAAATAGGAACGACGAAAGGCCGAGGTCACCAGCTCCGCGCAGCCCTTGCTGCTGCTGTATGGGTCGTGGCCGCCCATGGGCTCGTTTTCGCGATAACCCCAGGCCCACTCGCGGTTCTCGTAGCATTTGTCGCTGGTGACGATGACGACCGAGCTGGCCGAAGGGGTCTGCCGGGCGGCCTCGAGCAGATGGACGGTCCCCATGACGTTCGTGGCGAAGGTCTCTATCGGGTTCGCATAAGATGGCCTTACGAGCGCCTGGGCGGCGAGATGAAATACGACCTCGGGCTCGAAGGAGCGGTAGACCGCGCAAAGCTGATCGTAGTCCCTGATGTCGCCGAGCTCGGAGCGGATCTTCTTCGCGACGCCGGCTTGCCCGAAGAGATTGGGCTCGGTGCGGGGCGGGAGCGAAAAGCCCAGGACCTGCGCTCCCAGGGAATGGAGCCAGAGGGAAAGCCAGCTTCCCTTGAAGCCTGTGTGGCCCGTGAGGAGGACTTTTCGACCTTTCCAGAATCGTGCGTCTGCGGGTGTCATGGGAGACGGCAGTATGGAGGGTCGCGTTCGAGTTTTCAAGGGCATGTGGTGCAGATGGCGGGGGGCGATTTGACTCGGAAAGGTCGAGAGGCTGGATAAATCGGCATATTAGATGCGTATTTTACCGTAATATTGGCATCTCTATTGCGTATTTTACCGGATGGCTTTAAATTGAAGCCATGGCCGCCCATCCCTATATTCCCCGGATTTTCTGCCCGACCGCGGCAACCTTGAAACGAAAAAGCGTTTTGCTGTTAGGGCCCCGGCGCACGGGAAAGACCCAGTTCATCCGCAAAGAACTCCAGCCTGATCGGATTTATAACCTGCTTTCAAGCAAGGAGTTCATTCGTCTCTCCGCGAACCCCGGGCTGATCCGGGAGGAGCTGAAGGACTCGGACAGGTTGATCGTCGTTGATGAGATTCAGAAGCTTCCGGCCCTGATGGATGAAATCCATGATCTGATCGAAACCTCGGCTGCGCGTTTTCTGCTGACCGGAAGCAGCGCCCGCAAGCTTCGACGCACGCATACCTCGCTCATGGCGGGAAGAGCGCGAGTCCAGCACCTTTGGCCGTTCACGTCGGCGGAGCTTCGGGGTGCGAAGGCGCTTGATCTCAAGCGGGCGCTCAATTTCGGGAGCCTTCCGCCCGTTTATTTTAGTGAGGAGCCCGAGGCGGAGCTCGAGGATTACACCGGGACTTATCTGCGCGAGGAGATCCAGGCTGAAGCTTTGACGCGAAAAATCGAGAGCTTCACGCGCTTCCTGCAGTTCGCCGCGCTGTCTAACGGCGAGCTGGTCAATTTCACGGAGATTGGAAGGGACGCGCAGGTGCCGCCGCGGACGATCATCGAGTATTTTCAGGTGCTCGAGGACACGCTGGTCGGCAGCATGGTTCCGCCGTTGATTCCGAAGAAGAGCCGAAAAGCCTATTCCATGGGCAAGTTTTATTTTTTTGATGTCGGCGTGGCGCGCTCTTTGGCCGGGACCGGCTTCTCGAGCACGGCGGACGGCCCTCAGTACGGCAAGGCGCTTGAGCATTTCATCTTTCTCGAGCTGAAGGCCTTCCGCGATTATCGGGAGAGAAACGAGCCAATCCGCTTCTGGCGGACTTATGATGGCAAGGAGGTCGATTTCATCGTAGGAGACTCGATCGCCATCGAGGTCAAGGCGACGCACATGGCGCGGCCGGAGCATGCAAAGGGTTTGCAGAGCCTTTCGGAGCTCCAGCCGCTCAAACGCAGAATCCTGATTTCACAAGATCCACGCAGCCGAAAAATGGGCGGCGTCGAGGTGATTCCCGTTTTGGAATTCGTCGAGCGGCTTTGGGATGGGGAGATTTGGGGTGGCTGACGCTCACATCGCCCAGGTGATCGGGATCTCAAGAAGCGCCGGGGAGATGATTTTAGCCGATTTCCCCGTCGTCAGGATGACGGCCTTGGCTTTCGGATGGGTTCGCAGGAAGCTGCGCGCGCTTCCCAGCGAGGAGGAGGAGCTCCGGTCGGAGCCTTCCGGCAGGAGGCCCAGGGTCCCGCCCGAGGTTTGGATCACGAAAGGAACGGACGCTCCTCCCCGGGTTCGATAAGACCAGAACGATGGCAAAAGCTCGGGCCGATATCGGAATTGCGGCAGGATGCAGGAGTGGATCAGGCGCAGAAGGCCATCCAAGGTCAAGGATCTGATGGCATCCTGCTTTTTCAGGTAGCCTGCCATTCCCTGGTCTTCGAAGTAAAGGATGGGGGAGTTGAGCCCGCCGCGCGAAGGGTAGCGTCGGATCAGAAAGATTCCCTCCAGTGCATGGAGGAGCTTGGGAAGCGTGACGCGTGAAATCCGGGTCTTGCGCGACAACCGCGCCAGCTCCAGGGGCTCCCCTTGCACCTCGGCCAGCGACTCGACCAGGGTTCGCAAAACAGGCAGTGTGATCGAAGTCTCGAGAATCAGCCGAAGGTCGCGGTCGAGCAGCGTGTCGAGCTGGTCTCTCCATTTCGAGTGACGGACCTCCGCGGATCGGGAAAAGCAGATTCCAGGCAGGCCGCCCGAAAGCAGGTAATCGTTCAGGAGCTTCTCGGTGCACCAGGGCGTCGGGTTTCCCTCGCCTAGGAGCTGCTCCGTTTGTCGCGGAGAGCTGGTCGCGACGAGCCGGGACAGGAACACGGAAAGCGGGCGACGATGGGACTCTGAAAGCGTCAGGGGAAGGATCTCCACGTTGGAGATCCTTCCGGTCAGCGATTCCTTGATCGCCTTTCGGCTCGTGAACCGGATCGACCCGGTCAGGATGAACTGCCCCTTCCTCGGATGAAGGCGTACCTGCTCCTTGAGTACCGGAAAGAGCGGCGGGCAAAGCTGGCATTCATCGATGGTGAAGGGGAAGGCACGGGCTTGAATGAAAGCCTCGGGGTCTGAAGAGGCCATCCTGAGGATCTCGGGGCGATCACAGGTCACGTATTCGGCGCTGAGCTGGTTCGCGAGCGTGGTCTTTCCGACCTGGCGCTGACCGATGAGGCCGACAATCGGGCTGTGCGAGAGGGCCTTGGTGAGCAGGATCCTGCCGTATCTCTCCCTCAGGTGGGGCATGGCTTAAGGATAGTTCGATTCTGACAAAGTGTAAAGGGGGGATTTACACTTTGTCAGAAGGGGAAAGCCCTGGCGACACGGACTGTCTTACTATAAATTAGCGGGGAAGACGGGAGACTTTATGGCAATCGCATTCGGAACCAGTGGCATCCGGGGACCTGAAATCGAGCTGACCGACGCTCTTTGCGAGCGGTACGCGCGCGCGTTTCTCAGGCATTTCCGCTCCAAGACGCCAAGCCTGTGCCGGCTGCAGTGCGTGATCGCGGGAGACCTCCGCCGCAGCACGCCGAGGATCACCGAGGCGCTCGCGCGCGGGATCCGCGCGGAGGGCTTCGAGGTCCTCGATGGCGGGCTGATTCCGACTCCGGCGCTGGCGCTGGAGTGCCTCAAGCGCGATCTGCCGGGGATCATGGTGACGGGAAGTCATATTCCGGCTGACCGCAACGGGATCAAGTTTTACTTTCCCTGGGGCGAGATTCTCAAAGAAGACGAGGCGCCGATCCTGGCGAACGAGCGCGCGTTGCAAACGGAGGCGCCCGCGGGCGGCGGTGCGATCGAGCGCGTGAAAATCGCGGCGGGGCCCAATTTCGTGCGGCGCTATGTCCAGTTCTTCGGCTCTCGCGCGCTCGAAGGAAAGACGATTCTTTTTTACGAGCATTCGTCGGCGGCGCGCGAGCTTTTTCCGGAAATTCTGGAGGGGCTCGGCGCGCGGGTGATTCGCTTCGGACGCTCCGAGGAGTTCATCCCGGTCGACACCGAGGCGGTCGAGAGCCTGCGTGCGTTGGGGGCTGAAGTGGTTCGGCATGCCGCCTTCGCGCTTTTGAGCACGGATGGCGATGGCGACCGGCCGCTCGTGATGGATGAGCGGGGGCTCATCATCCGCGGTGATCTGCTGGGGATCATCGCGGCGCGGGAGCTTCGCTCGGATTCGGTCGCGACCCCTTTGAGCACCTCGACGGCGCTCGAGCTTTCGGGGTTCGTTCCGGAGGTGCGTCGTACGAAGATCGGCTCGCCCTACGTGGTCGCGGCGATGGACGAGGCGCTCGCGGCGGGGCGCAGGCTCGTCGTGGGATTTGAGCCGAACGGGGGATTTTTGCTGGGTTCGGATTTGGCGGGTTCAGACCAGGGGCTCTCGAAGCTCCCCACGCGCGATTGCGTGCTGCCCGCGCTTTTGGTGCTGGTATCCGCGGCGAAGCGCGGCCTGGCAGTGTCGCAGGTCATTGCCGAGCTGCCTCCGCGTTTTGTCGCAAGCGAGCTGATCCGGGACTTCGCGGTCGAGCGCAGTCGCGCGCTTTTGGAGCGGCTGCGGCAGGGTGGGACGGAGTATTTTACGGCGGAGTGGGGATCGGAGCTGGGTGCTTGCACCGGGATCAACGAGCTCGATGGCGTTCGCGCGAGCTTCGTGGGGGGCGCGATCGTTCATCTGCGTCCTTCGGGCAATGCGCCGGAATTTCGGATTTATGCTGAGGCGGCTACGGAGGCCGAGGCGGCCGCGCTTGGGGAGCGGGTTAAGGGGTGGGTCGGGCGGCTCGATTTTGGAAAGCATTTTCAAAATCGATAGGGGTTCGGTTTCTATACAGTTACAAGCCAATGCAAAGATTGGCGTATATTGAGATAAAAATACGTCGTAATTTATCGCGTATGTTCCAGCGCCGCGTACCACGGGGGCATCTTGAAGGTCGACTTTACGTTTAGTAAAACTAAATGTAAGATATATTTATGGCTCTCCGTTCCGGCTGGCAAGCGGCCATCCACGCTCATTTCGAGAAGAAAAGTGTTGTCTGGTTAAAGGGGGTTCGCCGCTCGGGCAAGACGACTCTTTGCAGGCAATTGCCTGATTTTCAGTATTTTGACTGCGAGCTGCCTCGGGTCCGGAGAATGCTGGAGGACCCCGAGGCTTTTTTCTCGGATCTCCGTGCGACTGGAATTCAGAAGATTGTCTTGGATGAAATTCATCGCCTTCCGGAGCCTTCGGAGGCGCTCAAGATCGCGGCGGATCATTTTTCAGGAGTCCAGGTCCTGGCTACGGGCTCCTCAAGCTTGGGAGCAATCGGGAAGTTCAAGGATACGCTCACGGATCGAAAGCGGGACCTCTGGCTGACGCCGATGGATTCCCGGGACCTCAGGGATTTCGGTCCTGCTTCCTTGAAGATGCGTCTGCAGCGGGGAGGGTTGCCTCCGGCCTTTCTGAGCGGGGACGCCGCCTTTTACCAGGACTGGCTGGACTCATTCTGGTCCAAAGACATTCTGGAGCTGTTCCGTGTCGAGAAGCGCGTTTCTTTCATGAGGTTCATCGAGCTTCTTTTCACCCAAAGTGGCGGAGTATTCGAAGCCACCCGGTTTGCGCGGCTATGTGAAGTCAGTCGGCCCACGATTCTGAATTATCTCGGCATTCTTCAGGCGACCTTTGCCGTCCAGGTGATCCGGCCTTTTCACTCCGGAAACCCTACTGAGATCGTCGCAGCTCCTCGAGTCTATGCATTTGATACGGGTTTTGTCGTCCATTTCAACGGTTGGGATCCATTGCGGCCGGATGATTTCGGGCTGCTCTGGGAACAGTATGTTCTCAATGAGCTCTGTTCGGCGCTTCAGGGAACGGCTTCGATTCATTATTGGCGGGACAAGCAAGGACATGAGGTCGATTTCGTGGTGCCGCTTTCAAGAGGTAAGGTCATCGCGATCGAATGCAAGTGGCAGGAAAAGAAGTTTGATCCGATTGGGATACGGCAGTTCCGCAAGCTTCACCCGGATGGGCCGAACTACCTGGTCGCTCAGGACGTCGATCGAGCCCAGACTCGCCGGCTCAACGGAATCGAGGTCACGCTGCTCCCTTTGGAGAAGCTGCGTGACCTCGTGATCAGCCGTAAGTGATCAGACGTCGACCGTGGCTTCCTTGCCGTGCCCGATCGCGCGCTTGAGCGGGTTGAGCACCGCGAGGAACGCGAAGCCCGCCGCGAACGACAGCACCGAGAGCAGGATGAAGAAGTTTTCCTTCGACATCTTTTCCCAGAACATCCCGATGAAGCCCGAGAGGTAGTTCCCGAAGAAGCTCGAGAGGAACCACATTCCCATGAGCATCGAGACCATGCGCACCGGCGCGAGCTTGGTCACGAGCGAGAGGCCCACGGGCGAGAGGTAAAGCTCGCCCAAGGTGAGCAGGAACGTGCAGGCGGTGAGCCAGCCCATGCTGGCCTTCTGGCCCGAGGCATAGGAGTGGGTGGCGGGAATCATGATCAGGAAGGACGCCCCCAGCAGAAAGCAGCCGATCGCCATCTTTGCGATGCTCGAGGGCTCCTTGCCTCGCTGAGCCTGTCGGGCCCAGAAGCCGGTGATGATCGGCGTGAAGGCGAAGATCATGGCGGGGTTGAAGGACTGGAACCAGGAGGCCGGCATCTCCCAGCCGAAGATCATGCGGTCGGTGTTGGCGTCCGCCCAGAGCGCGAGCGTATTGCCCTGCTGCTCGTAGGTGGCCCAGAAGACGATGTTGAACAGGCAGAGGACGACGAGCGCGAGGATCTTGCTCTTGTCGTCTTTCGTGAGGGCTTCGACCAGCATTCCCGCATCGCCCTTCGCGCCTTGGCCGGCGGCGGCTTTTTTCATGATGTTGTCCGCCGCCAGGTGCTTCTGGCCCCAGAGATAGATCAGAAGGCCGATCACCATGCCCACGCCCGCGGCGCCGAAGCCGTAGTGGAAGCCATAGACCTCGCCGAGGGTCCCGCACACGAGCGGCGAGAAGAAGGCGCCCAGGTTGATGCCCATGTAGAAAATCGAGAAGGCGCTGTCGCGGCGCTTGTCACCGGCGGGATAGAGATTGCCGACCTGGGTGGAGATGTTCGGCTTGAATGCCCCGTTGCCCAGGATCAGGAAGAACAGGGCGGGAAAGAACAGGCTCTCAAAGGCCATGAGGAAGTGGCCGATCGCCATGAGCACGCCGCCCAGGATCACGGTCTTGCGCTGGCCGAGGAAGCGGTCCGCCAGCATTCCGCCGAAGAAAGGCGTGAAATAGACGAAGCCGGTGTAGAGCCCGTAGATCTGCGAGGACTTTTCCTGAGTGAACATCAGGTGCTTGGTCATGTAGTAGACCAGAAGCGCGCGCATTCCGTAGTAGGAGAAGCGCTCCCACATTTCGGTGAAGAACAGGACGTAAAGTCCGGCAGGGTGCTTTTTCGTGTCCCAGGCCGCCGTGGCTGTTCCCGCAGTGGCGGTGATCGTATTGCTCATGAATCGTCCTCTTTTTGAAAGGGCTTCAATGGAAGCCCGGTTCCCGGGGGGAAGCTTCTTCTTAAACAGGAACCGCCTAAACACGAAGCGAAAAATCCAGAAAGGTCGGTTTAAATATTCGTAGCGAGCGGGAATAGCCGATCGTCGCCGGGCGAAGCAAGGAGGGGAGACCTCTCGCGTAAGCGGGCGCGCGAGAGGAATTGGCCCCACCCCACGCGTTAGCGGGCGCGAGAGGAATCGGCCCGTCAGGGCCGAGGGGATTTGCGCCAATGGAGACTCAAGGGGCTTCGCGCGTTTCCCCTCTCTCGCGTAAGCGGGCGCGCGAGAGGAATTGGCCCCACCCCACGCGGTAGCGGGCGCGAGAGGAATCGGCCCGTCAGGGCCGAGGGGATTTGCGCCAATGGAGACTCAAGGGGCTTCGCGCGTTTTAAAGAATGACTTAATTGTGGAATCCCGGTACGTCTGATAAAAGCCGTTTTTCAAACGAAATTGCGCGATGCGCAAATAAACCCGCGAAAGAGACGTCTATGTCCACCAAAGTAAGTAACGGAAAAGTGATTGAGATGAGTTATCGCCTGATGAACGCCAAAGGCGAAGTTCTGGATCAGGCGGATTCGGGAAGTCCTTTCGCCTATCTTCATGGAGCCCAGCAGATCGTACCGGGTCTGGAATCCGCGATCGAAGGTCTTTCCGTTGGTGACAAGAAGAACGTCGTCGTGCAGCCGGAAGAGGGTTACGGCGAAGTGAACCCGGCCCTGAAGCTGGTCGTGACGCGCGCTCAGTTCCCTACGGGAGTCGAGCTCAAGACCGGAATGCAGTTCGAGGCCCAGGGTGGCGATGGTGAAGGTCTCGTCTTCATGGTCGAGAATATCGAAGGCGACAGCATCCATATCAACGGCAATCACCCGCTTGCGGGCGAGACGCTGCATTTCGCGATCGAGATCCTCAAGGTTCGCGACGCTACCGAGGAAGAAAAAGAGCATGGCCACGCCCATGGGGGCGATGGGCATCAGCATTAAAGCGCGCAAATCCCCTCGACCCTGACGGGCCGATTCCTCTTGCGCGACCGCGTTCGCGGTTGTTGCGCGCAAATCCCCTCGACCCTGACGGGGCGATCCCTCATGCGGGACCGCGTTCGCGTTTTGGGGTGCTTGGAGTCGCCCGGCTGAAGGGGCGATTGCGGCGAGAGGCGATTCTGCGCCACGCGGGCTCGGGGAGATGCGTGACGCATCTGATTGGGCGCGCATCGGTGCTGGAGTAGCCGGTTATTTCGCGCTTGTTAAACCATTGCCCCATTGATATTCGAGCCACATGTCCTCGCGGAGAACGGAAATGCAGCTTCCGCTGCCGGGGCTCAGTCGCAAGACCGGCGCACTGGCGCATGGGGGCGACCATACCCGCGGCAAGCGCAAATCCCGCCGACCCTTTGATCCAAAGCAGGCGTTGCATGTCGTGCTGCGCTCGAGTGGGGCGCGCGGGGAGCTTTCGATGCTTCATCCGCGGCACCGCGATCCTATCCTGGCGCTCCTGAATCGCCTGAAACAGCGATGGGGGGTCGCGGTTTACCGCTATGCGAACGTCGGAAACCATCTGCACTTGCTCATCCGCGCGAAATCCCGTGCGAACTGGCAGGGTTTCATCCGCGAGCTCTCGGGCGGGATCGCGATGATCGTGACCGGAGCGAAGAAGGGCAATGCCCTGCCGCGCGCCCAGGGCTTGGAGCTTCCCGAAACCGCACGACGGGCTTTCTGGGACGGGCTCGTCTATACCCGCATCGTGCGCTTCGGACGGGATTTCAGGATGATCGCGGAATATGTCTGCAAGAACCTCTGGGAAGGCTGTGGAATTCCGATCCGCGGGCTTTTGGCGAAAGGGTATCGGATCCTGGAAATCAGCGAGGATGGCGCGGTGCTGGTTTCCGCGGGACGGGGCGGTTAGCTTCTTCCGCCGGTCGCGTCGCTCTTGGCCGAGTCGCTCGGTCGCACCTTTCCACGATCGCGTCATTCCCGGATCGTTCCATTCCCGGATCGTGCCAGTACGCGGATCGTGCTAGGGTGAGCCCATGTCAAAAGCCAGACTCGATGCCATCGTCAAAGCTCGCTTTGAAGTGAGCTGGGGAAAGGCTCGCGGCTGGATCGAGACCGGAAAGGTCTTCGTCGATGGTGCGCCGGTCACCGATCCGGGGGCGCCGGTCGACGCCACCGCGGCACTCGAGCTCAAGATGAGCGCGCCCAGGCCCCGGGCTGGAGGCAGGGTCGGGACGCTGACGCGCGAGCAGGTGATTCACCTCGATTCGCAGCTGATCCTAGTCGACAAGCCGGCGGGGCTGAGCACCGTCGCTTTTGAGAATGAGCGCGATACCTTGGAAGAGCGGGTCAATGCCTTTCTCGGGCAGAAACGCGTGGAAATCGTGCATCGCCTGGATCGCGACACCAGCGGGCTCCTCGTTTTCGCGCGCACGCGGGAGGCGGCTCGGGCGCTGGCAAACCAGTTCCGCTTCCACACGATTCAGCGTCGCTACTTCGCGCTGGCGCATGGAAAGGTCGCGGGCGGCACGATCCGCTCGGAGTTGCTCGAGGATCGGGGCGACGGGCTGCGGGGCTCGCGTGCGCCGGGAAGTCCCATCTCCCGGGAGGGGGCCCGGCCGGCGGTCACGCACGTGCGGCTGCTTTCGTATTTCAACGGAATGAGCCTGATCGAGTGCGTGCTCGAGACCGGCCGCACGCATCAGATCCGCATCCACCTGAGCGAGGCCGGACATCCGCTCGTGGGAGAACGGGCTTACATCCGGGAATTTCAAGGTCCCCGGATTGCCGCGCCGCGAATCATGCTGCATGCGGCGGAGCTGGGCTTCGTTCATCCCACGCAGGCCGCGCCCATGAGGTGGAGGGTTCCGCCACCGGGGGATTTCCAGGGAATGCTGGATGCCGAGGCGGCCCGGATCGTGAGCTGATTTTCGACTAGAGGCTTTTTCTAGCATTATCCGCATGCTAGATTCAGCTTCTATGCGTCCATTAGGCAAAAGCTATGAGCCGGCCGAGTTCGAGCGCGAGCTCTATCAGGTCTGGGATGAGTCGGGCTGCTTTGAAGCTTCGGACGAAAGCGTTCCCGGCCAGAAGTCCTTTTCGATCGTCATCCCTCCGCCGAACGTCACGGGCGTGCTGCACATGGGGCATGCGCTCACGAACACGATCCAGGACATCCTCGTCCGCTGGCGCCGGATGAAGGGCGACAACACGCTCTGGCTCCCGGGCACGGACCACGCGGGCATCGCCACCCAGGCGCAGGTCGAAAAGCAGATCGCGAAAGAAGGCAAAAGCCCTTCGGGCAAGCCGCTCACGCGCCACGATCTGGGACGCGAGGCCTTTGTCGCCCGCACCTGGAAATGGAAAGAGGACCACGGACGCGAGATCACCCACCAGCTCAAGCGCCTGGGCTCGTCGCTCGACTGGAAGCGCGAGCGCTTCACGATGGATGAGGGGCTTTCGGCGGCGGTACGCGAGGTTTTCGTACGCCTCTACGAGGAAGGCCTGATCTATCGCGGCGAGCGCATCATCAACTGGTGCCCGCGCTGCCAGACCGCGCTTTCGGACCTCGAGGTCATCCCCAAGGAGCGCAAAGGCAACTTCTGGCACCTCGTCTACAAAGTGGTCGATGAGAATGGCAAGCCCGTGAAGGGCGCCGACGGCAATCAGGAACAGCTCGTGATCGCGACGACCCGGCCCGAGACGCTGCTCGGCGATACGGCGGTCGCGGTGCATCCCGAGGATGAGCGCTACAGGCACCTGCACGGCAAAAAGGTCGTGCTACCGCTCCTGGGGCGCGTGATCCCGATCATCACCGACAGCTACGTCGACAAGGAGTTCGGCAGCGGCGCGCTCAAGGTGACGCCGGCGCACGACTTCAACGATTACGATCTGGGCAAGCGCCACAACCTGCCCATGGTTTCGGTCATGGGCAAGGACGGGCGGATCACCCCGGCCGGCGGCCCGTACGCGGGCATGAAGTTCGCCGAGGCGCGCGAGCAGGTCGTTCTGAATCTTCGCGAGCAGGGCCTGCTCGTGAAAACCGAGGATCATGTCCACAAGGTGGGCCTCTGCCAGCGCTGCGAAAACGTGGCCGAACCCATCATCTCCAAGCAGTGGTTCGTGAAGATCGAACCTCTGGCCAAGCCCGCGATCGCCGCGGTGGAGACCGGCAAGATCCAGTTCAGCCCGAAAAACTGGGAGAAGACCTACTTCGAATGGATGTACAACATCCGCGACTGGTGCATCTCACGGCAGCTCTGGTGGGGGCATCAGATCCCCGCCTGGTACTGCGGCAGCTGCCAGGAGCTCACGGTGGCGCGCGAGAAGCCCGCGAAATGCCCGGGCTGCGGCGCTCGCGCTTCGGAGCTCAGGCAGGACGAAGACGTGCTCGATACCTGGTTCAGCTCGGCGCTCTGGCCTTTTTCGACCCTGGGTTGGCCCGAGAAGACGAAGGCGCTCGAGACCTTCTACCCGACCTCCATCCTCGAGACCGGCTTCGACATCATCTTCTTCTGGGTGGCCCGGATGATCATGATGGGCATCCATTTCAGGGACGAGGTACCCTTCCACAAGGTTTATCTCCACGCCATGGTGCGCGACGAGAAGGGCGAGAAGATGTCCAAGTCCAAGGGCAACGTGATCGACCCGCTCGTGCTCATCGAGCAGCACGGGGCGGATCCGTTGCGCTTCACGCTGGCCGCGATGGCGGGCCAGGGGCGCGATATCAAGCTCTCGGTCGATCGCGTGGAAGGCTACCGCGCCTACTGCAACAAGATCTGGAACGCGGTGAAGTTCTTCCACCTGCAGCTCGACGCGCTGAAGGAAAAGGGCATCGAGGTCGCGGAGCCCGCGGGCGGGCTCGAGAATTGGATCGGCGAGAACCGGGCGAAGCTCGACGTTCACGATCGTTGGATCCTTTCGCGCGTGGAACGGCTGATTCCCGCGGTGGAAGGGGGGCTCGAGCGCTTCGAGCTCAACGAGTCGGCGCAGGCGCTTTATGAGTTCAGCTGGCATGAGTTCTGCGACTGGTACATCGAGCTTTCGAAGCTGCCTTTCCGGGGTGCGGACAGCGGCAAAGCCATCGGAACGCTCTATACCCTGCGCTACACGCTCGAGGTGCTGCTCAGGCTGTTGCATCCGTTCATTCCGTTCGTGACTGAGGAGCTTTGGCGTTCCCTTCCCTGGAGGAAGGCCGCGAACACCCCGACGCGCGCGCGCGACGGCAAGCCCGCGGTCATGACGTTGATGCTGCAGGAGTTCCCCAGGCAGCACGCCGCGTGGATCGACGAGGCGGCGGAAAAGGAAATCGCCGCCGTGCGAGGGCTCGTGGAGGCGGTGAGGAACTTCCGCGGCGAGAACAACATCGCGCCGCGCGTGGAGTTCGCCTTGCGCTACAAGGCGGCCGCGGCCGAGACGGAGGCGCTGCTCGCGCGTTCAACCGAGCAGGTGCGCTCGCTCGCTCGCGTCTCGGCGCTGGAGCGGGCGGCGGGAGCCGGAGGGGCGACCGAAGCCGTGCTTCCCGTGTCTTATCCGCCCGTGGAGCTTCGCATCGATCTCAAAGGGCTGGTGAATATCGAGGAAGAGACCCGTCGTCTCCGCAAGGAGATCGAAAAGGTCGCGGGGGACATCCAGTTCGTCAGCAACAAGCTCTCGCAGGAAACCTTCATCGCCAAGGCCCCTCCGCAGCTCGTCGAGAAGGAGCGCAAGCGCCAGCAGGAGCTCGAGGCCAAGCGCCAGGAGCTGGAGGCGGCGCTCGCGCGGCTTTCGAAGCTCTCCGGATGAGGCGGGCGATCCTGATCGGGCCCCGACCCGTGCCTCCGGCGCTGGTCCGGGAGCTTCGGCTCGGGCCGGGGGATTTCATCATCGCGGTCGACGGTGGGCTTCGCCGGTGTCGCAGGCTCGGCCTTCGTCCCGGGCTCGCCATCGGCGACTGGGACAGCTTAGGCGCGCGCTCGCCCGAGCGGGCGCTCGCGGGAATCCCGCACCTGACTCTCCCGCGGGAAAAGGACTGGAGCGATCTCTGCTACGCGCTCGATGCGGCTGAGGCGCTCGGCGCGCGAGAGATCGTCTGTCTTGGCGTGACTGGGGGCCGGCCGGACCACCAGCTGGGTGTTTTGCTGGATCTTTCGGAGGCCGCGGCTTCGAGCGCCAGCCGGTTTCGATCGGTTCAGGCGTGGGGAGCGGACGGGCGGTATCACTTTATTTCCTCTCGCATGCCTCGCTGGACGGCGCGGCTGGAGCCGGGGCGATGCGTTTCGGTTTTCGCGCTGGGCGGGCCGGCGAAGGGGGTTTCGCTTCGGGGTTTCCGTTACCCGCTTCGGAACGCCCCGCTCGTTCCATCCTCCCGGGGATTGAGCAATCGGGTCGTATCCCGGGTCTGTACGGTGGCTGTAGGCAGGGGGAGCCTGCTCGTGCTCGTGGGTCCCGAATAAAGTTTGACACTGGTTGCTGTTAAAATAAAATATCGGTGCCGGCGAAGGATGGCCGGTAAAAGAGAGAGGCCAACCGTATGAAGCGTCTGAGGCTCAGCCGAGGGTATCGGAAGGTGGCGGTCTGCATGCTGGGAGCGGCCTGGCTGGCCGGCTGTCGTGGAAGTGTTGCGACAGAAGAGACCGCCTCGCCGGTGCCTTCTGCGGCGCCGTCGGAAACTCCGATCCAGGAAGGCGTCGTGAACGATACCGTGGGCTTCCAGATCTCGATTCCGGATGCGACCACGCATGATTACGCGATTCACGAGGCTTCAAGCTGGAGTACGCCTTGTAAGATCACCGCCAGCTCCGCTTCGAAGAGCATCGACTGCTATGTCGAAGGCCATGAGCTCGATCTTTACTTCTTCGGCGCCAAGTTGAATTACAACGTCCCGAAGGACCTCTGCTCGTATGTCCGGGTTTCGCCTCCTTACTTTTATTTCCGGGAGCCGGGGGACGGTCCTACGGCGATTTCATATGATGTCGATCAGAACGGGGCGTTTCAGAACGTGAGCCCCGCGGGGATCCTGGTCGGAGGCCAGCCGAGCTGCGCTTATGATTATACCTCCGAGGACGGGCCGAATTGCTGCTCGGGGAAGTATTCCCTGTCGGTTCGGGTCTGGGATGCGACGGCTGGAGCCTATGGAAGTCCGACCGTCTCCGAAGGCGACTGGGGCGGAAAAGTGACCCAATGTCTCGCGGGTCCGGCAATGAGCACGCAGTCTTTGAGCAAGTATGGCTGGCCTCGTCCTTCGGTTCATTTCGTTGAAGGCACGGGTGTCAATCGGACGTACGAAGTTACCGCGCCCATGTCGAAGGATCTCGCGAGCAATCTTCACGTGGCCAATTATTTCGTTGCATCAGAGCACGGCAATGATGTTCCGCTCGCATTCCGCACCCCGGCGAACGCATCCGATGGCGCGGCTACCGAGCCTTATTACCGTTTCACTTGCTATGATCGGGCGCAAGAGGTCAACGCCGAGATCCGGGTCATGATCCGCGACTGGAACAGCAAGTCCGAGCTCGCGAAAGAGGCCTCAGGCGATCCGGATGCGTCGGGTTCGGAGGGCGGGAGCTTCCCGACTCATCCGATCGGTGACCGCAGGGACTGGAAGGATATTGGCCTGGCTTATCCCGCTGGATCCTTGTGACCACGGTCCACGGGACGGGCGGCAGCCATCCCACGATCCGCTTTGAACAACGCGCGCCGGTCGAGGGCCGGCTGCACGATTTCGAAAGGGTGCGGCTCCGCGTGCTGGCCGACGTGGTGGCGCGCACTCAGGAGCGATTCGCGCGCGCTCCGCTCGACATGCTCCTGGGGGAGGCGCTTTACCTCGAGAACGTCCGTCTCAAGCGGGAAGAGGCCAATCTCTTCACCCGGAGGAGGTTGAAGGGCGATCGGGAGCTGTGGGGCGCGGTGCGCGCCGGGTTGCTCCAGTCGCCGGTAACGGCCGATCGCAAGGCGCTGCTGCGTTCGGTGGTCAAGCATTATGCCGAGGAGATCGGCGGTCACTTCAATCCGAAGCTTTATCGTTTCGCCACCGGGGCGGTGCCCTGGGGCTTCAGCTGGCTTCTGAACGCCGCGAGCGTCCGGCGCTTTCTCCCCTGGGGCATGACCCAGTCGCTGGAGTCGCGCCTGCGGATCGTGGGCGAGGTTCCGGCGCTTCAGCGCCTGGCGCAGCAGGGGACGATCCTGCTCGTGCCCACCCATCAGAGCAATATCGACAGCATGCTCATCGGGTACGTGATCTACCTCATGTCGCTGCCGCCGTTCTCGTATGGCGCGGGGCTGAACCTCTTCTCGAATCCGGCGCTGAGCTTTTTCATGAACGGGCTCGGTGCGTACACCGTGGATCGCAAGAAGAGCAACGTGATCTACAAGGAAACCCTCAAGAACTACAGCACCCGGCTCCTGCGCGAGGGGGTGCATTCGATCTTCTTCCCGGGCGGAGGCCGCTCCCGGAGCGGCGCGATCGAGAGCCGGCTGAAGCTGGGGCTGCTCGGCACGGCGCTCGAGGCGCAGATCCAGAACCTGCAGCAGCGGAGCGAGAAACCCAATATTTACGTCGTGCCGATGGTGATGAGCTACCATTTCGTGCTCGAGGCGGCGTCGCTCATCGAGGACTATCTGGCGGAAGCCGGCAAGCACCGCTTCATCATCACGGACGACGAGTCCTGGCAGCCGACCAAGATCCTGAGCTTCTTTTGGAAGCTTTTCTCCTCGCAGAGCGGGATTACCGTCCGGATCGGAAAGCCGCTGGACGTTTTCGGCAACTACGTGGACGAGGAGGGGCGCTCGCTGGGCCCGAACGGGACTTATCTCGATGCCCGTCGGCTCCTGACGACGGAGGGCGAGCTCAAGGCGGTTCCGCAGCGCGACCAGGAGTACACGCGGGAGCTCGGTGCGCGTCTCACCGAGCGCTTCCATCGCGAGAATACCGCGCTCACCTCGCACGTGGTGGCTTTCGCGTTTTTCGAGACCCTGCGGCGCAAGTATCCGGAGCTCGACCTGTTCCGCTTCCTCCGGCTTTCGGTGGCGCAGCGCTCGCTCCCGATGGAGGAGTTCCTGGCTCAGGCCGAGCGTTACCGTCAGAAGCTTCTCGAGGCGGCGGATCGCGGTGAGCTCTTCCTCTCGGATGAGCTCCGTACGCAGGAGCTGCGGGCTTGGGTCGAGGATGGGGTCCGGCAGCTCGGGCTGCTCCACGACGCCGGGGTCGTACGGATCCAGGGCGGCGCGATCTGGTCGGAGGACATGACGCTGCTTTACTATTACCGCAACCGGCTCGCGGGCTATGGGCTTTCGTTGCTCGCCGAAGGCGGGGAAATGACGGGGAAACCAGGTCAAAATGACTCAAAAGGATTTCTGGCTTAATTCGAAGGTCGCGGTGATCGGCGGCGGCAGCTTCGGGACGGTGCTGGCCGATCTGGTCGCGCGCAACTGCCGCGAGGTGCGCCTTTACGTGCGCTCGGAGGAGCAGGCCCGCCAGATCAATGCCACGCGAAGCAACGCCGACTATCTTCCCATGCTGGAGCTCAAGCCCAACATCGCGGCCATGAGCGACCTCGAGCGCGTCTTCGACGGCGGGGTGAGCGCCGTGATCTGGGCGCTGCCTTCGAGCGTCTGTCGCGCGCAGGCGCGGCGGATGGCACCGCTCTTCAAGGGCGACGAGGTTCTCCTGCACGCCACCAAGGGAATCGAGCAGGGGACGCTCAAGCGGATCTCCGAGATCCTGCGCGAGGAGCTGCCCTGTCCGCGGATCGGCGTGATCAGCGGGCCCAATCTCGCCGAGGAGATCGCGCGCGGGGATCCCGCGGCCACCGTCGTGGCCTCGGTCTTCGACGAGGTGGTGGGCGCGGGCGAGGCGCTGCTCGCCAACGACCGCTTCCGGATCTACCGGGTGAACGACGTGATCGGGGTGGAGTGGGCCGGAACGCTCAAGAATATCCTCGCCATCGCCTCGGGCGCGCTCGATGCGCTCCAATACGGCTGGAACGCGCGCGCGATGCTCATCACGCGCGGGCTGGCCGAGATCGTGCGCTTCGGGGCAGCCATGGGGGCCGAAAAAGAGACCTTCCTGAGTCTGGCGGGCGTGGGCGACCTGCTCGCCACCTGCAGCTCGCCGCTCAGCCGCAACTACCGCGTGGGCTTCCGCCTGGCTAAAGGCGAAACGCTCGAGAAGGTGCTCGCGGATCTGGGTACCACGGCCGAGGGCGTGGGCACGGTGAAGAGCGTCTGGGACTTCGCTTCCCGGCGCGGCATCGCCATGCCGATCACCGAGGCCGTGGACCTGCTGATCGAGAACAAGGCCACGATGGCCGAGATCGTCCAGCGGCTGATGTCGCGTCCGGGACAGTCTTGACCGGGGAGCACCGTCCCCGAAACGCGCGCGCCGCCGATCAGTTCGGATATTTCAGATAATAGATATCGGGGAGATTGCGGCAGTATTCCTCGAGATCCAGTCCGTAGCCGATGAGGAACTGGTCCTCGATCGTGCGTCCGATGTACTTCACCGGCACGTCGACGACGCGCTTGGCTGCCTTGTCGAGCAAGGTCACGATCTCGACGGAGGCCGGGCCCGAGGCCCGTAGACGGTCGTAGAGGAACTTCAGCGTGCGGCCGCTGTCGATGATCTCCTCGATGATCAGGACGTGCTTGCCGCGAATGTCGGCCTGGATGTCCTTGAGCATGGAGACGGTGCCGCTGGAGGTACGGGCCTTGCCGTAGCTCGAAAGCCGCACGAAATCGACTTCGCAGTCGACCTTGAGGTGCCGCACCAGATCCGCCATGAAGACGATCGCGCCCTTGAGCACGCCGACGAGGACGACTTCCTTTCCCTCGTAATCCGCGTTGAGCCGATTGGCGATGTTCTGGACCGCGGCATCGATCTCATGCCGGTTGAGGTACTTGGTGAAGTTCTTGTCGTCGAGGACCATTTCATTCCGCCTTTTTCTTGAGCGCCGCCTTGATCGCGCCCATGCCGCTGAGACCTTTTGAAGCCAGGTAAGTCGCGAAGTGGCCGCCGCCCGCGGTGACCACGCCGAGATAGCCTTGAGTGAAAAGCGTGAAAAATCCCGCCTTGAAATGGATGGAAACCCGGCGTGTCGCATCGGGCGAGAGAATCAGCTTGGCGATGTTCACGCCGATCTGGCCGATCTCGTCCGCAGGATCAGCCAGTATGGCTTCAGCGGCCGCCTCGGTCATCTTGAAAAGGAGCTGCGGGTTGGCGGAAGCGCCTTCCGTCACCTGGTTTCTGCCGGCCTGCCGGCGAAAGCAGAAACACTCGAGCTCCGTCCCTTCGGGTCCCAGGATCTGGAAGCCCATCTCGGCGCCGTTGGCCAGCGAAGAGGCCGCCTTCTCTGCGACCTCTTTCGCGAAATAAGCCTGGAAGCGCTGGGCGAACTGGGTTTGCGGCATGGATCTCCCTTAAGGCAATTTGCCGTGGGGAAAGATCTTTTGCAAGCCTCTGTAAAGAAGGCCGCTTAGCTGTGGAGGGTTTCTTCCTGCGAGGTCTTGGGCTGAGAGGCCTTGGGCGAGTCGTCCTCGACCTTGCGGTACTTGGCCTCTTCGATTCCCGAGAGGGAATCTTTGAAATTGCGGATCGCCTTGCCCATGGTATTTCCGAGCTCAGGAAGGCGGCGCGGACCAAAAATCAGGAGTACAATGGCCAATATGAGAAGATGCTCACCTGAAATTCCAAACATGGCTTGGGTATACAGATCTAGGCGTGCCGTGTCAATTGGAGTTCTTGGTGGAGTTCTAGGCACTTTTTTGGCCGTTTGTTCGACGGCTCGGGCCGATGAGCTCAATCCCAAGGGTAGCAACGCCTATCAGGTGGTGACCGGTGATGATTCCGAGGACGATCGCCGCCGCTGGGACACGCTTTTCAATACCCGCACTTACATCTTCGGCAAGGAGCCGGCGGCTTTCCTCAGCGAGAATATTCAGCTGCTTCGGGTGGGCAAGGCCCTGGATATCGCCATGGGCGAGGGTCGCAATGCCGTTTACCTGGCCAAAAAGGGCTTCAGCGTGGAGGGGGTGGACATCTCCGAGGTGGCGCTGCAAAAAGCCAGGCGGCTGGCGCGGGAGAACCGGGTCAGCATCGCTACCATCAGCGCCGATCTCGGAAGCTATCAGATCAAGCCGGACGCTTATCAGTTGATCCTGAACATCGATTACCTGCAGCGCAGCCTGATTCCGCAGATCAAGCGAGGCCTCAAGCGCGGAGGGATCGTGGTTTTCGATACCTATACCGTTGATCACCTCAAGAACGCCAAAGGGGCGCAGATGCGCCGTGATTACCTGCTCGAGCGCGGGGAGCTGAGGCAGCATTTCCAGGATTTCGAGATCCTGCTCTATCGCGAGATGAATGACGGCAAGGAAGCCCGCGCAAGCCTGATCGCACGGAAGCCCTGAGTACCCAGCGCACGCACCGCGCTAGGGTCAACGCGTGAACGTAGGCCGCGGATTCGACGTCCCTGTCGGCAGCGGCGTGAACGTCGGCGTGGACGTGCTCGTGGGGAGCGGCGTGAACGTCGGCGTGGAGGTGGACGTCGGCAGCGGCGTCATCGTCGGCGTTATCGTCGTAGTCGGCAGCGGCGTCGCGGTCGATGTAGGAATCGGCACGGGCGTGAGCGTCGGGGTCGGCGTTCCGGTCCGTGTCGGGGTGGGCAGCGGCACCGCGCTCGGGAACGGCGTCGGAGTGGGCAGGCCCGAAGGCAAGCCGGAGGGAAGCCCCGAAGGCTCCGGAATCGGTGCGGGCTCCACCGGCCGCGGGCTCGCGCTCGGATCGTCGGCTCCGCCCGGCACGAGCAGATGCTTTTTGAGCCAGTCGATATCGACGTGCGGATTCATATAGTCCTGGTCGGGCTCGGTCGGCTTGAAAACCGAGTAAGGGATCCACATGTAGTCGGGCCAGCCGTCTGCGAGAAAGCCGCTCGCCTCGCGCCAGGCGCCACCGTAATAGTCATTCCCTTGCCGTGTCACGATCAGGTTGCCGGAGGACTGCACCTTGCCGTCAGGGCCGAAAACGACCGGCCCGTCGAGCCAGAGCTCCATCCGCAGCGTGCGCTGCTGGTAATGTTCGTCGTCATAAGCCTGGAAGTCGAAAGGCCCGGTGAGGACGCCCGGGACAACGTCATCGCGCAGCCACCAGATCGTGGCCGTGAGCCCGATGCGGTACACGTTGGGGGCTTCAGGCGAGGCACCGAGGTAATCCTCGGGCTTGGGATACTCGAAACGGTAGCCGGCCATGGGCTGGTTCCACACCTCATGACCCGTGAAGCGGTCGACCAGCACGCCTTGCTTCAGCTTGCCCATGTAATTGGTCAGCACGAGGAAGAACTGGTCCGGCACGGTATCCCAGTATTTCTGCGTGTTGTAATCCTGTCCCCAGTCCACGCGGTTGCCGAAGAAATCGGCGCTCGCGGCCATTCCGGCCTCGGTGAGGAGCGCCTTGATATCCGCGACGGTGAAGCGGATGCCGTTGACCATGGCGTCCTCCCTGGGCTCCGGGAAGAGCGCCGCGCTCACCGCCCAGCCGTTGCAGTGGCCCCACCAGCCCTGGACTCCGCGTACCCGTGCGCCGTGCAGCTGGACTTCCCAGCCCTGCGCGTTGGTCGAACGTCCGCGAGCCGCATCGTATTTTCCGGCCGGGCTCATTCCTCCCGTCATACCGCCGTTGGCGATGCCGTTGCCGGTATAGGGCCAGAAGAAGCCCGCCCAAGGCGTGGGTTCGGCTTTTCCGGATGCGTAGGCGTTGATCAGGGTCGCGAAGTTCTTCTCGCCGCGTACCTCGCTTCCCCGGAAATTCGGATAGGGATTGGCGATGCCCGCCTCCTCGTCGGCGAGATCCTCGGGACTCATGGGCTTTCCGCAGGAGACGGCAGCGAGCACCAGACTCGTACCCAGCGCGAGCCAGGTGCCTGAATTACGGATTCTCATGAGCTGCCGCCTCCGTTTCCGCCGGGTCCGTCCAGCAGGATCGCCACGCCTCCGGGAGTCTTCAGATACGCCGGCCACGGGTCGCCCTTGCGCCAGAGCGCCTGGATCGGCCTTCCGAAAAAGTCATCCTGCTCGTACCAGATTCCTGGTCCCGGGCTCGGCGGCGCGCCCGCGCTGGCGCGGATTCCGGCGAGGGTCTCGGGCAACGAGGGGAACGAATCCCGTCGCTGCGCTTCGGCGGTCGCGATCTCGGGAACGTCCAGCGGGAAGAACTCCAGAATGCTGGTGTGCGCGCGCAGCGCCTCGGGCGCGACTTCGATGGGCTCGGCGCGCCCGACCGCTCGATAGGCCTTGCGCGTCTGCTGCGTGGCGCCCGAGAAGGTGAGCTCGAGCGAAGCGATGCGCGGATCCACGGGAGCGAGACCATAGGCGGCAAGCTGCGTGATCCGCACCGTGATCTCGACCGCCGGAGCGGTTTTGACCTCGAGTACCTCGTAACGGAAGACGCCGCTCAGGCCTTTTCCGGGATCCAGCGTGCGCGGGTCGTCGGTCATGCGCATCGCGGTCGGGCTGAGATGAGTCGCCGCGACGAGCCAGCTCTCACCGGGCCGATACAGCCGCCCGAGCCGTTCCAGCACGATTGCAGAAGACAATGCCTCGCTCGCGGAGGAGGCCGGAGCGGAAGCGCGCGCGGCGGGCTGAACCGGTGCGGATCTCGTGCGTTCGACCTTTTTTTGCGCGATGCTCAGCGCGCGCCGGTAGTCCTGTTCGGGCATCGCGGCGGAAGCCGTGCTTGCGAGAAGCGCGAAAACCAGCGGGGGAATCGCCTTGGCAGAAAGTCCGGGGGGGAATAGCATAGGGCCTCCGACTGGCGGATGAGGCAGCAATCGTTGTGCCGGAGGCGATCGGAGAACCTGATGGAAACTCGTTATGCTGGATTTTGGCTTCGTCTGGTCGCGCATCTGCTCGATAACGCGCTTCTGATGCTCGCGGCCGGGCTCGTGGGGCTGGTCGGATTGGGCGCCGCGTACTGGCTGCGCGCGCGCACGGAATCGGCGTTTCCGCCGGATCCGGTCTGGCTGCAAGTGGGAATGACCGCGATCTACGCGACGCTTTCATTTTTTTATTACGGGTTCGCCCATTTTCGTTATGGCGCGACCCTGGGCAAGCGCCTGCTCGGGCTTCGCGTTTGCGACGCGAACACGCTCGGCAATCCGAGCCTCGGCCAAGCCATCGTGCGTTATCTGGCCTACGGAGTGTCGTGGTTCTTCGTGGTGGGCTTCCTGATGGCGGGGCTGACGAGCCGCAAGCGCGCGCTGCATGACCTGATCGCAGGCACGATCGTGATCCGCGTCGGCCGCGGAGTGCTTCCACGGGCCGTTACGCTGGGACTTGTGCTGGGTTTCGCCGGCGCGGTGATTCTTCCGGACGCCTCTGAAGCGGCCGTATATCCGCAGCTGGGCTTTGCGCTCGTAAGCGCGAGCCCGGTTCCGGGAAGCCCTTCGGCACTCGGGTTCGAGGGGCAGCTCGCCGGCCTGTTTTCGCCTTCGGATTCGGGCGCGCCGCAGCTTGGACCGAGGATCGGGTACTTCGCGGTAACCGGTGAGGGAGCGGAGCGGCGGGAGTTTTTCGCGGGCGCGGAAGGGATGTTCTGGCTCGTCAACGCGATCGCGCCGGGCTTTGCCTTCGACGTGGTGGGCTCAGGGCGGCTCCGCGGCGAGGCGTTCCTGTCGGCACGGATCCTGAGATTCCGGCAAGAAGGCGCCTGGGCCTTGCGCTTCGGGCCGACCTATGACGACCGGTATGAGTGGGGGCTAAAGCTCGGGGTGACGTTGCAGCTCAGCGGCGTTCCGAGCTTGGCCTCAAGGATCGAATAGACCATAATCGGCTTATGAGCGTCTTTGCCCGCTTCAAACGTACCCCCGAAGGTTTTCGCGCGCTGATTGAGCTCTGGGAATCCACTCCCATGGAGCGTCGCAAGCGCATGATCGAGATCGGCATGGCCGAGGATCCCGTCTTCGCGCAGCGGGCGCTCGAGTACGTAATGACCTTCAACGACGTCATGAAGCTCCCGGATGTGGAGCTGGCCGAGCTGATGGCCACGGCTCCGCCGCGGGTCACGGCAGTCGCGTTGCATGGCGTGGACGAGGCGGTCCAGCAGCGTTTCATCCGTAACTCCAAGCCCACGGTCGGAGCGGAGATCCGGGACTACCTGAACGCGAAGGTGGGCCCGCGCGAGATCGGCGGCGCGCAGCTCAAGCTTGTCGAGAAGACGCGCGAGCTCGAGCGCAGGGGGCTGGTGCTGACGAAGAAGATCCCGCTCATGCGCGGGTAGGCGCGAAAGGCCGGGCGTTCAGGGCTTGAGCTCGTTTCGAAGCGCCATTTCCCAGAGTTCGCGGGAGAAGTCGCGCACGGTCTTGAGCTCCTCGAAAACCCCGGGCTGATAGCCTTTATCCGTCTCGAAGGTAATGTACTCCCAGCCAGTCGTGTCCCGATGGAGGGTGGTGAGCGCCTTATCGACGCCCTGGGTCCGGGCGAGCTGCAGGTATTTTTCGCGGTTCAGGATCTTGGCATTGGATTGCGTGGCCATGCTTTACGATTACCCGCAAAGCGGCCGGAGCTCAAGCGTTGAAAGAGGGCTAGAGGCTCTCGGCCCGGCTGATCGCGATCGCGCCATTGCCCTGAAGCACGCCCTCGATGGCGACATCGCGGGTCCCGGCGTGGAAGAGCTCCATCGCTCGGGCCTGGTTGCCGGTGAGGGCATAATCGCGCTCGTTCTCCGCGCTGCGGAGGCGGAGCTCGCAGGCGTTACCGTCGTTCTCGGCGCTGAGGGCGCAGCTGAGGGTTCCACGGACGCGCACGATCCGGGCGGCTTCGTTCCGGGCCTCCAGGCGGAAAAGCGCCGCGGCCGCGCCCGCCTCGCCGGCCGAAAAGGCCGCGCGGGGGTAAAGGCAGCAGAAGCCGCTGAGGCTGAAAACCAGAGTCAAGACGGTGAGAGCGAAGGTGCGTGGGGTCATGGGGATCCTCCTTGATCGATACGGTGATACGGTTCGGCGGAAACAGGCGGCCTTCGTGGCCGTTGGGCAGACTCGAGACTAGGAGGAGAGTGGGGGAATGAGCGATAAAAGCCACTCCCCTCAGAAATATCGTAGGCAAAGTTCGACTGCCTTGTCAAATCGAGCCAAAAAAGCTTAAGGTAGTCCGGTCGGGGCGTAGCGCAGCCTGGCTAGCGCACCTGCTTTGGGAGCAGGGGGTCGTGAGTTCGAATCTCGCCGCCCCGACCATTTCATACCTAAATTTCCAGAGAGGTGACCAGGGACACGGACTTCGTGTCCTCGCGCCCTTGGCACATCCATGTGCCGCGCAAGTCCTGTTCACCTCTCTGGAAATTTAGGTATGAAATGGTCGGACCTTGGGCAGTCGTGAGTTCACAACCCAAATCCGCGGAATCGCCGCAGCAGCGACCCGCAGGCTCTTCCCCATTACGAGGGGCATGTCGATTTTGCATCGAATCAATTCCTGATCGCAAATACTCCA
>JAMPXJ010000026.1 GCA_023701205.1 Oligoflexia bacterium
CTTGCCTCCCACATATCGTGGACTTTGACCCCGGAAATCGGGGTGATAAACTGCCGCTCGGGCATGGGCGGTTCCTTTCGTTAAAATTAAGTGTAAGCAACTCAATTCTAACAAAACCGTTCATGCCCCTCGTTTTGATGAAGAGCCGGACTGCATTGAATAGCGGCTCGCGGTGGCTAGGGCTCTCGATCAAACCCAGGACATCCTTCCCTGTGGTGACCGGCACGAGCCCCGATCCTTGGGGCCTTGTCGTTCAAATTAGTTTCAGTTCTCCCGGATCCAATTCTTTAAAAAGTTCGCGACTAATTCGCTCACTTTTACGTTCTTGCTAACTGCCTTGGATGTGAGCAGTTCTTTGTCCTTCCTGCTCATCGGAAGCCACAAGGCGATTTTCTCTTCGCCATTGATGACAGTGTACTCTCCACCCCATTCATCGCGATAGACAACGTTATCCATTTCTTGTCCCTTCCCTTTTTTGTCGTTGTGTTGAAGCCATTCCAGCACCTGTTCACGCAGGAACCGCCATTCACGCCCTACCTTCCGACCAGGGATCTCTCCGCTGCGAACCAGTTGATAAGCGGTCGTTTCGGTAATTCGGAGAAGTTCTGCGAGCTCCTCCATATTCATGATCTTGTTTTCTGCGTTAGACATGGACTATCTGATACTATCTTATTTCAGCTTTTGTCAAATTGCATCTTAGAAGCCAGATGGAAAGGCCCCTATTGCAGAATTAGGTATAACAGTTATACTTGTTTGCATGCGCTTCAAATACGACAAAGCCAAAAGCGCTAGACTTCGAAAAACGCGGGGAATCGGATTCGAAGAGGCTCAAGAACTTTTTTATAGGCCGTATTTTCTTGATCAAGTCTTAGACGATCCCGAACAGTGGGTCGCTATCGGCTGGGTGAATACCCATCTTTACTCCGTGATCTACGAAGAACGAGAAGACGGCGATGGGTTGTACTACCACCTTGTTACTCTTTGGAGATCGACTAAGGCTGAGAGGTTAAAATATGAAGAGTACTCGTAAGAAACAGCTGACTGCTGATGAAATCGCAGCAGCAGGAGATCGCGGAGAGGACGTGACGAAGCATTTCGCTGGCAAAGGACGGATGATGGCTGGTCTTCCTCGTGAGGGCATTCAACGAGTCAATGTCGACTTTACAAAAGAGATGCTAGACGAACTTGATGCTGAGGCCAGACGACTGAACATCAGCCGCCAAGCCGTGATCAAGACAATGGTCAGCGATGGTTTAGATCGTAGAACAGCAAGCAGAGGACGCAAGAAAGCGTCCTAACTCGCTCCAGCGCCGACATTTGACCGGAAAACAAATGGCTCAGAGGCGCCCGGCGACCGCGATCCCTCCCAAAAAGCGCCCCGGGACACGTCGATGAATCGCTGACCCAGCATTTCTGCCCAAGGTGGGGATCACCTCCCCCAGGTATTCCGCGCCGTAAACCAAGTCCCCTGTATTCCTAGACAGATTTCTGTCGCCCTACAGGAGCCCGTTTCAAGGCGCCTTCCCGACCCCGGAAAGCCGAGAGGTCATTCCCTTTTCGACCGACAGTGGCGTCAGTCATTTGCCAATCAAGATCAAAGCCTTGGAAGCCGATACGACGCCATAATGGTCTTCCCAAAATGGAGCATGAGATTCTCAATATTTCTGATTCTTTTCTCAACCTCCGTCGGCGCCGAAACTCGCATTCGCGGCGCCCAACAGCCAACGTCCAAATGCATTGAAGCCTTCCTCAAGATTTCGCTTAAAACACAGGATCCCGCATCCGTCGCCCAAGCTCGAGTAGACCTTTGGAATCAATGGACTACGTTAAGAAATGTTCAGAACGAAACAAACCGGGAAGGCCTTTTTAAGGGGATCATCGAAAAAATCGAAAATCTCTGGGACATGGACGGAACCAAGTGGGAGCTCACCTCTGATGAAAGGAGCTTGATCATCAGTCCAGATCCCAAAGGCAGCTATCTCAACCGCATGGCTGCCTCGATGGAAACAAATCTCGGCGGTACTCGGCTTGTTCTTGACCCAGGAGAAATACTTAGCCGAGGTGGCGGTTACAGTAGACCATCAAATTCCATTTTCATGCCCATAGAAGCGCTGTCCCACCCTCAGGAGGGAATCGCGATGGTTGCCCATGAAGTCAAACACCGGATCTTTTGGTTAAAACTAAATGAAGGGCATCGTAGTTTCTTATACGGATGGTTTAATTCGAATGAAGCTGGCAGTGATCTTGAAGAGCTATTCACTTACGCGTTAGAATTGCGAATATATTCTTCAATCCTGAGGGGCGCTGATCACATTCCGGGAGAAGAAGAACTCGGAAACATCGCCGCGAAAAGAACGGGTGTACTCTCTCAATGGGGGCACGATAAAATCGCAAAACCAATCAAGACACTGACCGAAAGGTGGCTCCCCACGCTTCGATCCATTCAAAGTGAAAATTTGTCCGTTTGGAATCTTACGCAATGGACGGAAAAAATTGATGGATACGACGTTCAGGTTAGAGGCTTAAAGGATCCCAATGGCCATATTATCGCTTTTCATCAGGCTCCTCTCCCGTTTAACTCCGATGCTCAACGCGCAGACGACAAACTTGCGATTCACGTCGGCTTCTACTCGAACGCGATTTTCTTCGACTATTCTGGGTTAACAACCAGGACAAAAGTATCGTTCAAACGTTCACGGACTTGGATTCCCGTTTTGCTCGAAACGACTTACGACTTGATCAAAGCGACATAGAGGCATTAAAGCCTGTAATAGGACGACTCATAAAGGACGTACAAAAGCTGAATAAAACTGCGGGATTCGCCGAACACAGTCTTAGAAACATTCATGATCAGGTCAGCTCCGGAAACTTCGATGCTTTGGCGAATGAGACTTCCGATTTGATCTCACGACTAAGAGATCAAGTCGCGCGGTAGGCATCATCAATAGGATATGAACTTGTCCGCGGTATTTTCTCGGGCGGAAACCACTAGAGAACCTTGCGAAGCCCGGTCAAAAACGCGCCTGGATCGGGCTTCAGTTTTTTCGCTGAAATTCCGTCTAGGGACTCTTCGCCTTACCGTCCAAGCCTCGGGCCGCCCTTGGCAGCCTTCCGGACGGGCCGATAGGGAAAGGTGGGCAGCGTCCCCCAAGACCGCGTATCCCGGACCTCGCGGAGCATCGCGAATTGGACCTTCCAAAGGCGTATCTTCCAGTCGGTCGGATGAAGGGCGGTCATCCCTAAGACCACCGCGATCGCGATATTCACGAGTTCTTTGACTGGGAGCATGAGCTTCCATCCTTTTGGTTGAAGGCCATCAACAGCGTAGTCTTCGGCACCCCCACGCGCTCGGCGATCTCCCGCCAGGTCAGACCTGCTTCTCTCAGGGTTACCAGCTCCAAGAGATCGATCCGCTTCCTGGTCCATCTTTCGGCGAAAATCAGCCGTACCGTGGGCGGTACAAGTTCGTTTGTACCGGCATAGCCCCCACCATCTCCTCTTCCCTTTCACAAGTAAGCCATGTCGGACGCGGACATCCTGTCCTGGATGCTGGCGCCTTCCTGGCTCGCACGAGTCCTCAGGCTTACTTGTGAAAGAGAAGAGGAGACCGCGACGTCCAAGGAGCGAACTTGGAATAAAGCCTTCGGCCATCCGCGAAGCGGATCATTCCAAGTTCGGAGGCCGGAGCGCCATTCTTGGTGAGGCCACCATTCAAGCCTGAAAACGAACTCTGACCGGAAATTTTTTTAGTCAAAGAAAACGTGGGGGAAGCAAACGCTTCCCCCTTTTTTATTTAAGCTAGGGAGAGGTGATCAAAAATGAGGTCTGTCGCGCTTCTGGTCTTGTCTACATTTCTAAGCGCCGCTTGTTCGACTGCGAGCCAAAGTCCAGCCCCACGGACTACCGCCCAGCCCCGGACCCGCCTTTCCTGGCGGGCAGCCGCGGCGGCTTGAATGGAATGACCGGCAGGGTGCCCCAAGACCGCGTTTCCCGAACCTCCTTGAGCATCGAGTACTGGAGTTTCCAGAGCCGCATCTTGTAATCGGTCGGATGCAGGGCGGCCATTCCCAGGACCACGGCTGTCGCAATCGTCACGCGTTCTTTGATCGGGAGCATGAGCCTCCATCTCTCCCTCTCAGCGTGCTCGCCCCCTAAGCAAGACAGCGAGCGCAAATATTTCTGCTTTTACAGGCTCATGCGCCTACCGGAGCGCTTTGATTTTACAGGTTGGGAGCCCTGCTCCGCCGACTCGGATAATCCAGTCACCGTCGCTTGCAACGAGAACCTGCAGGTCGGATTTAATCACCTGACCTGCCGGACGGGCTACGGTAACCCAGGTACGAATCCCGGCAATTCCCTGCGGATTGCCTACGTATACTTGGTGATTAGGCTGATAAACTGGATTGAGCTGGTCATTTTGCCTGAGCTCGAATTGCGGCGGAGTTTTTGTTGAAGATGGCTTGTTGATGACTACGCGATAGGTGATTTCGTTGGCGCCGGTCTTGAGCAAATCGACATCAACGGCACAGGACTGCTTGCCACCGGCAACGCCTACATGGCGTCCCTCAGGTAGTTCCATCACCAAAGAACGGATCAGGGTGGACTGATCAGCGGCCATTGCCGTTGAACAAACGGTGAGAGCTAGCAAGACTAGACTGATTGAACGCATTTGGATGTCTCCTATTTGATTTAGGCATACATATAGCGAATTATGCGCTGCGTCAACCTTATAGGTGACACTCAACCGTGCGATCTTTGTGTGCGGCCGAATGGCTCTGGCCTTTCCCGTTTTCAGAATCGAAAGATTTTGAACAGTAATGCCTACGCGATCGGCTGGCCGCGTCCAGCTCGAACGGCTCCTCGTACTCCTTAAGTCGACCGTCCAAGATAGGACCAACCAAACCCAACCGCTGCTCTTTCACTATGGGGGCAATGTGGAATCGCGAGGATGCACCTCCAGGCGGAATGGCCCCCCGCTTGTGGGATATAGCAAGGCACCCGCTCCGCATGCCTTGCACCGCATTTGCACTATTTCAGACGGAAAAGGAGGCAACCATGGGTGCGCTCAAAGATCGAATCAAAGGCTATTTCAATATCGGGAAAGGAAGATTCAACCAGGGAGTCGCGCAGGATACCGGCGATACCCGACTTCAAAAGAGAGGCATGAAGCAGGAAACCGCCGGCAACATCCAAAAGGGCATAGGAGACGTCAAGGCTCAGGTGGGCGAAACACTTCAAAACGTCGGGAACCGCGTGAAACGGAGCGGGTAAGTGCAATCGCGAATCGCCGTGCGGCCTGAATTCGTCTAGAGTGGAGTCGATGAATGCCTACGTCTTGCTTATCCTTGGCCTCGCGGTCGGCAATGCTTTTCTCGATATCCTGATCGAGCGCCTCAATCACGCACGGCTTTCGCCTCAGCTGCCCGCGGAGTTCGAAGGTCTGTATGACGAAACGGAATACGCTCGCAGCATCGAGTACCAGGCCGCGAGTGCACGATTTGATATCGTTCGCGGCCTGGTCATGACTGGCGCTTTCCTAGCCTTCTGGTTTTCTGGCGGGTTCGCGGCCCTCGATCGCACGGCCGGATCCCTGCAACACGGCCCCGTCGCCACAGGACTCATTTTCTTTGGAATCCTGGCCGCCTTCCAGGGGCTATTGTCTCTCCCCTTTGCCATCTACTCCACCTTTGTCATCGAGCAGAAGTTCGGGTTCAATCGGACGACGCCTCGGACTTTCGCGGCGGATCGCCTCAAAGGGATCCTGCTCGCCGTTATCCTCGGAGGCCCTGCACTTGCCGCGATCCTCTGGATCTTCGAGCGCTTCGGCTCGGGCGCGTGGCTCCCGGCCTGGTTCAGCTTTACCGCGGTCCAGCTCCTGCTGCTCTTCCTCGCACCGATCGTGATTCTACCGCTTTTCAACAGCTACGTCCCGATGCCCCCAGGGGAACTCAAAAACGCCATCGAGGCGCTCGCCAGAAAGCAGGATTTCGCGTTGGGCGCTCTTTATCAGATGGATGGCTCCCGGCGCTCGAGCAAGTCCAATGCGTTTTTCACGGGCTTCGGGCGTTTCCGCAGGCTCGTGCTCTTTGACACGCTCATCGAGAAACACACGCGCGAGGAGCTGCTCGGAGTCCTCGCTCACGAGATCGGGCACTTCAAGCTCAAGCACATCCCGCGCTCGATCGCGTTCTCGCTTTTCTCCTCAATGCTCCTCTTCTGGTTCCTCTCGCTCTTTCTCGGCAATCGGGAGGCCGTGGCGGCCCTCGGCTTTGCGAACGTCAGCGTCCATGCAAGCCTGCTGGTCGTGGGATTCCTCTACTCACCGGTTTCGCGAGCGCTTTCGATCATCGGGCACGCGCTCTCGCGCAAGCACGAGTTCGAGGCGGATCGCTATGCCCGCGAGGCCTGCGGGAATCCAGAGGCCCTCGTCTCGGCGCTCAAGAAGCTGAGCCGCGACAACTTCTCGCACCTGACGCCCCACCCGCTCAAGGTCTTCGTGGAGTACACGCATCCTCCGGTGCTGCGGCGGATCGAGGCGCTGCGGTCTTGATTGCCTCCCCGCCGTCCCCTCAGCGCCCCACGCAACGGACCGCGAACGCGTTGCCGCGCGCGTAACCAAACAGGCTCCCGTTGTAGGAGTAGAAGATCCAGGCGTCCGCACGATTTGCCGAGTTCAAGGAGGACGACCACTCATAGCCCAAGACCGCGGGCTTCATGTCCGGCATCACGAAGCGGATCCCATTGACTTCGGCGATCATGTAATCGTATTTCGTCGGGTTCCTCCAGGCCACAGTAGGTGACGAGGTCCGGCTCAGTCCACCCTTGCCGGCCAGATCGATCGCCGCATCCGTCTGCGTGAAGTAGGTCCCGTCATCCTCGAAGCACGCGCTGACCGCCTTGTTCGCGGGCGCCGTCCCAGTCACCTGGTTGGCCGCGTTGTCGCACACGTTGCTCGGATCATCCTCGGCCGCGGGATTCCCGCTGATGAAGTTACTCCCCGTGGCCTTGCACCAGCTCAGGCTGGTTGAGAGCAGCGAGCTCCAGAGCAGCCCGGTCCGCTGATCCTGCCAGACCTCCCGGCCTTTGTCGTCGGTGAGGCTCCCGGTGCGGGTGACGAGCTTCCAGCTCCCCTGCCCCGCGTTCCCCTTGCTCGCGCCATCCCAGCTGGCCTCCGGTCCGATCGTGCCGTGGGCCGCGCAGTCGGCGATGCGCTCCGAGTTCGTCCCCGAGAGACCGCATTTGCAGGGCAATCCTCCCGCCCCAGTCGCGCCGGAGCCGTCGCAGGCGGCATCCCAGCTCGCGCGATTCACGTAGGTCACGCTGCCCCCCACATAACCATCGTCGTCTTTGAGGATCCTGGGGACCGCGCGATATCCCGGATCGGCATTCTCATAGGGCATGCCCGCTCCGAGAGCGACTTCCTCTTTTTGGGTGAGCTGTTGAGTCGCCGTGTCTCGATGCTGCTGAGAAGCCGTGTGCGCGGCGAAGCTCGCATCGAGGGTTCCCGCGACCCCGAGAATCGTGCTCCCGAGCGCGATCTGCGCGGCACTCGGAGGATAGTTGCTCGTTGTCCCGTCGTAAAAGCCCGTGCCCGGGAAGCTCGCGGCGCCGTCAAAGCCTCCGCGGTTGGTCATGACACCCGTGATCTTCGTGCCTGTCGCGTCCCAAGCTTCAAGCCCGTTCAGGATATTGCCGGGTCCGGCGGGACTTGCGGTCGATCCCTGAAGCAGGATTCCACCCGAACTCGGGGAGGCGAGCAAATTCGAGTTGTCAGTCAAAACCCTAGGTTGGCAGCCTGTGAGAGCCAGAGCCACGCCAAAAAACAGCAAGGGAAATCTCAGTTGCATACGTCCTGCCTCGTTGAAAAATTCTCCGGAGTCCCTAGGGAAATAATAACTTACCAGACTACCTCACTCAACTATTTTCAATAAAACCTTCCTCCGGCTTAGGCTTTGATTTTATTGAATGATTGCTTTTCAATTCCTGAAACTCACCGAATAATCGTTAAATGAGCACGCAAGCTGCCTGGAGCGCCTACCGTCGGCGCAAGCGCCTCCTGACCATCCGCTCCCTGACCCATTACCGCGATCATTTTTACGGTAAGCGCGATAGCTGGGCCCACCCCGTCCTTCGCTTCCTTCTGGTCTGTTTTTTCAGCGCCGTGCTTCTCGGGCTGCTCTCGAAGCCCCTTCGTTGGCTCGATCCCATCTCGTCCACGCTCCTGGGCGCTTCGGCGCTGTTTCTCGCGGTTGAGCTTGCGGATGAGCTCTGGTTCCGGATCTACGCGAGTCTGGAGCGGGCCACAACCACCCTTGGCGCCGCCTTAGCGCTGCTCATGATCGCGGGGGTGCTTGCGATCGGGCTCTTTCCGGATGCGATGATGCCTGCACTCCACGGCCTAAGCGAGGATGTCTCGAGCCGCTTTGAGGCCTGGCGCGACGAGAAGAACGCGAAGCTCGGGCGGATCCGGAAGACTCCGAAAATATCGAAAGACCCTATCGCGCTTCGCGGGAAAAACTGGGTCCTCTCCGCGGATGATACCCACCAGAGGGCTTCGGGTTTCGTCGAGGCCGAGCGCGAATGTGAGGCCATGGGCGCGGGCTGGGGTCTGCCAAAGCTCGAAGACCTTTCCCGGCTCGAGCCGCGCCCGCCGCTCACCCAGCCGCTTCGGATCTGGCTGCAGGACGGATCCGGAACCCAGCTCGGTCCCACGCCGGAGCTCACCGGCAGGGAGATCTTTTCGGCAAAGCCCCAGGAGGCCATGGCATTCCTTTGCTTCAGAAAAGGTGAGAACGAATGAGCAACCTCGAGAACCTTTCCGATCAGGAGCTCCTGGAGCTTGAAGACCGCCTGCTCCTGCTCGACGAGGTCCCGAGCGGCGTCTACATTCAGGAGCGCCGCTGGAAAGGCGGCAGACCCCTGATCTTTCTCCTGACGATCCCACTATGGGTCCTGCTCCTCAAGGGCATCGCGGCTCTGAACCTCAATCCCCGGCGCGAGAGCAACCCGCTTCTGATCATCCCGTATCTGGGCTCGCTTTTCGTCGCGATGCTCCTGGCGATGTGGATCTGGAAACTCATCGGCCTGCGCGCGCGCACCGCGCTCCGGGCAATGCTGCATTACTGGCCCGTGACGCTGTACCTCGGGCTCAGCCTGCTTCGTTTCGTCCGCTGAGCGGCGCCTCAAGCCGCTTTCCCGGAACGACGGCCCCCGGCCAGCTCCTCGAGATGCGCGCGGAACTTCGGATAGGAGACGATCACGCGCTCAAACGCATCCTTGGGCAAGGTGTAGACATGGCAGAAGCTCTCCGCACGCGCGGTGGCGTTGCGGGGCTTGTCCGAGACAAGCGCCATCTCGCCGAAGCACGCCCCGTCTTCCAGGCGCGCGATCAGGTCGTTGCCGGCGCCGAGGATCTCCACCTTGCCGTTATGGATGAAATAGAGCGCATCGCCCGTATCCCCGTGACGGAAGATCTTCTCCCCCGGAGAGAAGATCCGCGGCTTGAGCTCGTTCATCAGCTCCTCGAGCAGCTCGCGTTCCGCGGTCCTGAAAAGCGCGACCTTTTCGAGCATCGAATGATTGATGAAGAAATAGAGCTCCGACTGCATCTTGGCCGGCAGATCTTGCAGGAGCGACTGGTCCTGATAACCGCGATGATTTTTCCAGAGATAATGGTAATAGGTCCGCACCTTCGAGCGCAGCTCCTGGGGAATGCGATTCGAGCGCATGAACGTTTCCACGCGATCGAGGTTGTCCATGTGATGCTCGCGCGCGGCGTCCATCCGGCTCAGCAGGCTCGCCACGTTGCTCAGCACGAAGCCGAAGACCCCCACTCCCAGGACCTGCACGCCGCTGGCAAAGAGCATCTGCGCGGGCGTCTTGGCCGAGATGTCGCCGTAACCCACCGTCGTCAGCGTGGTGAAGGACCAGTAGATCGCCTTGACGTACTCCAGGAAGTGATCGGGATCGGGCCCCGCCGTGCCGCTCCCGAGCGCGATCCACGCGCATGCGACCAGATGAACGAGAAGCGGCATCGTGAGCCCGATCGGCACGAGCCGATAGACCACCGGCGGCAGCGAGTCGAACTCATCCAAAAAAGCCTTGATCCGCCAGATGTGGCGGATCGTCAGCAGATTCAAGAGCAGTAGCGAGCGATGCTGCGTCTGGAAGATCAGCACCTCGAGCAGCGACAACGGCAGCAGGCAAACCGCGTCGGCCAGGAGGCCTGGCGACAGCCAGTCGCGCGGCCGTCTCCAGGAGCGATCCTTCTCATTGAAAAAAAGATAGATATTCACTGCTGAAGCCACGGAGATCAGCAGATCCATCACGACGTCGATCGGCAGCGGAATCCGGAACTGGATCAAGCGCAGCGGCAGCCAGAACCCCACCAGAAGGGCCGCTCCGATTGACACAATGCGCAACCACTGAGTCTTCGACATACTCCCTTATCGACCCGGGAGCCGCGGTACTTAACTCCTGAAGGTCGGGCACGAGGTTACGCGGCTTGGGCGGTAGGATGAACAGTTTCTAGACGGAAACTTTGGACAAAAATGAAACCCGATCTGGCAGCACTCCTGACCGGGCTTTGGGAGGTTATCTAGTGCTTTTCAGCCATAATCAGGTGACCCGATGATGTAGCTATCTCCGTCAGGCTTTATCCATATAACGACGCTCAGTTTGCAGCCGGCATCACACAGTGAAGCCCTATAGTGATAAGCTTTGAAGCCCTGTTGTTCCATCTTCAAAGTACTGCAAATCGATTCAGGAGCCCATGCTTTCGCTATCGATCTTGCACATCGATAGGACAAACGTAGCTCGCTAGGAAGCACAGGAAGCCTCGATGCAAGGACCGCCGCTTCCTTTGGTTCTAAGTAAAAATGGGCGATCCAGTCATTTGAGTCTAAATCATAGGTTTCTTGGTATCGAGAAACCTTTGTGACCGATCCCTTGAACTGCGACCAGGGGTACTGAGTTTCGACGAGCTCAGCCATTGGTAACTCGTCATAAGACCTGTCAGAAACGTCGCCAAAATATATTTTGCCGATCCCATAGATCGTTCCTGCAAAAGAAAGGGCAATAAGAACACCGACACTCTTCTTCATTGAAATCAGCGATAACAAATTTTCGACGGCCGGTCACGAACACAACAGTACCCCACCATTATCACCCCAGTAAAACAGCGCCATCCACTCTTTGCGGCGGTTGACATTCTGGCCGGAAATACTGGAGCTTGATTGCCAAAGGAAAGCGCCCGAAGGGCGAAGGCCCCCTAGCCTGAATTTTTGGAGCGGGCACGGCAAAGCTTGTAAAGACTCGCTCCCAGGTGATCGGCCAGCGCCACGAGCTGGAGCTCCCGCGTGGGCGACAGATCCAAGGCCGCCTGACACTCGCGGAGGCTGCCCATCGCGATGAAGTAAAACCGCTGCTGATCCCGAGCGGAGCTCTTGCCTGAGCCCTCAGCCAAATTCAGAGCCACCGAGGAAGAGGCCCGAAGCAGCTGAGTCTTGAGATAGCCGGGCATCTTGGCTGCGCGGCAGGCGCCATGAAACTGGACAGCCAGATTGTAAGTGCGAAACTGGGAAAGCATGGAACGAGTCCTCCTTCTGGGATTTTGTTGGTCCCCACAAAAAGTGGGACCACAAAATCCCGAAGGAGGAACTCCAGAGCTCTCTCACCTTCGATCGCCGTCCATGCTGAGTTATCCGCTAGCCGGAATCCTGATCAGCCAACCGCAACCAGCCAACAGAACACAGCAAACAGATTCCAAAAATTCTCGCCCAGCAATTATCCTAGGCGCCCGAACGTCTCAGCCCTTCTTCTTCCCCGTCTTCCGAACCGCCTTCCGAGCCGGTTTCGCCGCAGCCTTTTTCGGAGCCTTGGCCCGCGAGGATTTGGCGACGAGCTTTCCGCCCGTCAGCTCGTTCCAGGCCTTCAGATCCGCCTTGCTGATCTTCGAAAGTTTTTTCTGGGTCTTTTCCGACCAGCTGTCCTCGCTCTCGACCAGGAGAATCTCAGCGGTCTTCGAATTGAAAACCAGCGACTCCTCACCCATCGGGGATTTCAGGAAGAACCAGTTCCGGGCGCCCGGGAGCTTCGGGCTGATGTAAAGATCGCTCGCGGGCGACATCTCGAAGCCCAGGATCGCCGTCGGATTGAAGCCGAAGGACTGATAAGCCGCGCGCGCGGCGGCCTCGAAGATCGTGTTCACCTTTTCCTGCGTAAAGTCTTGTTTTGCCATACCGGGTACTTAAACCATTCAGGCCCATTTCTCAAGCATCCCGGGGAGACGCCGATAAGCCATTTTGAATGGTAGCGGCCTTCGCCAAGCGGTTGAAAAACTCCTATCGCCTGCTCGATCGCGATGCCCGGGAGCGCCGGGAACGCGACGAAGCCAACAAATACAACCGGCGCGCGGTGCTGGGCCTTTGCGCGCTGATCCTCGCGGCGGTCCTCTACGGAGTCCTGCGGCTGCTCTCGCCTCCCGAGGACCTCGGCCCTTACGTTCGCGCCCTCCCGGTGGAGTTCACGCTCATCGAAGGCGGCCACGTGCTTTTCGATCCCGCGACGCGACCTTCGGAGCTCGGCTCGGGTGAGAAACTCCCCATCCGGCTTCCCGAGCGGAACCTCCAGCGCCTGCCAGGCTTCGCCCGCGACCGCATCTGGTATGAGTTCGGGATCACGATCCCAGAACCGCGCTTCCGCGAGCTCCACGGGCGCGCGGGCCTGCTGATCCCGCGCATCTGGGGGCACTCTGAAGTCTATATCGATGGCCAGCTGATCGATTACGGAAAAGATTTGCGGCCCATCCTCGCCCTGCCCGCAAGAGCCGCTCGCGTCCAGATCCGCCTCGGAGCGGACGAAAGCGTCAAGTTCGGGATCCGCGCCACCTATCCCCTCGTCGCCGGCGAAATCGACCGCCTGCGCGAGCTCTCCCGGAGCGTCGACGAGCAGATGGCCTTGCCTGCGAAGATCCAGCTCGCGCAGCTCATCATCATCGCGCTATTTGGCGTTCTTTTTCTCACCCTGCCGGGCAAGCCCGAGCTGTGGACGTTCATGCTGTTCTTCGTGGCGAACTTCGCCTACGGGCATCTTTATCGCGGGACTCTCGAGAATCGCCTGCTCTTCGGCTCCGCTTTCGAGCAGAGCCTTTGGACGGCGGGCGCGGACTTCCTGCGAAGCCTGCTGCTCTTCCGCTTCGTCCTGGAGTTCTTCCGGCTTTCCAAAGCCCGCGCGGCGAAGCTTTTCTGGCCCGTCACGCTCGGGGCGCTGCTCGCGCTCCCGGCGCTATGGCTGGTGCTTAGGCGCGTCTCGGGGGCGGACCCCTGGGTCCTGACTCATGTGGCGCTCCAGGCTTACTTCATGATCGCCACCCTGGGTGCCGCGCTCTGGAGCTGGTCGTATCTCGCGCTTCATCTGCGGAGTCCCGCGCGCGCGGCGATGGGCTTTGTCGTCCTGGCCGGAATCGCTTACACCTTCGGGGCCAACCTCCTTGACTTCTGGTCCTCCACCGAGCGACTCACGGGCGAGTACCGCAATCACCTGCTCACCTACTTCGTGATGGCCGGTATCGTGGCCATCGAGTTCGCGCGGACCGAAAAAGACAAGACCGAGCTTGCGCACAACCTCTCGCGCGAGCAGCGCGAGAAGTTCCTCCGCCGCCTCGGCAACGATCACGGCGCGCATCACGGATTCGTGCTCCTGGTCGACGCCATCGGCTTCTCCGGTGCGCAGGAGCGGATCGCACCCGAGGATCAGGGCCGTTTCTCGGATCTCGTGAATCGCCGCCTACTCGCGGTGGCGGCCCGGCTCCCGCGCGCAAGCGTCCTCAACGGGACCGGGGACGGCTTTTATTTCGCCTGGGAGACCCCGTTCAGCGGGGACGCGCTCTCGCAGGCGCTCAGCGTGGCGAGAGACGTGCTTCAGGCCGAGGTCGCCTTGGGCGAGGTGAAGCTCCGCTTCCGCTGCGCCTTGGGCTATGGGTCTTATTACGTGGGAATGACGAAAGCGGGTTCGCTCGCGCGCGATTACGCCGCGGGCCGGCTGCTCACGCAGCTGGCGCGAATCATCGGCTCGCGTGAAAGGGAAAGCAATCTCCGGGTGCTTTCGGAAGGTGCTGCAGGTGAATCACTGATGAAACTGGGTTCGAGCGTGTCGTTCTTGGAAGGCAAGCACGGGATGCGCTACGGCTTCATCGAGATCAGCGATCCTGCCCTGCCCTCGTCGAACGAGGACTCCCTGCCGGCGGAATCCGCGGCTTAACAGTCGCTGGAACCGCAGGCGTAAGCGGAGTTGGTGCGAATCTCGATTTTCACGTCGAGGGTGGAAGCGGCGGCGAAAATGGCGGCGACGAGAACGAATACGATGGCTTTTTTCATAAGAGCTCCGAAATTTCCGCTGCCGATCGATGCGCCCGCATCCGTCGTCAGCTCGTGTGGGTTATGCCGATAAGTATTGCGCGAAGCATGCCAGGGCGCCTGCTTTCCCGACCCTGAAAACCGCAGGAACCATCGCCCCTTGGCGAGAACCTCCGCCCGCGCTGAAAACCGCCACGCCAGGCGAGCTGTCAAACTTCTAGACAGCCCCAAACGCACCGCCTCCGGAGCAAACCCGGAGACCCGCACCAGAAGCCCGAACCCAAGGCCGTCACCCCAGCAACAGGGGCTGCAGAATCCTTAAACACCCTCCCAGACCACCCTTGCGATGTGACAAGTCAGAGCGGGATTCCAGCTAACGGGAAAAAGGGCTTGCGCGGTCCAGGATGGACAAGAGCGAGAGGGCAGGATGCCCGATGCCCTGTTCCGTTAGCTGGAATCCCACTCTGCCTTACCCCATCGCAACATAAACGCGCCGGACATCATCATGCTCGTCAACCGCGTTAAGGAACTCGGCCACTTCCTGCTTCTGCTCCGCCGAGAGTTCCACGGGATTCTTGGCTTGAAAGCTGAGTTCGGCCTGCGTCACCACCCAGCCCATCGATGTGAGGGCCTTCGCCACCGCGTTCAGATCCTGCGTGTCGGTGAAAAACCGCGCGCCGGTATGGCCCGCGGGAATATCCTCGGCCTCGAGCGGCTCGACATTCTGCGCGCCGGCCTCGATGGCCGCGCCTTCGCTGTCGAAACCCGGCTTGTCCAGCGTGGCCTCGATCACGCCGAGGCGATCGAACATCCAGCCGACGCTGCCCATGGCGCCCAGCTGTCCCTTGCGGAACAGCACGCGGATATCGGCGGCCGTGCGGTTTTTGTTGTCGGTCAGGCATTCGACGATGACGGGAACCTTGTGGGGGGCGAAGCCTTCATAGGAAATCGTTTCATACTGGACGGCATCATCGAGCAGCCCCGCCCCCCGCTTGATGGCGCGATCGATATTATCGCGAGGAACGGAAGCCTTCTTGGCGGCTTCGACCGCGGCTCTCAACCTGGGGTTATTATCCGGATTGGGGTCGCCGGCTTTCGCGGCGACCGTGATTTCCTTTACGAGCTTGCTGATGAGCGCCCCGCGCTTGCTTGAGTTGGACAGACGACCCGCGTGTTTCCACTGTGCTCCCATAGTTCCCCAGATGCCTCCGAATTCCCTTTTACCCTTGAAACGGGGAAATCTCAAAGGCGGAGAATTTCCTTGAGTTTGGCCGATCGGGAGTTAGGCTGACCGCCGGGGGAAATCTCAATGGCAACCACACTGCAACCCGTTCTCAAGATCGGCAAGAAACTCGGCATTCCCGAGGAGCACCTGGAGCCCTTCGGCCATTACAAGGCGAAAATCTCGCTGGAGTACCTCGAAAGCCTCTCCTCGCGCCCGGACGGCAAGCTCATCCTCGTGAGCGCGATCTCGCCCACGCCGGCAGGCGAAGGCAAGACCACCACTTCGATCGGATTGACCGATGGCCTGAACCGCATCGGCAAGAAAGCCGTCGTTTGCCTGCGGGAGCCCTCGATGGGCCCGGTTTTCGGCATGAAAGGCGGAGCCACGGGCGGCGGCAAGGCGATGGTGGGACCGATGGAGGAAATCAATCTCCATTTCACCGGCGACTTCGCGGCGATCGGGCAGGCCAATAACCTGCTTTCGGCTATGATCGACAACCATATCCATCATGGCAACGTCCTGGGGATCGATGCGCGGCGCGTGACCTGGCGCCGCGTGATGGACATGAACGATCGCGCCCTGCGCGAGGCCACCGTCGCGCTGGGCGGAACGGCCAACGGTTATCCCCGCCAGGACGGCTTCGATGCCGTCGTCGCGTCGGAGGTCATGGCGATCCTCTGCCTGGCCACCTCGGTCGAGGACCTCAAGAAGCGCCTGGGCAACATCATCATCGGCTACACTCGCGAGCAGAATCCGGTGCGCGCATCGGAGCTCGGCGCACACGGCGCGATGACGGCGCTCCTGCGCGACGCGATCAAGCCCAACCTCGTGCAGACGCTCGAGAACAACCCGGCCATCATCCACTGCGGGCCCTTTGCCAATATCGCGCACGGCTGCAACTCCGTGCTGGCCACGCGCTCGGCGCTCAAGATGGCGGATTACGTCGTCACCGAAGCGGGCTTCGGCGCGGATCTCGGCGCGGAGAAGTTCCTCGATATCAAATGCCGCAAGTCCGGCCTGCGTCCCTCGGCCGTGGTCATCGTCGCAACGGTCCGCGCGCTCAAGTACCATGGCGGCGCGGACCTCAAGACGATCTCGCTCGAGGACCTGCAGGCCCTCGAAAAGGGTATGCCCAACCTCGAGCGCCACGTCGAGAACATGCGCTCGCGCTTCGGTCTTCCCTGCGTGGTCGCGATCAATCAGTTCGCCTCGGACACCCAGGCCGAGATCCGGCTGCTTACCGAGAAGATGTCCCGGCAGGACACGCCGGTGATTCTGAGCCGCCACTTCGCCGAAGGCGGAGCCGGCGCCGAGGAACTCGCGCGCGCGGTCGTGGCCGCCACGAGCGGCGCGCTCCCCGAGCTGCGCTTCACCTACCGCGACGAGGACCCGCTCTGGGACAAGATCAAGGCCATCGCGACCCGGATTTACGGGGCTTCAGACATCACGGCGGAGCGCAAGGTGCGGGATCAGATCGCGAAATTCCAGGCATCCGGTTACGGACATTACCCGATCTGCATGGCCAAGACGCCCTACTCCTTTTCGGTCGATCCGGACCTGCGCGGAGCGCCCTCGGGACACGTGATCAATATCCGCGAAGTGCGCCTCAACGCGGGCGCGGAGTTTCTGGTCGCCATCTGCGGCGACATCATGACGATGCCGGGGCTGCCCAAGGCTCCGGCCGCGCTCAAGATCGACGTGGACGCCACAGGGAAGATCACCGGGCTTTTCTGACCCAGCGATTCGACCCTAGCGCTTCAGCGCGACCTTGCGAGGTTTTTCCCGGCGGATCTCCGGCTGCTCGGCTGCCGGGACGCTCGCGCGCGCCACCGGAATCAACCGTTCGGGATCCACGGCGGCAACCCCGTCGCGGACTTCGAAATGAAGATGCGGGCCGCGCGACCGCCCGGAACGTCCCGAGATCGCGATCTTCTGGCCGCGCTGCACCTTCTGGCCTTTTTTTACCAGGAGGCGCGAATTATGCGCATAAACGGTGGTCAGTCCGCCGGTGTGCTTGATGACGACCATTCTTCCGTAGCCGCGAATGCGCTTATCAGCGTAGAGCACGACTCCATCGCCCGAAGAGTATACGGTCGTGCCATCGGCGGCGCGCAGATCGATGCCTTCATGGAAGCCGTCGTTTCGCCTTCCGAAGCGCGAGGTCACCTGGACCTTCTCGAGCGGCCAGCGGAGCTTCGCCTGCGAGGCGAGGACTTCCTGCTCTTCGCGCAGCTCCGCTTGCGCCGGCCTTCGGCTGGGCTTGCCTCCGCCTTCGAGAACCGCGAAAAGCCCGCGGTGCTTCGACGGCAGGGGCTTCACCGTGGAGCACGCCGGCAAGCCTAGCGCCGCGCAGCACCAGAAAAGAAAGGCCAGCCGCCACCGCCTCATCGACCCTTGGCCTTTCGCGGCTTTCCGGTCTTCCCGAAAAGCCGCGGATTCGCCTCGAGCGACGCCAGGCAGGGCAGGTCCGTCGAGTCGAGCTTGAGCGGGGTCAACGAGGCGAAACCCGCCTCCACCGCGGAGCAATCGGTTCCATCCTCCTTGCGAAAACCCTGGTAGCGGCCTCCGACCCAGTAGTAATCCTTGCCGCGGTGATCCTTGCGCTGAAGTATATTCCCAGAGTAATATCGAAAGCCCTGTCGGGTCAGGCGCACCCCCTTGAGCTTGCCCGACGCGACGTCGGGCACGTTCAGGTTCAGCAACGTATGCCTGGGCAACTCCGTCTTGCCGAGCTCCTTCAGGACCCGTACCGCAAGCCGCGCGGCCGTCTCGTAGTGCATCTCTTCTTCGGGCAGGATCCGGTCGAAATCCACGCAGAGGCTCACCGCCATCGAACGCAGGCCCAGGATGCAGGCCTCGCGGGCCGCAGAGACGGTACCCGAGTAATAGACGTCCTGCCCCATGTTGGCGCCGCGGTTGATTCCGGAAACCACGAGATCCGGCATCCCCTTGAGCACCTGCCGGATGCCCAGATAGACGCAGTCGGCGGGCGAGCCGCTCACGCCGAAGATCCGGTCCCCGAGCGGAATCATCCGCAGCGGCTTGTGGATCGTGAGCGAATGCCCTGTCGTGCTCTTTTCCTCGAGTGGAGCGACTACCCAGACTTCCCCCAGCTTCTTGAGTTCGCGATGCAGGATTCTCAAACCATGGGCATGGACACCGTCGTCGTTCGAGAGCAGGATGCGCATACTCGAATTTTACGCTTCAATGACGCTCGAACGCAAACGACGAACGCCCGGGGTGCTTCTGCAAGCTTCGTGACCGGAGCGCCGCCAAATCCCTGACGCATAAACTAACTCAGCAGAACATCGCGTTCCCGCGCACGCTCCTCGAGGGAGCGGTTCCGCGCCTCGCCTTCGGGCGTATTGACGCTGGTGTACACGCAGCGGATCCCTTGCGCCTCGAGCCGGCCCGAGGCCGCGACGACGATCGAATGACCCAGCAGGACCGAGGTCAGCGTCGAGAGCGGCCCCGCCACCACGTCCCGCGAAACCGAAACGACCGCATCCCCGACGCGCCCGCCGAAGTCCACGACCTCATCGCAAACCTCGAAGAGGCGCCGGCCGGAGGGATGGCGCGACTTCACGGCCGAGCTGTGCGCCACGCTCGTGAAAGCGACGGGAACGAGCCCCTGTTTTTTCGCCTCGAGCGCGAGATCCACGACCGCGGCATTGATCCCCGATTGCGAAGAAAGCCAAAGCATCTCCCCGGCCATCGGCCGCGCGCGCGCCAGAAGCATGTTCGCCACGCCGGGAGTGCGCTCGAGCACCCTCACCACCGGAGGCCCGGCCTGCGGCATCAGGTAATCCGCCACGATGGGGATCACGAACGAAGCCCCCCCCGCACGATGATAAAGCTCGAGCGGGAAGATGGCGGAATGCCCGCTTCCGAAAACCAGCAGCGAGCGCCCCGCCTTCACGTCCGCCACGAGGCGGGAGGCCAGGCGTTCCATCACCGCCGAGTTGCGCTCGATCGCGTCCGAGAGATGGGGAATGGCGGCGGCGGCGTAGCTCTTCACGTCGGTCATTTTTTGAGTCTCCTTCTTCAAGAGGGGTTCCAGATCTCGTTCGGACCGTCAAACCCGGTCCCGGTCAGATTGAGCTGCAGGAGAGGCTCGAAGCCATGCTCCAGCCCCTTCACCGCATCGCGCCTGATCGGTATCGAAAGACTCAGGCGCCAGCACCGCGAAGGGCTCTGAAATACCAGCCCCACGGCCCCGCCGATCAGCCAGCGCGAGTTCAGCGAATAGCTCGCGCTCGCCGAAGGCATCACGTAATCCGATAGCGAGAAGTTGATGGCGCCCGTGATCGCGGAGTTGCCCAGCAGATCGCGGTTGTAACCCAGGCTGAAGCTGCGGTCGAAGCGCAGGATCCGCTGATGGAGCGACTGCTCGAAAACATAGGACATCGTGGTACTCAGGTTATGGCGCGTGATGGGGCCGCTGGCCTGCGGGATCGCGAGATACGGGAAATACTCGTAATAAGCGTTGAGCACGAGGGGATCCGGATAATTCAGCCGGAGCGTCGAAACGAAGCGCGAGAGCGGCCTGGGCTCGGGTTTCCCGAACTCGTGGAAGTTGATCGCCTGGCCCGCGCTGAAGTCCAGCGGGATGGCGTAAGTGGCGTTCGGATCGTCCAGCCCGCCCCGGCGCTGGATCACCTGCGTGCGGAGCCCCATGGTCAGCGAGTTGCCGAGCGGCACGAAGTAGACGCTGCTCGGGTCCGAGGTGTTCTCGCTGGGACTCATGTCCAGCGGCACGAAATCCTGGTTATCGAAATAATAGCCCGAGCGCTCCGCCTGCTTCACGAACGGATGCGCGCTACCCTGCCCCGTGCTGCGCGGATGCACCAGCGAGCGTGGGATATAAGAATAAGTGAGCAGCGGCCGGATCAGGTGCTTCACGCGCGGCCGGCCCGGATCCTGCGTCTCGAAGACCTTTTCCAATTGAGCGGCGAAGTCCGTCTGGAAAAGCAGGTAGCCGCGATAGAGATTCTCCATCTGCCCGCGGAAGTCGTAAAAGTACCCGAAGTACTTCACCGAAGGCGAGATCGAGAAGGCGTCCCAAGGACGGTAGCTCGTGTACAGTGACGGCACGAGCGAAAAGCGCGTCGCCTCCCGGATCGGGTCCTCTCCCGGTACGGGAACCCCGGTGGTGTTGCCCGGTTCCAGGTCGAAGGCGCCCGCCGGCCGGACGAAGTTCGACAAGCCCAGCGTCAGGCCCCCGGCCACTGACGAGCCCCAGAGAAAGCGGTCGTTGGTCGTCACGACCGCCGTGGGCAGCGCCTGAACCGTGTAGGGATCGAAGCGCCGCACGCCCAGGTCCGGATCCCCCAGGGCATCAAGATCGACGAGATTGCGGTAGCGCTTGGCGGCCACGATCGCGCTCAGGTTCGGAGTGGTGTAATCCAGGCTCAGCGACGAGCCCAGGACCATCTCGTTCTGCCGGAGATCCGCTTGCGACGGCTCCCCGGTGGCGACCTGATTGAGGTAGAAGTTATCGCTCACCTCCGTCAGATCGAGCTTGGCCTCGATGCCCCAGGGCAGCTCCTGGACCTGCCGCGCCCGCAGGCCCCAGCGGTTCAGGCTTCCATTGGGGTTGTAGCCCGGGTCCGTGAAGGTCGCATCGCGCAGATAGTAGTAGTTGATCTGCCCGTAGCTTCGCGGTGAGAGCGCGTAACGTCCTTCCCATTGAAAGCGCGCGCCGCGCTCGGTGAACTGGCCCGCGCTGAAGGTCATGTCCGTGCTGCGGCTCGTGGCCCAGAAGAACGGCTGCAGGAAGCCCACGCCGCTCTTGCTCGAAAGGCTGATCGAAGGCAAGAGAAAGCCTGTCTGCCGCCGCGTCTTGAGCGGGACCACGAGATAAGGCACCCACATCGCGGGCGTGTCCTTGATCTTGATGGCGACGTTCTTGAGATAAGCGTAGCCTTCGATCTCCATATCGACATCCTGGGCCTGCAGCGACCAGCTCTGGGCGCAGTCGCGGCAGGTGCTGTAATCGCCCCAATGGGTCTGGAACCGCCGCTCGCCGAGCTTGTTGATGCGTTCGCCGCCGAGGGTGAAATTCTCGCTCGAGACGCGCCCGCCGATGATGGTTCCGGTGCGGGTTTCCAGGTTGAAATGCATCTCCTCGCCGTGGATCAGCGAGTCCGCCGCGATGTAGACGCAGTTGCCATAGGCATCGAGCGTGCGCGCATTCTGATCCAGGACGATGTGATCGGCCGAAAGAGTCTCCCCCGGCTGCCGGACCGTCGCATGCCCGAAGAGCTCCACGCGATTCGCCTTGCGATCCCAGATTTCGCGGTCACCGGAAGCATGGATCGGACTCGCGCCTTCGATGGCCTGGGCATCGCCGCAGGCCAGAAGCAAAAACCCGAACGCGAGAAAACGCCTGCTCAACTTCCTTCCGGGAAACGGCACGTCTCTCGGCCCAGCCGCCACATCCACTCACGAAGCTCCGTGGCCAGATCCTTGCGGGCCACGATCCGATCGACGAACCCGTGCTTCACCAGGAACTCGCTGCGCTGGAAGCCGGGCGGAACCTTCTGGCGGATCGTCTGCTCGATCACGCGGGGCCCGGCAAAACCGACGAGCGCCCCGGGCTCGGCCAGGATGATATCCCCGAGCATCGCGAACGAGGCCGCGACCCCGCCCGTGGTGGGATCCGAGAGGATCGAGACATAGGGGATCCCCTCGCTGCGCAGCCGCGAAATCAGCGCGGTGGTCTTGGCCATCTGCATGAGCGAAAGGATGCCTTCCTGCATCCGCGCGCCACCCGAGGCGGAAACGACCACGGCCGGAAGACGCTCCTCCAGGGCATGCTCGAAGAGCCGGGCGACCTTCTCGCCGACCACGACGCCCATGCTGCCGCCCATGAACTTGAACTCGAAAACTCCGAGATGGTAGGGCAGCCCGCCGAGCCGGGCCTTGCCCGCGACGAACGCATCGCGCAGGCCCGTGTTCCCCGCCGCGGAACGCAAACGATCCTTGTAGGGTTTCGTATCGTCGAACTCGAGGGGATCATTGGAAACCAGGTCCTCGGCGTATTCGTCGAAGCTGCCTTCATCCGAGAGAAAGGAGATCCGATCGGCCGCGGAGACCCGGAAGTGGTAGCTGCACTCCGGGCAGACCGAAAGATTGTCCTTCAGGACCTTGGACTGGAGGATCTCGCCGCATTGCGAGCATTTCACCCAAAGCCCCTCGGGCACTTTCGAAGTGCGGCTGGAGACCTGGGTCTTGATCCGGGGTGTCTTCAGATCGTCAAACCATGCCATGTCCAGGCAACTTAACAGGCAATGATCCGGGGCTCAATCCATATTTGAGAGACGGCTGCCACCCGAGCCCTTGCCCATTTTCTCATTTTTGAAAGCCTCGATGAAGGCATCCACGATCTTGGGGTCGAACTGCGTGCCCCGGTGCCGCACGATCTCGTCGTAAGCGACTTTCGGATCCAGTCCCTTGCGATAGGGCCGGGTGCTCACCATCGCATCGTAGGTATCGGCGACGGCGATGATGCGCGCGATGAGAGGAATCTCCTCGGCTTTGAGCCCGAGCGGGTACCCTTTGCCGTCCCAGCGCTCGTGGTGATAGCGCATGCCGCCGATCACGTCGCGCAGCCCGGGTACGCGGCTCATGATGTCGTAGCCCAGCTCCGGGTGGGTCTTCATGAGCTTCCATTCCTGGTCATCCAGCTGCGACTGCTTCTTGAGCACCTTGTCCTCGACGCCGATCTTGCCGACGTCATGAAGGACCGCGCCCAGGCGGATCCGCTCCAGCTGCTCGGCCGAGACCGGGGCGCCCTCGACCTCAAGGTGCCGCGCGATGCAAAGCGAGTAATGCACCACGCGCTTGGTGTGACCGCCGGTGTATTTGTCCTTCTTCTCGATCGCCTCGGCCAGCGCCTCGACGGTGCCGAAGAAACTCTCCTTGAGCTCCGTGTAAAGCCTCGAATTTTCCACGGCGATGGCGACCTGGTCGCTCAGCGACTGCAGCAGGCGCTGGTCGGCGCCCTGGAAGCAGGGCCAGCGGTGGCGAGAGACGCGCGAGCTCGTGCCCGGAAGCTTGTTGATGGCCTGCAGCACCCCGATCACGCGGCCCTTCGTCTTGAGGGGAACGCAAAGCATGGTGCGCGAGCGGAAGGCGCCCCGGGCTCCCGCCTTCCTGTTATGGCGCGGATCGCTCGAGACATCGTTGATGAGCAGGCTCTCTCCGGTCATGGCCACGTACCCCGCGATCGATCGGTCGTCGATCGGGAGACGGACGCTTTTTTTGAGCTCCCTGCCGACCTCCCCGAGCGCGGTTTCCCAGTAAAGCTCGGCCTTCGCCGAGTCGACGAGGAAAAGCGAGGCCGTCTCGCAGCGAAGAAGACGGCACGTCGCCTCGAGCGCTTTCTCGCGCACGGTCTCGGTTTCGAGCGTGGAATTCAGGAGCGAGGAGAAATCGTTCAGATACTCGAGCTGCTGGACCTTCTCCTGCATCTCGAGGATGACCTGGGAAATCTCCCCCTCGATGCCACGAATCTTCCCGAGCGCATCGAGAAGCTGCGCGGCCTGGGGATCCGGGGTGAGCTGAGAGGGATTTTCCGCTTTTTTTGCGGGATGGGATGACATCTTGAAGGCGGCCTCCTGCCAGATGCCGAAACTGAAAGAGGCTCATCCTGAGCCCCGAAATGAAGATGCCTCAGTGACTCGTCTTCCTGACTGCACTGAGGCCCGCGAGAGCGACTAACCTGTCTCCCAGAATCCATCCGTGGATTCTTTCCACAACCACAGTTCTGAGTCTACGTTGGTTCCTCGGATCGTCAATAGCAGTTTCAATTTTTTTTGCCGGAAAGCCGAAGCGCTTTTTCGTAAACCATTTTCCTGCTCGCGCCAAAATGTTGGCTCACCTGTCGTGCCGCTTCTGAAGCTGGAATCCGGGCATCGATGAGGCAGCGCAGAGCCTTAACCCAATCTGAACTTTCGTCGCCTTCCGATGAATTATTTTCCGCAAGCTCCGGCAACTTCGCGGCAAAGCACCATTCGCCGCGTGGCCCTTCGCGAAGAAGTTCTTCGCGGATCGCGGAAAACACCTCATCAGCCCTCCCGGTGAAGAGTCGCTCATGAACCTTGGTCAGTTCCTTGGCCGCGACCACTTCGGCGGCGGGCATGCGAGCGGCGAGCAGTTCGAGCGTCTCGCCGATCCGATTCGGGCTCTCGAACCACACGAAGACGCGCGCCACGCGCGAAGCCGAGACCCGCGCGAGCTCCTCTTCGCGCTCTCCCTGTTTTCTAGGGAAAAAGCCGCGAAATACGAAAGCCGCTTCGCCGAAGCCCGAAACCGAAAGCAGCGCGGGCACCGCCGAAGGCCCCGGAACGGGAGTCACCTTGACGCCTGCTTCGTGCGCCAGCGCCACGAGCGCGGACCCGGGATCGCTGATCGCGGGCGTGCCGGCGTCGCTGATGAGCGCGAGGCTCTCGCCCGCCCGCAGCCTTTCCGCGCGCGCGCGCAGCACCGCCTCGGACGCATGCGCATCCACCCGTTCGAGCACGGACATCGGCCGCCCGATCCCCGCCGCCGCCAGCAGCTTCGCGCCCTGCCGCGTATCTTCGCAAAGGATCGCATGAGCCTGCTCGAGCGCGGCCCGCGCGCGCGGACTCAGGTCCGCGAGATTTCCGATCGGCGTCGCGACCACCCAGAGTCCGGGCGGCAAATCTTGCCTCTTTTTCTCGCTCATGACAGCCGCCATAATAGGAAAGCGGGACGCGAAAGCAAACGCCAAAACGTCAAGTCGAAGCTAAATCGTAAGGAGATCTCGAATGAAAACCCAGTTCAAGAAGAACGGCGACACCCTCATTGTCTCCATGGACGGCAAGCTCGACTTCGAGACGCACGTGCCGCTGCGGGAAGACCTCGCGAAGCTGGTCCGGCCCAACAACACCGACAGCGCCCCGAAAAAAATCATCTTCAATTTCGAGAAACTCGAGTTCGTCGGCTCCAGCGGCATCTCCTCTTTCGTGCAGACGCTCAAGGAGTTCAACACCGTGGCCCCGGTGAAGCCCGTCTACTGCAACGTGAAGAACGAGTTCAAGCGCGTCATCAAAGCCTTCGATGAAACGGATCTTTTCGAGTTCTTCGATAACGAGGAACGCGCGCACAAAGGGCACGATCAGTAGCGCCCTTTTTGATTCGCAGAGCGTCATGACGCCCGGCATAAGCCGGATATCCCCGAGACGCGCCAGCACTTGCCCTAGGCCGTCCGACGTGCGACACTGCGGCCATGAAACTTTCCACCACTTTCCTGACGTTGCCGTTCGCTTTTTCCCTCACCCTGGGCCTTCTCTCCCAAGCCGGAGCCACGCAGACCGGCTTTGAAGGCGGAAACGAGTTCGAGGCGATCGCTATCGAAGGCACGCTGGCGATTCGCTGCCATCAGGGCTCCGAATCGGATTTCGCGATTTTTGATTGCCGGAGCGAGATTCTGGAACCAGGCGAATACGCCCGTTTCGTCACGGAGCCCGGAGGCGCGGCCGACAGGGTCATCCTCACCGCTACCCGAGAAAATGGCTCCATACGCACGAAATCCGATCGCTTCGATGCCGCCAAAGGGCAAAGCGAAGGCCATTTCAATCTCTGGATCTCCTCTCTCCTGCAGCGGCCGCTGCTCAATTACGGGGCGAATCGCATCCATTACTCCCTCAAGCGCGACAAGGTCGAGGAGCGCTCCGGCGACTTCATCGTCAACGTGAAGAGAGGCCCGACGCGCGTCTGCGCTCGCGGCTCGATGACGAGCTTCCGCCTGGATGACTGCCGCATTCCCGGCTTCGCTTGCTCCCAGTATTTCGAGCGCGAAAACTACTGCAGCTACTGAACGGCTCATCCGGCCGACCCGGTCTGAAGCCGGGACTCAGAACCGGTACACCGCGAACTCCGCCTGAAGCGGAAGCTCGGCGGGCACCGAAGCGGGCAGCCAAACCTCGCGCGCGGCCGGCGCCGTCGTGACACGAAGCGGATTCTCGGGATCCTCACGATGCCCGATATGGTAAAGCGCGGCCACCAGCCCGAGATAGAGCCCGATCGACGTTCCCATGAAAACGCCTTTTCCGGAGCGTGCGAGCGGCAGGGAGGCCAGTCCCAAAACCGTTCCCGCTCCTGCACCATAAAAAATCCCCACGGCAATGGCCCGCTGATCGCGATCAAGCGCAAGCCCTGTCGAAGGGACGCAAAGCAGGGTCAAGGCAAGCAACAGGACGGAAAAGGGCTTCATGATCTGAACTTCTCAGGAGCTGGGCCGGCGGTCAATGGGACCCTCGCTCTAAAGACGCAGATCGCGGAGATGCTCCCAGGCCTTGCCGTCCCAGGCGAGAAGATCCACGCGCGCGGAACGCGCCTGTCCCCGATACCGGGCGAGAAACTGGGCGATCGCTCGTTTGAGGCGTCGCTGCTTGCCAAAAGTGACGCTCGAAACTCCATCGACCCAGCCCCCTTTCAGGCGACAGCGGACCTCGACAAAAACCAGCTCCACTCCCCGCTCCTCGAATACCAGATCGATTTCCCCGGCCTTGCAGCGAAAGTTCCTCGCCAGAAGCGTGCGGTTCCCGGCAGCCAGGAGATAGGCTTCAGCCATACGCTCGATTTTTTGTCCCAACAACAGATTCGGAGGCATTTCCTTCATTTCAACTCGCTCCTGCAGCCATGGGGCCAGACCGGAAGAAGAGAGACATTTCCTTGACAGCTGGACCTCCATTCCTCAATCTGAAGCCGTGTCATCGAGGCGATCACCCGGACTATCCAGGAAAAACGTCGTATTTTATCTCAACCGCCAGCGGCAGGAGGTCGGCGTCGACAAGGCCGGCATGATGCTCGCGGATTACCTCCGGCTGGAACGCGCGCTGACCGGCACCAAGATCGTGTGCGCCGAAGGGGATTGCGGCGCCTGCTCCGTGCTCCGTGCCTTCCCGCTCTCGGGAAGCCTTTTTTTGCCGATCAACTCCTGCGTGATCCGGGTCGCGCAGCTCGACGGCTCGAGCATCGTGACAGTCGACGGCCTCCGCGACGGGAAGCTCACGCCGATACAGGACGCGATAGTCCGCTGCCACGGCAGCCAATGCGGCTACTGCACCCCGGGATTCGTCATCACGCTGACTGGCCTGGTGGAAAAGAGGCTTCGCTCCGACGCTTCCCGGGCCCGGCTTGAACCGAAGGAAATCAAAAACGCGCTCACGGGCAATCTGTGCCGCTGCACCGGCTATCAGCCGATCGTCGAGGCGGCGGTCTCCGTGCCTCTCTCCGAATGCGTATCTCTCGAGGAGCGGTTCTTTCCCAAGACGCGGCAAACGGAGCTCAGGAAGATCCTCAAGACCCCGCTTGCGCTTGCATCCCCGGAGCCAGGGGGCTTTTCCCTTCATGCCCCAACGCGCTTGGCGGATGCCGCGCGCCTGCTCGCGCGCGACCCGGATGCCCGACTCATCGGCGCGGGAACGGACCTGGGCGTCCTTCACAACAAGGGCAAAAGCGGCGGCGGCACGAGATTCGTGAGCCTTCATCTGATCCCGGAGCTCTATCGAATCCGCCGTTCTGGACGCGGCCGCCTCTGGGTCGGCGCCCGAGTGACGCTCTCGGAGCTCCGGACCGCGCTCAAAAACCGCATTCCGGAATTCGCCCGGTTCCTGGACCTGTTTGCCTCTCCGCAGATCAAGAACGTGGCGACGCTGATCGGGAACGTGGGCAATGCCTCCCCGATCGCCGACACCCCGCCTTTTCTTCTCGTCGCGCGCGCGACGGTCAGGCTCCTGGGCCCGAAAGGCGGCCGCTCGGTGCCTTTGGAGGAATTCTATCTCGGCTATCGGCAGACGGCCGCGCGCAGGGGCGAGCTGATCCTTGCCATCGAGTTCGACCTGCCCTCCGCCTCGGAAAGACTTGCTCTTTATAAAGTCTCCCAACGCAAGGACCTCGATATTTCAGGCGTGAACGCGGCGTTTCGAGTGAAGAAGGGCGCGCGAGGCACCCAGGCGATCCAGGAAATCCGGATCGCGATGGGCGGCGTCGCGGCCGTCCCTCTCCGGCTGCGCAAAACGGAGAGTTTCCTGGCGGGCAAGGCGCTCGACCCCGAAACCGCGCGCCAGGCGCTCGAGATCCTCCAGTCAGAGATCAATCCCATCAGCGATCTCCGAGGGAGCGCGGCCTATCGGCGCGTGCTGGCCGAGAATCTCTTTCTGCGGTTCGCCCGGGAGCAGTCGGGGGAAAGCCGCCCATGAACGAACCTCATACCTCCGCTCGCACCCATGTGACCGGCGAAAGCGAGTTTGTCGACGATCGGCCAGCGACCCGCGGAGAGCTTTTCGTCGAACTCGTCCTGAGCGCTCATGCGCACGCGCGAATCAAGGCGATCGACCCGAGCAAGGCCCTCCGGCATCCCGGCGTCGCCGCGGTTTTCACGGCCGGGGATTTTCATTCGAATCTCTGGGGCACCATCTTCAAGGATCAACCGCTGCTCGCGGAGCAGGTTACGGCTTACCACGGAGAGCCCGTGGCGCTCGTGGCGGCAGAGAGCCGCGAAGCCGCGCGAGCAGGCCGGTCGCTCGTGGAGATCGACTACGAGCCGCTGCCCGCGCTCCTGAGCATCGCGGCGGCCAGGACGGCGAACTCGTTCATCGCCCCGGCCCGCGAGATCGCCCGCGGCGACGCCAAGGTGGCCTTTCTCGCGGCGCCCCGGCGCCTCGAAGGCCGGATCGTCATCCGGGGCGCGGATCATTTTTATCTCGAAAATCAGGCCTCGATCGCCTATCCGCGCGAGGATGGCCAGATCGAGGTGCATTCCTCCTCGCAACATCCGACGGAAACCCAGCATGTCGTCGCCCATGCCCTGGGACTTTCCTATAAGGACGTGGTCTGCATCGTGAAGCGCCTCGGTGGCGGCTTCGGGGGTAAGGAGTCGCAGGCCGCGCCCTTCGCGGCTTATGCCGCGCTCGTGGCTTCGAAGCTCGGCCGTCCCGCCCGCGTGATCCTGAGCAAGGATGACGACATGGTCATCACGGGCAAACGCAACCCGTTCGAGAACCTGTATAAGGTCGGCTTCGACCACGAGGGGCGCCTGCTCTCGCTCGAGGTGGAGCTCTACTCCGATGGCGGAGCGTACGCCGATCTTTCGACCTCGATCATGGAGCGGGCGATGCTCCATTGCGACAATGCCTACTTCATCCCGAACGTCCGGATCCGGGGCCAGGTCTGCCGCACGAATTTCCATCCCCACACCGCCTTCCGCGGCTTCGGCGGACCCAAGGGAGTCGCCACGATCGAGCGCATCATCGAGGAGGTGGCGCACGCGGTCGGCAGAGACCCGCTGGAAATCCGGAAACTCAACTGCTACGCGCCCGAGGGGCCCCGCGCGGTGACGCCTTACGGCCAGACAGTGCGAAACAACTGCCTGCCGAAGCTCCTGGATCGGCTCGCGCGGGATTCAGACTACGCTGCGCGCCGCGCCCGGATCCGCCGACACAACGAAGAATCGCTCTCCGGCTCGGACTCGCGCACCTTGCGCGGGCTATCCCTGGTGCCGGTGAAATTCGGCATCTCCTTCACCACCCGCTTCCTCAACCAGGCCAACGCCCTCGTGCTCGTGCACCGCGACGGTTCGATCCAGGTCTCTACCGGCGCGACCGAGATGGGCCAGGGCGTGAACGCCAAGCTCGCCCGGCTCGTGGCGCGGGAGCTGGGCCTGCCGCGCGATCACGTGCGGATCATGCCCACGGCGACGGACAAGAACGCCAATACCTCTCCCACCGCCGCCTCCAGCGGCGCGGATCTCAACGGGGCAGCCGCGGTGCTCGCCACCCGCAAGATCAAGGCGCGCTTGAGCGAGCTTGCCGTGAGTCTCCTTGAGATCCCCGAGAGCCGCTGGGCGCGCCACACGGCGGGCCTGGGTACGGAACCCGAGATCCAGGTGGGCCCGGTCGCCATCAACGAGGAGGACCCCAACTTCGGCGCCGACTGGGAAACCGGCGTCGCCAGCTATCATGGCATGAGATTCGAGAACGGCTCGGTTTTCGCGGCGAATTCCCCGAAGCGCCATTTGAGCTTCGCCGCCTTGGTCAATGAGGCCTATCACCACCGGATTTCGCTGTCGGAGCACGCGCATTACCGGATTCCGGGACTTTCCTTCAACAAGCTCACCGGCCAGGGCGACGCCTTCTTGTATTACACCCAGGGTGCCGCATTATCGGAGGTTTCGGTGAACCTGGACACCGGCGAGCTCAAGGTCCTGTGCGCTCGGATCCTGATGGATCTCGGCCGCCCGGTGAACTCCGGCATCGACCTGGGACAGGTCACCGGCGCCTTCATCCAGGGGATGGGCTGGGTCACGACCGAAAAGCTGCATTACAACGCGCGGGGCGCCCTGCTTTCCCATGCACCGAGCACCTACAAGATCCCAAGCATCCAGGACACGCCAAGGGACTTTCAGGTGGAACTGCTCCCCAATAACGACTCGCGCGCGAGCCTCAACGGCATGAAAGCGGTGGGCGAGCCGCCGCTACTGCTCGCGTTGAGCGTCTGGACCGCCGCGCACGACGCGCTGAAATCGCTCGAGGCTTACCGTCGGACCTATCCGCGGCTCGAGCTGCCGGCGACCCAGGAGGAACTCCTTCGCGGCATCTTTCCCGAAAAATTCCGGCACTGGGAAATCCGGCCAGGGGCGGGCAAATGAGCGACTTCTGGTCCGCCGCCGCACGTGCCTACGAAGTGAAAGGCTCCTTCATCGTGGTCACGCTCGTTTCCGCCCGCGGGCACGCTCCCCAGGAGCCCGGCGCCAAGGCGATCATGACCCTGGAAGGAATCTTCTGGGGCACCGTCGGCGGAGGCAAGCTCGAGGCGCGCGCGCTCGATCGCGCGCAAGCCCTGCTTCGGGGACCCGCGATCCCGAACCCGGCGCCCGAGCTCGTGCAATGGAATCTCCAGCGCGATATCGGCATGACCTGCGGCGGCGAAGTCACGATGCTTTTCGAGATTCATCGCCGCGATGCCTGGAAGATCGTCGTCTTCGGCGCGGGGCACGTCGCCCAGGCGCTCATCCGCGCGCTGGAGCCGCTAGGTTGCCAGCTCGTCTGCCTGGATCCTCGCGCGGAATGGCTCGAAAAGCTTCCCGTCACGCCGAAGCTTCGGAAGGTCCACTCGGCCGAGCCTGGCGCGCTCGTCGAATCGCTCGCGGAAGATTCGTTTTTTGTCGTCATGACCCAGGGCCATTCCACCGATCTGCCGATCATCACCGCGCTGCTCAAGCGCTTTCCTCAGGCGCCCTACATCGGAACGATGGGCAGCCGGATCAAGGCCCTGAAAGTCCGCGCGGAGCTCAAGGAGCTTGGCTTCAGCGATGAAACGATCGCGCGCCTGCGCTGCCCGATCGGACTCCCGCTCGGTACCAATGCCCCCGCCGAAATCGCCATCAGCGTCGCCGCCGAGCTCATCCAGGCGCGCGATGCGCGCCACCCGGCTTCAAGCTGATCAACGTCCGCGCGTGGCTAGCAGGACTCCAGCCCAGGCGAGAAAAACGCCGATCAAACGCTCGCGGGAAATCGGCAGCTGCTCCACCTTCCAGTCCCAAAGAAGACTCGCCGCAAGCTGGGCGGAGATGAGAAAAGTGAAAGTATGGGCCGCGCCCCAGCGCGCGATCGACCAGGGTCCGCCAAGAACCAGCGAAAAACCGATCAGTCCCGGCAGCACAAACCAAAGGGAAAACGCCTTCCAATCCCCCTGGACCCGGAAGGCAGGCGAAAGCGCCTGATCGCGCCAGAGCGCGAAGGCGAAAAACAGCGCCGCCGCGGCTACGAGCACCGTCGCGTTCAGCAGCGTAGCTCCGGCAAGTCCCCACTGCGCCGCGATCTTCCGGTTGAGGCCGGCCTGAAGCACGATCAGGACTCCCAGAAGCGCCGGAACGAAGCTCAGGACGAAGGCCATGAAAGTCACTCCGAGAACAGGCTCAGGTTTTCACCCACCGCCGTGACTTCGCTGGCGGAAAGCACCGCCGCCACGGGCGCGAAGCTCCGCCGGTGGATCTCGCAAGCGCCGAGGCTCTTGAGCGCCCGGGCGTGGGTCGGCGTCGAATAGCCCTTATGGGCCCCGAAACCATAGCCGGGATAACGGGCATCGAGCTGGGCCATCAGCCGATCACGATGAACCTTGGCGATGATCGATCCCGCGGCGATGCTCAGGCACTGCAGATCGCCTTTGACGATCGCGGTCGAGGTGCACTTAAGCCCTTTGGGAATCGCGTTGCCGTCGATCAGCGCGTGATCCGGCTTCAGCGCGAGAGCATCGACCGCGCGAACCATCGCTAGATGCGCGGCATGGTAGATATTGACGCGATCGATCTCCTCGACCGATGCTTCACCGACTCCCCAGGCAAGCACCCAGGAGCGGATCAGCGGCGCCAGCCTCTCGCGCGCCTGCGGCGAGAGTTCTTTGCTGTCGGTGATTTCGGATAGCCAGGGATGCGCGGAAAAATCGATCTCGGAAGGGAGAATGACCGCGCCGGCGACGACGGGTCCCGCGAGGCAGCCGCGCCCGACCTCATCCACGCCCACGACCCTGAGCCGGGGATGACCATGCACGGTCTCCCACTCGATCGTAGGCTTGATGCAATCGGGCTGCTGCCTCACGGGATCGTCAGCAGCTTACTTGGACTGGGAGGGAGCCGAAGCCTCGGCGCCGTACTCGCGCTCGACCTTGGCGGCCTTGCCTTCGAGCTCGCGCAGATAATAGAGCTTCGCGCGACGGACCTTGCCGGTCTGCACGATCTCGAGCTTGGCGACTTTCGGCGAGGACTCCAGGAAGGTACGCTCGACGCCCACGCCGTGGGAGATCTTGCGCACCGTGAAGGACTTGCTCGCGCCCTTGTTGTTCTTGGCGATCACGATGCCTTCGTAGGCCTGGATACGCTCCTTTTCGCCTTCCTTGATCCGAACCTGGACACGGACGGTGTCGCCCGCCTTGAAATCGGGGAGATCGGCGCGAAGCATCGTCTTTTCGACGAGCGCCACCCGGGCAGCAAGGCCGCGGCCGGAGAGCTGAGCGCCTTTGGAAGTCCTTCTGTACTTGGTTTTGGTGGTAGCCATGACTGAACCTTCTTAAATCTGAAAAACGTTAAATCGAATTCTGGCCAGCTGCGTCCCCAATGAAGGGAACCGGTTACTGCCCGAACAACCGATCGAGAATAATCGCGACAGCGGCTCGGACGGAGAGGTGGTTGTACCCAGGGGCAACCCCCTCCCGGGGAGCGCCTTCCGGCCCGTACACCGGAGCCAGAATCCGGTGCACCTCGGGATAGAAGACGTCCGAAATCCCCCAACCCGTCCCGAAGCAGATCGCCACGGGTTTTTTCGAGTCAGGCCTCCCCAGCTCCCGGCGATAATCCGAATAGCTGATGGAGTTCGGAAACGGCCGCGCATCGGTCAGAACCACTTCGGGATCTTCGCCATGCTCGGCGCGTATCGCGGCTTTCACCTCATCGAAGGACTTGGCCAGCCGGACCAGGGAAACCGCCTCAACGCGGTCCGGATGGTATTCGCGGGAATGATCCGAGCGCCAGTGGGCCAGGATCCTTCCGACCAGCTCATGCTGATCTTCGATCGGGGTGACGATGAAATAACCTTTCGCCCCGAAAGTCCTCGATGACCGCGCGATATCATGGATATCCATGTTCGTCACGGCCGTGGTCACCAGGTTTCCGTTCCGATTCACCATCGGATAATGCAGCAGGACTACATAAAACGGCCTGAGTGACACGAGGCTTCTGCCAATATCATTTCTTGAAGGAGAAGATCAACTTAAATCCGGTCTCACTCCGCTCACCCGCGTCTTTTGAAAAGATCGGGCCGCTTTCGCGAAGTCCGGGCCCGGCTCTCCGCCAGTCGCCAGCGCGCAATCGCGCCATGGTCCCCTGAGAGCAGAATCTCCGGCACGCCAAGTCCCTGAAACTCCCGAGGCCGGGTGTATTGAGGATATTTCAGGAGATCATCCTCAAGGCTATCGCGCGCGACGGACTGCTCGTTTCCGACCACGCCGGGAACGAGCCTCGTAATCCCGTCAATCAGGACGAGCGCCGGCAACTCGCCTCCCGTTAGGACATAATCGCCGATGGATACCTCGCGGTCCACGCACAGCTCGATGAAACGCTCGTCCACGCCTTCGTAATGGCCGCAGACGAGGATCAGGTGCTCGTAAGTCGAAAGTTCCCGCGCCGTCGCTTGGGTGAAATGCTCGCCCTGCGGTGACAGCAGGATCGTCGCTGTTTTTTCGGGAGCGGGCCGCTTCCCACCGGCCTTTTCCCAGGCACGATAAAGAACGTCCGGCTTGAGAAGCATCCCCTCGCCGCCGCCGTAAGGAGTGTCATCGACGGTACGATGCTTATCAGTCGCGAAGTCGCGGATCTGAATCAGCTCAAAGGAAACGAGTCCTTTTTCGACAGCCTTGCCGACGAGGCTCGACTGCAAAACGGGTCCGAAAAGCTCCGGAAAGAGCGTCAAAACTGAAAAACGAAGGTCACTCAATGATCTCTAGGACCGTGCGCTTCCGAAGCTTGGTGGAAGCGCCGTTCAGTACGGTCCGCACCGCGCGCGCGGTACGTCCCTGCTTGCCGATGATCTTTCCGAGATCTTCCTTCGCGACCTTCAGCTCGATCACCGTGGTGTTCTCGCCTTCGATCTCGTTGACCTCGACCTGATCCGGGAGATCCACGAGCATGCGCGCCATGTACTCGATCATCTTCGAAAGCTCGCTCAACGGTTTCTTTTCGCCCTGGGACATCGCCATTCTCCTTAGAAGTGACCCAACTCAGTGACACCACGAGCGCCTGACGCGAACAGGCCACGACTCAGGCGCAGCTACAGCTTCCGCACGATAGCTCTGGCGAATCACCCCGAAGCCCGGAGCGAAACAAACCGGTCGCTACACCGATTATTTTGCAAGCGTTTTGACGAGTTGTCCAACCGTTTGTGAGAGCTTGGCGCCTTTGGCCTGCCAGGCTTTGAGAGCTTCGGCATCGATCTGAAGCTTTTCCTTGGCGGTCTTGGCCTTAGGATAATAGTGACCCAGGGCTTTGAGGTGGGCACCGTCTCGCTTTTTGGCGGAATCAACGACGACGATCAGATACTGGGGGCTTTTCTTGGCGCCTTGGCGGGCAAGACGAATGGTAACGGCCATGTGACTCAATTCCTTTCAAATGAACTCAAATGAACTCGCTGATTAACAATTCGCTTTCGGACCGTCAACCCGATTCCGTCAACTTTTTCCAAGCGCTGCCAGAAACATCCCGCGAAAGCGCGCCTGATCCTGAGGACCGGAGCGCCAACCCGGCTTGATCAGGCGGCCGAAGGCCCCGGGCACCAGCTCGTGAACCGGGTTCTCGACACTGGTCATGACAACCACGGGAATGCCCATCGCCCGGATCTCCGTCAAGAGCTCGACGCTGGACTCCCCTGGCAGTATCTCGTCCAGGAGCACCAGGTCGGGGCGATCACGGGTCAGCTCGCGCCGCGCCTCGGCCCCGCTCCTGGCAAGGCCCGAAACCCGGAAGCCCTCTAGCCCCCCGATGAAGTTTTCAAGCAGGTAAAGCATCTCCTCAACATCCTCGACGATCAGGATCCGAAAGCTCATGATCCGGAAGAATACCATGAAACTCTCCCGTCGAGACGCTGGACCCAGTCGCTCGATCTGCTATTCTGAACGGATTGGATAAAGGAGCGCCATATGAACCCCGAGCCGGGCGTGTCTTCGAAGCTGATTCTTTCCATCCTTTTCTTCCCCGTGTTCTTCCAGGAGACGTTCCTGACATTCGCCTGGGGGGCCGAGGACCCGGTATGGCTGATGGCACTCAAACGCCTCCTCCTGCTCCTGCCGGTCTGCGCGATCCTGCTGGCCTGCTGGGCGACGATCGTGAGCCTGGTCTCGGTCGTCATCCGTCATGAGCGGACGGTTTTCCTTACCGCGCTCGTGATCACCTGGTGGGATCTGGGGCGCTCGATCCTCGCGTTCTGGGGCGGCATCTTCAAGTTCGTGTTCCTGCTGATTCAGGCGGTACTGGGCTTCCTGAGGCTGCTCGTGCTGGGGCTTTGGGTTTTCGTCCTGGATCTGCTGCTGCTCCCGTTCCGGCTGATCCGGAGCCTGGGCGAAAACGTGCTCAATCCGCGGATTCCGTGGATCGCCGTACTGATGATGATCTTCTGGTGCCTCTTCGAGGCGACGCTTTTCACCTACGTCACCTCTCCGCTGGTCGTGGACACCCTTTCCAATCTCATCGGGGACCAGATTTCCGAGCGCCTCGTTCGGTTCCCGCTCTTCCTTTTCATGCTTTTCATCATCCTGGGCAGCTATGCGGTGCTTTCAAACCTGACGGAGGCGGTGGCCACGCGCCGGTTCGCCGCGATCTTCAAGATCGGCGTGATCGAGCTCGTGGCGATGTTTGTCGAAGTCGTATTCCTCTACCGCGAGTTCGTGGACGCTCTGGTGCCCTGGTTCGCCCAGCATAGCTCCGACGGGTTCAAGCTCGGGCTGGTCGGAACGCTCGCGATCGCGGGTACGACCTGGCTCGGAATCCGCGCCCTGTCGTGGTACCTGTTCGCCTCCCATGGCACGCCGATCCTGATGGCGGTCATCCAAGGCACGGGACTGCGCTCGCTCGAGTCGGGCGACCTGGGAATCCCCCCTCTCCCGGGCCAGCACCCGCTCGCGTTCTCGATCAATACGCTTCAGCAGGCCAAGAAAGAGATCGCCTGGGTCCAGGACCGCGGGGAGATGCTTCTGGCGGCTTTCATCCTTCCGCCGCTGCAGATCATCGCGACGGGAGTGAATTTCTGCGTGCTGGCGCTGACGAGCAAACATCTGTTCCCGATCCCGCTCAAGACTCTCGGCGAGGTCATGGACCGGCGCCCCGAGCTTCGGGCCGCCGCCGCGCCCGCCGCGCGAAAAGCCCCGCCCGCACCGCCGATTCAGGGAGGACTGGCCGAATGAGAACCGGGATGGCTGCGATCCTGCTCGCGGGACTGCTCGCATCGTCATCGGCGTGCATCGACCTCGATGGGCTCGCGGGAGACGGCGGAAAGAAGCCGCGTCTGACGATGTTCATCGGCGTCGACGTGAGCGGCTCGTTCATGAAAGGCGGGCATTACGAGGATTCGCTCGAGTTCCTCGCGAATTACGTTTACGCCCACCTCAAAGGCCTCGGGGGACTCGAGCCGCCCAGGAACCTCTTTCTGGGGACCCTGGGAGGCTCGCGGAAAGACGAGGCGCGCACGCTCTTTCCCATCCAGACTTTCGAGGGAAAGACGGTACCGGAGATCCGCGCGAAGCTCGCCGAGATCCTGCCGAAAACCGAGAATCCTTACACGGATTTCAACGCCTTCTTCGAGCAGGTCGCCACCACGGTCCGCAACAAGAACCTCGTGCTGCGGCCCCTTTCTATCGTGCTCCTGAGCGATGGCGAGCCCGATTTTCCCGACCGTCCCGGCAAAGAGAAGAGCCACTCGGTGCGCGATCTCGAGATCGACGCGCTGGAGAGCCTCTCGCGCAACATCACCGTCCGGCTGCTTTACACGACCCCCAGCACGGGCGCGGCCTGGCAGAATCAGCTTCGCCGGCAACGCGTGAAGATCTGGACTCAGGACGCGGTCGTGATGACCCAATGGAAAGACCCCAAGATCTTCGAGCCGGGCAAGCCCCTGGAGGAGCAGACCGCGTTTTTCGGCTGGATCCGGGATAATGTCGACTTCGGGGTGCGAGTAAAACGGGTCAACTGAGCGAGTCCGCATGAGCGGTGGCGAGCCGGATCACCGCCCGCACCCAGGAGGCTTCGGAGTTCAGCGAAGGAATCAGCACCAGCTCCTCGCCTCCCTGCTCGCGGAAAAGCTCGCGATTGCGCATGCCGATCTCCTCGAGCGTCTCGAGACAGTCCGCGACGAACGCCGGACAGAGCACCGCGAGCCGGCGCACTCCCTTGCGCGCGAGCTCCCCGAGGATGCGATCCGTGTAGGGGCCGATCCAGCGCGTGCGCCCGAGCCGCGACTGGAAGCTCACGGTCATGCCGTCGGACGCGAGCCCGAGCCGCTGACCGAGGGCCCGGGCCGTCCATAGGCACTGCGCCCGATAGCAGCCCCGCCGGGCCGCCTCCCGGTCCCCGCAGCAGGGATAGCGCTCCTCGGCGACTTCGGGCCCTGCCCCGCTTCCCGACGACAGGCAATGCCCGACCTTGTCGGCCTTGCGAATCTGCCGCTCCGGAAGCCCGTGGAAGCTGAAAAGCACGTGATCGAAACCCGCCCCTTCCCTGAGCCGCGCCCGCGCGACCTCGGCGAAGCTGTCGAGAAATAGCCCCGAATCGTAAAACGGCGGAACGATGCGGACCTGCACTTGAGGCATTCGCCTGCGCACGGATCGGGTGAACTCGCGCACGGAAGACTCGGTGGTCGCGGCGGAGAACTGCGGATACAGGGGAAAGAACACGATCTCGTCCACGCCCTCGCCGCGCAGCCCCTCCACCGCCGAATCGATCGAAGGATTCCCGTAGCGCATCACCGGCCGTACGAGCCAGCCCTCGGGCGCGAGCGCCGCCTCGACCTGCGAGCTGAGCGCCTGCAGGTGCACGAGCAACGGAGAGCCCCGTTCGGTCCAGATCTGCCGGTAGGCTTCGGCCGAAGCGTGGGCCCGTCGGGGCAGGATCACCCCGTGCACGAGCGCGAAGCGCAGCGGCCAGGCGAGATCGACCACGTAGGGATCCATGAGGAACTCCCTCAGATACTCGCGGACCTTCGGAGGGGTGGGCTTATCGGGAGTCCCCATGTTGCACAGGAAAAGCGCGCGCTTTCTCACGGGACCTCGCCCGTTCCAAGATAGCGGATGGCAACGATCTCCAGCTCCTCGTCGCCCCGAGGTGTCCGGAGCGTTACCACGTCCCCCACGCGCCCGTTCAAGAGCGCCTTGGCGATCGGCGAAATCCAGCTGATCTGCCCGTTGCGGACATCCGCCTCATCCACTCCGACGATCCGATAGGTGCGCTCGCGCCCTTCCTCGTCGCGCACCAGGACCGTGGCGCCGAAAAGCACGCGATCGGCGCCCTGCCGGGCCGGGTCGCCCGGATCGACGATCACCGCGCTCTCCAGGCGCTTGGTGAGGAAGCGGATGCGCCGGTCGATCTCGCGCAAGCGCCTCTTGCCGTAGATATAATCCCCGTTTTCGGAGCGATCCCCGTTGGACGCCGCCCACGACACCGTCTTGACGAGCTCCGGCCGCTCCTCGTGCAGCAGCTTCTTGAGCTCTCCCTTGAGGCGCTCGGCTCCGCCTGGCGTCATGTAATTCTTGAACTCGGGGAGCTTTTCCGCGGGATCGCGGTCGCCGTCCTCGAAGTCGTCGCCGGAGTCGTCCGATTCGCGCGTGAAGGCCTTGCTCATATGCCGATAGGACGCGTGCCGCGCCTCATGTGGTTTCCTGACCCACGTCGAGATAAAGCTCCTTGGCGTCGTCGTTGTAGCCGAAATACTCGGCAAAACGGCCCCAGGACACCAGCGCCTCGATGATCTGCTCGGGATTCTCCGCCGGCAGCCACTCGCCCACGCGCTCCTTGAGCTCCTCGATGGGAATCCGCAGCGTCTCGCTCTTGCGCAGGAGGTTCGAGGCCATCTGCACGATCCGCAGCGAGCCGAAAAGCTCGTGGAGCATCCGCTTGCGGATGTTGATGTCTCCCTCGACGAAATGGCGCCCCAGATCCGTGAGAAGCACGGTCTGCTTCGGCGTCTCGACGAGATCCAGAAGCTCCGCCGCCTTGACGAGATAAAGCGTGCGGCCGAATTCCTTGCCGGTTTCGTGCGCGAGCTCGAAGATATCGGCTTTCCCGCCATGATCGCCCACGGCCTCGAGCAGGCCGATCATCTCGACGATCTGCACGTTCGGAAGCGTCTCGATGGGCGGCTCCTTCGGAAGGGCGCGCGCGAGCGCGGTCGAAGTTTCGGTGGGCGCGGGCACGTCGGGCATGAGCGCCTCGGTGATGGAGGCGTACACCTGCTGTACCATCCGGCGGAAACCGGCGGAGCTCTCGTCCCGCGGATAAGGCAGATCATTGATGATCTCGCGCCGGATATGCCCCGGATTCGTGCCCATGACCAGGATTCGGCGGGCCATCGACACCGTTTCCTCGATGTTATGGGTGACGAGCACCATCGAACGGGTCGCGGTCTTCTTGTCGAGGAAGATCTTCACCATCTCGGTACGGAGCGTGTCGGCCGTGAGGATATCCAATGACGAGAACGGCTCGTCCAGGAAAAGCACGGGGCGCTCCATGACCAGCGCACGCGCCACACCCACGCGCTGCTTCATTCCGCCCGAAAGCTCGCGCGGATAGGCCTCTTCGTAGCCTTCGAGCCCCACCAGGTCGATGACCTTCTTCACGCGCGCCTTGATTTCCGAAAGCGTAAGCCCGAGCGGCCTGAGCGGCAGCGCGATATTGGTATACACCGTCTCCCAGGGAAAGAGCGCAAAGGACTGGAAAACCATCGCCACGCCCGGGTTCACCCCCTCGAGCGGCTTCTGGTTGCAGAATACCTCGCCTTCGCCCGGCGGCACCAACCCGCCCATGATCCGCAGGCAGGTGGACTTGCCCGAGCCCGAAGGGCCCAGGATCGCCACGATCTCGTCCTCGTCCACGGTCAGGCTCACCGAATGCAACACGCGAAGATCCGTCCCGGATTCCAGTCGAAACGACTTCGACACGTTCCGGAGCTCCACGAGCGGTTTGCGGGCTGCCGAGGGATTCATGCATCCATCCTATACCGGGTCTGCGCCTCGCGGTAGATCGGAGCCCAGACGAAGCGGTTGAAAGCGATCACGACGCCCACCATCATCGTGAGACTGGCGGCCAGCATCCGGAAATCGGCGTTCGCCGCGGCCACGGTAAGCGTCGCGCCCAACCCGCCCGTCTGGTACAGCCGCCCTTGGAAGACCATGTATTCCGCGACGATGCTCGCATTCCAAGCACCGCCCGTGGCCATCACCCAGCCCGTGACGAGCGAGGGGAAGACGCACGGCAGATAAAGCGTCTTCCAACGCTCCCAGCGGGGGACTTCCATCAGGCGGAGAGCGAAATCCAGCTCCTGCGGGATTCGAAGCGCCCCGGCAAGCGCATTGAAAAGCACGTACCATTGCACGCCGAGCAGCATCAGGACCATGGAGGCCCAGTCGAAATTGAACCCCAGACGGAAGAGCACGAAAAGAGCCACCGGGAAGAGCATCGGCGCCGGAAAGGAGGCAAGCACCTGAATCACCGGCTGGGCCACGCGGATCCGCCGTGGCGAGGTTCCGATCCAGATCCCGACCGGTACCGCCCAAAGCGTGCTCAGCACGACCGCCAGCATCACCCGGATCCAGGTCCATACGGTATTGCGCAGAAGCAGCGTCCATTCTCCCCGGCTCAGGGTCGAGAGAATCTCGAAGAGCCGCGCGCCGCCCCATCCCAGGAACGCGCCGAGCACCGTCAGGATCAGGAACACGGCGATCCGATTCCACCAGCGCGAACGGTAGAGCCGCCTCGCCTTGGGACCGGACAGGATCTCCAGCGGCTCCTGGAAAGCACCTAGTCCCCGCGCCTGTTCCCGATCCAGCACCTTGCGCTGCTTGCGGGTGCGCCGTTCGCGGAACGAGGTTTTCAGGAAGCGCACGATCCGGGAGTCGCGGATCGCCATTTGGACCAGCGGCTCGATGGGCTCCGCGCCGGGAACGTCCTCGATGCGGTAGCGCCGGACCCAGGCCAGGATCGGCCGCCAGATCACGAAATCCATGACGATGATCAGGGCCGTCATCGCGGCCACCCCGAGCGCCATCGCCGTCCTGTTGCCTTCGCTGATCGCGACCGCCATGTACGAGCCGATTCCCGGCAGCCGGAACTGGCGGTCTCCCAGGGTGAACGCCTCGCAGACGGTGAGAAAGAACCAGCCCCCCGCCATCGAGAGCAGGCTGTTCCAGGCGAGGTTCACCGCCGAAAACGGCAGCTCCAGCCGGAGCAGGCGCTGGTACCAGCTCAGGCCCATCATGGTCGCGGCCTCGCTCATCTCCTCGGGGATCGATTTCACGGAGGAGTAAAAGCTGAAGGTCATGTTCCAGACCTGGCTCGTGACGATCATGAGGATCGCGGCGAGCTCGAGTCCCATGTTGGTGTTCGGAAAAAGCGAGATCAGGCCGAGCACCAGGCCGGGCAGGAAGCCCAGCACCGGTATCGTCTGCAGGACATCGAGCGCGGGCAGGATCAGGCGCTCCCCCAGGCGCGACTTGGCGCCGATATAGCCCACGCAAATGGTGAACGAGAGCGAGATCAGGTAAGCGATCAGGCCCCGCGCCGCCGAAAGCATCGTGTACTTCGGGAGCGCCCAGGCCGACAGGTCGATCTCGGTGGCGGGATGGAACTCCGCGCGCCACTGGTTGCTCGTGGACACGACCCCGAAAATCGCGGTCGCGATCACCAGCAGCACCAGGGCGTCTCCCAGCGAGAATAGCCGCTGAGGGAAGAACTTTCCCCGCATCTGAAGATTGATCCGCATGCTCCCGGGATCTTCCAGCCTCTGGCGGCTTTAGACAACCGAAATCAGGATCTCGACATTACTGACGGAACCGATCCGTCCCGACTTTCCCGCGAGCTCCCCCACCGCCACGGAGTCGCCGGGACGGGCCTTCCGCAATCCCTGGAGCAAGGCGAGAGCCGCGGGCAGCTCGAGCGCGACGGTCGCCACCCACACCCCGGGCTCGGGGTGAGCCAGAAGCAGGCGACTCTCCTGCTCGCGCCGTTTCCAGAAGATCAGCCATTCTTGAGGCAGCTCCAGCCGCAGCTCGGAGTGTTCGCCTTCGAACGCCTCTCCAAGCGCGTGAACGAGCTCGGGAAGGCTCGCGAAGGCGACGGAAACCCTGAGAAGGGATCCGGCTTTCGGGTGCGCCTCCACAGGCTCCAGCCGTGCGACAGGACCGCTTTTCCAGTTCAGCCTGGGCATGGTCGATCAGATCGAAGGCTCGCCCGGAGCCTTGTCTTCCTCCGACGTCGGGCGGGGGCCGCCTTCCGCGCGGAGCTTCTCCGTCAGGCGGTTGATATCCTCGGCGACGTCAGAGAGAAAGTCATGTTTGCGCAGCTTCACCGTGCCGTCGTAGTCGCCCTGGAGCAGGCGCCGGATCTGCCGCTGGATGACGAACACCGGGCCGGCGACCTTGTGCGAAAGCAGGACCCCCATGACGAGCAGATAAACAAAGAGCAAGATGGCGTAAACCACGAACGCCAGCGAGGAGTTTCGCTCAAGCTCGCTGAGGGCGCCCAGCAAAAACCCCTTCTGATCCGTTTCGACGATCTGGATCGCCTCGACGATCTTGGTCGACATGATCCGATGCGCGAGATAGAGCGCGGCGGTATTGATCAGGCCCACGACGGCGAAAAAACCGGTCAGCCCCAGCTGCAGGGGACGGTTGATCAAATAGCGCCGCCGCATCAGAAACAAGCTTTTCTTCGGAGCGGATTCAACCGCCTCGGTGATACTCTCGCCGCTCTTGCCTTCCATCGGTTCCATCCTGCCTCCTGTTGACTCAGTTCCCGAAGGTCGTGGCGGATACCACGAACTCCGTCCGATCCGTCGCCTCGTTGTGAGACTCAATCCTGTTATTGAAGAGCGATACGACCCCCAAGGTAACCCGAAACCCCTTTGCAGTCGAGGTGCAGGGGGCACCGCCCGGCACGGAAAAATCCGGACTCACCGTCGTCCCCCCACAGAGCGGGACGAACCGGGCGAAGACCTGGAAATTGCATCGCGCGTCCAGGCTGGTCACGGAGGGCGGGCAGCGGCCTCCCGCGCGGTTATAAAAAACCTTCCCCGCCGTCCTGCCTCCCGCCACGGGTTGCATGGAAGCCGGTGGATCGATCCAAGCGCCGGTGAATGTCAGGATCGGCGCGGGCGGATAAACGAAGAAGTCATAGCTCGCCATCTCGCTGCACGAAGCGGGAGTGGCCGAGAGGCAGTCGCGCAGCGGCCCGTTGATGGTGAAACGCGAGTTGCGCAACGTCATCGGCAGCTGCACGAGCTCCGACAGATCGCTGAGCAGCTGCCGCTTCGCGATCGTCGACTGAGCCAGGAGCTGCCCGTTCTGCTGGACGAGGAAAAGACCGCTCAGTAGCTCCTGCGTCGAAAACAACACGAGCATGAGGATCAGAACCAGCAGGACCGCGATCGATCCTCTTTCGCTCTCGCGCTCACTCACTGGGCGAGCTCCCCGGGCCGAAGGGGGTCCAACGCCCGTAGGTGCAGACCGCGAGGTATTCGATTTGGCCCCAGATGGCCAGATCGGTGGCTGCTTTTTCGACGATCGACATCAACCCCCCCGTAATCTGGTAACCCAAGAACTGGGCGGAAAGGATCTTGGTCTCGCTCATACTTGAGCCACCAGTACAGAACTCCCCAGTCCGATCGGTGTAGGGCTTGGTGATCTGCATGGTGCCGCCACCTGGATTCGGATCCGTCCAGGACCAGGTGACCGAGGGATTCGAGCTGGATCGAGCCACCAGGAATAGCGTGGGTGCGTTCCTCGAATTGAAATCCGGATAGGGTCCCCCATTGTAGGGAAAAAGGTACGACTGGAATCTCAGATTATCGAACCGGTAAAACACCGGATAAGCCGAGGGATCCGTCTTTCGCCGGATTTCCCGGTTACGCTCGACCGAAAAGAAATTGTCCTGAATGCTGGAATAGGGAGTAGCCGCGGGGACGGAGTTCGCATTCATTGGGATTCCGCTCGTGGTGCCCCAGTAGTCATAACACCGCAGCTTCTTTTGCTTGCCTACTGTCCATAACCCCTCGTCGTTCGCCGGATTGCCGGGACCCCAGGGACTACCGGTCATGAGATGCTCCACCGTCACCGTATGCTGCGCTGGGAATTGCGGATGGGCTGTCAAGTTCGCCTGGCAGGAGCGATGCTGCATTTTTGCGGTGGGGATGATCGCTCGGGTGCTCGACTGAGGAGTGTCCCCTTCGGCAATCACGTTCGAGCTGTCGGGCCTGATGAGCAAATCCCCGGCGAAACCCGGAGGCAACGTGCAGGTTTGATATACCGGATCCGTACCCGTTCCGGCCGCAAAAGTCGCCGAACACACCTCTGAGCCACCTGCCAGGGGTACCACTTTGACCTTAACATCCTCAATAGGAGGGAAATCCGCCCGAAGCTGGATCGTGTTCGTAAAAGGCCGCGGCTGACTCGCGACCTGCTCGGCGGTGGGCAAATTGAACCAGAGCGACTCTTTCTTGTGAAAACCGATATTGGGCATCCCCAACACCTGAACGTAGCGGGAAGCCTGATAGCTCCCCATCATGCATGCAGGGTCGGAGAATGATCCGTTCAAGGTAGCGACCAGATTATTGGCTCCCGTCGCCGGACCTGAACGCACTCCACTCGCGGTGAGCGTCGCGGAACAGGTGCGCCGATTCCCCGCCAAGCTGCAGTCCATCGGCGTGGAAGCGTTTCCCGAAAGCAGCGAGTTCCCGGCAATATTGGGATAGGTCCAGCCGACCGAAACGCTCTCCCTGCAACACGAATCCGTGACATAAGTAGCCGCCAAATCCCCAGTGCTTGCGAGCCGGATATTGGCCGGGGAACTCTCGATATTCCACGTAGGGCTGAAATCAGAGAGAAAGACATCGCGGGAGCTGGAAGCTACGGGCGCACTTAAGGCGTTCTTGGCGCCAAAATTGACCGTATAAGAAGCGGGAAGCCAGCTCCTCTGAAATTCGAGATTCATGGACCGGGTCAAAGGATGCGAGCTGGCAAGCGCTTCCGTGATTAGCGGCACGGGACTAGGCCCGCTGCTGGAGCGAATTTCGCTCGAGACCTCCTCTAGCCCCTCGTCATCCGCGGCGATCGCTTGCAGATTGAGATTCCCGCTCCCCGTGCAGTCGCGCTCAAGCGAAGAGGGCAGCGCGGTGACCGGCAGTATCTGCGGAACCGGCAAGACCCGGACCGTGGCATAGTTCGTCGACTCGACCGTGCCTACTCCGGAAGTCCCCGCGACGCGGAACTGGTAGAAACCCGATTTGAAAGTAGGCGCCACCGGGTTATTGCTGCCATCCAGCGTATAGCCGCCAGAGATCGGCCAGTTCAGGCTGGTGCCTCCGTGAGAGCCGAAGACGAGAACCTGATCGCGCACGCCCGGCGTTGGCACGATCGGCGGAAAGGTCCCTACCGGAGTCCAAGTGGAAATAGCGAGGAGCTCCGGCGGCACCGACGTCGGAGCCTTGCCGTAAGCGTCCGGTCCGGTCAGCGCGCGCATCTCCAGATGGAGCTCGGAGATCCCGTCGGGTACGCTCACGAGTACCTCGAAGCGAAGGCCCTGGGTCGTCTGCCCGGGCAGCGACAGGAACTTTTGCACCTCCACTACCCCGATCCCGTTGGGAGCTAACGCGTTGCTGTTTTGGTCCAGGACCCGCGAAAGCTGCAAGCCCTTCTGAAGGCTCAGGAAAATCTCGCCCTCGCGCGTGGCCAAGATCCCTCGTCTCGGATGATCCGGGCGCAGGCCCACGGCGAAGCGCACGATCATGGAGGTCGCCTTGTTGCAGGCAGTATCGAAATTCGTGCAGAAGGGCTCCGACCAGACCCGTGCGATCAGCGGGCAGGCCTCGGCGTTCGCGCCGCTGGCTCCGACGCAGCGTCGGCCCGTCGCCGAGTAATAGATATTCTCTCCGGCCAGCGCCTCATCCGGCGACGTCGAGTTGGCCGCCGCGAGGTAAAAGAAGTTCCCGCGCGCGGTATCATCCATCGTGGTTCTGTCGCAGCCGCTGACGGAGGTCACGTCCGGGAGGCATTTGGAGAACATCTCGAAATGGGGGAAGCTCGAGGTCCCTCCGGGGACCTGCGGCGGCACCCCATCCGCACCCTCCGCGAAGGTCAGGGTCGCCGAATTCTGAAGCACCGCGCTTTGAGGCGTGCTCACCTTGATCCGGGTGACGATCTCATCGCGAGCCAAGGACATCTGCTGAGCGATCTGGCTGGCGCTCATCATGCTCATCACGCTCAATGAGCCGAAGATGACGATGCTCATGATCGCCAGGGAAATCAGAGTCTCGACCAGACTCATCCCGATTTTATCTTTTATTTTCCACACCCTACGTCCCTCTAGCCCACGTACATGATCTTGGTGTGAAATTTCAAAGGAGCAAGCAGCCGATCATGAATGGTTCACTCCTATTCTTAAGGAAATTTCAGACTCAGACAACTGTGTCAATACAACCCGAGGGCCATCCGGAGGGCTGCAACAAAAAAACCCTGACTTTCCAACACGTTCATTGCTTTTGACCCGTCCCATCGATAAAAATGGACCCATGACCCACCCGATTCTTGTTACGGGCGCGGCCGGATTCATCGGAACGCGCTTCGTGGTTGCCTGCCAGCGACGGGGAATACCCGTGATCTCCGCCGACCGGGAGCGCCACTTCCTGGAGCGCGAAGAGCATGGGGGGACCCATTACGGTCGGATCATCGCCCGCGAAAGCCTCTTCGAATGGCTCGCGACCGAGAAGCCCGCGCTTCGGGCCATCGTGCATCTGGGCGCTTGTGCGAACACTCTGGAGTCGGATGAGAACTTTTTCCGGAAATGGAATCTGGAATACTCGCAAAAGCTCTGGGAGCACGCGACGCGCGAACGGCTGCCGTTCGTCTACGCGAGCAGCGCGGCGACCTACGGCGACGGGGAGGAAGGCTATTCCGATGACGAGGGGGCGCTCCCGCGCCTGAAACCACTGAACGCCTATGGCCGCTCCAAGCATCTCTTCGACCTCTGGGCGCTGGAGCAGGAGCGCGCCGGAAATCGCCCGCCCTCCTGGTCGGGCTTCAAGTTCTTCAATGTCTACGGCCCTGGCGAACGCCACAAAGGCAAGATGGCCAGCGTCGTGCTGCACAGCTTCGATCAGATTCGCGAACGTGGCGAGACCCGGCTGTTCCGGAGTCATCGCGCGGGAATCGCCGACGGGCATCAGAAGCGCGACTTCATCTTCGTCGACGATGTCGTGGCCGTCCTCGAATATGCGCTCGCCAAGCCGATCTCCCGCGGTATCTTCAACCTGGGCACCGGGCAGGCCCGCACCTATCTCGACCTGGCCCGGGCGGTTTTCCGGGCGCTAGGAAAGCCCGAGAAGATCGAGTTCATCGATACGCCCCTGGAGCTGAGGGAGAAATATCAGTATTTCACCCAGGCCCGGATGGAGCGCCTGCGCGGCGAAGGCTACGCCCGCCCCTTTACCCCGCTCGAACAAGGGGTCGAAGCTTATGTCCGGGAGCTGTCAGGGCGGAAATGATCCGAACCCGCGCGCTCAGCCGCAGCTTCGGCGAAAAGAAAGTGCTCGCAGGCACGACGCTGGAGATCGTGCGCGGCGAGCGCGTGGCGCTCCTGGGTCCGAACGGCTCGGGCAAAACCACGCTGCTGAGGGTCCTGGCGGGTCTCCTCATGCCCAGCTCGGGTGATGCCTGGATCGATGGGATCTCCGTGGCGCGCGAGCCGCTGCGCGCGAAGGCGCGCCTGGGCTATGTCCCGGCCTCAGAGAGCGGATTTTTCCCCCGTTTCACGGGTCGCGAGAATCTTCTCTTTTTCGCGGGGCTGCGCGGCCTGCCTCCCCGGGAGTCCCTGCGACAGCTTGAGCGCCTTCGCGCCCTCAAGCCGCTCGAATCCGCGCTCGAAACGCCGTTCCAGTTCGCGTCGAGCGGAATGAAGCAGGCACTCTGCCTCGCGCGCGCCCTGCTTGGCGATCCTCCGGTGCTTCTGCTCGATGAGCCCACGCGGAGCCTGGATCCCGAGGCGGCCCTGGAGCTCCACGCCTTCCTCGCGACGGGTTTGGCGGACAAGACCGCGCTCTTCGTGACCCACTCGACCGAAGAGGCCTCCCGCTGCGCGACGCGCGTCGTGCGCCTTTCTGATCTGCAGCTGGATCGATCGCAAGCGTCTGCCCCACCCCCAGCCTTCGAATCGCCTCAGGGAGTCCTGGCATGACCGGTGCGTATTCCTTCCTGCTTCGGCGCGAGCTGCGCGACCGTTACCCCACGCGGCTCGCGATCGCGGGCGAGCTCCTCGGCCTGGGGGCGAGCCTCCTCGTTTATGCTTACACCGCTCGTGCCTTCGCGCCACGATTCCAGGGCGGCGACTACTTCAGCTATCTCCTGATCGGCGAGGCGACACTCTTCGCGCCGCTCGCGCTTTTCAATGGCCTTGCCCGTTCCGTCCGCCTCTCGGCCCAGACGGGCACGCTCGAGGCGATGCTCGCGCAGCCCGTCGCGCCCTGGCGCATCCTGCTCGTGCTCGGAGGGGCGCTGCTGCCGATTGAGCTCGCGCGCGCCCTGCTCACGCTGGGCCTGGGTGCCCTGCTTTTCGGCTTCGCGCTCGCGCCTTCGGCCTGGGGCACGCTACTCTCGCTTCAGCTCCTGGCACTTCCGGCTTTCTTCGGGCTGGGCCTGCTCGCCTCCTCGGCGCTTTTGCGTTTCGGGCGCGGTGAGGCGATGCTGGGCTATCTCGGAGCGGCGGCCGCGATCGTGGCCGGAGCTTACTTTCCCACGGACGTGCTTCCCGCCCAGCTCAAGGAGCTCGCGGCCTGGCTTTCGCCGTTTTCGCTGCTCCTGGAAACCACGCGCGCCGCCGCGACCGGCGGGTTCGAGCCCGGCACGCTCCTTCGGCCCGGTGCGGCCCTGCTTGCCTGGGGCGTCCTCACCTTGCCGGCGGGCCTGCTCGCGGTGAAGCTGGCCTTCGCGCGGGCGCGCAGGGTGGGCGCTCCGTTTCTGATTACCTAGCCGATGATGAGCGAAATCGTCTTTTCCACAGCCCGTCTCGATATCCGATACCCGTCGCCAGAGGCGGGGACATCGAATAAGAAATCAGCAAGCGGGTGCTCGCCCAACCTGTGTCACCTTTTGATCGCTATCTCATGGTCGAAGACCGAGTCACCAGAAAGCTGATCGGCGAATGCGGACTGGGCGCGCACTCGAAAGACCCAGGCTCGAACTTAGAAATAATATCGAACGCCCAGCCCGCCCTGGAAGAACCCGAACATCCCGGGAATGATCCCCAGCCCCGGCACGGCCTCGAGGAAAACCCCGAGCGGCGGGTTGCCGGGCTTCCATTCGATCCCCAGCGGAATGCGCAGCCCGATGCCGGCCGAGGAACCGTCGCGCACGAGCCACTTGCGGTCCCAGCGGTAGCGATTACCGAAGAAAACCTCGCCCCCCACGCCGAAATACGGCGTCAGCTGCGTCACGAAGCGCGAGCTCGCGCCGAACGCGCCGGGGTAATGCCAGAGATGATCCCCGTAGAACATCATGAAGCTGTCGAACGAGTACGCAAGCCCCGCATCGAACGCGTGGCGCGAACCTTGCCAGAACTTGGCCGTGATTCCGGTGGGCTCCCCGAAGATGACCCCCACCCCGATGCCCTGACCGGAGGACGCGGCCCCGGAAGGCGCCGCCAGCGCCGCCGGCGCGGTGAGCGACATGAGACACAAGGCTCCCGAAAAGAAATTCCGAATCGCTTTTTTCATAAGCTGGATTCTACCGGCCTCTCCTCCGGATGCAATCGCTCTTCGAAGCCGTCCGCGGAAAAAACCGCGCGCTTGATCCGCGCGAGCTCCATGAGAAACGGAACCTCGGAGCGGGAATCGCCCGTTTCGGAGGCGGCCATTCCGGGACAATGGTCGCAGAAGGCGCCGTCGCCGCAGGCGGAGTCGAAGGCGAGATCGCGGTTGCGCAGCCCGCGGATGCGCTCGGCCGTGGGCGAACCCCACAGCTCGGCGAAGCCCGCCTCGCGGAAATTCCCGAGCACCTCGCGCACCTCCAGGCAGGTCAGCAGATCCCCGTGCGCGGTCACGGCGCACTTGCCTCTGCCGGCATTGCAGACCGGCTCATCCGCAAAGCCCGGGCCGGGCTCCGCCACGGCTGGTCCCGCAGGGCGCCCCCGGCGCTTGAGCTCGCGGTAATAACGGTAAAGCTGCTCCCGGCTCGCCCTCAGCAAAGTCGGATCGAGCGAGGAGTCGCTCTTGGGCGTGACCATCGGGTCGAACTGCACGCGCACCCCGCGGGCCTTCGCCCAGTCCTCGAGCTCGAAGCACGAGTCGATGTTCGCCGAGGTCAGCAGGCAGTTGACGATCACCTCGAGGCCGCGCGCGCGCAGCCGCTCCACGGCGCCGAGGGTACGGGCGTGCGAGCCCTTCCTCCGGGTCATGCGGTCGTGGATCGCCGGATCGAGGGAATAAAGGCTGATGCTCACCTGGTAAAACCGCATCGCGGCCAGGCGATCGGCGGCGCGGTCATCGATCAGCAGGCCGTTGGTGATGAGACTCAGGGCGAATCCCCGCGAGGCGCCATATTCGGCAAGCTCCCAGAAATCCGGGTGCAGCATCGCCTCTCCGCCGATGAAGATGAGCACGAGCGTCCCCGCCTCGGCCAGCTGATCGAGCACCCGCTTCCATTCCTCGCGCGAAAGCGGGACCCGCCCGTCGGCATGATCGTCGTAAGTGGCGAGATAGCAGTGGCCGCACCGCTCGTTGCAACGATAGGTGAGCTCGATCGTGGCCTGAAAAGGCACCAGCAGCTCGGCCGAACGCGTGCGCAGACGATCCAGGATCGACACGTTCCGCGCGCCTCTCAGCGAAACTCGATCAGGCCGAGCTTTTCGAGCTCGCTGTAAAATTCCGCGGCGTCACCGAAGGCCTCCTCGGCCGGGGTCGCGAACTCCCCGGAGATTTCAGCGGCGATCTCCGCCAGCGTCCTCTTCCCGTCCGCATTCTCCCAGAGCCGGGTTCCCACCGGGTTCAGCTCGTGCACCCGCCCCGCGATCGGCTGTACGATCACCGCCCGCCCATCGATCCGGCGCCACGGCGTGTGACTCGATCGGTTCGGAACCCGCGCATCCTTCTTCGTATCCATTGAGGCATTACAGCAAATCGTCTTGACGAAATCGAGCGAAACTTCAAAAATACCCTTCTGAATGGAACTCCAACCGAGCCGTTCCCACCCATTGCCCGGAAGCCGCCGCCAGACCCTGGAACACCGCCTTCGAGAGCTTTCCTTCGATCGGGCGCTCCCGAGAGTCCCGATCTCCATGGCGGGCGTGCGCATCGACCTCCTGAGCGCGTCGCCGGCTTTCCTGAGCCGGGCCGGCGAATATTTTTCCGGATTCCTCGGAAGCGGATCTCCCGAGGGCGAGCTCCGGGCGGAGCCGCTCACCTTGCCCGGTACGCCGGGGCTCTGGGAAGACGACGACCCCGAATTCGACGTGCGCGCGCCGCGCGTGATCCAGCGCGACTTCGCTGCACGCCGTCTTTCACCCGAGCCGGGTGGCGGCTCCGTTCCCGCCGAAAGCGGGATGACGCCCGAGCGCGCGGTGGCCTGGGTCTCGCCTGGCCTGGACGATGCCTTCCATAACCTGCTGCGCTGGTTCGTCCCTCCGCTGCTGCTCAAGAAGAGCGCTTTTCTCCTTCACGGCGCGGCGGTCGTGCGCGACGGGCGCGGCTATGTCTTCTTCGGCCACAGCGAGGCCGGAAAATCCACGAGCGTCGCCCTGATCACGGGCAGCGACCCCGGCGCGATCCCGCTCGGCGATGACGGGGTGATCGTGCAGATGCGCGAGCAGGACGGCCGATCGGTGCCTTGGGTCCATGCCGCGCCGCTGGGCTGCGGTTACTCCCGGGCGGCGCCGCCCGCGCTTTCCGCCCCGATCGCGGGCTTTTACTCGCTGGCCCAGGACGAGACGGACCGCATCGAGGGCCTCCCGGCTTCAAGCGGCGCGCTCGCGCTGTTTGCGAGCGCCATGAGCGTGGATTTCGGCGAGGAGAACGAGGCGAAGCTCGCGCTCGCGCACCGCTTTGCGGCCGCCGCGCCCGGCATTCGCCGCCTCCATTTCAGGAAGTCCGCGGAATTCTGGAACCTCGTCACCCGAGAAAGCGAAAGGCGACCCCATGTCTGAAAATACCCGATCCCCAGGAGCAAAAGACAAGCAGCCGGCCGAAGAAACGCGGCAGGCCGGCGACAAACGCAAACCCTATCAAAAGCCCGCCCTGCGCTCCGAAAGCCTGACCGCGGTAGCGGCGCTTTGCAACGGAAGCTCGACCGGGGGCCGCAAGGCCACGACCCCGACCTGCAATGCCTCGCGACTGAAGTCCTGATGGAGGCTCCTCCGGAGTGGCTCCCGATCGAGGGTGCGAGCATGAGCCCGTTCCTGGCGCCCGGGGATCTGGTCGCGCTGGACTGGAGTCCCGAGGGCGCTTTCGCGACGGGCGAGATCATCCTGGGACGCGATCCGGGAGCGCACTCCCAGCGCTTCGTGCTGCATCGAATCCTGCGGTTGGACGGAACGCGAATTCTCTCCAAAGGGGACGCTGCGTTTGCCGGCGAGCTTTTGGAGCCGGGACAGATCTGGGGAAAGCTCACCCATGTCCGGCTCCGTGGAAAGCCCGGGCATGAAAAGGCGTTCCGGGCCGGCGCGCTGGACCGGCTGCTCGCTTATCTTTCCTCCCTTTGCGTTCCTCCGGATCGACTGCGCGCCCGCATCGCAAGGAAAGCCGTAAGGGCGCTCGGCGCCGTACGGAGGCGCCTGCTGTGAGCGCGCAGGCCATTCCGGGCTTCGCGCTCGCGGCGCTCGCCCCCTGCTCCCTGGGCGCGGGGACACTCCCGGCGGCTCCCCCGTTTCTTGACCAGCCGGAGCCCTGGCGCGAAACGCTCGATTACGCCGCACGGATTCACGCCTCGCTTCCCCTGCTCACCCTCGTTTCCCGAAGCCCCTGGTTCGGCGAAATCCCGCCGGAGAGCCGCGCCGCGATCGAAAGCGCGCTCTCGCACGAGCGTTCGATCCTCGCCCTCATCGAGCTGGAGCATGAGCATGCGCGCGCCCTGCTGTCCCAGGCCGGCATCCCCTGCCTCACGCTCAAAGGCGTGGATCTCGCCCGGCGCTTTTATCCGGAACCGGTCTTCCGCCCCATGCGGGATGTCGATCTCCTCGTTCCCGAGGAGCGCTTCGAGGAAGCAATCGCCGCGTTCCAACGCAGCGGCTACGCCAGGCTCGGGCCGTTCCCAAAGGGCCGCATCCGCATCGAGCTGGGGCGCGGGCCCGGGGCCGCGACCGTCGAGCTTCATCGACGGCTTCAGGACGGGGACACCGCCTCAGTCACCCGGGGCATCTGGGAGCGCGCCGAAGGGGCCGGCCACCGCCTGCACGTGCAGGACCTCGTTCCCTTTCTGATCCGGCACGCCGGAGTTCAGCATCTGCTGGAATCCCCCGTCTGGCTCAATGACCTGCACTTCGTGATCGAAAGCGCCGAGTTCCGGGCTCACGCGGACTGGGAAGCTCTCGTCCGGGCGCTCAGCGAACGTTCCTGCCTTAGCGCGGGCTGGCTCCTGCTCACGCTCTTGAGCGAAAGCTGCGGGACCGCCATTCCGGCCGAAGTCCTGGCCGAGCTGCGCGGACGCGCGGGTCGGCTGCGACCGCGGCTACTGCGCCGCGAGCTCGAAGCCTGGTTTCCGCTCCACGGCCGGAAGCACGGCTTCGTACTTTCCTCGCGCTTCCTGCTTCGCGACCGCGCCAGCGAGGCTTTGGCCTATGCTCTGCACAGATTTCACTCGCCTGGGTCGCTTGCTCTCTCGCCGTTCCCGTGGCGTGAATGACCGAATAGTTCCACGTGGGCACGTCGTTTTCCGCGTACCAGGTCGGGGTAATATAAGCGTGAGGCCCGTGAAAAATCACGAAGGCCGGAGAATGGGGCAGGAATCTCCAATGCGGGTTGGCTCTGGCAAGATGACCAGTCAACACGACCTGGCCGTTGTGTAGCCTCGGGGTCACCGGAAGATGGGACACCCAAGGCTTCCCGTCGCCCTGCGTGATGATCGTGGTGAAAGGATTCCGCACCATGAACTCAATAGCTTCGTCAGGATTTTCCACCCGAAATCGCTTGGGATTGTACATGGAGCCTGTTCTTACAAACCCGGATCCCGTTAAGCAAGTTCCGGCCGAAGTCCGCGCGAGCGGCTTGGCTACCGCACTTTCAGATGAAGCCTGGGCGCCAGGGCCCGACGCTCCCGCCTCCCCTCTCGCCCCATCCATCTTCGGGCGAGAACATGGGTGATCCGAGGCGGTTCGGCAGCGGGAGTCCCGGCTCGAGCAACGGTTCTCTTGTCTTGATCCTCTCGCTGAGTATCTCTCTGGGACTTTTGCATACGGGCCAAAGCCCTCTGCAAGACCAAAGCCCGCGTCATCGAGGAACAGAAGCGGCACAGGTCCGCAAATCCACTTGAAAATCCCTTTCTTTTCCAGTAATCAGCCGGATGAACCGGTGCGGCACTCCGGAGATCTCCGAACGCCGCAATCCGGTGCAGCCCCGGAGCCGTGCATTTTTGAAAGCAGGGCTCCTTGTTTTGAAAGGAAGCCGATATGGCTAATACACGCAAGTCCACGAAACGCGCCAAGCAGGCGAATCGCCGGCAGGAGCGCAACACCATCGTCCGCAGCGCCACCCGCAAGGCGCTCAAAGCCGCGCTCGACGCCATCAAGGCGAAAGACACGGCCAAGGTCCAGGAAGCTTACAAAGCCGCCGTCAAGGCGCTCTCCAAAGCCGCGAGCAAAGGCGCGATTCCCCAGGGCCGCGCCGCGCGCAAGGTCAGCCGTCTCACGCAGTTCATGAAGAAGACGGTTACCGCCACGCCCTCGAAGTGATCCCTTCGGTTTCTTTCCCCGGGCTCCCCAAGAGCCTGGGGAAACGAAATCTTCTCCCCTCAGCCCAACCTGCAGAATTTCATCACCAACCGACTCCAAAGCCCCAAAGGCAGCAGTGGCGTCTGCTTGAAGCAGAAGTCCAGTTCGGCCAGCTCCGACTGCAGCTCCAGGATCTCCTCGAGCTTCCAGTTGCGGCACCAGCGCTGGAGGCGTTCGGCGACATAGGGATTGAGCTTGGCACCCCGGCTGCCTGAAGCCAGGAGCGCCAGCTGGCGCACGTTCCAGCCTATCAGGCCCAGAAGCGGCAACGACTCATCGGGCTGATCCGCGAACCGCTCGGCGATACGGAGCGCCGCCTTCAGATCACGCGCGAAAAAGGCCTCCAGGAAAACATCGCTGCCCGCCCCGGAAAGCCCGTCCGGATCGCCTGAGCCGCCGCCCAGGAGAACCTCCGACGCCGGATGGAGCGAATACTTCTCGATCTCCTGCTCGACGATATCGAGGCTCCAGGGATCCAGCGAAACCAGCCGGGCTGAAAGCGGGCCCAGCTCCTTCGGGCCTACAACCAGCCCGCGGCGCTTGAGCAGGTACTGGATCCACGCCTCGCGCTCGCCATCGGGAACCTCCTCGCAAGGCACGACGGCGGCTTTCTCCACGAGGGCCTTGGAGAACTTCTTCCTGCCATCCAGATCCTTCGAGATAAAAACGCAGACACTCGCGAGCGAATCCTTCGTACCGCGCGGCCCCAGGAGCTCCATGAGCGCATCGGGGTCCTTGATGGCATGCGCATCGCGCACGACGATGAAACGCAAGCCGCCCCCCAGCGAGGGACTTTGAGCCGCCTCGAGGATTGCCTCAGCCGCGGTATCGGCGCCGTCGAGCGTCTCTTCGGAGAGACCGAGCAGTCCGCCGCTCCCCTCCTCGCCCAGGGCTGCCCGCCGGATGCGTTTGAGCAACTCCCGGGATTTCATCCGCTCCTGGCCGTGAAGCCAGTAGACGGGCCAGAGCTGTCCCTGATCGAGCTCCCGCTGCACGACTTTAGGTTCCAGTCTCGGCATATCCCATTCCCCTCTCAGTCGCGTTAAAAGCGCGCCAACAGATTCTCCCGGACATCGGCCATCATCTGGGCGGCAAGGTCCCCGAGCGCCCGATCGAACTCGCTCTCGTTGATCAGCGCCGAGGTGGTCCCGGCGGTTGAAAGCTGGTTAGCCCCTGAGAACGGCTTGTTGAGCGAGAAGGAGCCGCTCCAAAGCTTCGCGGGCCTGCCCGCAGGCGGATTGCGGTGATTCAGCGAGAAGCCGCAATCCAGCACCGCGCGATAGGTCGAAGCGACCTGGATGTTCGAAAGCACCTCCTCGTAAGGCTTGGCCGCCTCACGGGGCCGGAGGTCCTTGGCCGACACGAGGTTGGCCACGTCATAACGGGCGGTGTGCACGGTTCCACCCAGGATCGCGTCGGCCTCCTCGGGCCGGCTGACCAGCTGCAGATGCTGGCTTCCCGAAAGAGCGCGAGCCAGCGCATTATAAACGAGATTCTGCACGCCCGACTTGTAGGTATTGTTGACGAGCGGCGTGATGTAGATCCGTTTCACGCCCTGTTTTTCGAGAATCGGGCTGCCAGAGCCTTGAAGCGTATAGCCACAACCGCCCATCGTCGCTGCACCGGCCAGCAAAACGGCTATCATGAGCACGCGCGAAGGAGTTCGAAGCAAGGCACGAGGCATTTCCTTGAGATCTACTCGACAGGGAAGAGTTTAGCAACCCCACCCCGCTGTGCTATGGGTATCGGGCATGGGTTTCAACGGCTTGAACGAGATCCTCAAACAAGTACGCGAACGGTTTCCAGCCCTCTCCAAGCGGATTTCGGAGGCCGGAGCGCTCTCGCGCTGGGAGCGCGCGGTAGGCCCGATCATCGCCAAGCATTCCCGGGCGATCCGCGTGCAGGATTCCGTCCTGTGGGTCGAGGTCGATCATCCCATCTGGCAGTCCGAGCTTCATCACCGCAAGCGACAGATTCTGGCGATCCTCAATGAAAAACCCGCGCAAGACGGCTCTCCCCTGCCCGCTCTCTCGGACATTCTCTTTTTGAATCCCAGGAAGTGACGCTCGGCGCCCAAACCGCCCGGCGCTATTTCGTCAGAAGATAGACGGCGGCTCCAAGAAGGCCCAAAAACAGCAGTACCAACGCCCATGGGAAGCTCTGCCAGAAGGTCGCCCCTTCGACGGCGCTCGTCACGTTGGCGGTGAAGAACTTCTCGGAGGTCGGCCCGCCGGGAGCCGCGACGCCCGAAGATCCATCCGAAGCAGGGGAAACCGCGCCGGCATGAGGCGCGGCCTCGACCAGAAGCGGGTGCGCGACCTCCCCGACCCCGTTTTTTCGCTGAAATTCGCGGAGCGCGCGATTGCTCAGCACCGCGGTGTCCTCGTTGAGCGCGTCCTGAAGCTCGTCATGCGAAAGCTCCGGAAGCTCCGGCTCGGGCTGAGGGAAAGCGGGCGCGAAATCGGGCTCCGGAGGAGCGAGCGCGGCTGGGCGCGCCTGCGGGTCCGGGGCGGCGCCCTGAGCGGCGACGCGGGACTCCGTCGCCAGCGGGCGATAAGCCGCATCCGTCTGGGTGATCTCCTCGTCATCGGCCACGGTGGACTTCGGCGAATCGATTCCGAGCTGATTCCTGACCTCGTCGCGCTCGTGCAGCGTGATCCAGTAGGAATTGGCGCGACAGACCTCGTCCTGCGGCCCGAGCTTCCCGTCCTGGATCAGCCGGCGCAACTCCTCGACGCCAAACGGGCCCTGGAGCTGATTTTTCTCGGTACGCACCAGCCATCGATCGGGAGCGGCCGCCTGGCTCATCGACTTTCCTCCATTGTCCTGGAAGCCCCTCGAAAAGCGTCCACGGAACGCTTTTCGGCGGCAAGAAACGATTGGATCGCCTCGTGCCGGGCCCCCCGGAACTCCTCGGGCTGGCCCCAGAACACGATCTCCCCCTTGTGCAGGAAGGCGATCCGGTCGGCCAGCAAGAGCGCCGAAGGGATGTCATGACTGATGACGATGGACGTGAGCGCCAGCTCGCGCTTGAGGGTCTCGATGAGCTCATCGACCGTGGTGCGGGTCACCGGATCGAGCCCCGTCGTGGGCTCGTCATAGAGCAGGATCTTGGGCTCGCGGATGATGGCGCGGGCCAGGCCCACGCGCTTGCGCATTCCGCCCGAAAGCTCGCTGGGAAGCTTGTCCAGCCCCGTGACGATCCCGAGATGCGAGAGCCCCTCCCTGACCTTGTGCTCGATCTCCGCTTCCGAAAGCGGCGTGTGCTCGCGCAAGGGAAAGGCGACATTGTCGTAGATCGACATGTCGTCGAAAAGCGCCGAGTTCTGGAAGAGCATCCCGAAGTTCGTCCGATGCTGCGAAAGCTCGCGTCCGGTGAGCTCCGAAATATTCTTGCCCGCCACCCAGACCGAACCCGAGTCAGGCTTGAGCAGACCCAGGATATGCTTGAGAATGACGGACTTCCCCGCGCCCGAGGAGCCCAGGACGTATGTGAGCTTCCCGGCGGGAAAATCGATATTCACGCCGCGCAGCACCTTGTCCCGCCCGCCCCGGAAGGATTTATGGACATCCACGAGGCGAACATCCGCTTGAATCTCAGCCATAGATCCTTTGTACCCTGGCTGAAATGGAAGTCAAAAGCTCATATGGGATCGTCCCCGCCGCGCGGGACTGCGCCCAGGGATCCACTTCGGGGCCCAGGAACTGCCCCCAGTCGCCCACGCGAGTGTCCGCGTCGCAGGTCACGGCGCAAAGATCCATGCTGACGGCGCCGAGGAACCGCCGTTCGCAGCCGTTCAGGGAAACATACCCCCCGCTGCCCTGCTCTTCGCGCTCGGCCGCGAGCGCCTCGCTGCGCGCGCCTTGCTTGGCCGCGCGGCCGCGACCCTTGCCGCCTTTGCCGCGAGCCGGTCCCGGCTGCGCTTCCATGTTCCCGCTCCAGCGGCGGGGGATCCCATCGGCATATCCCGCGCCCAGGATGGCGGCATAAACCGGCTTGGTTCCGGTGACCGTGTAACGGGCCCCGTAGCCGATGCTTTCCCCCGGCTTGAGCCTATGGACCGCGAGCACGCTCGCGCGCAGGGTGCAGACCGGCGTGATTCCACGAGCCGGCGCCTGGTCCCACGGGGCAATTCCGTAAAGCGAGAGGCCCGGCCGCACGACATCGGAAATTTCCGTCAGTCCGAGCTTTTTCTGATTCCAGATCGCCGCGCTGTTGCCCAGGTGGAACTGCGCTCCGGGGATCGCCTCTCGCAGTTCGCGCCGGAGCCAGGTGAAGCGCTCCAGCTGCGCGAGCGTGAGCTTCGCCTCCGGCGCCTCGGACATGACCAGGTGGCTCAGCACGCCCGTCGGATGCCGCTCGGCGGACAACTCGCGCAGGAAGCGCGCGACCCTCGGAACCTCGCTCAGGCTCATCCCCAGCCGGTTCAGCCCGGTGTTGAACTTCAACTCGTAGGGGATCCGCTCCTGCCACCCTTGCCCGGTGAACTCCTGCCAATCCGCGTCCGAGGCGATCGTGGGCGTGAGCCCGAACTTCTCGCAGAAAGCGCCTTTTTCCCGCGTCCAGCCGCAAGCTCCCGAGAGCACCAGGATACGAACGCGCTTGCCGCGCTCGCCAAGCGCCGCCCGCAGCTCCGCCGCCTCCCCGAGAGTGGCCACTCCGAATCCATAAAGCCCGGGCAGCTCCAGAAGCTCGCGCGCGACCCAGGAGAAGCCGTGCCCGTAGGCGTTGGCTTTCACCATGGGAAGCACGGCCAGGCCCGGCACCTGCTCGCGCACGGCCAGGTAATTCGCCCGAAGCGCCTTCGAACTGAACTCAGCGACGACCCGCGAAGGGGCGCCGAGGAAGCGGTCGCCCCGCTCCTCCTCCGCCGCGACGAGCTCGCGCGCCCGGTACTCCCGGAGCCAGCCGGATCTCGATTCCAATTTCATTTCACTTGAGTCGTTCACGTTGCTCGATTCCAAGCCAGGTTTCTCACCGGGCCTCCACGTTCTGGTTCGCCGGCCGCATTCCCATCCGGACCACCGTGCCCACGCCGCGGATCGCGCGCACGAGCACAGGCGTATTATGCACGACCCGCGTGCCGGCGTTCAAGACCGCAACCGCGCCCAGGAGACGGCCGGTGCCGTTTTCCGCGATCGCCCAGGCTCGGAAGCGCGCCACGCCGAACTTCTCGCGAAGCAGCCTTCCCAGGGGCGGATAGTCCACCAGCGACAGCACCCTGCCCTGCTTGAAGCTCCGGAAAACCTGTTCGACCAAGGCGGCCTGTACCGGAAAAGCCAGCTCCTCCAGCGCGGTCCCCTCGGCGAAGCCGGCCCCCGCCCGCAGGACGGCCCGATTCGAGGAGCTCGCGAAGACGAGTGTCTGGGCGCCTGAGACCTCCGCCACATGCGCCGCGAGCATTTCGAGGATCTCCGCGGGTTCGCGCAGCGAGGAGATCGCGACCTCGAAGCGGGTCGCCGCTACCTGACGCTCGAGCCGCTCGCGCGAGTCCAGCGGCGGGGTCATGAGCTCCTCGGCCAAAGCCTGCTCGACGAGCTGCGCATCGACCGCCTCGCCGACGGGATTTCCCGATCGGGAGGGAGCCTCCCTGCAGGCCTCCGTTCGGGGCGGAAGCTCCTTGAGGATCAGGGTTTCGTCATCACGCGGAGCCAGGCGCTCGAGCGCGTGCCGACGGGCGTCCAGGCGCTGCCGCTCGTCCCGTCTTTCCGCGCGAGCTTCCTCGAGACCGGCCATCGCGAGGGCCACGTCGTTCGCGCTCTCGGCGAGCCGTACGGTGCGGGGCGCGCGAAGCCTCAGCAGCAGCGCCGCGGCGAGCGATAAGAGTCCCACGAGCAGGGCCAGCCCGGCGAGGATCGCGCGCGAATCCAGCGAAGGCAACCTCGGCTCGGAGATGAGGAGCTCGACCCCGATCCCGAGGGGCAGCGCGCGCACGCCGCGGAACGACCCGGCGACCCGGAGCTGATCGATCGCGCGGTACTCAGAGATTCCGGAGTCACGGCTCACCGCCCGGCCGAAATCCGACCACAGATAGGCGCGTTGGGAGTGCGCCAGGACCAGGCCATCGGAGCCGAGAAGATAAGCGCGATCCCCCTGGGCGGAGGCCTTGCCGAAAATCCCAGCGAAAGCCTCGGCCGGATCGATGATCGCCAGGACCACGCCCCGCCGTCCATCCAGCCGTGCGACCCCGTCGGGGGCGACCAGCGCCATCCATTCATTATTCCTTTGCGAATCTCGTTTCAGCCGTAGCAGCGCGATTCCGGAGCCATCCAAGGACCCCGGATCGACGCGCGCGAGAATGCGCTCGACGGTGCGGGCTTCCGATCGGATTCCATCGCGGACGCTTTCGTTTCCGACCGTGCCGCGCGCCCGGAGCCGCGCGCCGCCGCTTGACTCCGCCTCGGCCCATAACAGGATGCTGCCCGGCCCCTCCCCGAGCGTCCTCGCGATCGCCGTTCGGGCCGCGCTGGTCCCGAGCTTCCTCAGCCCGCGAATGGCTTGCGCCCGCGAAGCCAGAAGCTCGAGCTCGCCTCGAAGCTCCTCGGCGAGCCCATCCGCCTTGCGCGCCAGCTCCCGATCGCGCCCGTCCTTTTCGCGGGCCAGGCGCGCCTCGTCCGCCCGAAGCTCGAGCCACCCGGCGGCCAGGAGCCCAGCCGCGAGCAGACAGCCTCCAGCCAGAACGAAGATTTTGGCGGCACGGGTCCCCCTACGATCCATGACTCTCCCCCGGGGCGCAAAGTGCGCCTCGCTTCATGCTAACATTCCCCGTCGTTGCAGTCTCGATTTCAAACGGGAATAACGGGAAAGCCCGGATTCGCCGTCAAAAAACAGACGGGACGCGCGCTCGTCCCCATGTTACAGTCGCGAACCATGCCTACCCGCGTCCCGCAAGTCCTGATCCTCGGAACCGGAATCGCCGGCCTCAGCGCCGCGCTCAAGTTCGCGCGCAAGAGCCCGGAGGTCTCGGTGACCCTGGTCTGCAAGGCGGATCCCGCCGAGGGCTCCACCCGTTACGCCCAAGGGGGGATCGCTTCGGTCTGGTCCAAGCAGGACAGCTTCGAAGAGCACCTTCAGGACACGCTGCGCGCGGGGGCCGGGCTCTGCCACGAGGACATCGCGCGGATCTGCGTTGAGGAGGGCCCCGCGCGCGTGCGCGATCTCATCGCGCTCGGCGTGGAGTTCACCCGGACCCACTCCGATCCGGATGAAACCTTCGATCTCCATCGCGAAGGCGGTCACGGCCGCCGGCGGATCCTGCACTCGGATGACCTCACCGGTTGGGCGATCGAAAAGGCCCTGCTCGAGCAGGTTGCAAGGACCCCGAATATCCGCGTCCTCGAGCACCACGTCGCGATCGATCTCATCACCGAAGGAAAGCTCTTCAAGCGCTGGCGCAAGCCCGGGCGCTGCCTGGGAGCCTATGTTCTGGATACCCGGCACGATCGGGTGGTGACGCTCGCGGCCGATGTCACGATTCTCGCCACGGGCGGAGCCGGCAAGGTCTATCTCTACACCTCGAACCCCGACACCGCGACCGGCGACGGGATCGCGATCGCCCATCGCGCGGGCGCTCGCGTGGCGAATCTGGAATTCATGCAGTTCCATCCGACGTGCCTGTTTCACCCGAGCGCGCGGACGTTCCTGATCTCCGAGGCGGTCCGGGGCGAAGGGGGCCTCCTGCGCAATCTCGCGGGCGAGGAGTTCATGAGCCGTCATCATCCCATGGCCTCGCTCGCCCCGCGCGACGTCGTCGCCCGCGCCATCGACATGGAGATGAAGCGCACGGGAGACAAGCACGTCGTGCTCGACTGCTCGGCGATCGGCGCGGAGTTCCCGCGGAAGTTCCCGCATATTCATCAGACCTGCCTGCAGTACGGGATCGACCCCGTGCGGCAGCCGATCCCGGTGGTGCCGGCCTGTCATTACACCTGCGGCGGAGTGCTCGTGGACGCGAACGCGGCGACCGAGGTGGAAGGGCTCTATGCCATCGGCGAGGTCGCCTGCACGGGCCTGCATGGGGCCAATCGGCTGGCGAGCAACTCGCTCCTGGAAGCCGTCGTCTTCGCCCATCGGACGGTCGAGCACGCCTATCCCAGGCTTGCGGGACGGGCGCCGGAAGCCGACCCGCGCCTCTTTCCCGAGATCCCCGACTGGGACTCGGGCCAGGCGGTCCACATCGAGGAACAGATCGACATCGCGGCGAACTGGCTGGAAATCCGCTACCTGATGTGGAACTACGTGGGCATCGTGAGAAGCGACCGCAGGCTCGAGCGCGCCCAGCGCCGCATCGAGCTGCTCAAGGCCGAGGTCAACGCCTACTACTGGAACTTCCTGCTCACCAAGGATCTGGTGGAGCTCCGTAACCTTCTCACCGTGGCCGATCTCATCGTCCAGTGCGCGATCTCGCGCAAGGAAAGCCGCGGCCTGCATTACACCGTCGACTATCCCGCGGCGGACGACCGCAACTTCCTGCGCGATACGGTGATCTGAGCGCCGCCCGCCTGAAGCTCAGCGGCTCTCCTGGACCTCTCGCAAAGTCGCCAGCCGCAGGAACTCGACCCCTTTTTCGCGGATGAGCGCGTCTCCGCCCTGTTCGCGATCGATGACCGTAAGCGCGGCCTCGGGGCGATAGCCCGCGTCGCGCAGCCGCTCGATCGCCTTGAGGCTCGAGCCGCCGGTCGTGACGACGTCCTCGAGCACGACGAGCGACGCGCCGGGCGCCAGGTTCTCGGTCCCTTCGACGTACTGCCCCGTGCCGTGATCCTTGGGCTCCTTGCGCACGATGAAGGCTGGCCAGCTCACCCCGCGCGCCCGGGCCGCCAGCGAGATCGCCGTGGCCAGCGGGTCCGCCCCGAGCGTGAGCCCGCCGACGCCGCCGATGGTGATCCCGCGTTCCCGCCCGAAGGCCATCAGCGCGTCCACCGCGAGCTCCCCGATGAGAAACGCCCCTTCCGGATGCAGGGTCGTGGCTTTGAGATCCACGTAGAAGCGGCTCTTCTTGCCCGAGGCAAGGGTGAAATCCCCCTCGCGGTAGCTCAGCTTCCTGATGAGCGCGATCAGCTGCCCGCGTTTCTGTTTATCCATCCGGCGAGGTCCTCGAAGACTTTCTCCTTACCCGTCTCGTTGAAAGCCTCATGGTAGAAGCCCGGGTAGGTCTTCAGCTCCTTAGCACGATGCTTGAGCCCGCGAAAAAAATTCATCGCCGCCCCCGAGTCGGTGATCCGATCCTCCTCAGGAATCAGCATGAGCAGCGGCGCCGCGAGACCGGAGTCCCGCCTGCGCGCCACCTCATAGGTGGCCACCATCTGCGTGTAGAGGCGCGGCGTGATCTTCTTGTGAACCAGCCGATCGGCGAGATAGGCCTCCACCACCGCCGGATCATGCGAAAGCTCGCGGGCATCCAGCTCGTTGAGCATCTGAAGCGAGCCCCAGACGCGCGAGAGGGTCCCGGCCAGCATCTTCTTGATCGCCGGCACCTCCACGCGAATCCCCAGAAGCGGAGCCGAAAGCGCGACGGAGCGGACCGCAAGCTTCGTGTCGGCGAGAAGCGCGCGCAGCGCGATCAAACCGCCCAGACTGTGACCGACGAGGTGAATCTCGACGGCGCCGTGAAGCTTCGTGAGCCGCTCCCCCAGCCGGCGGATCGCCAGGGCCAGATCGTCGCTGAAGAGATCGAACCGCTCGACATGCCCTCGCAGCCCTTCGGAGCGCCCGTGCCCGCGGTGATCGAGACAGTAGACCGCATCGACGTGTTTCTCGAGAAAATGCGGGAAATGCAGGTAACGCCCCCCGTGCTCGCCTAGGCCATGCGAAACCACGAGCACGCGCCGGACCGGCCCGGCGCTCCTGGAGTGCAGCACGCCGAAGAGCTGGACCTTTCCGTCCGCGCTCAGGAAGGTCTCCCACTCCGAGCTCCAGCCCCGGGGAAGCGCCGGAAAGCCTCGCGGCTGCAGGATGCCCTGGTAAATCCGACGATCTTCAGTCGACGGATCCGATGTACTTTTCGATCGCTTTTCGAGCTCCGTCACCGAGCCGCTCGAACCTGAAACTGAATCCACGCCCATCCTCCAGAATCCTCACGATCACGCCTTCCGCGACGAAGGGGTCGATCGCATTCCCCCCCTCGCCCACCGAGCTCACGTTGAGCTTGATCCGGCCGCCCACCGGTCCCGGCACGCGGTCCGTGAGCACCTGCAGCCCGCCCACGCTGATATCGCGACAGACGCCGGCGACCAGCGCGCGCTCGTTGGTCGCCAGGATCTTCGCCACGAGCGGACGACGCGGGGCCTTTCGGTTTTCCGTGCGTCGGGTCCCTTCACGCTCGATCCGGATGCGGCCGCCGCCCAGCGACTCCGCCTGGGAAATCACCGGCGGCAGGCGGAATTCCTTGATCTTCTCGATGCGCTCCCAGCCGCTCATCCCGTCGCGCCAGGCGAACACCCGTTCATTGATCTTGCCGATGGCGAGGTAACGGTTCACCTCGCCCGCCGAAAACGGCCCGAACTGCGAGTCATTGTAATACAGAAACCAGATCCGCGCCTCGTCAGCCTCTTCGCCGCCCGCGCGCTCCTGACTGAAAGGCGGGGGTGCCTTGCCAGCACGAACGGCCGCCGGCTTGACGGCCGGCTTGGCGGCTTCCTTCACCACCTGCTTGACCTCGCGCTGAATGTCCCTGGATGGAAGCTTCGGCACCGCGACCTGAAAGGTCTTGACGTCGCAGATGCGTTCCCAGCCCTCCTGGCCCGCGCGCCAGACGAAGTGCGCGAGCGTGATCTCGCGATCCAAGACTTTCTTGTAGACATCATGCGCGGTGAGCGGGCCGATCCACTGATCTCCCTCGGCGAGAAACCACTCGGCGCGGTCGTTTTTGAAATCGGGTTTGGACTCGGGCTTCGGCGCGGAAAGCTTCCCAGTGTTTTCCATCACTTAATTTTAAGGGGTGCCCCTCGCGCTGCCAACTGGAAACTTGCCCCTCTCCGCCGAGCCCTTTAGACTCAAATGACGATGACCTCGCGGCGCCTTCTTCTCGCGCTTTGCTTCGCGCTCGTGGCGCTCTGGGCTTTTGCCGCCGGGTGGCGGCTCGGGACGCGCGCCACCCCGGGCGCGAGCTTCGGAGGCCCGGAACCGCCGGAACCGGATGATGCGGCCGCCGACTACCGAGCCGAGCGGGCACCGGAACAGCCGTTGGGACTGGGTCCTTTCGCCCGGCCCACGCCGCAGGCCGCGAGTGCCCTGATCGCGCCGGCGTTGCGTAACGTCCCTCTTGCCGAGCTCAAGCGCGTTTACGAGCTCAGGCTCGAAGAGCTGGAAAAAAATTCGGTGACCCGGCTCTTCTGGCGCCCCTCCAATCCCCGGGAGAGGCTCAAGCACGCCGAGACGCTCGTGAATCTCCTGCAGGTCGCCTTTCAGGGGGATTCCCATTTCAGCGCTCGCGCGGCGATTCCCGAACTCGCGCTATCGATCGCGCTTTTCGCCGCTTATCTTCCGGTTCGCGATTTCTCCGAGGCTTCTTCCGATTCAGCGGGAAATCCCATGGCCGATCCCGAGAGCTTCAGCTGGACCCTGATCTTTTACGTCGTGCCTGACCAGCCGCCCTCCGAAAAAAAGCGTGCCGTTTACGGCACCGATCTCGGCACGCCCGCTGGCATCTCGCTCAAGGAGGACCGCTATTTCCTGCTTCTGCCCGTGCTCAATCTCGAGCCCCTCGCCAGGCGCTTCAGTCATCTGGCCGCCGAAATCCCGCTCGGAGACCCCTCGGCGGAGCAGAACCTCGAGCTGCATGAAACCCAGGCCGGCCGCTGGAAAAAATTCCCGCTCCGCTGGGAACGCATCTCGCGCGAGGAGGCCGAAGCGTCGCGCCGGGCGCTCTATCGCCAGACGGGAGAGTCCGATGCACTGCCCGCGCATTGATCTCCCGAAGACGACGCTGAGCTGGCTCGTCCTTTTCGTCCTGCTCGCCCCGCACCACGGGAGGTCGGCATCGCTCGAGCTCGAGCTCGACCATTTCGATCGGCAGGCGCATCTCCTGATCGGATTCCAGGCCACGGTCACCGCGGAGCGGTTTCTGGAGGAGCTCGGCGTCCCTCGCCCGCGCGCGCTCACGGCCTCCGCGCTGGGAACGATCCTGGCCAGCGTGGCGAAAGAACGATTCCTGGACGCCGTATACGATCCACTGGATGTCTGGGCCGGAGCCCTCGGCGCCGGAACCGCGGTGGCTGCCCTGGCCTTCTGGCCCTCGAACGACCGGACCCTGAGCTTCGAGCCGGAAGGGGGCTTCATCGCTCTCACCCCGGCGGGGAACCCCGCAAACGCGCCCTCCCCTCCCGCCTCGCTCCTGCTTCATGCGCAGAACACGCTTTGGTACCGACGCCGGGTCGGCTTGCATTTTTTTTCCGGTGGAATGCAGACAGGACGGGGCGTGGAAGATCGTCGATTGCTTTTCGGCGTCGGCGTGCGTGTCTCGCTTCTGCACCGAGGAAGTTTTTCGATCTGGAGCGGAGCGGATTACGGTTTCCTGCTTTTTGCCGCTGATGCCAGCCGTGTTCCTTATCAGGCCTCGGGTTACAGCCCGTTCCTTTCTGTGGGACTCCACTGGCACCCCGGGATGAAGCGTTTCCATCTCGGCGGCCAGCTTCTGCTCACTCGCTCGGGTTCAATTTGGATCCTGGGGTCAGGCGTGCATGCCGGATTCGAATTCTAAATATTAATCTTTTTTTACTTTTCTAAAAAAATCGTTTTGGATCATACACATAACAAATTGCAGCAATATTGTCAGAAATTGAAGACGTTTCTATAATAAAAGTATGCGCTTCCGGGCTCTGCCTATTGCCGCACTCCTGGTCCACCTGACGGGTTGTTTTAACGCCCAGGTCGAGGTGTCACCTCTCAACGCGCCTTCTGACACTCCGGAACTCCCGGCGCCAACCCCTTCGACCTCTTCGGAACCTTCATTACCTTCACCATCTCCTTCACCATCTCCTTCACCGTCTCCCTCTCCTTCGCCCTCGGCCACGCCCTCTCCCGATTCGCTCCTCCCGCCCACGATTACCTCGATTCTTCCATCACAGGGCACCCAAGACGGAGGCACCTGGATCACGATCACGGGAGCCCACTTCGCCAGTGGAGCCACGATACAGATCGGAGACCAGGCCTGTGCCGACGCGATCTTCGTGGATGCCACGAGCTTGACCTGCCGCACTCCGCCCGGAGACCCAGGTGTCGTGGCTGTCACCGTCACAAACCCCGATCTTCAGGCCGCCACAAGCCCACAAAATTTCGAATACCTGCCCTTCGGAAAATGGGTGGCCATGCGGGCCGGGGCAGGCGCTGGCCCGGCCGCCCGGCAGAGCCACTCGGCGCTTTGGATGGGGGCGGAACTCCTGATTTGCTTCGGGGATAACGGCAGCGCGGCGATGAGCTCCTGCGCCCAGTACGATCCGGTGGCGGATTCCTGGTCGAGCCCCATCGTGACGGGCAGCCCGAGCGCCCGCACGCTACACGTAGCCGTCTGGACGGGGACCGAAGCGCTTTTCTGGGGTGGCTGCACGACCTCCTCATGCGGAACCATCGTCGCCTCAGGAGATCGCTATGACCCCGTTGGGCGCGTATGGACCCAGATGAGCGAGATCAATCGCCCGATCGCCGGGGCCGAGCCTTCGGCGGTGTGGACAGGCTCCCAGCTCATCGTATGGGGCGGAAGAAACATCAGCGTCGACCTGAACACAGGAGGGGTTTACGATCCCGCATCCGACTCCTGGGTCCCCATGACCACCACGAACGCGCCAAGCGCGCGCTGGAAACACGGGGCCGCCTGGACCGGAGCGGAGATGATCATCTGGGGCGGCCATACCTCCAGCTTTGGACTCAATACCGGCGGTCGCTACGACCCTATCCTGGATCAGTGGAGCTCGACTTCCATCGCGAATGCCCCGTCCGCAAGGTACAACTTCAGCACGATCTGGACCGGAACGGAGATGATCGTCTGGGGCGGGTCTCCCGCGAAGCAGACCGGCGGCCGCTATGACCCTGTCAGCGACTCCTGGAGCGCGACATCCCTCATCGGCGCTCCCGCCGCGCGGGCATTTCACCGCGCGGCCTGGACCGGGTCACGCATGCTGATCTGGGGAGGGTTCGACGGCACGAACCACCTCGGTTCCGGCGCCGAGTACGACCCGATCGCCGATCGCTGGAGAGCCCTGCCCGACCTGAATGCGCCTTCCGCCCGCAGGTCGCACTCTCAAACCTTCGGCTCCAATCTCGCGAACCCTTCTCTTTTCATTTTCGGAGGAGGCTCAACTGCCGGCGTTCTGGATAACGGAGCCATTTTCAAGTACTCGCCTTGATTCCCTGAACCCTGTCTAAACTCTCGACAGACGTAAGCGCGAATCCAAGCGCCCCGAGACCCCCTCGACCGGGCAAAAGCCATTTCTTCAAAAATACAGCCCTAATTACCGCAATTTACCCATCAGTTCCCTCTTGGCCCCGCTTGGCACCCCCCTTGCCTTAAGTATCCGCAGGGACGAGTGCGCCACGACGGGCGTTCTCCCCTGAAGAGCTTCAGAGAGAGCGAGAAAATTATGAAACCGCGCAAACATAAAAGACCCTGGAATCTCCTGCTGGCAACCGCCCTGAGCGCGAGCGCCCTGAGCGCCACCGGCTGCGGCAAAACCGCCTTCGTCGTCGCCTCGATCGAGGCGCAGCAGCAGGCTCCGGGAGTCTTCACGGTTCCGCCGAAAGTCGACCTGCTCCTCGTGCAAGACGACAGCGGCTCGATCATGGAGATCCATCAGGCCATGGCCCGGCAGATGCCCGAGTTCCTCCGCTCCCTTCAGGGCAAAGGCTGGGACTACCATTTCACCTCGATCCCGCTCACCGCTCAGCGAGATGTCACCCAGGTCGTGGCCTCGCAACACGACGCCAACTGGGGTTCCGAATGGACCCCTCCCTATCCGGGCGCACCGTTCAGCCTGAGCACTCCGGGCACGATCGTTCCCCAGTTCTTCGTCAAGCCCGGGCAGTACACGGGCTTCCTGAGCTACGCCGACACCAACAGCCGGCTCAACGGGCTGGAACCGGGGCTCGCAAACATCACCCGGACGCTCTACGGAAGCGCCTCCGGCACCGGCTTTCTGCGCGATGACGCGCTGCTGGTCGTGCTCGTCGTCGGCAACGGCAACGACACCTCGGGCGTGACCAAATGCCTACAGAACGGCTACAGGGTCGATTACGAGAATCTCTCGGTCGCGCCCACGGATTGCCAGAAGGATGGCGTGCCGGTGTCCAACCCCACGGGCACGCGGGCCTCGAGCTTCGCCGAGTACAAGGCCCAGCTGCAGGCGGTCAAGCCTGCGGCCTCGCAGACGAAGTTCTACGCCGCGGTCGCGGCCAACACCGGCTCCTGCCTGGGCAGCACGGCCTGGCAGGGACTGCGCTATCAGCAGATGGCCCGGGATACGGGCGGCCAGAGCTACGACATCTGCACGAAGTCCGTGTCGAGCGTACTGAGCTCGCTCTCGGAGAGCCTCACGGCGCAGAAGCTCCTGCTCCGCACGCGCTATCTCTTCATCGATCGCGAGGCCGACGTGAGCACGATCGTGGTCACCAAGGTCGTCAACGGCGTCGCGCAGACGATCCCGCAGGACACCGCCAACGGCTGGAGCTATCTCGGTTACCGCGAGAACCTCTTCGCCATCGACTACCCGGTCGAGATGAACCTCGCCACCGGCTACGCAATCGAGCTGCACGGCTCCGCCAAGCTTACCGGCACCGAAACGGCGACCGTGAGCTTCAAGCACAAAGGCTGGCAGAACTCGGCGCAGTGAGTTCGCGAAAGCCTCTTCGCGTTTCACCGTAGCGCCGCGCACTCCGCGCTCCGTGCCCGCGCTCCGTGCCCGTGTTCCGTGCCCGTGTTCCGTGCCCGCGCTCCGTGCCCGTGTTCCGTGCCCGTGTTCCGTGCCCGCGCTCCGTGCCCGTGTTCCGTGCCCGTGTTCCGTGCCCGTGTTCCGTGCCCGCGCTCCGTGCCCGTGTTCCGTGCCCGTGTTCCGTGCCCGTGTTCCGTGCTCGTGCTCCGTGCCCGCCGCCATGGCTGATAGCATCGCGCCCCGCGGCTCAGCATGGCGTCGCTGATCGACTACGTCACCGACTGGCGACGTCATCCACGGCACGTTATCTGACCTGGAAGACCTAGCATAGCTGCCGGCCGACCACTGGTGAGTTCGCTGTTTCTGTTGTAGGCCGCCAGCGCCACGTGCCCCTGGGCCTCCGTCCGCCGTTGCCCGAAGAACCGCGATTTGTAGAGCCCGCCTACCGTCTTCAGTCAGCCAAACTTCCGATCGATCAACTTTCGTTTCCGCTGGCTGACGCCGTAGGACCCGTGCCGCGTCGTTCGGCCGTCAAGACCATGTACCCTCCTCTTGCTATGCTCAGCAACATGCGGGGCAATGTCATTCTCGCGGCACAAACCCACAAAATCGGTCCGGACCTGATACATGGGTAACACTTTGAACTCCAGACATGGGTTACACGAACCGGAAACATAGGTGACACTTATTAGGCATAAGGGAGGCTCTCTTATGTCTTGGAAGGA
>JAMPXJ010000048.1 GCA_023701205.1 Oligoflexia bacterium
CGCGGGGGCCCGTCCATCACGGACGCGGCCCCCGCACCGGTTCCCCCCGTGTTGCCGAGATACCAGGATTACCGGGCTTTTCTGGGTGATTACTACGCTTACCGGAAGGCCACGCGCCAAGGCTTTTCCTATCGGCTCTTCGCCAAGCGTGCCGGCCTCAAGAGCCCCAATTACTTGCAGCTCGTGATCCAGAAGAAACGCTCGCTGACCGAGCCGACCGCCGGACGGGTGGCCGCTGCGATCGGACTCAAGGGTCCGGAGCGCGATTACTTCGTCGCGTTGGTTCGCAGGGAAAATGCCTCCACACCGGACGCCAGCCCCCAAGAGCGAGTCGAAGCGGAGAAGACGCACCTGATCGCCACGCGCAAGCTGATCACCCGGCAGATCCCCCAGGCCCAGTCCCGCGTGCTTTCGGAGTGGTTTCACCTGGTCGTGCTCGAGATGGTCGCGCTCCGCGATTTCAATCCTGATCCCGCCTGGATCTCCGCGCGCCTGCGCGGCTTGATCTCCGAGGCGCAGGCCGAGGAATCCCTCAAGCTCCTGGTTTCGGGCGGCTTCCTCGAAACCGCTCCCGACGGGCGCTACCGTGCGCGAAACCCCGTGCTCGATACTGGTGATGGCTTCAATGAGGCGCGCGTACTGCAGTTCCATCAGCAGACGCTCACGATGTGGCGAGGGCTTCTGGAGACCGTCGGCACGTCTGAGCGCCAGCTCGGGCTCCTGAACATTCCGATCAGCAGCAAGAAGGTGCCTGAGCTTTTCCGGCGCGTGCTCGCCTTCCAGGACGAGATCATCGGCTGGCTTCAGGACGAGAAGGACCCCGATCAGGTCGTTCAGCTGGGAACTTACGTGCTTCCGGTGACGAGCACGCCTGCCCGGTCAACCGCAGCCAAAAAATCACGCGACTCATGACCCGGAACGCGCCCGGATAAGCGCGGTTCGCGTTACTGCCTCACCCCTCTGCTTGAGGAACTCATTGCCGTCCATCACCGGCATCATCAGATCGAGGAGGATCACGCAGGGCCGCGGAATATTTTTCAGCAGCGCATCACTCACCGCTGCCCGGAGGCGCTGCCAGGCCTCTCCCGCCCTTCGGGGATCAACCCGAACGCATACCACCAGCCCGTCAAACCGGACCTTCGGAAAATCACCTTCCGCTTCCGACCCCGGAAAGCATATTGGACCGAGCCCTCCTCCTTCGAGAGCATTTCCCTGAAGGCCCGGCTGACCTCCGGTCCGAGCTGCATCGGGTCCGCGAAGATGATCGCGGGATCCCAGTCGAGGGCGACCGTGGGCTTGGCATCGAAGGAGTAGAAGATCATCGTGTCATCGAGCCCGAGCTCGCGCTCGATCTGAGCTGAGAGCTTGTCGAGAAAGACGGAAGCGCCGAGCGCGCCCACGACCTCGCTGCCGCGTCTCACCGGTACCGCGACGATCGCGGAGCTCTTGCCGGTAGCCTTGCTGACGACGAGCTCGCCGATCACGGTCTCGCCGCGAAGGAGCCTCGGAAAATACGCGCGGTCGGAAAGATTTCCGGTCTCCTGCCCGTTCTGCACGCTCCAGTAAGAACCATCCGGAAGCGCGAACCAGTTCAATGCCTCGACATTGTCCCGCGCCGCGGCCGCCAGAGGCTCCCGCAACTTGTCCCACTCCGCGCTGCGCGCCTCGGGGCTTCGCGCGAGGACTCCCAGCGTAGCCGCTAGCTTCGAGAGGTGTCCGTCGCCGAGCGACGTGAGCGCGGCTAATGCCACCGTCGCATCGATCTTCATGGACTGCTTCGCCGGACTCGGCGGCGGCCCGCTGCGATCGGGATGTGTTTGGGCGAAACCTAGCTCCGCGTCAACTGCCAGAAGAAACACAGCCAGCTTGAGAAGTATCCACATGGGTACAGGCGATTCAGAAATCGCGCCAGCGCACCGGATCGCAATGACTCACACGGCCTGGCCCGCGGCCCATCCTGAGGACCACGCCCATTGGAAGTTATAGCCCCCCAGCCACCCCGTGACATCCATCACTTCACCGACGAAATAGAGCCCTGGAGCTTTCCGGGCTTCCATCGTCTTGGAGGAAAGCTCGTCCGTGTCGACGCCGCCGCGCGTGACCTCGGCCTTGGAGTAGCCTACCGTTCCCGCGGGCCGCAGCTCCCACGCGTGAAGCGCGACACAAAGCGCCTCGAGCGCCGCGCCGGAGACCTGAGGCAGCGGAAGCCCCGAAACGCGGTTGCGCTCGCAGTACGCCTCCGCAAACCGCGCCGGAAGCAGCTCGGCAAGCAGGTTTTTCAAGATACTCCGATTCCCCTCGCGCTTCTTCACAAAGAGCCAGTCCAACGTCGCGTGACCCGGCAGGAGATCGATCACGACGGGCTCTCCTGCCCTCCAATGAAGCGAGGCCTGAAGCGCCGCGGGGCCACTTAAACCCGAATGGGTGAAGAGGATGTTCTCGCGAAAGGAAAGCCCGCCACAGCTGATCACGCAATCGATCGAAAGCCCGGCAAGCCGCGCGAAAAACGCGCTCTCCGAACCCGCAAAGACAAAGCCATCGAGCGCGGGAGCCGTCTCGACGACCTTGAGGCCGAACTGCCTGGCAAGCTCGTGCCCGAAACCGGTCGCCCCGAGCTTCGGCAGCGAAAGCCCACCCGTCGCAATCACGAGCGACTCCGTCGTGAACCTTCCGGCCGTCGAGGCCACCTCGAAGCGCCCGGGGCCGGACCCCGACTGCCGTGCCACGCTCTCGATCCGGCAGCCCAATTCGAAGCGCACGCCCGCCTGGTCGCACTCGGCTTTGAGGAGCCCGACGATCGCGCGCGCGGACTCATCGCAAAAAAGCTGCCCGAGCTTCTTTTCGTGAAACGCGATGCCATGCGAGCGCACGAGCTCGATGAAATCGGCAGCCGTGTAGCGCGAGAGGGCCGACTTGCAGAAATGGGGATTGCGCGAAACGTAATTGGCCGGACCCGCGCCGGTATTGGTGAAATTGCATCGCCCTCCGCCGGAGATCAGGATCTTGCCACCGAGCTTCGGGGCGTGGTCGAGGACCAGGACGCTTCGACCCCGCCTCCCGGCCTGGAAGGCGCACATCATTCCGGCCGCGCCGGCACCGATGATCAGGACATCCGTATGCATTGCCGCCGTTTACCCCAAAAACCGGGATTTGACACCTATGGGCTCAGGCGCTTGCGGACAAGCCCCTGTTGCCGAAGGAGATCTCGGCGTCCCTGAGACACCGGTTTGGCATGCTGAAGTAGTGTCCCGTTTCGACCCCTTCGATCTCGGCCTCCATGTCCAATGACCGCTCAAGCCAGGCCTTCGCGTCCGCCAGCCCGCGGTCAGGGATCAGGAAGCCGAACCGTGAATAGCCGATCCGGCCGATCCAGACCCCTTGGAATGAAGTTCGGGCCTTCTCGAAGATCCTGTCCAGCGCGTCTTTCCGCACGACCGCGACGAGAAGACTGAGGCGCCGCCGCTGCTCGGCGAAGCGCAGGAGCTCCAGCGACAGCACGTCCTCGAAGCCGGCCCTGCCGACCAGGCCTGAATCCGCATCGACGTACGAGAGATGCTTGAAGCTGAACTCCGGAGAGCCCGGCATAGTGTTCTTCTCGCGCCAGTCAAGCTCCGCCAGTATCCGCTTGGCGAGCACGCCGAGGATCTGCAGATCCAGGTGGCTGAATCGGCGCGGCTTGAAGTCATTGATACAAAGCGTGCCGACCGGGTCGCCGAACCGCGTGATCAAGGGCACGCCGGCGTAGAACCTCAAGCCGTATTTCTGCACCAACAGGTTATTCTGAAAAACCGGATTCTCCAGCGCGTCCTGGACCACGAGCGCGGCACGCGCCCCCACGATATGCGTGCAGAAGGAATCCGCGCGTTCCGTTCCGCGCGCCGCGGCCAGCTCCGAAGGCAGGCCGCACATGGCCGTCCAGTACTGACGACTCTCCGTCACGATCGAGATCAGCGCGACCGGCACCTGGAAAATCCCGGCGACGTAACTGACGAACTCGTGGAGGACCTTTTCGGGCGCAGGCTCGTCGAGCTTCATCCTGAGGATGTAATCGATCCGGCGCTCGTCCTCGGAAACCGAGATCTCGCGAGGCTTCGGAAGCTCCGGGATCCTGTGCTCGAGCACCACCTTGCGCGTCGTTTCAAGCAGCAGTTCCAGCGACATCGGCTTCTGGATCGCGGCAACGGCGCCCTTTTCCTTGGCCGCCTTGAGGTAGCTCGCCAGGGCGGACATCGCGATCACCGGAATCCGGGGGTGCGCCGGGAGGAACTTCTTCAGGAACTCGAAGCCATCCATGACCGGCATCATCATATCGAGGAGAATGACATCGGGAGTGAGCTTCGCGCACAGCTCCAGGGCCTCCTCTCCGTTGCGCGCGGTGATCACGGTCTCGCCTTCGAGCTCGAAGACGGAACGGAGCACCTCGGAGATCCCTTCCTCGTCCTCCACGATCATCACGCTCAAAGCCGCCATGACTCATGTATAACAGAATATTTTGCGGGAAGCCCGCTTCGCCGCGTCATCCACCGGATGCCGCGACCTGGAGCACATCGGGACGGATTGCCTCGATTGACAGGCCTCCCGGGCCAGGCGATGATCCGCTCATGACACGAACCCTTTTCGCGACCGCCCTTCTTCTGGCTGCAATGCCCGCGATCTGCGCCCCCTGGACTGCGCCGGCCCGGGCAGACGACCTGCTGGACCTGCGGCGCGCGGTCGAGCAGGATTACGTCCCCGAGATCCACAAGTTGATCCGTTCCGGGAAGGTCACGGTCAACACCCGCGTCCTGGCCCCCGGCTTCGGAAGCCCGGGCGTCCCGATCCTCGGCCTGGCCGCGCGGGATGGCTCGGTCCGCGCCGCGGAATATCTCATCAAGGCGGGTGCCGACCTGAATCTACGGGCTCCGACGAAAGAGACCCCGCTGATGCTGGCGGCTTTTTTTCCAGACGAGATCGGCGGGGACACCGCGATTTACGACCGCCATGAACGCATCGCGCGGATGCTGGTCGACGCCGGCGCGGAGCTCGAGAACCTTCCGGGCGAGTACACCCCTTTGAGCTACTCCGCCTTCTACGGCCACATCCGCATCACCCGCTACCTGCTCGAGAAAGGCGCGCTGGTCGATGGCGGCGTTGTCGACGGAGTGATCCGCACCAATACGGCGCTGATTTTCGCGGCGATGAATGGTCACAAGGCCGTCGTCGAGCTTCTGCTCTCTTATGGGGCGAATGTGCGAGTCGTGAACTCCTGGGGCCTTGACGCGATCTATTACGCGAAGAAAAACAATAACAACCATCTCTTGCCGGCGCTGCTTTGCGCCCGAGACCTTCCGCCCGGCGAGAGCTTCGACCGAAAATGCCTCTGAGCTCGCCTCAGGAAAACCACATCTTCAGGGCGACCGCGCCCAGAAGGACGGCGAAACCGCGTCGGAGATTCTCCACGGGCATCGCGACAGCCAGGCGCGACCCGAAGTAGGCGCCCGCGAACATCCCAAGCGAGATGATCAGCCCGAGCTTCACCTGCTCGGGAGAGATCTTGCCCGCCTTGAAATATTGGACCGCGCCCAGGATGCCCACGGGCAAGAGGAGCGCGACCAGCGACATCCCGCTCGCGGTGTGCTGCGAATAGCCCAGGCCGAGAACCAGGATCGGGACGAGCACGATTCCGCCGCCGATGCCGAACATTCCCGCGAGCACGCCCGCGAGGATGCCCGAAAGCGCGAGAAACAGGATTTTAAAGGGTTCCATCAATAATATTTTTCCTGGTGGATAGACGCCTTGGCAACCCCTTTTTCCGCCAGCAGCGCCTTCATCTCGGTGATCATCTCCCCGTTGCCGCAGAGATAGAAATCCGAGCCCGCCCAGTCGATCCCGGAGCCTTCCGAACGCAGGAAGTCGGTCACGCGCCCGCGAAACCCTTTCCAATCCCCCTTCGGTCGGGAGACGGCGGGAATCCACCTGATTCCATCGCGCTTTTCGAAAGTATCGCAATAAAGAAGCTCATCCTCGGTGCGAACTCCGAGAAGCGCCGTGATCGGGCCAGGCGCGGTGGCCTTGAAACGCTCCGACAGCACCATTGCCCGGAAAGGAGCGAGCCCCGTCCCGGTAGCGACGAAAACCACCTTGCGCCCCGCGGGCGTCTTGTAGACGAAGTCCCCATAGGGCGCGTAGCCTTTGAAGGTATCGCCCGGCTTGAGTCGATAAAGATAATGGGTGCCCGGGCCCTCTTCGACGAGTTTCACGCAGAGCTCGACCGGCTTCATCTCCGGCGATGAGGCGATGGAGTAAGCGCGCCGTAAATCCCGGCCTTTGGGCCCGGCCCCTGGAATCACGACGCTGATGAACTGGCCCGCTTCGAAATGGAACGGCTGCTCGGTTTCGAACGCCAGCTCAAAGACGGTCGGCGTGAGCATGCGATGCTTGGTCACATTACAGGAATACTCAATGACACCCATGGGGTTTACATTATCGCAGAAAGCTGTTTGACGCTACCCCCTGCTTTAAGCTAACCATGGAACATCATGTTTGGTTTAAGTCTCGGTCATCTGCTGATTTTGGGAGTGGTCGTTCTCCTTTTCGGGAGCAAGCGATTGCCGGAGCTTGGCTCCGCGCTCGGCAAAGGGATCGGCGCGTTCAAGCGCGGCCTCGAAGGAAAAGATACCGACGACGACGACTCCCGCAAGCTTCCCCCCGCCTAAGGCGAGATCTCAAGATTCAGAACGGGTCCTTGCGGACTCTTCTCTCCGTTCGCCCGGATGGAGCGGGTTCTCCACCAGTACTTTCCGGGCCGCGGGGATTTCAAGACGAAAAAATTGTCCGCCGTCACCGATTCGATGACGGCCTTGGAGGGGTCGGCGCTCGTTCCGATCTCGATGCCGTAGGTGACCGCGGCAGGGACTTTCTTCCAGGTCAAAAGGATCGCTGACCCGTTTCGCTTGAGGAGCTCCTGAGTGAAAAGGGCCTTATCCGGCGGCAGCACGGGTGGCGGCGCCTCGAACTTGGGTTCGATCTGAATCTTTCCGATCCGGACCCCGCTCACCGGAGCGCCGGAGCGCTCGAGAAGTTCCCACTGATAACTTCCTGGCGCGACCGGAAGCCACTCCGCCGTCGCCAGCCCCACCCGTGGCTTGACAGGGGCGCGGAAAAGCGTGACACCCTTTGCGTCTCGAATGACCAGAACGGACTCCCGATCGATCGGAGTGATTCTCCATTCAAAGGCGATTGGCACCGCGGACATTTCCTGCTTCACGTCCGTGGCGGGCTTGAGCCAGACGATTCGCGTGGGCGCGGGTGGCGGCTTGCGGGTGGGACTGGGCGACGGACTCGGTGAAGGGCTGGGCGAGGGACTCGGACTGGGCGACGGACTCGGTGAGGGACTCGGTGAGGGACTCGGGCTCGGCGAGGGGCTTGGGAACGGAGAGGGACTCGGACTGGGCGACGGACTCGGCGAAGGGCGCGGAGACGGGCTCGGGCTAGGCTGAGGCGCGGCGATCGGCGCCTTTCTTTCCAGCAATCGGGTCAACGGGTTCCGTGGGCGTACCGGGGCAACGGGCTTTTCGTTGAGTTCCTGCGCGGCCTCCGCTTTCAGGCCTCCCTGGGCACCGGCGACAAGGCTGAACTTCTGCGCTTTTCGGGAGTCGATCTTGAATTCCTGGCTCTCGCTGCGGATCGTGACGTTACCGGCGAACGCCTTGACAGTCAGGTCTCCGCGCACGACCTCGATCCGTGTGCCGCCGAGCGCGGCCAGGCGGGCCAGGCCGGTCTTGGCGCTGGCGACGACGCGAACCATGGTTTTCGGTCCCAGCACGATCGAGTCTCCACCATCGAGCTGCAGGACCGCCGTCGCGTTCTCGCCCGTCACCACGGTATCGCGATGGAAAAGCGTGGCGTTGAGCGCGATCGGCTGAAACTCCATTTCACCCGAGAGCTCGCGCTTCAAGGAGCCGCTCAGCTGAGCGACGGTTCCGATGGGCTCCTGTCCGAGCGTGTCCGAGGGAATGAGATAGTGATGCAGGGGATGGCCGCTCAGATACACCACGAGAGCCAGGATGGCCCAGGCGATCGCGAAGAGGCATAAGGCGATTTCCCACTTTTTCAAGCCCAGCTGACGCATGAGTTACGCCTGGAGCGCTCCTGACGGCCCACCGCCCGGGCCCAGCACCTTGATCGCGGCGATCGTGACATCGTCTTCCTGCGTGACCCCTTCGCCGTGCTTTGAGAAATCGCCGACCATGCCATCGACGACCTTGCGGGGGCCGTCCGCGAAATGCCGCTCGACCACGCCGCGCATGCGTCGCTTGCCGTACATCTCCCCCGTGGCGCCTTTCCCTTCCATGAGCCCGTCGGTGTACATGAGGATCAGGTCCCCCGGGCGTAGCTCCGCTGACTTCTCCTCGATCGCCGCCAGATCGCGCGTTTCCCCCAGGCGTGGACCGGCGGCCGTGAGGCTCTTGAGCACGACCTTGCCTTTGTCCTCGCGGAAGAGCCAGGGAGGATTATGGCCGGCGTTCGCGTAACGCAGACGGCCTTTGGAGAAATCCAGCACGGCGACGAAGAAAGTCATCATGATCCGCCCACCCGTTGCGTCGTGGATCACGCGGTTCGCGATCGTGAGCATCGCGCCGGGCTCGAGCGGGAAGTGCGGATTTCCCTCGGCCATCTGGTGCAGGAAGGTGAACGTGCTTTTCGCCGAAGCGGTGATCAATGCGCAAGGCAACCCGTGCCCGGTGGCGTCGGCGATGCCCACGATCACCTTGTCGCGCACGCTGAAGGTTCCCCACCAGTCGCCGCCGCAGCGGGAGGCCGCCTGGTAATAGCTGTGAATCTCGACCCGCTCATCCGTGTAAACCGGCGGAGGCAGGAGGTTCTGCTGCACCGTCGAGGCGATATCGAGCTCGTTCTCGAGCTTCACCTTCTCCACGCTTTCGATGAAAAGCTCGTTGATCTTGCTCGACATGGTGTTGAAGGAGCGCGTCAGCTCGCCGATCTCGTCATCGCTGCTCACCTCGAGCGCCAGGTCGAACCGGCCCTCGCCGACCACCTTCGTCGCCTGATAGAGCTTCGCGATCGGGGCGGTCAGCGTCTTCGCGAAGAAGATCGCGAACAGGACGGCGATCCCGATCGCAATCGCGCCGAGCAGGACGAACTTCTCGGTGAGCGCATAGGTCGTGCGGTTCGCCTTGGCCCATTCCACTCGGGTGAAAGCGACCAGGTCATAGCCCGGGAAAACATAGCTTCCGAGAAACCGCACGCCCGCGCGGCTCACGTATTCGTGGGTGCCGTTCGCGGCCGCGCTGCCCGTGGCGAAGAGGTAGAGCGGGTCTTCCTTGATATTTGATACTGAATACATCGCGGTGGGATCGGTATCGAACAGCACCCAGCCCGAACGCGTCGCGATGGTGAGGTTGAGGGCGCTCAGCTCCGCACCGAAGCTCCGCAGCGGCACCACGCCGAAAGCGACCGGAAGACTTCCGCTCGCGGCCCCTTCCGCCGCGACAATTCCCAGGAGCGGGACGCCGTCGCGCGAGAGATTCAGGAACGCCAGCCCGTTCTTCTGAAGCTCGGGAAGCGCGGCCTGGATCCGCTCTTGCGAAAGCGCGAAATCCTCGGCCTTCGCCTGGAGTTCCTCGAGCTTCTTGGCCTTCGACGCGCTCGCCACGAGATTCATGGCGATGGCGCTCCTGGTCACCACCTGGGGTTCGATGAATCCGATCGCGACATGGAGAACGTCGTTCTGGTTCGCGATCACGGTTTCGAGCGCCGACTGCTGCTGCGGCACGACAGGATTCCGCGGGTCTACGGTCGCGAGCGAAAGCCTGAGCGTGTCGATCGCATGGCGCGAGGTGTTCACGAACTCGCTCCCCGCCAGCACCGCCTCGGTCAATTTGGATTGAAAGACGTAGGCCTGCTTGTCCTCCTGCAGAAGGAGGATCGCCGAAACATTCAGGAATCCGATGACGACGGCAACCAGGAGCAGAACGCTCAACAGGAGCTTGGTCCCGACCGAAAAGGACTTTCGAAATAGGAGTTGCCCCACCTGGATATTTTCACTAACATTTCAGTTGAATTCAACTTTTATCCCCCTAGGGCATTACGGCTACCTACTGCATCAGGCTGCATTAGACGGCATTACAGGAGTACAGAGTGCTGAACGTCATCAAAGAGCAAAAGGGCACCGTGTTGGCGGTCCGGCTGAGCGGAGCGATCGAGGAGAGCACCAACCTCGACAAACTTCTCGGACCACCGGCCGCCGAGATGAATATCCATTGCAAGGAAGTATCCCGCATCAACTCCGTCGGGGTGAAGATCTGGATCAAGTACTTCCAGGAGGCCAAGACCAAAGGCACCAAGCTGAAGTTCCTGGAGTGCTCGACCGCGATCGTCGAGCAGATCAACCTGATCTCCAATTTCACGGCGGGCGGGGCGGTGGAATCCATCTTCGTCCCCTTTTCCTGCACGAAGTGCCGCAGCGAGCTCGTGGGCCTCTTCAAGACCGAGGATCTCAAGAAGCTCAACTTCCAGCTGCCCGCACTGAAGTGCTCCAAGTGCGGGGCCCCGGCCGCTTTTGACGACATCCCTGAGGAATATTTCGCCTTTCTGATGCGCTAAACCGATGGAGACAAGATTTTGACGAAAACGCTGCTCCTGATCTCCGCTCGTCCCGATGACGAGGTCTTCGCCACCCAGGTCGCCTCGGTCGCCGGGCTGACGTTGCGCAAGGCCAATACGCCGGAGGACGGAGCTCGGATCATCTCCGAGGAGTCGCCCGGGGTGATCTTCGCGGATGCCTCGAGCGAGCAGGAGTACTCGCGGCTCGAAGCCGCTATCCAGGAGGCGGTGGGCCTCTTCTCCGAGAAGATCGACGCCAACGCGATCCATTTCATCACTTGCGAGAATCTCGAGAAGGTACCTTATCTCATCCAGAGCCCGCTTTTCGGGCACTTCATCCTGCGCAACTACGGCGACCCGGCCGAAGCCGGAGAGCATTACGGGCGACTCGTCGGCGCCACGCTCGGTGACCGCGCCTTCGGCCTCGAGCGGATGCTCAAGGCCGGCGCCAAGATCCAGAACGTGAAGCTCCAATCGACCGTGCAGAAGCAGAGCGCCGTCGAGGCCATCAAGAATTACCTGCTCGCCGCCAAGTTCCAGAGCCGCATGGCCAGCGTGATCGCGAACGCCGTCGACGAGATCCTCATGAACGCGATGTTCGACGCGCCCGTGGACGAACTGGGGCGCCCGCTTTTCGCCTCGGTCTCGCGCTCCACGGCAATGCGCCTCGAGGGCCAGCACGCGGTGGAGATCAACGTCGGCTTCGATGGCCGCTACGTGGGCCTGAGCGCGATCGATCATTTCGGGAGCCTCGACAAGGCCAAGCTTCTCTCGCATATCTCGAAGGTCTATACGGAAGAGGAGTACAAGGTGAAAACCTCCGTCGCCGGCGCGGGGATCGGACTAGCCACGGTTTTCCGCTCCGGTGGCAGCTTCTTCTTCGCGAGCGAGAATCGCGCGCGCACCGAGGTGACGGTCTTTTTCAGGCGCTCGGAGAGCTTCCGGGAATTCAAGGATCAGTTCCGCTTCATCTCGACCCAATTCTACTTCTGATGAAACCAAGCCCGCTCGTCATCCTCGCCTCGACCTCCCCCCGCCGCATCGAGCTGCTCTCGCAGATCGGTCTCCCCTTCGAGGTTCGCTCCCCGCGGGCGGACGAAACTCCCATCCGTGGCGAGAAGCCGGGCCGCCTCGTTTCGCGACTGGCTCTGGAAAAAGCCGAATCCGTCATGGCGGAGCTGGCCGGCCAGGTTCTCGATGCGGTGATCATCGCGGCCGACACCATCGTTGTCGCCCCGGATGGCCGGAAGATCCTGGGCAAGCCCCGGGACGCGAAGGACGCCGCCCGCATGCTGCGCTCGCTTGCCGGCAGGACTCACGAGGTCTTCACCGGCTACTGCATCCTGCGGGTCGGAATGGAGGGTGCTGAATCCTTCGTCCGCGTCGTGCGCTCCAAAGTCACCTTGCGCCCGCTCTCGGCGCGAGACATCGCCAATTACGTCGAGACCGAGGAGCCCATGGACAAGGCCGGCTCTTACGCCGCCCAGGGCAAGGGCATGGCGCTGATCGATCGCATTTCCGGAAGCTACACCAACGTCGTGGGTCTCCCGATCGCACAGGTCGTGGCCGACCTCGAGAACCGTTTCGGGTATCCCCTATTCAAATGGCACCGCTGAGCGATAAACAACCACTGCTCGCGACCCGCTTCCAACAGCTTTTGCGGCACGTCGGGGAGCTCCACCGCCAGAGCGCGTACGCCGCCTCGCCGCTCACCGTGCTCGCCGTGAGCAAGACCCATCCGATCGAGGCGATCGAAGCGCTCTACTGGCTGGGCCAGCGCGATTTCGCCGAAAATTATGCCCAGGAGCTCGTCGAGAAAGCCAAAACCCTCGAGCAGAAAGGCTGCTCCGGCATCCGCTGGCATTTCATCGGGCACCTCCAGACCAACAAGGTGAAGGCGCTGATTCCCTTCGTCCATTCGGTCCATGCCGTCGATTCCGAGAAGCTCGCGCGCGAGCTGGCCACTCGCTGGAAAGCCTCGAGCCGCCCTGGGCGCCTCCCCGTCTTTCTCGAGGTCAACATCGACCGCGAGACCTCCAAATCGGGTCTCGATCCAGACAGGGTTCCCGCTGTCGCGGCCCGCATCTCCGAATTACCCGAGCTCGAGCTGCAGGGGCTCATGTGCATTCCCTCGGCCGAAGGCTCGGCTGAGGACAACCGGGCCGCCTTCGGCAGACTCAGGGAGCTTGAGATCCAGTGCCGGCCCCACACCCAAGGAAAGCTCTCCATGGGAATGTCCGGGGACTACACTGCCGCGATCCAGGAAGGCACCACTCACATTCGCATCGGCACCGCCCTTTTCGGCCCCCGCCCGGCCAAAACCCGCCCGTGAAAAATGGGCCCTTGGCCTTCGCCCCCGGACTGTGTTAAGCCCTTCGGATCAGTCACGTTTCCCACGTGCCCGTAGCTCAGTTGGATAGAGCGTCAGCCTCCGGAGCTGAAGGTCACAGGTTCGACTCCTGTCGGGCACGCCACTTTGGAAAGTGACAAACCAGCGGAACTGAAGGAAAATCGGCTCTTCCCCATTTCGTGGGGCATGTCGGTTTTGCATCGAATCAATTTCTGATCGCGAATACTCCATCCCACCCACACAGCGCAATCACTCTGAGTCGGTAGTTCTTAAAATTCCTAAAGCCATACGCTCGCCTTGAGATCATCTCCATCTTCGTGTGCAAGCCTTCAACAACTACTCGCGAGCGGCAATGTCCTTGTCACGACGTCCGAGCGCCCCTCAAACCCCTACTCAATCTCAATGTTGAGCGCAATCGGAGAAGACGGTTACTACACTCGAATTGAAGGCCGTACCGGAATTCTGCTCAAGGATGGCTTGCCAGTCATTGTACGTCGGAAAGACACCGGCGAGGAGCTTGTTGTTGAACTCAAGGGAGCAGGTCAATCCACGGCTATGGGCGGCTACAAATCCGATAAGGATCGCGGCATTCTCGGTGGTCTTCAGAAAGTACCCGGTCTGCGAGAATTCGAGCGCCTGGAAAAGACTGTGATGCCAGGGACGGTCAGTAACAACCCGCTTGCAGGCGCCCTATCTGCCTTTGACGGGCCTTACGGACCTCAAGCCCTCTTGGTACGCCTCGCTCCAGGCACAGTAAGAGCGACTTTCTCGGGTGCGGCTTTCCGCGGAAGAGCTGAGGCGACGAATCGGATTGCGCACGGAATGGGCGCGGCTTGGGGACGCCATCTAGCCAACGGCGATGTACCGCTTTCTCATCCCGAAAACCTCATCGTGAGCCAGGACTACACTCGCTTCTTTGAGACTGATATGTCGGACATTGTCGCGATTCGAAGGTTTCCGACATCTTGGGGTCATCATTATCGCAGGCCACTCGAGGTTGTGGAGTCCTCGATCCACTCAGTCCAGGAACTGGAGGGATATGATCCGACCATTACCTTTCAAAGCTTCAAGAACGGACTGATCGGCTCCTGGAAGGAGTCCGGCAAGCTTCGCGCCGAGGCACTTCCAGAGCTAGAGAAAGCTCAGGATACCTTGGACCTTGCAAGGAGGCTTTGGCAACACCATCTCGGCCACAAGTACTACCATGATCTCCATGAGCAGGGCTGGGTCCCTGACAAGTTGAAGTACATCGAATTTTCCGAGTACAAACTAGGCACGCCCGAACATGCTGAAGAAATCGAGAGAAAACTGAGGGACCTCCTTCGGGATTGGGCGAATATGCTCTCCTATAATGAGCGGGAAGCAGCTCTTACGAGCCCGAAAGCGGACTCCTACCGCTATCGGCAGGATCAACTCAGGAGAAGAAGGGAGGCCAACCAACTCCTTGACCAGTGGCGCGAGGGATCGAATTCAATTACGAAACTATTATTTTCACCGGGCGCTCGCTTTGATCCTATCCAGGTGCGGCCAGTCGACGATTTCATCTATGACATAGCCAATTATGTCGACGAGGCAAGCAGCCTACGCACCTTGTTTGGACACCTTAAGAACCAACGTGAGTTTCTAACCATGGTAAAGATCTACCGATCCTTCGGAGATTTCCAGAAACATCGCTGAAGTTGACCGAAGGATCGAAGAGCTTTCCAAGCTTTCGATCGGAGAATTCGCCGTTCTCGTTCGGACGAATCCAAACAAGCTTCTCGATTACTATTTTTTGCCCTACCACTCAGCCCGCCTTAAAAAAACGGATGAACTAGAGCGGACGGAAGCTTATGTCAAGCACAAGGACCTGATTGACCGTTGGTTCCGCTCACGGGGTAGTCCGTAATCTGGTCGCGCCTAGGACCATTGGGGACTTTAAGAAAAGTGGAGCTTTTTGCCTATCGGCTTCACGCCGACAACTGACGACTACGGTCCGTCAATGTGGGGAGGTTCGATGATGTACGCTCAAGAGAATGGCACTTTCATAAGTTCAGGACCGTATGCATCGAGCAATACGCGGAACAAATCGGCAAGTCTCGGGAGCTCGCCAAACAGGAGCTGAAGACGCTAGCTGAAATGGGTCTCATCGAAGAAACCAAAAGCGGCAAGAAATTTGTTTTCGATGGACAAAGCCAAGCTCGAAACTTTGATTGGAAGACCGTAAACTTCATCCACAAGACACTGCGCTTGCGCGTTACGTCGCGTTCAATCTGTTTTTACCAAGAACCAAATCCCGAGTCCGGTCAGAAGCAGAAATATAAATCCCGTCAGCCCATTTCTCAGGTCATGCTTCGTCAGCTCATCATTCCAGTCCGTCTTGCGACCTCTGATCAGCCACCAAAAGCCGGCGCCAACGCCATAACAGGTCAGCTCAAAAATTAAGCCGATAACATCCGACATCATTTAGCCCCTTCCCTTCGTACCCGATGGTCGCTCTGATTATTTATAGCTCGTTACTCCCATTCTTGAGAGTACCGAGTTCTCATTCAGTCTGACTCCCTGCGCTTAGCCTCCTCCAGCCTCCATTTCGCAAGCTCCAGCGCGAGCCCGACCCAGTCGTCGGTGAGCTTGCGGTACCGCTTGTAGTTGGCAAGCTGGGTCTTCACTTCCGCGAC
>JAMPXJ010000027.1 GCA_023701205.1 Oligoflexia bacterium
CTGACCGGCACGATCGCGCGCACGATCACCGGCGCTCGAAAAGGCGTCCGCAAGGGCCGCTTCTGGGACGCGCTCGCGTACTCGCGCGTGGTGACCTGGGGGCGGGAGCTCAAGAACGTCAGCATCTACGTCATCATGAACGAGCTCGAGGGCCAGGGAATCTGGTCGCGGCACTGGGCGGGGAGCTCACGGAAGGAAATCCGACTCTCCGCGGGCGCACCTCCGCGGCCGGGGCCTGACATCCCAACCTCAAAGAACCGAAAGGAAGCCTGAAATGATCTTCATCACCGGAGCGAGCAGTGGAATCGGCGAAGCGACCGCCCGCGCGTTCGCCGCGCGCAAACATCCTTTGATTCTCGCGGGGCGCCGGATCGAACGGATCCGCGCGCTGGCGCTGGAGCTGACGAAGACCCACGGAATCGAAGCGCACGCGTTCGCGCTCGACGTGCGGGACGGCGCCGCCGTTCGCGCGCTCATCGACAGCCACCGCGAGCTTTTCGGGAGGACCGAGGTGCTCGTGAACAACGCGGGCCTGGCCAAGGGCCTCCACCCACTGCACGAGGGCCTGCTCGAAGATTGGGAGCAGATGATCGATACCAACGTCAAAGGGCTGCTCTACGTCACGCGCGCGGTGGTTCCGCTGATGGTCGCGCGCAAGCGAGGGCACGTGATCCACGTCGGCTCCGTCGCGGGCCATTTCAACTACCCCAAAGGCAACGTCTACTCCGCCACGAAGGCGGCCGTGCACGCGCTGACCGAGTCGATGCGCCTGGACCTCTCCGGCACCGGCGTACGCGTGACGGAGATCGCGCCCGGCATGGTCGAGACCGAGTTCAGCGAGGTCCGGCTCGGCGATCCGGCGCGCGCGAAGGCGGTCTATGCCGGCATGCAACCGCTCACCGCGGGGGATGTCGCCGAGACGATCCTGTGGGTGGCCGAGCGCCCCGCGCACGTCAATATCCAGCAGATCATCCTCTATCCCACGGACCAGGCTTCGCCCACGACCGTTCACCGGAAGAGCTGAAGAGGCTCATCTCGCCGGGCTGGGCGGGCCGTACGTGCCGTTTGGCTTTTTTTTAAAATGAAGCGGCGAATTTCCACGCTCCGCTCGGGATCCCCGGTAATCGCCCGGTAATCGGTCTCCAGAACCAGCACCGCGCCCTCCTTGCCCTTTTCGACCCGGATTCCCGTGGGCGCGCGACCGCCGCCGCCGAATTCGGCGAACTTCAGTTCCTTGCTGATCAACTCAAGCCGGCCGCCCCCGCCCGCGGAAAAGATCCCATATCCCAGGACCGGCGCGCAATAATTGCAGCTCATGCTTCCGGTCGCTTCGGCGCACTCCTCCCCCTCGATCGAAAAGATCAGGAGAAACTTCGCGCCCGCGTCGTCGATCGCCCCAAAGAAGACCGGCGTCGCGTAGAAGCGCTCCACCGACTCCTTCCAGGCATTCGGGCTGTATCGAGGACCGTAGAGCCCGACCGCGAGGTCGAAGTCGACCGGAGACCTTTTCGAGGCGGCATCGTACTTTCCGAAAACGAGCTTCATCCCCTGCGCCTCCGACGGACCACCCGAGGCGGACGCCGCAGTGACCACTGAAGAGAATAGGACAAGTGAAAGAAGCAGCCTTTGGAATATTCTCATGTTTACCCTTCTTCGCGCGCGCTCATTCGATCAGCTCAACTTTTCCGCCTGAACCGGGATCATCCCGCTCGAAAACCACCTCGTAACCTTGAGGCGGCTTTTCAATCGAGATGAAGTTCAAGCCGCCGCGGCCGGGTCCTGAAAGGCAGAATCCCTCCGATTTGGCCACGCGATAAGTCAGCCGCCTTCTCGCATGATCCACCGGAAACGGAGCTTGAAGGGAGGAAAGCCGAACGTCCTCGTAGGGCTCGCCTGGCTTCAGGAGCAGCGGCCAGATCCGCAGCGGAGGCGAAAAGAGATAGGCGGCGACAAACAGCAAGGCAAATGCCGAAACCGCCGCGAACATGAAAAGGAATTTCACCGCCTTTCGCATCCAAAATCATTCTCGTGGATAAATCAGCGTCGCGCAACCGCCCCCCAACATAAAGCTTGCGCCAGGCAAGTCTCCGCTCTAGCCTGAAGACGCGGAGACCCCGAAATGAAAGCCCTTTCCACTACGATCCTGCTCTTCAGCTTCCTCAGCCTCACTCTCGGGACCACTGCCCGGGCCGGCATCGATGACTCGGATCTCGCGCCCGGAAGGCACGCCTTCGCCCGCGGAAGCATCACCACGAAGCTCGCGGCGGATCAGGTTTCGACGGCTCCTGGAAGCGGGCTTGAAATCCAATTCATCCGCCAGGATCACAGCGCGCTGACGCCAGTTGCAGGTCTGCCCGTGACTCTCAAATCCCCCGATGGCCGCACTGAGCGTCTGCTCACCGACGAAAACGGCCTTGCGCGTTTCACCGCCTGCAACGAAGGCGGCAAGGCATTGCTCGACGCGCCGCTCGCGAGCGATGCCTATTTCCACATCACGGACGGCTCCGTCACCTACCGGGTCGCGGCCGAGACCCCCTGCCGGGGCGTGACCACGCTCTTCTTCAAACCCGACTCGCCGGGCGGACAGGCGCTCGGCATCTGGCAGATCGCCCGGCGCGCGCAGGAACTGCTGCGCGACTCCATCGGCCTGAAGTTCTGGTCAAGCCCGCTGCAGTTCGTCTGGCCGTCGACGGCGGACTATTACCTCAATGGCGAGGTGAACATCACCCGCGGCGATCACTGGGATGTCGTGGGTCATGAGATGGGCCATGGCATCTACGATCTCGGTGCGCTCGGCAGATTCGGCGGCGGGCAGCACAAGATCGACGAGTGCTATTCGCGGGAGCTCGCCCTTTCGGAGGGCTGGGCGTCGTTTTTCGCCGCCTGGGTCAGCGTCGATCCGGCCGATCCCGATGCGAAGTTCGAGTTCATGGTCCCGCGGCGCGCACCGATCCGCTTCGAGACGATCCCGCAGGACGTCTGCCGCGGCGAGAAGAACGAATGGCGCGTGACCGGTTTTTTCTGGGATCTCCTCGACCTCAATGACGATGGCGAAAGCTCGCAGGAAGGCTTCGCGCGGATCTGGAAAGCCATGGCCGACAGTCGTGCCAGCTCGGCTTCGGACATCAAGCTGCGCCTGATCAACCAGGGTTTCGATGCCGCCCTGGTCTCGCTGATCTGGGATCTCAACTTCGCGAGATAACCGGCCCGCGAAAAACGAGCCGAGCTCGCCGGATCCAAAATTACGCCGTTTACCGCGCCAAAAGCTGAATTCCCAGCCGGCTCCGCACGCTTCGCGGTGGCTTGGGTCCCAACGCGAGGATGCAGCGCTTGCCCTCGCGCAGGAGCTTGCGCGCGACCCGGCGGACATCCTGCGGCGTGACGGCATCGATCTGGCGGCAAACCTCCTCGGGCGGGACGTACGCTCCGAGGAATAGCTCGTTGCGGGCGATGCTCGACATGCGCGACTCGGAGCTGTCGGACGAAAGCAGGATCGTGCCCTTGAGGTTGTCCTTGATCACCTGCAGCTCCTCGGGCGTAAGCAGCTCCTTCTTGAGCTTGTGGACGCACTCCTCGATGAGCTTCAGGCAAAGCGGGACCTGCTTCATGCCGCAGGCGGCATAGATCGAGAACACGCCCGAATCGATGTGCGGCGAGAGATTCGAATAGACCGTATATGCCAGGCCGTTTTTCTCGCGAATTTCCTGAAACAGCGATGAGCTCATCCCGCCGCCGAGATGCACGTTCAGGAGAAATGCGGCGAAACGGTCGCGCGAGGAATAGGTCGGGCCCTCGACGCCCCAGACGAGATGGACCTGTTCCGTGGGCCGGACCATCCACCAGCGTCCCTCGCGCAGGGAGGGCGCGGGCGCAAAGCCCAGCTTCCGGCGCGAAGGCGCCTGGTACTGCCGCCCCGGCCAGGCCCCGCGCGCGAGGCGCCCAAGCTTTTTCTTGACCGCCTGATGCGTCACATTGCCCGCGACCGAGACGATCACCTGATCCGGCCGGTAATGCTTGCGGAAAAAGCGCAGCAGATCCCCGCGTTTCATTCGGCGCACGCTCGCCTCGGTCCCCAGGATCGGGCGGCCGAGCCCGTGACGGCCGTAGATCTTCTCGAAGAACACGTCGTGCACCAGCTCCTCGGGCGACTCCTCCACCATCGAGATCTCCTGGAGGATCACCTTGCGCTCGCGCTCGAGCTCGGCCGCGTCGAAGTTCGAGTTGAGCACGACGTCACTCAGGATATCGAGCCCGAGCCCGACGTCGCGATCCAGGAGCGTGATATGGAAGCAGGTATATTCCCGCGAGGTGAAGGCGTTGAAATCCCCGCCCACCTGATCCACCTCGCGCGCGATCTCGAGCGCCGTCCGCGTCTCGGTGCCCTTGAAAAGCATGTGCTCCAGGAAATGCGAAAGCCCCGCCTCCCGCGGGACTTCGTGGCGGGTGCCCGCCTTGACCCAGAAGCCGATAGCCAGGCTCTTGAATTCCGGGAGCCGCTCCGTGAGCAAGGTCAGGCCGTTCTTGAAAACTGTTTTGCGAGCCGAAGGGCGTTTGGAGCGCGTCATTTTCCATCCAGGTTAACTGATCGCCCGGGAATATGCTAGGAACACTCCATGGCAAAACCGTTCTGGGAAAAGGGAATCCGCTTCGAGTGTCAGGGCACGGGGCGCTGCTGCACCTCGCGCGGCTCCTATGGCTATGTCTATCTCACGCTGGAAGACCGCCGCAGGCTGGCGCGCCTTCTCAAGCTCGCGACCTCCGCCTTCACGCGCCGTTATTGCCGCAAGACCGATGGCTATTTCCACCTGAGCGATTTTCGGGGCCCCTGCCAGTTCCTGCGTGAACGCAGCTGCTCCGTTTACGAGGCGCGTCCCGTCCAGTGCCGCACCTGGCCTTTCTGGCCCGAGAACATGAACGCGCGGAGCTGGAAGCGCGAGGTCGTCGCCTTCTGCCCGGGCGTCGGCAAAGGGCGGCTCTTCTCGAAAGCTGAGATCCAGGAGCGCCTGGACCAGGACCCCGTCTACTGAAACTTGCCTTCGAGCACGATCGGAGCGACGTCTTTCCAGCCGGGCTGCGCGATTTTCCAGGCCCCGCTCACCTTCTTCAAGACATAGGTGATGGTGCGATCCTCGGGATGCACGGGCATCCGCGTGCCGTGGGCGTCGCCCAGCGCCACGAGCCGGTAGCGCACCTGGATCTGCGCCTCGTCGCCGCGCCCCGAAAGCTGGGGCGGCTGGATCTCGTACTTCGAAGCCACAAAGAAGGTGTCTTGCTGGGGAATATCCTCCCAGAGCGTGAAGGCCTTGCGCTCGGCTTCGAGAAGCCCCGACCAGACGAAGCCCGAGGCATCGCGCGAGCAGTAGTAACTCACGACCTCCTCGGGACGCTGGAAGGTGTTCCTGATCCGGAGCCGCTCGTGCTCGGTCAGGGAGCCGGACGCGAAAAGCGCGACGAGCAAGCCCGCTCCAGTCAGGACTCGCGTCAGGGGCCTCATTTTCCAGCCCCTTTCTTGCCAGCTCCTTGAGCGGAATCCTTGTAGCGGCAGCCCTGGTTCGACGCCGTCTTGAGCCGCAGAACGTGCAGCCCGGGCCGGACGAAGCGCTCCGGAGTCCCCGGCGGATCGGCCGTGAGCGCGAGCTCCTTCTCGCGAATAGTGCCCGCGGTCTGCGAGGCATCGAGGACACTGGCGCGCATGGAGACCGGATTGTAGGCCGTGACCATGAAGACGTGGCCCGAGGGATCCAGGCTGTGCCGGTAAACGAGCAGATCACCCACCGCGAGCCGCTCTCCCGAATAGATATCGACCGCGTTGAACGCGTCGGCCGCCTTTTTCAGAAGCTCGAGACGCTTGGGCTCGAACCGCGGCGGATCGGGGAAGACCCCCTGCCGGCGGTACTTCCAGATCGCCATGAGATCGAGCGTGGTGTAGCGCGTCTTGCGCGCGTCGGCCGGAAGCAGCGACGAAACGAAGCTCGAGCAATCCACCGAGGTCGCGCCCCCGCCCAGGTAATAACCGTTATGCAGCAAAGGGATCGTCTTCGCCCCTCCCGCGCGTTGAGCCAGCTGCGGCAACTCGACGAGCTTGAGCTTCGAAAGCGTCTGCTCCTTTTGCTGCGGCGGCAGGCCCGCGAACATCACGTAGCGGTTGGAAAGGCCCTCGGGACCGGCGGCCTGCGTGGGGGTCAGGGTCTTTCCGCCGAAAACCTCGGCAAGCTCCCGGGTCCGGGCCAGCGGATTGGGAAGCTGGCCCTTGAGGAACTGCCCGAAGGGGCTGTTCGCCTCGAGCGTCTGCTCCGAGCGCCGTTCGCGCTCGATCGACTGTGCCGCGAGCTCAGCCTTGTCGCGCGCGTTCAGCACGACGTTGCGGAAGCGCATCTTCTCGGCATTCTCGATCCCAGCGGTCGCAGCGCTCAGGGTTTCATAGCTGTCAGTGAGGCCCTGAACGGCCTGCTGCATCCGCTCGCCGAAGCCTTCCAGCGGAAGGTTCATGTAAGACTGCCCGAGCGTCTGGTAATCGCTCAGCGCCGCGTCCGCCACGGCCCGCCGCGCGGCGCGGCCCTGGTCGATCAGCTCGATCCCATGCGCCTCATCGGCGATCTTGCTCACCTCTCGGCCAGGCGAAGGCAACGCGGGCGAGGTCGCGACCGGAGTGGTGGGATTGGGAGAGAGAACACGGGCCGAGCTGCCCGGGGCGTTCAGATCCGAGAAGTCGATGTTCTGATCGCACTCCTGCTGTTCGCCGGTCGCGCCGCCCGTGATTTCAGGCTTTTTCTCGCCAGGCGGGAAAACCTCGTTCGCCGCGGCGGCGATCGTCATCCCCTGAAACTTTCCGCCAAGCTCCAGGATGGGATTGCCCTGCTCGTCCCGTTTGCCGTTGAACTTCGCCGGGGTGTTCGTCGGCACCTGCTGATCCGTGAGCCCGATCAGATACGAGCGGGTGGTCATGAGTCCCACCTCGGTGAGCGCCAGAAGCGGGATCAGCGCGGCCCCCGCGATGAGGAGGAAGCTCTTAATGCGCGCGTTCCGCATCTCGCGACTCCGTTCGGCTCTGCGCCGGAGGGATCGACTGCCTGGCCTTCTCTGGCATTCCCGGGATATCGAAAATGGCGGGCGCCTTCTCCTTGAGCATCGGGATCGAGGCACGCGCCGTCGTGCAGCCGCATGTCACGACCGCCCGCAAAAACCCGATCTGGTAACAGCCCGGGTGGGTCACCCCCTCCAATTTGAACTTCGGGCAGCTGCGGCGTTCGCCGCTGGTCTCGACCGCCTTGTCGTATTCGCAACGAGACCAACCGTCGGCCTCGCCGCTGCCGTAAGAAATGCGGCAGTCTTTCATCTCCTTGGTGAGCTCCTCGCCCTTGAACTCCGAGTCGATGCGCACCGCCTGGATCTCGAGTCCCTTGTAGAACGCGTCGATGCAGCACTGCAGTCGCTCGGGGCTGTTCTTCTCGTCGCTCATCGCCCGATAAGCCATGCAGGCCTTGCCCTGGCCGCGCGGATCCTTGATCGCTTGGTCCCCTTCGAACTTCAACTGGGCCTGTCCCTTGAGAATGTAGCCGAAAAGCGAATGCAGCCCGCCCAGGGATTCCTTCAGGCCGGCATTCCAGGCCGGGGCATCACAGCCCTTGCGGGGAGCGGGGAGCGTGGCCGCGGCCGGAAGCTGTACGGGGCAGTTGATCCCTTTCACGTCCGCGCAGGTGCTTGCGCCCTGGGTATCGGACGGCGCCGCCGCCATTGCCGCCGCAAAAGTCACGATTCCAAAAGAAATCCATCTTCCGGTGCGATTCTGCATGGTAACCCCTTGAGTGAATAGACTGCTCTATTAATGATAGAGCGCGTCAAACCAGAGTTCAATCTTTAAGATTTAGCCTTGCTTTTCGCTAAGATAAGCGCGGCTTTCCTCTTCTTGGCCCGTTTCATCGAACGCTCCACCCAGGGCAAAGTCTTTTTCAGCCGGGCCACGTGCACCACTCCCGTACCCGGAATCGCCAAAGGCGCAGTCGTCACCCCGATCACGATCCCGGTCACCGGTGAACGGACCTGGGTCACCGTGCGACCGAAAGGGTTGAGGATCGAGCCCACGAGATCCCCTTCGTACAGCAGCTCGCCTGGGGTGGCCTCGAGATCCAGGATTCCCCCTTTTTCGGCGCGGATCCACTCGCTTGCCTTCACGATCACCTGAAACGGCGGCCGCTTCGGATCATGCTCAGTCCACATCTTCATATCGGAGAGAACGTTGAGCACCCCCCGGAGCCCTGAAAGCGACACCTTGTTCGAGAATCTCCCCGTTTCACCGGCCTCGAAAAGAATCGTGGGCACTCCGGCATCCGTGGCCTCGCGCCGGAGCGAGCCGCGCACGCCCGGCTGATGAACGAGCACCGTGGCCCCGAACGCTCGCGCAAGCTTCCGCACGCGCGGATGAGTCATGTCACCACGCACATGCGGCAGGTTCATCCGACCGCCCGCGGCCGTGTGCAGATCGATCCCGAAGTCACACTTGCGCACGATCTCGCGGAAGATCCGGAAGGCGATGCGCTCGGCGTTATTGCCCTTTTTTTTCCCCGGAAAGAAGCGGTTGAGATCCCGATTGTAGGGCAGATAGCGCGACTGACTCAGGAATCCCGGGATATTCACCACCGGAACGGCGATCAGCGTCCCGGAGAGCTTTTCATGATCGATATCGAAAATCAGCCGGCGGACGATGTCCGCGCCATTCAGCTCGTCACCATGGATGGCGGCGGTCACGAACGCGGTCGGTCCGGGCTCTCGGCCCCGGATCACGGTCACGGGGATCTGAACCGAACCCGAGAGATAGGATTCCGATACCTTGAGGTAAATTTCGCGCGTTTCCCCTGGTCCGACGGGAATCCCGGCGATTGAAAACTCGGTGCTGCTTGAGTCCATCGTTTAACTATTATAGAAAACTTTTCAAAGGAAGCCACCGTCTTGAAACGCAAGAACCCCCCGGCCCAGAAATCCGGCACCTCCGGAAAGCCAGCCAAAGGCCCCCGAGGCAGGCCACGCAAGCCCCAGGTTCCCGAGGTTCTCCCGGCCGAGGAGCCCGGGCACGAGCTTGAAGAGCTCGAAGAGCAGGAAGAACCGACCGAAGAGCCCGCCGACGAGGAAATCTCCTCGAGCCTGCCAGTGCCCGCGAGCGAGATCAGCGATTCGGATCTCGTCGCGATCTCCCCTCAGGACCCTCTCCGGCGTTACCTCGAGGAGGTCCGCCGCTATCCCCTGCTCGCTCCCGAGGAGGAATTCCACCTCGCCATGCGGCTCCGGACCCAGGGCGACCTCGCCGCCGCCAAGACTCTGGTTTCGGCCAACCTGCGGCTCGTCGTGAAGATCGCCTTCGAGTACCGCACGATGTACTCGAACATCCTGGACCTCATCCAGGAAGGCAACATCGGGCTGATGAAGGCTGTTTCCAAGTTCGACCCGACCAAGGGAGCGCGCCTGGGCTATTACGCGTCCTGGTGGATCCGTTCCTACATCCTGAAATATCTGCTCGATAACTTCCGGCTCGTGAAAATCGGGACCACCCAGGCTCAGAAGAAGCTTTTTTATCACCTCGTACGTGAAAAAGAGCGGCTCGAGGCCCAGGGTCTGCTCGCGGGACCCAAGCTTCTCGCTGAGAAGCTCAATGTCCGGGAAAAAGACGTCGTAGAGATGGAACACCGGCTCTCGGGTCGCGGCGCCGAGATGTCGCTCGATGCGCCGATCGACCGGGAAGGCGGCACGGCCTCCTACGCCAGCCTGCTGCCGGATGAGACGGAGCCGGCCGATGAATCCCTCGCCCGGCAGCAGCTGCTTCGGCTGCTCGCGGACCGCCTGCCCGCTTTTGAGAAGACCCTCAACGAAAAGGAGCGCAAGCTGCTTCGGGACCGTCTTCTTGCCGAGGAGCCCAAAACCCTGCAGGAGGTTGCCGACCTGTATGGTCTCACCCGCGAACGCGCCCGACAGATCGAGGCCAAAGTCATCCAAAAGCTCCGGGACTTCCTCAGGCCCGTACTTTGAAACCCCTTTACAATCCGATCCTGATCGGTTAATCCCAGTCGAAAATAGAAACTTGCATAATTATTGGATTTATCAGGAATTAGGAATTTATCGACATGGCTTCTCATACCGAAACCAAAGCTAAGAAAGCTGAAATCATTAAAAAATACGGCAGCACCACCGGTGATACCGGCTCTCCGGAAGTTCAGATCGCCCTTCTCACCGACCGCATTAACGAGCTCAATCAGCACTTCGCGAAATTCGCCAAAGATCATCATTCCCGCCGCGGCCTCCTGAAAATGGTTGGCCAGCGCCGTCGCCTCTTGAATTATCTCAAGACCAGCGACACCAAGCGCTACGCGAAGCTCATCGACTCGCTCGAACTCAGAAAGTAAGTCGTGAGCGGACTTGCTCCGCTCATGCATACACGCGGGGAGTCTCACTCCCCGCATCCGGTCGTTCAGTACTGAGACCAAAAATACCCTTAGGAGGGTCATATGATTCATCGTGTATCTTGTGAGATGGGCGGCAAGACGCTCACCATCGAAACAGGGAAGCTCGCCAAGCAGGCGGACGGTTCCGTCTTCGTCAGCTACGGCGACACCCGCGTCCTCGTCACGGTTTGCTGCGCCAAAGATCCCCGCCCCGGCGCCGATTTCTTCCCACTCACTGTCGAATTCTCCGAAAAATTCTATGCCGCCGGCAAGATTCCCGGCAGCTTCCACAAGCGCGAAGGTCGCCCTACTCAGGAGGCCACCCTTTCGGCCCGCCTGATCGATCGTCCTATCCGGCCGCTCTTCCCTGAAGGCTTCTACTACGACACACAGGTCGTCGCTTCAGTCATGTCGGTGGACAAGGAAGCCGACGTCGACGTCGCCGCGGCCGTGGGCGCCTCGGCCGCGCTTCACATCTCCGATATTCCCTTCAACGGTCCCACCGCGGCTTGCCGCATGGGCCGCGTGAACGGCCAATATGTCGTCAACCCGACCTGGGACCAGATCGACAAGGGCGAGACCGACATGGAGATCATGATCGCGGGCACCAAGAATGCCATCATGATGGTCGAAGGTGGCGCGCGCGAAGTCCCCGAGGCCGATGTCCTCGAGGCGATCATCCGCGGTCATAACGAGATCAAGAAAGTCGTCCAGATCGTCGAGGAGCTGCGCAAGCTCTGCGGCAAGCCCAAGCGTGAGTTCAAGCCGGCCGCGGTCGAGGCCAGCATCAAGCAGAAGGTCGAAAGCCACGCCAAGCAGGCGCTGCACACGGCCCTCCGCACCAAGGACAAAGGCACCCGCTACGACCTGGTCGACAACGCCAAGAAGTCGACTCTCGAGGCGATCGTCACCGCCGACCTGAAGGAGAAGAATCCCGAAGGCGCCAAGAAGCTCGAGAGCGAAGTGAAATCCACCTTCGAGCTCCTGCAGTACAACATGATGCGCGAGATGATCCTCACGGACAAGATCCGCATCGACGGCCGCGACACCAAGAGCGTCCGCCCGATCTCGGTCGAGGCCGGCCTCCTGCCTCGCGCTCATGGCAGCTCGCTCTTTACCCGCGGCGAGACGCAGGTGCTGGCCGCGGTCACGCTCGGCACGTCGGATGACGAGCAGATCGTGGACACGATGTTCCAGAACTCGATGCGCAAGTTCATGCTGCATTACAACTTCCCGCCGTTCAGCGTGGGCGAGACCGGCCGCATGGGCGGTCAGAGCCGCCGCGAAATCGGACACGGCGCCCTGGCCGAGCGCTCGATCAAGGCGATGATGCCCGCTTACGAGAAGTTCCCGTACACGGTCCGCATCGTCTGCGAGACGCTTGAGTCCAACGGCTCCTCCTCGATGGGCTCCGTCTGCAGCACCTCCATGGCGCTGATGGACGCGGGCGTGCCCTATCCGAAGCCGGTCGCCGGCATCGCGATGGGCCTCATCAAGGAAGGCAATCGCGTCGCTGTTCTCACGGACATCCTCGGTGACGAGGATCACCTGGGCGACATGGACTTCAAGGTCGCCGGAACCAAGGACGGCGTGACCGGTATCCAGATGGATATCAAGATCGAAGGCGTCGACGAGGCCATCATGAAGACCGCGCTGGCGCAGGCCCACGAGGGTCGGCTCCACATCCTCGGCGAGATGTCCAAGGCCATCGAGGCGCCCCGCACGGAGATGTCGATGTACGCACCGCGCATCACGACGATCTCGGTCCCGGTCGACAAGATCCGCGAAGTCATCGGCTCCGGCGGCAAGGTCATCAAGGAGATCGTGGCCCAGACCGGCTGCAAGATCGACATCAACGACGACGGCAAGATCAACATCGCCACGAACGATGCGGCGGCCGCGCAGAAGGCCATCGATATCATCAAAGGCATCGTCGCTGAAGTCGAGGTCGGCAAGACCTATAAGGGCATCGTCAAGAAGATCGTCGATTTCGGCGCCTTCATCGGCGTGATGCCCAACCAGGATGGCCTGCTCCACATCTCCGAGATCGCCCATGAGCGCGTGAACAGCGTGCTCGACTTCATGAAGGAAGGCGACGAGGTCGAGGTGAAGGTCATCGAGGTCGACAAGTCCGGCAAGGTGCGCCTCTCGCGCAAAGCCCTGCTCCCGCCCCCTCCGGGCGGCGTTCCGCACTCGAGCGGCGACCGCGGTGATCGCGGCCCTCGCGGCGACCGGGACCGTGGCCCGCGCGGTGATCGCGGCGGACACCGGGGTGACCGTGGCCCGCGCGGCGATCGGGGCGATCGCGGCGGTGACCGCGGCTGATCCGTCGACCTCAGGTCAAGAAATCAGGCAGGCGCCTTCCGCTGGGAGGCGCCTGTTTTTTTATCGGCTCGCGCGTGCAGGCTAGCCAATCATTCGGTCAGAAACACCAGCCCGCAATCGGGGCACTCTTTGGAACTCGTCGGGAAAACCGTCCCGCAGGCCGGGCAGCGGGCGGTCTCTTTTTCCGGATCGAAGACCTCGCCGTGCAGCTCGGCATTCACATCGAGGCCGGCGTACTCCCGCTCCCGCTCGCGGGCCATGAACTCCCGGATTTTGGGCAGATCTTCGGCCAGCGCCCAGACCTCGACGGTCGGTTTGCACTTACCCCCAGGGCCGCAGGAGTCGGGATTCCCGCGAAGCGTGAGCCTTACGCCATCGGTTTCCCCGATTCGCGCCTGAATGCGCTTGGCCTCGTGGTAATCGAGGATTCCTAAAAGCACCTCACCGCTCGCTTCCGCCTGGGTATCCATTCGTTCCTCCCGTTCAGCGCCGCTCTTTGGCCGATCATTCCGCCACCGGCTTCATCCTTCGTCTGAGGACGAGGATAGCCCAGTCCAGCCGGAATCTCCATCCGGTCAGAAGACGGCCCAGAACATGGTCATGCCCAGCGACATCGTACGAAGCGAGAAGCTGTCATGAGGGAAGATGTTCAGATAAGGATTGATCACGAACGAGGGCGTGACCTCCCAGCTGATGCCCGGCTCCAGGTCGGGCCCGTGATTGCGGAAGGCGCCCGGGGCGTCCCCGAAGAAATGGCTGCCCTCCATCTCGTACAGCAGAGTGAGCGCGAGGTTGTGCCGCAGCTGATAGGCCATGTAAGGCGCAAGATACACCTCGAGGTCATTACCGTATCCCTGCCGGCCGAAGTAGTTATAGCGGACCGAGCCGAAAAGAGTGAAAGCGACGGGGGAACCACCTGGCTGCCAGCTCAGTGACTGGAAAGACTGAACTCCCGCGAGCAGGTCATTCTGGCGGGAAATCGTCGTGACCGGAAAGTGGAACCGAAGGTCGGCGTAGAGATTCACGCGATCGGTATTGATCAGGCTGTTGTGCGAGATCCGAAGAAACGGATCCCTGATCGAGAACTTGCGCTCATCGGCCTCCCAGATGAAATAGGCCGTCGGGATCACGCTGACGGACTCGCTGAGATTCCAGCTCGCCCCGAGGAAATTGCGCATCTGAACCGGCCGGTCGCGATCGGGCGCGCCGCTTCGGCTGGGTTGGAAGCGCGAAGGCCCCTGGAGCGCGGGACCGTAGAAAACCGAATAATAGAGAAGGTTGAAGCCGGGACGCTTCTCCTCCTTTTCGTCGAGGAAGTCCTCCTCCTCGATAGAACTGATCGCTTCGCCGCTGATTCCGGCCTGCTCCTGGAACGGCCTCGCGCCCTGTTGCGGGGCCTGCTGCAGTGATGGATCCTGCCAGTCCTCGCTCTCCTCCGCGAAGCTCCAGGCCGGGGAGAAGAGAAGCAGGAGGGCGAGACCGACTCGACGAGCCATAAGTTCACTCCTGGCTGCTGGTGAAGCAAACCTCTTGCCAGAAAGCGAAATCAGCCTTGAAACTCAACGAAGAACGACCACCGCGCCGTCCTGCACGTTCGTGCCGGTGAGACCCGGCGCGAGCAGCGCGCCCCAGCCCGCCAGAAGCGAGCCTGTGTCGAAGTTCCGGAGCGCCTCCCTGAGAAGCTCCCGGGTGGCGCGATTCCGGAGGATTACCCGCTCGCGGAAGGCCTCACCGAGAAAAGCGCCGCTGCTCATGGAATCACCATCCGCGCCATCCGAAGCCAGGCAATGGATCTCGAGCTCGTGCTTTTCAAAAAGGTCGAGCAACGAAAGCGCCAGCGCGGCAGCCAGATGCGACATGCGCCCGCCGCGCCCTCGCCCTTCGGCGGGCAAGACGAGCAGGGGCTCGCCGCCGAGGACCGCCGCGCCCGTTTTGCCCTCCTTCCCGGCTCGCCGGATCCGTGAGGCGAGCTCGTCGACCCAGGCTTGCAGCGGAGCGACGCGGCCGCTCGAGCAGCTCAGGATGGAGTCTCCTCGCCGGCGCGCCTCGCGGCACAGGGCGCGAGTCCAGGTACGGTTGTCGGCGAGCACGCGATGAGGGATGCGACCGTCACGGAAAGGGCCGCTCCCCACCACCTGCGGCCCGTAAGGATACACGTCCGAAAGCAGGGTCACGCGCGCGCGTACGCCGGGCGCGAGCCGCCGCAACCAGGCGGCCGCGCCGCCCTGTTTGAGCGCGCAGAGCCGGCCGCGCGCCTCGTTCAGCTCCGAGATCGACAAGGGCCGCGCATATAGGGAGCACAGCTCTTCGTTAAGGCTGCTCCGGGAAACCGTCGGTACCCAGGCCAGGGAGCTCGCCCCGCCCGAGAGGAAAACCTCGAGCTCGTTGACCTCGAACCGGCGCAGCGAATCCAGCTGCTCCAGAAGCGCCTCACCAGCGCGGAAGCTCCCCTCCCCGGGCAACGGATGTTCGCCTTGGATCCAGCGCAACCGCAGCTCCGGAGACGGCGGCGGCAAGGGGGAAATCACCAGCTCGGGAAGGTCCGCGCGGACTCGACCCAAAGCTTCGACTCGTTCCCGGAACCGGTGGGCCGCCTTTCCCCAGAACAGCGAGGCGCGCCTTCTTGGGACCCGAGAGGGCTTGGCCGCCGCAAGCAGGTTCCAGGGGTCGACCTCGGCCAAGGCCCCCTTCCAAAGAGAGCTTTCAGTGAATTCGATTTCCACGCTATACTGAATACACCATGAACCAGGATTTTGAACCGATCTGGCATGTCGAAGCAGAGGGCAGGAAGTCCGGCCCATATACGCTCGACAAGATCCAAGAGCTGTTTGTGGCAGGCAAACTTCGGCCCAAGGATCGGGTTACCGCTCCCCATCTCGGCAATCGCTGGATCACCGTTCAGGAGGCGTCAGAGGCCTATCTCCGCCGCACGGCGACCGGAACGATCAGCCTTCCGCCACGCCCTACCGAGGCCCCGGCCGCCGTTCAGCCGAAACAGCCGGGCGCGGACCCGGTCCTGGGTCTTTTTGACGTGATCCAGCACGCCAAATCCCGCCAGGCCATCTCCCGCCCGTCTCTGGATTCGATCAAGGGAGCGACGGTGGGTCGCAAGTCCAGGATTCCGGGCCAGGCCTGGCTGATCCTCTCGGTCACGGCGGTTCTCGCGGTTTCCATCGGAATCGTCTATCGCCTCATTCGAAAGTCCGCGCAACAGCTGGAGCAGAAGCCCGCGGCGCTCGCGGGCTCGACCGCCGAGTCGGCACCCGCCGCAAAAACGGCCCCGACGCCTGCGACGGTCTCCAGGCCGCTTTCCCAGCCGGTCAACAAGTTCCAGAGCCAGCCGGCCGTTCCGAAATTCCAGCCTCGCGGTGGACTCGGAATCGCACCGCCAGCCCCGGCTCAACCGAGCCGCGATGAACGCGACTTGCGCGATGCCCGGGACGCGCGGGACACTCGCGATGAGCGCGATCGCGAAAGGGAACGGGACAGCCACGAGGACTGGCGCGCGCGGGATGAGCGCGGAGACCTGGCGCCACCCACGGATTCGACACCCTCGGGTGTGCCGGCCCCCGTCTCGGCCCAGGACCCCGCCGCTGCCGGCGCGGTGGGCGGCGATCCTCGCCAGCCAACCGAGGAACTCCGCGAAACGGAAGCGCCCCAGCACAACCCTACTGGACAGTGAGCTGCGGTTAGTTTACGCCTGAAGTTCAAGAAAACGAACACGGCGAAACTTAATGCGTAGCACCAAAATTACCGGCTTTTTCATCACATTCGAAGGAACCGAAGGGGCTGGGAAGTCCACCCTGATCCGGGAAGTGGCGAAGCGGCTCGAGCTGCGGGGCATAGCCGTGACCTTGACCCGGGAGCCGGGCGGAACATCCGTGGCGGAAAAGATTCGCAAGGTCATTCTTGAGGAGACCATGGATCCCTGGACCGAGCTCTTCTTGTATGAGGCGGCGCGGGCCGAACATCTCGCAGAAACCGTGCGGCCAGCGCTTTCCCAGGGCCGGGTCGTTCTCTGCGACCGCTTCACTGATTCCACGCTGGCTTACCAGGCTCACGCTCGGGGGCTATCCTGGACGAAGGTCAAAGCACTCAATCGGGCCGCCACGCAGGGTCTTCAGCCGCAGCTGACCATCCTCGTCGATGTCGATCCGGAAACGGGCCTGCGCCGCGCGCGGGATCCCAATCGCTTCGAGAAGGAGGGAGTCGCCTTCCAGGAAAAGGTGCGCGCAGGATTTCTGAAATCACGCAGGGAACAGCCTCGGCGCTGGTTCACGATCCGCTCCGAATCGGGTTCGCCAGCCGAGCTTGCCGAGCGGGTCGTCCGCGAATTTCTCAAACGCAGGGGTGCCCGCCATGGCTAAGCAGCCGCTATCCCTGCTGCCACTTCCCGAGCTGCTGCTCCGACACCACGGGGAACGCTCCGAAGGCGCACCCGGGCTCTTCGGGATCATGAAGGAATGGATCGACCAGAAGAAGATCCCTCCCGTCCTGCTGCTGACGGGCATCCCGGGAATCGGCAAGCGCTCGATCGGGCACTTTCTCGCGCAGTGGATTCTCTGCGAGAGCGGCCCGTTCGCGCAGGCGGCGGCCGAGACCGGGGACCTTTTCGGTGGCCTGGGGCTTGCGGAATCTCCGGCTCCGTCAGCGGCGCGATCCCCTGACACGATCCGCCCCTGCGGGAGCTGCGGCAGCTGCCAGCGCGCGCTCAAAGGGAGCTGGATCGATTTCACCGAGATCCTGCCCGAAGAGGGCGAAGGCGAGGCGCTGAAGATCGACCAGTTCCGCGAGCTCAAGTCCTCGCAGGGCTTCGGCGCGCACGAGGCGGCCTATCGGGTGATCCTCATTCCCAACTCCGACCGAATGACGCCTCAGGCGGCCAACTCGATCCTGAAGCTTCTGGAGGAGCCTCCCGCGGGCTGGCTCTTTTTCCTGACGGCGAGCGACTCCACCCTGCTCCTGCCGACGATCGTCTCGCGTTGCCAGACCCTCCGGCTGAGGCCTTTCCGAGTCCCGACACTCGAGGCCCTGCTCACGGAAAACGGCGTCGCCCCCGCGCGAGCGGTGGTCTGCGCCGCTCTCGCGCACGGGAGCTGGGGGAAGGCCCTGCAGCTGGCGCAGGATGAGGCCTGGGAGCGGCGGAAGTCGCTCTTCGAGCTGCTCACGCATCCGGCCGAAACCATCCCGGGACTCGTGGACTGGGCGGCATCGGAGCCTCGGAATTTCGAACTTCTTCTCGACCAGCTCGAGCAGCTCACCGCTGACCTCATCCGTTGGAGCGCGACCGCGATCGCACCCGACTCCTATGCCTGGGCCAACGCGGACGGCAGGTCCGCCCTGATCCAGCACGCCAAAGCTTTGACCCGGGAGCCGCGCGAGAGCCTGACCCGGGCCCGGGATTTCTGGCTGGAACGGGCGGAACGGCTCGCCCAGGCTCGGCAGCAGTCCCTCGCGCCCCTGAATCGGAAGCTTCTGATCCAGGACCTTCTCCTACCGTGGCTCGCCGTGCGATAATTCCCCTCACATGATCACCGTGCGGGATGCCGGAAAAAATTTCGCGGGACGCTGGATCTTCCGCGGCGCCAGCTTCGAGGTCGCGCCTGGCGAATCCGTCGTGCTCATCGGGCCTTCGGGCGCGGGCAAGAGTCTCCTGCTCAAGATCGTCGCGGGCCTGCTCACGCTCGATGAGGGTTCTCTCCGGCTCGGGACCCGGAATATCGGGATGCTTTTCCAGAAGAACGCGCTGTTTGACTCGCTCACGGTCGAGGAGAACCTGCTTTTCCCGATGAAAGAGCGGAACGGGTTGATTGGGAGCGCCGCGCGGGATCGGGCGGCGCGGTTCCTGCGGGCGGTCGGGCTGCAAGGCAGCGAACGGCTTTACCCTTCGGAGATCTCCGGAGGTATGCAGAAGCGCCTGGGAATCGCGCGGGCTCTCGCGGTGAAGCCTGAGCTCGTCCTCTTCGACGAGCCCACGGCGGGCCTCGACCCGGTCACCTCGCGCTCCATTGCCGAGCTCATCCTCCAGCTCCGCCGCGAGGAGAACTGCACGCTGCTGACCGTCACGACGGACATGCAGCGCGCGTATCAGCTCGGGGACCGGATCCTGCTGCTCGCGCGCGGGCGGCTCGCCGGCGGGGGCTCGCCGCAGGAGGTCCAGGCCACCTCCGATCCCGAGCTGCGGCAGTTCATCTACGGGCTGCGCCAGGGGCCGCTGACGGGAGGCCCCTCCGCATGAGCATCGCGTTCTGGGAGGTCACCAAAAACTTCGGCCCGAAGCGCATCCTCGACAACGTCAGCTTCGATGTCGCCACGGGTGAGATCCTTTTCATCCTGGGCAAGAGCGGGATGGGCAAATCCGTCACGCTCAAGCACATCGTCGGGGTGCTCAAACCGGACTCGGGCGCCATCATCGTCGACGGAATGAACGTCACGAAGCTGGACGAGGACGGACTCGCGGAGATCCGCCGCCGCTGCGGGATGGTCTTCCAGCATCCGGCGCTCCTGGATTCGCTCACCGTGTACCAGAACGTCTCCTTCGGCCTTCGCACGCCGCAGTTCGCGCGGACCCTTCGCAGAACTCTGAGCGAGGAGGAGATCCGCGCGCGCGCCATCGAAAAGCTCGCGCTGGTGCATCTCGGGCCGGAGCTCCTGGAGCGCCGACCCCAGGAGCTCTCCTACGGCATGCAGAAACGCGTCTCGCTCGCGCGCACGCTCGCGCCCGAGCCGCGCTACCTGCTTTTTGACGAGCCGACGACGGGCCTCGATCCGGTCACCACGAACGCCGTCAACGACCTGATCCTCGAACTCTCGCGCAAGCTCAAGGTCACGAGCATCGTCGTGTCGCATGACATGGCCTGCGCGCTGAAGGTGGCCGACCGGATCCTGGTGCTCGATCAGGCCAGGATCCTGGCCTGGGGCACGGTACCGGAGATCAAACGCTCGCAGGAGCCGCTCATCCGGGATTTTCTTTCGGAGACGCTCGCGCTTCTCCCGCCGGAGGAACGATGATCGCGCTGATCCGGGCGCTCGGCGCGATGACCCACGGGTTCCTGGCTGAGTTCGGCCGGTTCTGCCTTTTCACCAGGACGGTCATCCGGACCGCGGCGCGCACGCGGGGGAATCTCCGACCCGTCATCGAGCAGATCGGGCACGTCTCCTACCGCTCGCTCCCGACCGTCGCCTTCGCCGGGGTCTTCGTCGGGGCGATCCTCGTGTTGCAGTTCAACGAGATGCTCAAGGAGTACGACGCGGGGATCTTCCTGGGCGGCCTCAATACCTCGTCGGTCGTGCGCGAGGTCGGCCCGCTCATCATCTCGTTCCTGCTCGCCGGCAAGATCGGGGCGTTCATCGCGGCCGAGCTCGGCACGATGCGCGTCACCGAGCAGATCGACGCCGTGGAATGCCTCGGGACGAATCCGATCCAGTTCCTGATCGTTCCACGCTTCGCCGGCATCGTGGTCTCGAGCATGCTGCTGCTGGCGCTGGGACTGATGATCAGCGTCGCGGGCTCGATGACGGTGGCCACGCTGGTCTGCGGCCTGAACCCTTTGCAGTACCTTTCTTCGGTGCCGAAGTTCACCGGCGTGAGCACGCTCGTGGCGGGCATGATCAAGTCCGCGGTATACGGCACGATCGTGGCGTCGGTGTCCTGCTTCTATGGCTTCAACGCCACGGGAGGCGCGCGAGGGGTCGGACGCGCCGTGACCCAGGCGGCGATCTACACGAATCTCTACATCCTCATCGCCAACTTCGTGCTGTCGAACCTGCTGGACCGGCTCGGAGGCCTTTTCAAATGAAGATGCTGCGGCTGCGGGGCGAAACCGAGGATGCGTCGACCGAGGCCTCGCAGGCCGCCTGGGCCCGCTTTCTTCACGAAGTGGGCGCCCCGCTGAGCGAGCAGGCCCGGACCTTGGGGGAAATCGGCGCGCTCTTCGCGCGGACCTTGACCGAGCTCGGAAGCGTCCGGCACCGCGGGCCCGAGGTGGCGCACGCCATCGTCCAGATCGGCATCGGAAGCCTCCCCATCATCGTGCTGTCCACCGTCTTCGCCGGGCTCGTCGTGACCAACGAGATCGCCTGGCACATGGATCTGGCGCTCCATACGGTCAGCATGATCCCGGGGATCACCGGTCAGTTCATCCTGCGCGAGCTCGGAATCGCGATTCCCGCCTTGCTGCTCGTGAGCAAGGTGGGCGCCTCCATCACGGCCGAGGTGGGCACGATGAGGGTGACCGAGCAGATCGACGCGCTCAAGCTGCTTGGAATCGATCCCGTGCGGTATCTGGTGGTGCCGCGATTCGTGGCCTCGCTCCTCTCGAGCGCGTGCCTGACCCTGATCGCGATCTCGGTAACCCTCGTCTGCGCGCTCTCCGTCGCGGTGCTGCGCTACAACTTCTCGGGCCTCGAGTACCTCAATGCGCTCCGCCAGTACATCGGCTTCACGGACCTGCTTTGCGCGCTCACCAAGGGCGTGACCTTCGGAGCCATCATCCCGATCGTCTCGTGCGCTTACGGGTTCCGCTGCCAGGGTGGGGCGGAGGGCGTGGGCTCGGCAACGACCAACTCCGTGGTGACCTCCACGATCGCGGTGATCCTGCTCGACTTCCTCCTCACCTACGCCTTCACGCTCCTGAACTGACGGGAAAAGACGGCAAGTTTTGCCGGTTTCGGCGCCTGGGTCGCTTTGCTAGAATTGAATGCGAATGAAACTCTCGAACGAAGCCAAGGTCGGAGCGCTCGTCCTCGGCACCGCCTTCCTTGCCGTGGTTTTCGCCTGGATCATCGGCATCCGGAATCCCTTCGCCGACAACCTGAAGTTCTACGTCACCTATAACTTCGCGGGCGGCGTCGAGGTGGGCTCCCCCGTGCGCGTCTCGGGAATCAAGGTCGGAAAGGTCGAGCGGATCGAGTTCTTCGTGCCCGCAGCCGATGCCGCCGGCGGGAATGTCGCGCTCCAGGAGCCGGGCAGCGAGGTCTTCAGCGAAGGCAAGGCGATCCATCCGCTGCGCCTGCTCATCTCGATCCGCAAGGACGCAGCGCTCGGCGTGCGCCGCGACAGCCGCTTCTACGTGAACATGGCGGGCATCATCGGCGAACGCTACATCGAGGTGACCCCCGGCCGCGTTGACTCGCCGCAGGTCAAGGCTGGAGACGTGGTCGCCGGCGTGGATCCCCCGCGCATCGATCAGCTGATCTCCCAGAGCTTCGATCTCGCCGGGAAGATCAAGGACATCGTCGACGAGAACAAAGGCGACATCACCCGCTCGATCGAGCTGCTCTACAAGCTCAGCGGCAATCTCAACAAGACCCTGGACTGGGTGGACCGGAGCCGCATCTTCCGCACGGATCTCTCCAAGCTCGTGGACAACCTGATCGCCATCACCTCGGATGTCCGCCGGATCACCGACAAGACCCATACGCCGGAAGGCGAGAGAACCCTCAAGCTCCTGCACGAGCTGCTCTGGCGCCTGGAACCGCTCGACTCGAAGAACATCCGCACCTTCCTGCAGAAGGAAGGCGTCAAGGTCCAGATGTTCTGAGCTCCGGAAGCCCGCAGCGCTTCCGCCATTCCGACTCGCGATCGAGCGCGGCCCGCAGCCTCGCGAGCTCGCGCCGGGCCTCCTCCGCACCCACGCCGAACTCCTCGGCCCAGACCCGTACCAGCCTCTCCGCCCAGGGCTCGCCCCGGTCCGTGCGCGTGGCCGCGAGCGGGATGCGGCGCAAATAGAAATCCTCCAGGTGCAGCGACATCTCCTGCCGGATGGAATGGCGGAGCTGCGCCGCCAGGCAGGGGAAACCTTCCGGATCCCCGGTCGTGCCTCCCGCGGATCTCTCCAGCTCCGCGATCGACAGGGCATCGGCGCCGTAGCGGGCCAGGAGCTCCGGAGGCAGCTCCACGCCCTTTTGCCGGGCCTCCTCCTGGCAGCGCGCGACCGCTTCGGGCATGACCGCGGGATTCACCGCCACTTTGGTCGCCGAGCGTCCGATCCGTTCGAGGACCGGCCCTTCCTTCAGCGTGAAGTCGACGATCTCCTCGGCCATCGTCCGGTGAGTCGTGTATTTTCCGCCCGCGACGATCACCGAACCGCCCGGACCACGCCCGATGTGATGCTCACGACTGACCTTCTGAAGGGCTTTCCCGGGCTGATCGGGCTTCGCGCGAGCATCCCCGGTCTGCGTGCCGTGCTCGCTCACGCTCTCGCCGAAAAGGGGCCGGACCCCGGCATAGGCGCTCAGGATATCCGAATCTGTCAACCGCAGCTCCGGGAAGTAACGATTCAACAGACGCATGAGATAGTCGATGTCTGCGCGCTCCACCGTGACCTTCGAGGGATCGGGCGGGGACGGGCCATCCGTGGTCCCGACGATGACCACGCCCGCGCCGAAATCGGGGCGAGGGATCACGAACGAGATCCGTCCGTCCTCGGGATGGCTCATCACCATCGCTCCCGGCACGGGAACCCGCTTCAGGTCGAAAAGCAGGTGAACGCCCTTGCTCGGCGAAAGCCAGGGGTTCCATGCCGGCCCTTTTCCTTCGGCAAGGCGCAGTCCAAGCTCATCCGTCCAGGGGCCTCCGCAGGCGACGACCCGGCCGGCCTCGAGCTCGATCTCTCCCTGAGCGCCCTCCATGTCCCGGACGCGGAAACCCGTGATTCGCTCCCCCGTCCAGAGCGGGGCGACGGCTTCGACCCGGCTCGCGACCGCCGCGCCTAGCGCGGAGGCGGCCCGGGCCGTTTCCACCGTCAGGGCGTCGTCCCACATCGACGCATCGTAATACCGGAACCCCCCCCGAAGCCCCTCCTTCCGCAGGAAAGGCACGAGGCCCAGCAGCTCCCGGCGCGAATGGTACTTGTGAAATTCCGGGGAGCGGAACAGCGCGAGGAGATCATATAGCCAAAGTCCCATCGAGAGGATGAACCGCCCGTTGGGATCGCCTTGGTAAACCGGAAGAAAGAACCGCAAAGGACGCACCAGATGCGGGGCACTCCGCAGCAGGAACGCCCGCTCCGAAAGCGCCTCGAAAACCAGACCGAACTCGAAGTTTTCCAGGTACCTGAGACCGCCGTGAATGAGCTTCGAGCTGCGCGAAGACGTGCCCGAGGCGAAATCCTCGCGCTCCACGAGCGCCACGGAGAGGCCCCGCGAGGCCGCGTCGCGCGCGACGGCCGCGCCGGTGATGCCGCCCCCGATCACGAGCAGGTCGAAGGATTCGCGACGGAAGCGCTCAAGCGCGGCCTTCCGCGTCCGGAACGAGAACTCAGCTGGGCCGGGCTTGCGCAATGGAGATCCCCAGCTCGGCCAACTGGTCCGGTGAAACGTGCGAAGGCGAATCCGACATCAGACAGCTTCCCTTCTGCGTCTTTGGGAATGCCATCACGTCGCGAATCGGCCCGACCCCGCAGAGCAATGCGGCCAGGCGATCCACCCCGAAGGCGATCCCGCCGTGCGGTGGGGTGCCGTACTGCAACGCCTCGAGGAAGAAGCCGAACTTCTCCTTCGCCTCCTCCGGCGTGAGCCCGAGGAGCTTGAACATCGCCGCCTGCACGTCGGGACGATAGATCCGGAGACTTCCGCCGCCGATCTCCACGCCGTTGAGCACCATGTCGTAAGCCGAGGCCTCGATGCGATCGAGATTCCGCCCGTGCACGAAATCCTCGAAGAACTCCGGCCGGGGCGAGGTGAAAGGATGGTGACACGCGTAGTAGCGATTCTCCTTGTCGTCGAACTCCAGGAGCGGGAAGTTCATGACCCAGAGGAACGCGGGTCTGCCTTCTCCCGGCTTCGGGATCAGCCCCAGGCGCCCGCCCACCGCGAGCCGCACCGCGCCCAGGGCGTCGAAGACAACCTTGTCGCGCGCGTCCGCGATGATCAGCACGAGATGTCCGGGCTGAAGCTGCAGGCGCTCCTTGAGCGACGCTTTTTCGGCCTCGGAGAAAAATTTCGCGGCCGGGGACTGCAGCTCCCCGCCCGCCTGCACCTTGATCCAAAGCAGGCCCTTGGAGCCGTAGCTCGCCGCCTGCGCGGTGAGGTCGTCGAGATCCTTGCGCGAGAATTTCTCCGCCTGGCCCGGCACCGCGATCGCGCGGATCGAGCCTTTGCGCCCGCGCGCGTTCTGCGTGAGCGCGTTCTGAAAGACCTGGAAGGAGCTGCCGGCGAAGATGTCCGATAGGTCCTGAAGCTCGAGGCCGAAACGGACATCGGGCTTGTCGCTGCCGAAGCGACTCATGGCCTCGGAGTATTTCATCCGCGGGAAGGGCCGCGGCACGTCCTGGTCCAGGATCTCCTTCCAGAGCTTGGCGATCATCTCCTCGAGAATCGGGAAGAACGCCTCCTCGTCCAGGAAGGACTGCTCGATATCGATCTGCGAGAACTCGGGCTGACGGTCGGCGCGCAGGTCCTCGTCGCGGAAACACCGGGCGATCTGATAGTAGCGGTCCATCCCGCTGACCATCAGGAGCTGCTTGAGCGTCTGCGGCGATTGCGGAAGCGCATAGAAAGTGCCGGGATTCAAACGGCTCGGCACGATGAAATCGCGCGCGCCCTCGGGCGTCGACTTGTACAGGATCGGCGTTTCCACCTCGACGAACTGGTTGCGGTCGAGATGATTGCGCACGATCGACAACATGCGGTGCCGGATCAGCAGATTCCTCTGCAGGAACGGGCGGCGCAGATCGAGATAGCGGTACTTCAGACGGAGCGTCTCGGCCACCTCCATCTCCGGCTCGGAGGCGAGCGGGATCTCGAAGGGCGGCGTCTTCGCTTCGGAAAGGATCTCGAGCTCGGTGCAGGCCACCTCGATCTCACCGGTCGAAAGCTTCGTGTTCGTCATGCCTTCGGGACGGCGGCGGACCTTGCCTTTGCACCAGATCACGAACTCGCTGCGCAGCCGCCCGGCGGTCTCGTGCGCGATCGCGCCCCCCGCGAGCGCGGGATCGAACACCACCTGCGTCAGCCCGTAACGATCGCGAAGGTCGGCGAAAACCAGCCCGCCATGATCCCGACGTTTCGCGATCCAGCCGCAAAGCTGGACCTCCGCGCCGAGATCGGAGGCGCGCAGCTGTCCACAGGTATGGGTTCTAACGGTACGTTTCGGGGATTTTTGCGCTGAGATGCTCATCTATCATGATTAACATCCGGCACGGTCGGCCGCAACACCCGGGGATCGCGGCCGGTACGCGGTTTGAAAGCCAATTCCTGATCTTTTCATGCCGAGTCCACCCTTGTCCCGCCGCGCCTACTCCGTTCTCAGCTCCGCCACACAGTGGCAGGAGGTCTGGGAGGCGGCGGACTATTACGACCGCGTGTCACGCTCCCTGGAGACCGCCCGGAGGTACGCCATCTTCGTGGGCTGGCAGATCGACTCGCGCCTGCCCATGCCCGGACCTTCTTTGCAGGATCCCGCGAAAACCCCGAACATCGTCAAACCGCTGTCGCACCAGGAAACCCTGAAGGAGAAGATCCTCCGGCTTTGCGACACCCGGCCGGACTTCAACGCGTACTTCCTGATCTGGGATCACGCTTATTTCTACGTTCTCGAGCGGGAAGCCTGGCAGACGCGGATCTGGGAAGGACTCCACCCCCGTCTCCACTTCATCTTCGACAACCGTCACCCTTACGGCGCCTCCCATCACGAGAAGCTCTGTATCATCGACGGCGAGGTGGCGCTCTGCGGCGGCATCGACCTCTGCGATGAGCGCTGGGACACGCCCCTCCATCCCTACTCCGATCCGCGACGATCCCTCGACGGCATCCGCGAGACGCATGGCCCCTACCACGACCTGGGACTCGAGCTCCGCGGGCCGGTTTGCCGGGACATCCAGAATCATGTGGCACCCCGCTGGCGCGCGCTTTCGGGGATTCCCTTCCCCGTTCCGCCGGAGCCGCCCGCGCGCGAAAGGTCGGGGGTCTTTCCCGTGTACCTCAGCCGGACGCTGCCTGGAATCGATCCGGGTCCGGCCCGCGAGCCTCTGATCCGGGAGGTCGAATTCCTCTTTCGCGACCTGATCCGGGCCGCGCGCCGGCGGATCATTCTCGAGGGCCAGTACTACTGGTCGCGGGAGATCAATGACCTGCTCATCTCGAAGATGCACGAAAGGCGCGGCCGACCCTTCGAGATCCTGCTCATCCTCGCGGAAACCTCCGACACGGACTCTCCCACGCGCCACATGATCCCCTACCAGATGAGCCTGCTCGGGCGACTGCGGGAGGCCGCGCGCGCCACCGGCACCCGCCTGCTGCTCGCCACCCCATACGTCCATTCGCCCGAGCGCTCGCATCCGCCCAAGCCCATCTACATCCATTCCAAGGTGCTGCTCATCGATGACCGTTTCCTCAGCATCGGCTCGGCCAACTTCGCCGCGCGCGCGCTGCGCCTCGATACGGAGCTCAACCTGACGCTCGCCGGGGAGTCGCCGTTCCTGCGCGCGCGCATCCGGCGCTTCCGGCGGGAGCTCCTCGCGCACTGGAACCTCCGAGGCTCCTCCCAAAATCCTCTGGTTCGCCTTCGCGGGCTCCGGCCCGCGCTCCAGGAGCCGAAAAAGCTTCGTCTCGAGCGCCTCTTCGATCCGACCCTTCCCTGGCTGTACTCCGGGAAAAGGCGTCTCCGGGTGTTGCTGCGGCGGAACGATCCCGCCATCGCGCTCGCGCTCCTGTTCAGCCTCGCGAGCTCCGCCGTGCTCTCGACGCTGCTCGCGGAAAACCTCCTGGGCCTCACCGTCTCGGGCCGGCACCTGGCCTACCTCGTTCCGCTGAGCCTGGCGTGGCTCCTGCCGATCGCAAGCTTCCCGCCGCTGCTTCTCGCCGCCTGGGACTGGGGATCGGAAACGGCAGCGCGCCTGCTCCTCGCCTCGCTCTGGTCGGGGTCGCTCTTCGGGTACGCGCTGGGTCGCCTGTTTCCGGCCTGGACCGGCGCGGCGCTACCCGGCATACCCGGGCCCGGCCTCCGCGATTTCGGCCAGCTGCTGCGTTTTCTCGTGGATCCCCGCGTCGGCCTCCGCGCGAAATTCGCGGCCCAGGGCGTTCATTGCATCAGCTTCCCCTGGTTCGCCCTCGCCACCTGGCTCATTCTGCCCGCATTGCTGCAGCTCGCGTTACGCCTCGCGGTTGAGTTCAGCCCGGTTTCCGTGGTTAAATCCTTCCGGTCGGTCACCGCCGGAAACGGGCCGCTCCTGGGCCTGATCCTCGCGGGAGCGTCCTTTTTGCCGGGGGTCCTGCGCCTCCTCAAGAAAAGTGCCCCAGAAGGATCTCATGAAGAAAGAGCCGCTGAAAGTCCTCTCCTACAACATCCACAAAGGCTTCAGCGCGAACAGCAAGAGATTCATCCTCCGGACGATTCGCGAGCTGCTCAGGGAACTGCATCCTGACCTCGTCTTTCTCCAGGAGGTCCTGGGCCAGCATGAAGGCCACCGTCAGAAGATCGTGGAATGGCCGCTTCAATCCCAATTCGAATTCCTTGCCGACGAGCTTTGGCCCCATTATGCCTACGGAAAGAACGCGGTTTATTCCGCAGGCCACCACGGAAACGCGATTCTGAGCAAGTTCCCCGTCATCTCATGGGAAAACATCGACATCTCCACGAACCGGGTCGAGAAACGCGGCCTGCTTCACGCCGTGGTCGAGGTGCCCGGCCACAAGCAGCCGCTCCACGCGATCAACGTCCATCTCGGGCTGCTCGAAGGCGAGCGCGCGCGCCAGCTGCGCTTCATCTGCGAGCGGATCGAATCGCACGTCCCGCACGGGCATCCGCTGGTGCTCGCGGGGGACTTCAATGACTGGCGGGTGCGGGCCTCGGAAACCCTTCGCAGAAGCCTCGAGGTCCAGGAGGCCTTCCTCAAGCTCAACGGCACCCATGCCCGGACGTTTCCGAGCTGGATGCCCGCGCTGCGCCTGGATCGGATCTACTACCGCGGACTCACTGCCCACACGGCGAGATGCCTGGCGAGCAGGCCCTGGAACGAGCTTTCAGACCACGTCGCATTGTATGTCGAAATGAAACTTTGAAAAATGCACGCCTCAGGCCGCGCCGCGCGAGGAGGCGACCGCCTCATCCAGGATGTCCGCAAGCTCTTCGATCGTGTAAGGCTTGGCCAGAAAAAGCGTCCCTGGCAGATGACGCGCGCGACTCTCGCCGTGCTGTACCGCCGAGAGCACCACGGTGGGCGGGACGCGCCCGAAGCGCTGCCGGATCTGCTCAAAAACCTGCTCGCCGGTCATCCCTTCGAGGGTCAGGTCCAGCAGCAGCGCATCCGGCCACTCGCGCCGGAGATATTCCAGGGCCTGCTCACCGTCCTCCACGAGAATCGGCTGATGCTGGAAGGCCTCGAGGACCATCCCGAGCGTTTCGCGAACCGCAGAGTCGTCTTCAACCACCAGAACCCGCATACCCAGAATCCCTCTATCAGCGCTATTTACTCTTACTTTCACTCAACGGGTCCCGCCCGTCGGCGTCGGACTCCCGAATCGCCGGATGCCCCTGACGATCGTTTTCCCGCTGGAATTTAGCGTACTATCTGAAGAATTTCCGAAGTGCTCTCTCGATGCCTGACTGTTGGTCGATCACCGCGAACCTGGGAGCGGCTTGGCGAACCTGGCGCGCGGATTCCGCCGCCGCCCCGCCGATGCCGCTTCCGATGCGGGAGATTTCTTGCATAAAAAAAGCCAACAAGCCACAAAAATCAACCTGCAAAGGATAACTGGATGCCGACACGACTTCGAAGAAAAACAGGGCAAAATCCCCGAAGAAAACCGAATGAGACATTCCGGCGGGAAAGTGACTCGCTGGGCCCCGTCGAGGTCCCGACGGCCGCGTTCTGGGGTGCGCAAACGGCAAGAGCCCTCCGGAATTTCCCCGTATCCGGACGTCAGGCCGACCCCTCGCTGCACCGCGCTTTCCTCCGGATCAAGAGAGCGGCGGCCGTGGCCAACCGCATCGCCGGCAGCCTCGGAAAGACTGACGCCTTTCTCATCATCCAGGCGATCGACGAGCTGCTCGCGATGCCCGAGCCGGAATGGAGGAGCCTCTTTCCGGTTGACATCTTCCAGGCGGGCGCCGGGACTAGTCAGAACATGAACGTCAACGAGGTCATCGCCAACGTCGCAAATCGTCTCGCGGGAAACCCCTTGGGCGCTTATGTCCCGATCCATCCCAACGATCACGTCAATCAGTCCCAATCGACCAACGACGTTTTCCCCTCTGCGATGCGCCTAGCGCTGCTCGATTCGTCCCGCCCCCTTTTACGGGCTCTCCGCGAGCTCGCATCCGCCCTGGACAGGAAGGGCGACCTTTGGCGAGAGCTGCCCAAGTCCGCCCGGACCCATCTGCAGGATGCCGTTCCCATGCGCCTTGGGGAGGAGTTCCTGGCCTACGGCAGAACCCTTGCCCGCTGCGCGGATCGGCTCGAGCTCGCGAGGGACGAGTTGCGGGAACTCGGCCTGGGCGGCAGCGCCGCCGGAACCGGCCTGAATGTCCCGCGAGGCTATATTCCGACCGCGCTTTCCGAGCTTTCCCGGCTCACGGGAGAGCGGCTCCGAAGCGCCCCGAGCCTCTATGAGTCCATGCAGTCGCAGGCGCCCGTCGGCTTCTATTCTTCCATGCTCCGACTAACGGGTCTGGAGCTCACGCGCATCTGCAACGACCTGCGGCTCCTGGCATCGGGACCCCTCACCGGCCTCGCAGAACTCCTGCTCCCCTCCGTGCAGCCCGGAAGCAGCATCATGCCCGGAAAGGTCAATCCTTCCATCGTCGAGATGTGCAATCAGGCCTGGTTCGCGGTCCTCGGCCACGATCATACCGCCGCCATGGCGCTGCAGGCGGGGCAGCTCGAGCTCAATGTCATGATGCCCGTGATGGCCCACGCGATGCTCGAGGCTACGCGCGTGGCGACGAACGCCACGGAGCTCCTGCGCGTCCGCTGCATCGAAGGCCTGCGCGCGAATGAGCCCAGGCTGCGGAGGTACTTCGAAAGCACGCCCCAGATCGCCACCGCGCTTTCGCCCCGCCTGGGCTACGCCGCGGTCGCGAAGCTCGTGCACGAGGCTGAGACAGGGGGCAGCTCGGTGCTCGAGCTGGTGCGCGCGCGCGGGATCATGGGCGAAGCCGAGCTGGCCCGACTGATCGAGCCGGGCCGGCTCACCGGAGCACTCCGGACTCGTCGGCCTAGAACCGCTCCGTCTCGGGCGCGTCGAGCAGGTCCAGCTCGTCGTTGAAATCCTCGAGCTCGAGCTCGGGGTTTTCCGCGCAACCCGGCTCACCGGGCCCCTGCCCCACCCGAACATGGTAATGATGCTTGTGACCGGGCATGTGGCGGATGAAACGGGAAAGCGCCAGCCATTCGGGATCCTTTCCGACCGCCTTCGCGAGCTTGCGGATGAGCCGCTTGTCGAGAAAAACCACCTTCACGCAGGCGTAAGGATTCCGGAAGAGCTTCTTGATGAACCACCAGTTCGGCTGGATGTCGAATTGCCGGTGGAAATAGAACGGCGACTCGACTCCCGCCTTCGCGACGAGAAACGCGATATCCACGTCCTGTCCCGTCGTGTGCGACAGATGCCCCCTACGGCCGCCGCGTCCCGAGAGACAGCCGCCGCGCGGCGCGGAAATGTCCCCGACGACCAGCTTCGTCCCCGAGAAGGCGGGTGCCGGGAACTCCTGTTTCACCTGCCTCCCGAGCCATTCCATCATCCCGATCATGGGGTCCGTGCCGAAATCCGCGCACCGATCCGCCCGGCGGATCAGAATGCGATTGGCTTCAGAGGGAATCAGGCGGCGCCCCCAGGCGAGAAAGCCGTTGTTGACGGAACAGTAGGATTGATCACCCCGGAGCCAGGCCTCCCGACTGATTCGCTCCAGCACGTCGCCGAGCGTCCCATCGGCCGCCTGCCGGCCGTACTCCCTCTGTTCGGGCGTCATTTCGGAGCAGTAGCTCGCCTTGCGTCGATGAGCGGCACATTGCAGCCTGCGGTTGCGACGCGTGCTTCCGCCCACCTTGCCGCAGCAATGATGGCCGTTCGCGGTGAACTCCGGGTTCCATTCGGCGCAGAACGAAAGCTGGGGAAGCGGTCCGATGGCCGGGGGCATGCCCGCGCGCGGAACATCGAGCATCGCCTCCGTCATCGGCGAGCAGGGCGGAAACTCCGGCAGCGGAGGCTGCTTGGACCTGAAGAGCTGGCTCGACAACTGGACGGAGGCCTGCGGTGAAACAGCAGGCCCGCCTTCAGACGCGAGCGCCCGGGGACAGCTTCCTCCGGTCAAGGCCAGCACGACAAGATGAAAAAAGACCTGAGCTCGAGTCATTGGGCATTCCAGCCTAGCCTAAACTGGCCAGCCGTTCCACCAGGTCGTGGAGCTCGACGCTCTCATCGGCCCAGTAGCGATAGGAGCCGAATTCCGGGAAGGCCGCGGGAAAGGCCGGATCCCCCCACCTGCGCGCGATCCACGCGGAGTAGTGCACGATCCGCAGCGCCCGCAGCGCCTCGACGAGTCTCAGCGTCGAGCGATCGAACGCCCGCATCTCCTCGTAGCCCGAAAGGAGGAGCTCCCGCCGGCGCAAGGCCTCCTCGTCGCGACCCGGCACGAGAAGCCAGAGATCCTGAACGGCGGGACCCACCAGCATATCGTCGAAATCCAGGAAAAACGGCCCTTCCGGATTCCACAACAAGTTCCCGAAATGACAGTCCCCGTGAATCCGGTGCGTCGGCGCGGCGGCGAAAAGCGGCTCCGCGAGTTCGCAAATCCGCTCCACCGCGAGCCGGTATCGCGTGGCCAGCTCGACCGGCAGCCAGTTGCCGGCAACAAGCCAGCGCAGATTCTCGCGGCCATAGGTCGACGGCGAGATCCGCAGCCGATGCGCGGCGGGACGCGCGGCGCCCACGTTATGGATCCGGCCCAGCAGGCGGCCGATGCGGACCAGCTGCTCATCGGTGAGCTCGTCGGGTGAACGCCCGCCCACCTTCGGGAAGAGCGCATACCAGATCCCCTGCCCGTCGGCGCCGCTCGGCGAGAATTTGAGCGTCTCGCCATCGGAGAACGCGAGCGGTGCGATGGCCGGGATCTCCGCCTCCACGAGATCCAGCAGGAAGCGGTGCTCTTCGAGGATCTGCTCGCGCGACCAGCGGCCCGGGCGATAGAATTTGGCGACCCGCCTCGCGCGGGGCTCCTCGAGCTCCACGTCATAAACGCGGTTTTCGAAGCTGTTGAGCGCGGTGCACCGACCGGTGCACGCGAATCCCGCCGCTTCGACCGCGCGAAGCACGCGATCGGGCGTGAGTTCGAAGAAAAAGCGGGTCTGCTCCTCGCCCCACGCGGTGAGCGGACCGTGCCCTGTGCTCATTCCGGCTCCCCCGCCGGCTCCCCCGCCGGCTCCCCCGACCCGGATTCCCGCTTGCGACGTTCCTCCTCGAGCTGCCTGAAGGCGTCTTCGGCCGGCGTGCGGAGCTTCTTCTCGCGGTTGCAGTCGCGACACGAAGGAACGAGATTCCCCTGCGTGCTCTCGCCTCCGCGGGCCAGCGGCACGACATGGTCCATGGTCAGTTCGGAGGCGGGGAACTTACCGCCGCAGTAATGGCAAAGACCCCGGTTCACGAGCGTCAGCCACCACTGCGACTTGCGCAGCTTGCGTGCCTTCTCCCGCTCTCGTTTGAGCCGGGCCGGATCGACGTGCCGTGAATCGAGGAGGAAAAAATCGTCATCTGGGGTCATGGTGCCTCAGGACGATTAGCACGAACGCGCGGCAGGGGCAATTCTCAGGGCGAGGCCGGTACCGCGCGGGGCTGCTCGGTCCTCCGGCGGGAACCTTCGAACGAATACACGTTATAGGCGTGCCGGATCACCGTGAGCGCCACGTTCCGCACGGGAATTCCGCCCGGGGTCGCTCCGCGCTCCACGCCATGATGGGCATGTCCATGAAAGGCGGCGTCCGCCCCCGCGGAGTCGAGCGCTTCCGCAAGGAGATAGCTACCCAGAAACGGGTAGATCTCCCGCTTCTCGCCGAGCAGCGTCCCTTCCACGGGGGAGAAGTGCAGCAGCGCGAACTTGAAGTCCGTATCGAGCTCCCGGAGCCTTCCGTCGAGGAGCTCCGCCTGCGTGCGGGCGTGCCGCGCGAACTGCTTGGTCTCGCGCTCGCCGAAGTCCGTGATGCAAGCCCCGAAAAAACCGCCACCGAAGCCTTTCATGCCCACGATCCCCACGCTCATCCCGCGAATGTCGAAGGTCGCCGTCTCTCCCTCGAGGGCCGCTATCCCCCTTTCACGCAGGTAGTTCATGATCTCCCGCTCCTGATCCTGGTGGAAATCATGATTGCCCAGCACCAGCGCCACCGGCACCGAAACCTCCTCGAGATCCGAAGCCAGCGCCCGGACCTCCTCGATCGCGCCCGACTGGGTGAGATCCCCGGCAATCAACAGGAGATCGGCCCGCGCCGACAGCCCCGAGAAGTACTGGCGCAGATCCGCGCGGGAGCGGCGGTCATAATGCAGATCGCCCACGGCCGCGACCCGGATCACCGGACCTCCTCCGTCTCGGAAGGTTCGGGGCAGCTCAGGACCCGGATCTGGTTCTCGATGGCGAAGCCCGGGAACTTCTCGCGGGCGATCGCCTCGACCGCATCGCGCCGATCCGCCACGTTGACGTCCCCCCTGAGGAGGATCCTGTTGCCTGACTGCTCGATCTCGATATCCAGCTCGTGCGTGCGCGGATCCGACGCGAGCGACTCGCGCAGGTGCCCCACTCCGTACTCCGCCCTCGCCTGCTCGGTGCGCGCCTGGGACGGCGCGGGTGGGATCCGATCCTGCTTCGGAGGAAGCACGCCCGTCGCGGGCGGCCGGGTCACCGCCCTCTGGGTGTCACCGAAGATGACGGCGTAAAGCTCGTGAATGACATGATTGGGGACCCACACGTCGTTGGATTGCGCATAGAGGAGCAGGCTCAAGATGCGGCGAGGGGCGCGTCGCGCCCGCCGGATGAGGTATTCCCAGTCCAAATTCGCGTGCGAGAGCAGCGCGATCGCGTCGTGCCAGTGGCTGGGCGTGAGCTCGCTATGGGCCGCCGCCTTGATGATGAGCAGGTCCTCGGGCGCCACCAGTCGGAGCCGGCGCCCGTGGTACTCGGCAACGATCATCCGCTGGTACATCTCCTGGTCGAGGTAGATCTCCCCTTTGGAGCGGAAGATGACGTCCACCAGCACGCCCTCCTTGAATCCCTTGTAAAGCCAGCTTGGATCCGTCCGCTCGGTCTTGAAGCCGTGCCGCGCGAGCGCTCGCAGCGTGATCTCCGCGTCCTCGGGCATGACGAATAGATCAATATCCCTTGTTGAACGCGGCCGGCCCAGGCCGCCCGACGCGATTCCCCCGATGAAGGCGTAGCGGATGCCCGCCTCCTCGATGGCCACCACAGTCTCGCTGAGCACCCGGTCAAAGCGGTCCGCCAGCTCGGGGTCCTCGGTCGTCACTCTGGGAAGCGGCCTCACCACCTTCATAAGACGCCCTCGTATCAAGTTGCGGGCCAAAAAACGGACGGAATACCGCTTGCAACCCCCATGTCTCATCACACAGCCTGTAACGTTTTGAACGCCATCATCGCTCCGCAGGGAGGGCACTTATTCTATGTTCGACATCAACCAGCAGGAGAAGAAACCGGGCGAGTATCGCGAGCCGGAAAGCCGAGGCGAGCTCGACCAGCCGAAGCCCTATGAAGCTTCCGGCAAGCCCGAAGGGATGAGCGCGGGCGGCAGCCAGCATGAAGGAAGGCCGTTCGAGCGTGCAACGGGACCCGCCCGAACGGGCGCCCGCGGTACCGCCGCGATGGATCCGGAGACGCGCAAGGAGGTCGCCCGAAAAGGCGGCTTGGCGGTATCGCGGAACCGACAGCATATGGCGGAGATCGGCAAGAAAGGCGGCTTGAGCGTTTCCAAGAACAAGGAGCACATGGCCAAGATCGGCCGCAAGGGCGGCGCGGCCTCCCGGGGCCAGCGCAGCGGCGGAACCTGAGTCGCCTGCCAGCCTGGAGCTAGAGGTCGACGGTCATGCCCTCGTAGCCGAAGGACCACTCCACCTCGTGCGCCTTGACACCGGCTCGTTCCGCGGCCCTGAGCTGGCTCTTGTAATACTGCCTGGCTTGCGCCTCCGCCGCGGCGATCTTGGAATCCGAGGAGGCCGGGTCATGATGCATGAAGATGACCTGCTTCACCCGCTCGCGCATGGCGATATCGATCCCCAGCGAGGCAGCCGCATGACCCCAGTTCACCTTTTCGATGGTCTCCATCAGGGTGTACTGGGCGTCGAAGATCATGAGATCAACTCCCTGGTATAGCGGCAGGTCCGGTCCGAGCTGCTCCCGCGAGACCCGTACGCATTCGGTGTCCACGCAATGAGAGAAGACCTTCCCGTCTTTCTCGATCCGGAAACCCCAGCAAGGATCCGGATGATCGAGCTCGTAAGGGGTCAACGTGAGGTCGCCGACGCGTCGGGGCTTCCTCGGTTCCAGAATATGGTACTCGATGCGCGATCCGAGACTCTCCAAGGGAACCGGGAAAAAAGGTTTCCGAAATACGGTCTGGAAGACATCCTGAAGCCCGGGCTGCACCGAGTAGACATGGATTCGGTTGCCGGGAATGAAGATCGGCACGAAAAAGGGAAGCCCGACTAAATGATCCCAGTGAAAATGCGTGAAGAAGATGTGAACTTCGCCGGACCCCTTGCCACAAGGACCCGCCATCATCTCGTATCCCAACGGCCGGATCCCGCTGCCGCCGTCGATGATCAGCTGCTGCTCGCTTGAGCGCACCTCGATGCAGGCCGTGTTTCCGCCGAAACCGCCAAAAAGATGGCGCGGAAGATCCGACATGTAGCGGTCGATGTCCTTCCGGCTCTGATGTCCGCATTCGAAGAAACCTTCGAAAAGCTCCCGGATGCCGTTCCGGATCAGCTCGGGCGCGTGAGGCGAAGGGAGGGATCCGCGGGCTCCCCAGAGCTTGATCCGCATCGCGGGAAAGTTCGAAGCCGGAGGAGTTGCTGTAAAACCAGGCGATTTATCGGCCATTTTCGCTGCCATTTCGCTCCATAGGCGCCGGGAACCCGCGCTTCACTCGCGAGCCAGGGACACCGCCACGACAGGCGGGGTTGAGATCGATGGAATCTCCTTCACGAAATTATAACCGCAATCCGTTCAAAAGCGACACTCGCGCAATGGAAAAAGTGGGAGACGCCGCGCGCGCGCGCCACCGAAATGACGAAGAATAGGATTGGCAAAAGCGAAATGTCGCGTTACAGCTCCTCATTATGAAACGTGGACGCCCCAAAGGTCGCTCTAGTGACAGTCGCTCCTTCGGTCCGCTCGGGGACCTGATCCGCAAAGCCCGCCTCGCCAAAGGGCTCGGGCTTCTTGATGTCGCCAAGGCCTGCTCCTGTTCGGTGCAATTCGTTTCGAATATCGAGCACGGGCGCGCCCCGCTCCCTTGGGAAAAAGTTGCCGTCCTCTCCTCCGTCCTCAAGATTCCCGTCGAGGATCTCCAGGCGGCGAATCTCGCGATTCGCTCCGACTTCAAGAGCTTCGTCGGAACCGGTCGCGGCAAGGCGATGGCGGCGGCGAACAAAGTGAGCGGAACGGCTTCGGCGGTTGCCTTCGCCGCCAAGGACGCCCAGCTCCGGGAAGTGATCCAGCGCTATCAGTCCGCGACGCCCGAGTCGCGCAAGAAGTTCGTCCGCGCCGCGCTCGACCTCCTCGAGCAGTAAGGGCGGATCTCAGCCGATCCGGTCCAGAACCAGGAAACTGAACTCAAACGCGTGCCGCTCGTCGCGCCCATGCCATTCGCGCGAGGTCTCGACGAACTCCTCTGCGGTCCACGCCGGGAAAAACGTATCCGCCTCGAACGAGCCTTCCACGCGCGTGAGATAGATCCGTCCCGCCTCGGGCAGCGCAAGGCGATAGATTTCGGCCCCGCCGATCACGAAAATCTCCCCGCCGCCGGGCTCGCTCGCGAGCTCAAGGGCCTCGCGGAGCGAGGCCGCCGTTTCCGCGCCCGGAGCGGGCGCATACCCGGGCTGCCGCGAGATCACGATGTTGCGCCGGCCCGGCAGCGCGCGGCCGATCGACTCATGCGTCTTGCGTCCAAGGATGACGGGATGACCGCTCGTGATTTCCCGGAAGCGTTTCAGATCGTCGGGCAGGCTCCAGAGCAGGCGGTTGTCCCGGCCGATCTCCCGGTTCCGTCCGCAGGCGACCACGAGCGAGAGCCGCGGCTTCATACGGCGATCGGCGCCTTGATGGCCGGATGAGGATCGTAGCCGGAAAGCGTGAAGTCCTCGAACTTGAAATCAAAGAGCGAGCGGACCTCGGGATTCAGGATCATCCGCGGCAACGGCCGCGGCTCGCGCGAGAGCTGCTCCCGCGCCTGCTCCAGGTGATTCAGATAAAGGTGCGCGTCCCCGAGCGTGTGCACGAACTCGCCAGGCTGCAGCCCCGTCACCTGGGCGACCATCATCACGAGCAGCGCGTAGCTCGCGATATTGAAGGGCACGCCCAGGAAAACGTCCGCGCTCCGCTGGTAAAGCTGACAGGAAAGCCGCCCGCTGCGGCTCACGTAGAACTGGAAAAACGCATGGCACGGAGGAAGCGCCATGCGGTCGAGCTCACCGACGTTCCAGGCGTTCACGATGAGCCGGCGCGAGTCGGGGTTTCTCCGGATCTGCTCCACGAGCTGCTGGATCTGATCGATGCGCCTGCCGTCCGCCGCGGGCCAGGAACGCCACTGCGCTCCATAGACCGGGCCGAGCTCGCCCGCTTCGTTCGCCCACTCGTCCCAGATCGTCACGCCATTCTCACGCAGATAGCGGATATTGGTGTCGCCGCGGAGAAACCAGATCAGCTCGTGGATGATGGATTTCAGGTGCACCTTCTTGGTCGTCACGAGCGGAAAGCCGGCAGCGAGGTCATAACGCGACTGGTAGCCGAAAACACTGAGCGTCCCCGTGCCGGTACGATCCGTTTTTTCTTCCCCGTTTTCGAGGATGTGCCTCACCAGCTCCAGATATTGCCGCATGATCCAGCCTTACCCCAAGCTCACGCAAAAACCAACGCAAGCCAATAAAGGGTGATCACGCCATAACCGTGCAGATCCGTCCAATGAGAGAAGCCCAGAAGCTTGACCACGGGAGTCTGCTGCAGAAGCCAGAGCACCAGCACCAGGCCCCAGCCCCAGCTCCTGCGCGCGCACAAAGGAGCTCCGACGGCGAAGACGCTGCCCCAGCGCCAGGCCAGCGGGTTGGCCAGCTGGGTGAAGAGCAGCCAGGGCGTGATCCACGCCAAAGCCCCGCATCGCGGATCATAGCCGCGATTCCGCCGGATCAGGATCGCGAGTAGCGCGCCGGAGGCGAGCAGCATCAGCGCCAGCACGCGTTCGGGGTTCTCCCCCGTCAGCCGCAGACCGAAGCTGAAAAGGCTCTGATTGATGTCCGAAAGATAGAGCTCCTTGGGCTGCAGCTGCAGAAGCTTCAGCCAGGACTGCGAGAGCTCCTTCGCGCGCTCCGGGCCGAAGATCAGCGAGGGCAGCGCCGCCGCCCAGAAGAACCAGGCCAGGAAGTATCCCGAGGCCAAACGCCGGTAGAAACGGTTGCGCGGATAAGGGATCTCCGCGTGGGAAAGCGCGCGCAGCACGAAGGGCAGGAAAAAAAGGATCCAAGGCAGCTTGAAGCCAGGCAGCAGGCCAAGCAGAAAACCGGCGGTCGCGGGCCAGAACGCGTAAAGCCGCGCCGCGAGGGTCGCTAGCAGGAGAATCAGGAACTCGAGCTGGCCGTAATCCAGCGTCTCGAGCACCCCTTTCCAGGAAAGCGCGAGCCCGACGAGCAGAAGACCCACGGAACGCCAGGACTCCAGGCGCACCCCGATGAGGATCGCCGCGAGGAATGCCGCGATGCTCGCGGCCCCGAAGGCCATCCAGGCCTGGTTCGGATCGGCCGGGAGCAGGCTGAAAAGGAAAAGCACCCCGGGAGCGTACTTGTAAGGGGAGAAATCCGTCGCCACATAGGGGTCGAGCCCGGCCTGCGCGCGCTGCCAGGCGCGCAGGTAAACGGCGAAGTCACCGGGGATCGCGAGGCGCTCCGAGGTGAGATAGCGCGAGCCCAGCGCGGCCGCGCAGAGCAGCAGGATCCCTCCTCCCAGAATTTTCGGCCCCCAGGCTTTCAGGAAAGCCCATTCGGGCGATGCGTCAAGCTTTCTCCCGCTCACGCCCTCGACTCTACACCGGGACTGTCATAAAAAGAATCGATGAATCTCGGCTGCCCCGTCGCGCTCCTGCTCTTTGTCGGATCGATCTCGCCGGAGCCGGCCTGCGCGGATCCCGCTCTGTTTACGATCGATCCGGTGAAGTCAGCGCTCGTGGCCGTGGGGCGGCACGGGGGCTTTCTCGGATTCGGCGCCCACGAGCACGCGATCTTTCCCTCCCGCTGGCATATCGCGCTCCGGATCGACCGTCGGAACCTCAAGGCTTCCGGCGTGGAGATCTCGGTGCCGATCGAATCCCTGCAGCTCGATACGGAGGAAGCCCGGCGCGTCGCGGGACTCGAGGACGCCCCTCCCCGAGGGGAGGAGCGCCCCCGGCTCGATAGCCAGCTCCGCGGTTTCCTCGACATTCGCTTCAGCAGCGAGGAGATTCTGCTTCCGGGAAAGAATGGCGGCGGCGAGCCCGTGCCGCTCGAAGGCAAGCGCGAGCTCAGCGTGCGCGGCAAGCTCAAGCTGCACGGATTGCGCGAGCAGGTCGCGCGGGACGCCACGGTCCCTGTGCTCATCGAGCCCGCGGAAAACGGGACCTTCCGCTTCTCCGGCCGCTTCCGTTTCCGCCAGCGGGACTTCGGTATCCGCGTGGTGCCGGGCGATGAGCTCGAAGTGCGCTTCGATATCCTGACGGAGCCCGAAACGGTCGTCGCGAGCGCTGCCTTGACCCGTTCGGAGCCCATGCCTTAAACTTGCCGAGTGGAAACCACCGGAATTTCCAAGCCCCGGCTCTTCTTTCTCTACGACATCGAGCGCGACCGATTCCTCGAACTCAGCCCCTATTTGGGGGCGGGATTCGTGCTCGGCCGCGAAACCGGCAACGAAACCTTTCCCGACGACGCCTCGATGAGCCGCGCGCACGCGATGCTCTCCCTGGACGAGAGCGGGGCGGGAGGCGTCGCGGTGCAGATCGAGGACCTGGGCTCCACCAACGGTATCCGGATCAACGACTCGACGATTCGCAAAGGGGAAAAGCGCCGCCTGAACCTTCACGACCTCGTCGGCGTGGGCAGTCAGCTTTTCATCCTCACCAACCAGCGTCAGTACCGGCCCGTCATCCCCCGCAATATCATCGATCTCACGCTGGTCGGGAGCTCCGCGAAACCCGTCTCGTCGCCCGCTGCACCCGCTCCACCCGCGCAGCCCGCTCCTCCCGCGCTCCCGCCCGAAGACGATGATCGCACGACCATCGGACGGCCCAAAAACCTTCGCCGCCCCGAAAAACCGCCGCGGCGAAAGGAGGATCGGCAAACGTTCCTGCGCGGGCTTCCGCTCGAGCGGAGGACGGTATTCATCCTTCTCGCCCTCGCCCTGGCGGCGGGCACTCTCTGGTTGGGCCGGGGCAGGATCCGTTCGCGCCCGGCTCCGCAGGCAGTCAATTTTCCGGGGGCGCCCAAACCCAACGCGATCCTTCGTCCCGACGGGCGCGAGAGCTATTGGGAAGCCTTCCCCCTGCAGGAGAGTGCCGACGCGCTCTATCTCAAGAACGTGGCGATCCTCACTCGCAAGGCCCCGTTCGTCGCGATGAACGAGAAGCTCGAGATTCTCCAGGGCTTCCTGGGCGTGGTCCGGCATGACGCCTTACCCCTCGGGGAAGACCACGAGCTCGAAACGCTGGCGGATACCGCCTGCAGGCACCTCGGCGGGCGGCCGGGCACCTTTCCCTCGGTTCCTTTGCAGAGCGTGCTCGGGGACGTGGCGACCGGGCGTCCCGAGACCATCCCTCTTTTGCAGAGCGAGGCTTTCGGACCGCTCGAGGCCACGCTCCTGGGAGCGCGCCTTTCGACGGTCAGGTTTCCGCCTCGCGATGGAAAACCCGAAATCGCCTCCATCGTAATCCTCTGCTCGGATCTGGCCGGGCAGCGTCTCGCGCGCGCGCAGAGGCGCGCGACGCTCTTTCACCTGAAACACGCCCGCGAAGCGCTCAATGCCCGCCTGCTCCGTCACGAAAAGCAGATGGTCGCCGGCCTCTCCGATAGCGGCTCGCGCGAGTCCATCAAGGCGGCACGGATGAATCTCCAGTATCGCGCGATCCGGAACCTCCTGGAGCAGAACCGGTCTTATCTCCAGTGGCTGGAGACGCCCGAGGGCGGGGCGGTCGCCAGGCTGAAGGCGCTCGCGGCGGATTTCTCGGCGCAGCTGCAGGAAGACCTGAGCGGCATTGAGCGCTCCTACGCGAAGGCGCGCTTCGTTAATCCGATCTTCTACCCGGTGCTGAAGAAGGACGCGCCGCTCGAGGAGAGCGATCTGCTCTTCCTCGCGGCCTACTGAGCTTCCCGCGCGACCCTCACCGGAACGCGGCCACCGAGGGAATATCGCTCCGGCTCAACATGCGCTTCGCGCGGTACGCCAGGCATTTCACCGCCGAGATGCTCATATCGAGCTTCCCCGCGATCTCCTGGTAGGAAAGATGCTGAACGACCCGCATGAGCAGCACCTTTCGCTGGAGCTCCGTCAGGCGGTCCACCAGCCGCGCGAGCCGCGCCCGCTCCGACTCCCGCACGAGCAGATGCTCGGCATTGGGTTTCTGGCAGGCCAGCTCCTCGACGGCCGGTTCGTGACCGAGGCGTTCCTCGGGATTCCTCCGGAAGCGGTCGGCGACCGTGTTCCGCGCGATCGTCCAGATCCAGGTCGATAGCGCGTGTTCCGGCCGATAACTGTCGCGATAGCGGTGCACCTTGAGGAAGACCTCCTGGCTCAGATCGCTCGCGGCCTCGTCATCCCGCACCTTTCCCAGAACGAATCTCCGGATCGGCTCCCAATATCGCGCATAAACCGCGGAAAAGGCCCACTCCTCCCCGTTCCGGAACGCCTTGGCCAGCGCCCCGTCGTTCTCCCGGTCAGGTTCGCCGCCGGAAGATAGGGCCGGCCGTCCCAGCATGCTCTTGAAACGGTGATTCAGCTTGTTGAACATAGGCTTTAGAACAGTAGACGAATCTTTATTTAAATAACTAGTAAAAAATATTTCTTTCCTCCCCCGCGACTTTTCGGAAGCTCCGGACGTACCACCCCAAGACGGCACGAAACGCCTCGGGTCAGGAGACCCGCTAGAGAGGAGAGAACCATGAAAACGAGGAAAGCCCCGCTCACGGGGTCAGTGGCAGTTCTTTGCGCGATGGGCGCACTCACGATTTCCGGCTGCGAGTCGACCGCTCGAAGCGGAAGCCTCACCCAAGCGGTCGGTGACAAGCCCGCCGCGCCGGTTCCCGCTCCGGAGGCCACCTCCCCGGCCCCGGCGCCCGACGGAACCGGCAGCACCGCCGGGCTCGGCGCGAGTTGCCGGAGCACCGACTCCACGCGGCTGTGCCTTTCGCTGAAATACGTGGTGTACAAAGATTCCTCGGGCAGGCCCCTTGTTTCGGAGGACGACACGCTCAAGAACCTCGAGCAGATCAACAGCATCTGGTCGCAGTGCGGGATCGTCTTCGAGATCGGCCAATTCCTTCCGGTGACCGCCCCGGATTACGGCTTGAGCCTGAACACGCCGACGGCCTCGGAGCTGGGCTCGATCCGCGGCACCTTCGAGGACGCGACCACCCTGCTCGTGGTGACCACGGGCACCTGGTCGGGATCGCTGGGCTCCGGCTCGGCCAACGCCTGGACCACCATGCCGGGCGGCAGCCCGCTCGGGGTCGTGATGGAGGAATCGGTGGGAACCTATCCCAACATCATCGCGCACGAGCTGGGTCATTATCTCGGGCTCGATCACGTGAGTGACACCGGGGACGTCATGAGCCCGGTCATCTACGCGAGCTCCACCGCGCTCACCGACGGGCAGTGCGGCGCCGCACGCGACACGGCCGTGAGCAATTGGACCCGCATGCTTCGCTGAACGGCTTCCCTTCTCATTCCCCCCGCGACACGGTATAGCCCCTTTGTCACCTGACAAAGGGGTTATTCCGATGTTCCGCGCCCGGCTCCCATTCTGGCTGATCCTCGCCCTGTTCTGGACCGCGATCGTGTTGATCCGGCCCTGGGGGGATTTTCCGGTCAACGACGACTGGATGTATGCCTGGATCACCCGGCGCTTCGCCGAGACCGGAACTTTCTCGGTTGAGCTCCTCATCGCTCCCGCGCTCTACGGGCAGGCCCTCGTCGGGGCGTTCGTTTCCCGCGTTTTCGGCTTCTCCCATCTCCATCTGCGCGTGACCACGCTCGTGCTCGCGAGCGGAATCCTTTTCCTGCTCGACCGGCTGCTGCGCGGCGCGAAGGTGACGACGCCCTTGCGGACGCTCGCGCTCGCGCTCCTGGCGTTCAACCCGCTTTTCATGCACGTGGCCGCGAGCTTCATGACCGAGGTTTATGGGATCTTCGTCGCCCTGCTCGGAGCGGCCGTCTGGCTCTGGGATCGCGGCCGGCAGGTCAGAAGAGGCGAGACGACGCTCCTTTCCTGGCCCGGGGCCCTCCTGAGCGGCGCGCTCCTCGGGAGCTGCTTCTGGATCCGCCAGTTCTGCATCCTTCTTTTTCCCGCGATCGCGGCCGCTACTCTGCTCCCGCCGCTGTGGACGCGGCAGTGGCGTACGCTTCGCGCGTCGGCACCCCGGATCCTGCTCTCGGCAACGGTTTGCGCCGGCTTCGCCGCGGCTTACTTCGCGTGGGCCAGGCTCAGCGGCAATCTGCGCCCTTCGTTCACGGCGCCGCTCGGCCGGCTCGTGGGGATCGATCTGCGCGACACGCTCATCCAGGCCTACTCCTTCGCGCTCTACATGACGGCGTTCTGCTTTCCGCTTTTCTTCTTTCTCCCTTCCCTTCCCGCCTCCGCCCCGGAGCGCCGTCGGTTCGCGCGCGCGTACGCCGGCACGTTCTTTTTCGAGCTGGTCGGCGCCGGCCTCGCGCTATTCTGGGGCGCCTCCAATTCCCTGGTTTTTCCGTATCTCCACAAGCGCTTTCCGCTCCTCGGAAACGTCCTGATCGACACGGGCATCGGCCCGATCACCCTGAACGACCTCTATCAGCGCGCCACGGTCACCCGCCCCGCCTGGCCCGAGGGCGCATGGCTCGCGATCCATGCGCTCCTCCTGGCGATCGCCCCCTTGGCCCTCCTCTGGGCCGGCTCCGCGCGGAAGCTCCTCCGCTCCGGACGCGCGAGGCTCGAGCCGATCGCGCTCGAGACCCTGCTCTTCGGCGCGCTTCTCGCCGCGGGCATGCTCGTACTGCTCGCCCAAGGCCTCAAGGGCCAAACGTTCGATCGGTACTATCTCCTGCCCCTGCTCGGGCTGCTCCTGGCTCTGCCCATCCTCGTCTCGGCCTCGCCGCGCGAGAAACCCCTCGAACCGTGGCGGCTCCGCCTGGCTTTTTTCGCCGCGCTGCCGCTCGCGTTCTTCACGACGGCCGGCGTGCATGACTATTTCCGCTGGAACGAGGCCCGATGGGACCACGCGCGCAGCCTGCGGGCCGAAGGCGTGCGGTCCACCGACATCGACGCGGGCTACGAATTCAACGGCTGGACCCGCCTGGAGAATCCCGGCACGCCGACGGGACCCGGCTGCGAGGAAAATACGGGCTGGTACTGCCTCGAGAAAAACCACGTCGTGGCCATGCAGCCGCTTCCCGGCTACTCGATCGCTCGAAGGACGCCTGTGCCCGGGTGGCTCGCGGACGTTCCGGACGTTCTGCTGCTCCGGAAAACCCCGTTCACGCCGCCTTCCCGAGCGGACGTTCCCGCGAGCTCCGCGGGCGGAACCGCCTCCGGATCTCCGACAGCCGCTCGGCGATAGCCGGGAAGACCCAGAGCATCGTCACGAGCGCCGTCGCGCTGCCGAACACCACGAGCCAGCCGAGATTCTGCGTCGGGGGAAAGTGGGAGAGCCAGAATACCGAGAAGCCCAGCGTGAGCATGAGACTCGATGCGGAGATGGGCTTCCAGAGGAGCGTTTTGGCCTTTTCCATGCTCCCGCTGATCCGGGCGTGGTGGATCAGATGGATCGTCTCGTCCACCCCGAGTCCCAGCGCGAGATTGATCCCCGGCGTCGAGATGATCTCGAGGGGCAGCCCGAGGTAGCCCGCAAACCCGAGCACGGCAAGCGGCACGAGCGCGAGGCTGAGCACGACCGCGAGCGCGACCGCGAGCGAGCGGGAGACCGCGAGCGCCATCGCGAAGAGCATGAGCCCCAAGCCGAAGCCGCCTTGAAGGAGACTCCGCGAGACAAGCTCCGACAGCTCCCCGGTCTGCTGGAAGAGCCCGCCCGTAAGCACCGGAGTGAAGCCTTCGGCGCGGGCGATCCGGAGGAACTCTTCGATCACCGCCGAGCGCGACCCCTGCCGCAGCTCGGATTCCTTCATGCGCAGGAGAAACAGCGCTGTCCGGCGGTCCGCGGTTATGAAGCCCCGCCCGGGCTCCCCGAGCGCGCGAAGGTCGAGGATGGCGTAAACCGCATCCCAGGTGAGATAGCTCGCGAAGGGCGATCTCACGAACTCCGAAAGCAGCAGCGGCAACGAAAGCACGGCTCCGACCGCCGCGTGCCTTTCGAGCGCGAGCTGCAGGCGCCAGAGCCGGAAGTACAGCTCATCCCCCTCGAGGGGCTGCCCGGCGGGGTCGCTTACGGCCAGGTAAAGCGGACTCACGCCGCCCAGCTGATCGATGCGCTGAAGATCGGCTCGCAGCTGCCCTCCCCGCTCGAAGTAGGAAAACACGGGCGGTTGGGTATCGATCCTCCGATACCCGGTCGCGATGAGCAGGGCCGCGACCACCGCGAGCGCGACGACTTTCGGGTGATGCCCGGCCACGCGCGCCTGGAACCTCCGCGCGAGCGGACCCGGCGCGCGCAGCGGCAGCCTGGCCATGCGCAGGAAGGATGGAAACACCGCATAAGCCACTGCCATCGCGAGGACCGCGCCAACCAGGCCCGCCAGGCCGAACTGACGGATGGGTTTGGCCGCGGTGAACAGCAACGTGGCAAAACCCAGCGAGTTGGTGAGCATCGACCATAGCGAGGCCGCTCCCGTCCGGCGAAGCGCCTCCTTCGCATGATGGCCACCCGTCCAGCTGCCGCGCTCGGCAGTTCGCGCGAGATGCTCCCAGCTTCCCGAGATGAAGACCACGTGGGAGAGCGTCAGCACGAACACGATGCTCCAGAGATTCGCGCTCAGCGGCCCTGGTTCGATGCGCAGCGCCCAGAGCAGCAGGAAATCCAGAATCGCCGCCGTAGCCGCGCAGACCATCGCGCCCATGAGAATCCAGCCGGAGCGGTAAACGAGAAATATCACGATCGAGAAGATCAGGATCGCCGCCAACGTGAAGCGAACCATGTCATCGATGAGCTGCCGCTGGATCTCGTGTACGATGAAAGGCACGCCCGTGATCGAGAGCCGGAAATATCCAGCCTGATAACGGCTCATCAGCGTCTTGACGCTCTCGATCAGCTCGCCATGCCCGGGACGATCCTCGAGAATCACCAGGAAATTGGATCCCTTTTCCGCTGACGCGATCACCAGACGCGACCACAGCGGGCTCTTGAGCGCGCCCTCCACGCTCGAAGGGCCCGAGCCCAGGCTGAAAACGGAAGTCACCCCATCCAGGCCTCGAAGCTCGTCGGTCAGGCCCGCCACCCGCTCCAGGTACGGCCGCGAGCGGATGTCGCCCTCGGCCGTGAGGATCAGCTGCGGAGGAAGGCTGAACATCTCCTCCAGGCGCTTCAGGTTCTGGAACTGCGGATCGTCGCTCGAGAAGAAGAAGTTCTTGTCGATGCGCGGCCTCAGATCCACCCGAAGGACCAGCATCAGCGCGCAGAACGCGGAAAACAGGATCCAGAAAACCGGGGAAAGCCGGAGAGGCCGCGAAAGCACCCGGCCAAGGCGAGCAAGTTCGGAGCCAGGACGGGAAGCCGCCCGATGCGTCGTGGGTCCCGACATTCCTCAAAAAAATCTTTGAACCCCTGACGCGCATTGTTCTACAATTTTTAAATAATGATGGAACGACTTGCCTCGCGGGCTATCCGCACCTTGCCAGAACCCCTCCGCCTGCGTCTCCTGCGCGCCACCCTGCGAATCCCCCCGCTCCCGGGCGCGGGCACCACTTTCCGGATCGCGCGCACCCCCCAGGAACGCGAGGCGGCGGCGCGCCTCCTCCACGACTGTTACGTGCGAGCGGGGCTGATGACCAAAGATCCGCAGGGAAGGCGCCGCACCCGCTTTCAGGATTTCCCGGGAGCCGTACAGGCGATCGCGCTGCAGGAGAACTCCGACGATGCGGCTCGGATCATCGCGACCGCCTCGCTGATTCCGGATCTCCCGGGAGCGGACTCCGAAGGCGGGCTCCCATCCGACTCCGCGTTTCGCCGCGAGAACGACCGGCTGCGCCAGCAGGGCTATCGCCTGGTCGAGGCCTCCGGTCTCGCCGTCGCGCCGGAGTTCCGCTGCAATCGGAACCAGCTCACGTTATATCTCGCCAAATTCCTGTATCAGTACCTGACGCGCAATACCTCCGCCGACCTGCTTTGCGCCACCGTTCATCCGCGAGCGTATGATTTCTATGCGGGCCTGATGGGCTTCCGCCGCAGCGGGCCTGAAGTCTCCTATGACGAAGTCAACGGCGCGCGCGCGATCCATCTGAGCTTGCCCTTGAAAGCGGGGGCGACCAGGCTGCGCGAGGTGTTCACCCACTCCGATCCCTTTCGGAATTTCTCGCTCTTTCTGGGACGTGACGAGCCTCTCTTCGAGTTGAGCCCCTGCTGCTGAGAGCCGCCGAGCGGCTTGCCAGGGTGCAAGATCCGATGATAGGTAGACGAGATAGGGAGACCGTCATGACCCGTTTCGTCAAGTCCTGTATCCTGGTGCTTTTGCTTTCCACCCGCCTCGTCCCGGCGCGGGCCGAGACGCCGAAACAGGAGTACTGGGTTCGCGTTCCAGCCACGGCGCGCTCCTGCGAGGAAGAGGCGGAAGCGCTGGCCCGAAGATTCGAAGCCGCGACCGGCCAGGCGGTCAAGAGTCGGGAATGCCTGGATGTCGTGACCGCGCGGTTCGACGATCGCGCCTATGTGCTGTACTCGTTGCTGCTCACCTATGAGGCCCGGGTTCCGCTGCCGCTCTATCGTGCGCGGCTGGGCGCTTCCTTCGGCTTCGGTGGGCGCGACAGCGGCGCATACGGCAGTTATGAGCAGTGCCTGGCGGATCTCTCCGCGCAAGCCGCGCTTTTTGAGCGCGCCGCGGGCCTGAGCGCGCTCGCCGGCGAATGCGCGCCCTCTCCGGCCTATGGCCAAGGCTACCTGCTTTCGATCGAAGGCCCCGGAGTTCCCGCCAGGAAGCTGCAAGGCTTCAATCCGCTTTACGAGGACGCGGTCCTGCAATCGGAGATCGAGGGACTGTTGGTCGCTCGCGGCGCCCAAGTCGCGCGCTCCACTCCCGGCGCTATCCTTTATTATTCCGGAGAGGCGCTCAATCTCCGGCAGGAGTACCACGGCTATTTCCGGGACCGGAGCCAGTGCGAGCTCCAGGAACCCGAGCTGCGGAAAATACTCGCCGTCGCCGGAGGCACGGACGCGATCATCCATTGCGCGGGTGCCGGTCCGGGTTCCCCCACCACGCTTTTCGGGCTCGCCGTGGCGAGCCGCTGGATCAACCGGATCACCTCGGCCGTGACTTACTACTCATTCGATGAATGCATGAAAGATCGCGCTCGGGTCTCAAAAGGCTATGCCGGCAGCCTCTGCGCCGAGGATTCGATCACGTCGGGGCGATTCTCCATGACGTTCTACGACGTACGCTGAGAGTTTCCCGTCGACTTGATCCAAGTCATATCCGGACTGAAAAGCCCATGTAATACCGGAAGGATGAATCCTTACCGCTTTCTTTTCCCTCTCGGCGTTCTCTGCGCGATCCTCGGCGTGGCGCCCTGGGTCCTCTTCGGTTTCGGCTGGCTGCCCGAGTACCCGGGCCGGATGCACGCGGATCTCATGATCGGTGCGTTCCTCTTCAGCTTCGTCGCGGGCTTCCTCATGACCGCGCTGCCGCGTTTCACCGGCTCGCCGACAGCGACTCTGAAGCAGATTCTCGTGGCAACCGCACTCCTGCTTGCTTTGCTCCTTTCGGGGCTTCTCGGCCGGACCCAGGCATTCAACCTGCTATCCCTGACGGCGCTCGGAGCCCTGGGACTTTTCGCCACCCTGAAGTTCCGAGGCCGGAGCTATGACCCGCCCGAGTTCTTCCTTTTCGTCGCGCTGGGCCTGGTGAGCGGGATCCTGGGCGTCCTGCTTCGGATCGCTCAGGGCGGAGACTCCCTCATCGGCCGCAGCCTCTTCTATCATGGCATGATCCTCTCGCTCGTCATCGGAGTGGGTGGCCAGCTCCTGCCCGCGCTGCTGGGCTGGCGCGACTCGACACGCGTGCAGCTCGAGAGTCCTGGCGCGCCCCATACGAAGCTCAAGCGGCTGCAGGCCGTTCAGATCCCCGTCTTCGCCGGCCTCTTCGCGCTGAGCTTCGCGCTCGAAGCCGGCCTGAGCGCCTGGAGCGGGTGGCTCGCGCGTGCGTTTGTGGTGAGCTGGGCGGCGCTGGGTTTCTGGAAGCTGCATCGGCGTCCGCCCGCGCGGGGGACGCTCGCCTTCTGGCTGCGCGCCGCGGGCAGTTTCGTCTTCCTGGGCGCCTGGGCCCCGGTCCTCCTGCCTTCCTACGCGATCCACGGATTTCACCTGTATCTCGTGGGCGGCTTCGGGCTGATGGTGCTTACGGTCGCGTCCCGGGTCACGCTGGCCCACGGCGGATTTCCCCTCACGCTGGAGAAAAAATCACGGCCCATCCTCGCGGCCTCGCTTCTCATCGTGCTCGCGGCCCTGACGCGCGCGACCGCGCCGGCGATGCCCGCCTCCTACCTCCATCACCTCGCTTACGCGGCGATCTGCTGGATCGTGGCGTGGCTCGTCTGGGGCTTCTTTTTCATTCCCAAGATGATTCGTCCCGAGGCGACCGGCTAGCGGCGGAATCCCCCGAAACTCAAGCCGCACGCCTATGATCGGGTGACTTTTCGCTCGAGGTCTCCCGACTCCCCAAGCGGCCGCGCTCGAGGACGGAATCGATCTCCGACCCCAGCAGGAGCACCATTCCCGTGATGTTGAGCCAAAGCATGAGGACGATCACCGCGCCGATGCCCCCGTAGGTGGCGTTGTATTTGCCGAATTGGTCGACATAGAGCTTGAAAGCAAGCGAAGCCGCGATCCAAAGGAGAACCCCGGTCACGCTGCCCGGAGTGAGGAGACGGAACTTCCGCCGGAAGTCCGGCGCGAAGCGATAGATCAGGGAGAAGCTGAGCGCCAGGGCCCCAAGCACGATCCCCCAGCGAACCACGGCAAAGACCAAGCTCAGGGCCGGCCCCAGATTCAAGGCCTCGCTGATCCGTCCGCCCAGCCAGTCACCCACCATGATCAGCCCAAAAGCGCTGATGACGAGCGCGCCGAAAGCCAGGGTCAAGCCGACCGCCGTCGCGCGCGCCCTCACGAAGGAGCGGGTCTCCTTCACGCCCGAGGTGATGTTGAGTTGCCGCATGACCGCGAGCGTCCCGTTCGAAGCGGCCCATAAGGTCGCGATCGCACCCAGGGAGAGCAGCCCGCTTCTCTTCTGGGTAAGCACCTCCTGGACCGTGCCGCTGAACATTTTCGACGCATCTCCGGGCAGCAGCTGATTGAGATAGCCCATGACCGATTCCTGAAGATTCGGGATCGGCAGGTAAGGCAGCAGGCTCAGCAGGAAGATCATCGCCGGAAAGATGGCGAGCATCAGGTAGTAGGCCAGCGCCGCCGCGGCGCTCTGGAGATTGTCCTTCTTGATCTCATCGCGCAGCTCACGGAAGAATCGCTTCGATTTACGCATCTTGCATCTCCTCTGCCGCAAATTGCAGCGGGAATGCCATCGGCCCGGCCGGCTGGCGCGCATCGCTTCTGCAGTTGAGTCTCTGCAGTTGTCACAACGATCGGCTTGGAAGCTGACCCGCGATTGGCTAAAATAAAACGATGAAAACGTTCAAAGCCGGCGACCGCGCCACGCTCGAGATTCGCATCAGTGACGAAATGGTCCGGGGGTTTGCCGAGCTCACGGGAGATCGCAATCCCGTTCATCTCGATGCCGCTTACGCGGCGACCACTCCTTTCAAGAAGCGCATCGCGCACGGTATGCTCTCCGCCTCGCTCATCTCACGCATGATCGCGAGCGACCTGCCCGGCCCGGGCACGATCTATCTCGGGCAGACAATCAAGTTCCGCAAGCCGGTTTTCGTGGATGAAACGATCCGGCTCACGCTGACGGTCACCGCGATCCGCGAGGACAAGAACATCCTCACCCTGAGCACGATCTGCGAGCGCCTCGATGGCGAGGTTGTCCTCGAAGGCGAAGCGACGGTGCTGGCGCCGCGCTGAGCCTCGACTGGTTCGAGCTCTAGCCTCGCGCAAACCAGCACGCCGGCCGCTCGAGCTCAAGCGCGCCATTGACGAGCGTGTCGAGCCGGCATTGCGCCGAAGGATAATAGTCGGGCCGGGTCTCGATGGTCACGACGACCGCCGGGTCCGGGCTCTCCCAATCCGTCTCGCCGCGCGCGCCCCAAGCGTGCCTGAGCAACGCCCGCAGGCTCTCCATCGCCTCGAAGGAGCGCGCGCAAAGCGGTTGCGCGCAGCGCGCCTCGAAGCGTGGCTCGTGCGTTGGCGGCAGCAGCGGCAACACGCGAGGCAGGCAGACCCGGGTCGCGTAATCATCGGCCTGGCCCTCGACCGAGAGCGGGAACCGCGTGCCATCACTCTTATAAGGCGCTCCGCCGAGACCATGACCCATCTCATGACAGAGAATCAGCGCCGCCCCCTCCCGGGTCATCTCCGGCAGCGCGGCCATCCCGCCCATGAAGCTGAGCTCATGATGCCGGCGATTGGCGCCCGTTCGCGGATCGCGCGCTTCGTAAGTCGAGTACGAGGCATGCACCGCCGGGTAAGCGAACCAGTCGAGTCCGGCCAGCGGTGAGTTTACCGCGAGCGTTTCATCGCGCGCGGCAAGTTCGAAGGCATAAGCCGAGCCGAGCGCGTGAACGACCTCACCCAGCTCCTCTCGCGTGATCGCTGCCAGGGAAACGCTCGTGCAAAGAAACGCCGAGAGAAGTCCGGTGAGCATGTCAGGCGTTCTTCAGTACTTCGCCAGGAAGCCGCAGCTCAGGCGGTTGTAGTTGTCGTCGAGAAACTGATAGCAACTTTCGAAATCAGAAAAAACCACGCCCGGAGCGACCGCGAACCACTCGCTATCACGATTGTAGCGCTGATTCTTGAGCGGAACGACGCCGCTATTCCCTTTGCTGCAGGTGCAAATGCTTCCGACCGCCCTGCCTCGGTATTTCGAAAGCCAAGGGCCTTTGTCTGTATGGGCCTGTGCGGCAAGACTGAGTCCAAGAAGCAGGCCGAATGCGACAGTTCGTTTCATGGTCATAAAGCTCCCTTTCGATATCGACGTTGACGCAGAGCATTATCACGAGTACCCCAGTAAACAAACTTTTTTAAAATTCCACATGCTTTTCTAGTGTTAATGGCGTCATTGTTACTTGACTCTTCTTGTCTTCTATCCTAAAACATCCTCCGCCCGCATGAAGGCTCACCTGTAAGGAGAAAAAGATGCTGAAGCCCAGTGAAACGAAACGACTCCTAGCTGTGATCGCGCTCTCGGTCGGTCTGCTCTCGGGAGCCGCCCAAGCCTCACTCGTCAGCGGAAGCTCCGAAATTTCCGCCGCTCCGGTGGTCAGTGCCCGAAGCGCAGGGACCAGCGCACGCTTCGGCCTGGAAATCACCGCCGGAACCTCGGGCTTCGGCACACAACAATTCGAAACCTCCGCGGGAGGCCTTCCCTTCACCAAGAAGCCGCTCCGTACCCAGTTCGATGTTCATCTCCTTGAATCCATCGGCGTGGTCGGCGTAGGCCCGTCGCTCGAATACTACTTCACCGAGGTCGCCGACGGTTACCGCACGGCCGGCGCGGTGCCCGGCGTGACCAAAGCCGTCGCCGTGGGCGCGCAGGCACGCTATCAGGCGCGCTATTTCGAATGGCAGACATTGGTACCCATGATTTCCTATTCTTTCGAAAAGCTGAACTATCGCCTCAGTGACGGCGCGCGCGGCTGGGCAGATGCAAAAGGCCTCACCGTGGGCGCCTGGCTTTACCTGAACGCGCTCGATCGCGCGACCGCAGCGTCCTTCCGGCGCGAGCTCGGCGTCTCGCGCACCTACATCACCTTCGAGCGCCGCACGCTGCTAGGCGCGGACGAGCGCATCGCCCTTTCCGGCAGCAGCTATCAGCTCGGAATGCGCTTCGAGCTCTGACGCGCGCCTTGCGCGCGCCCTTTATTCGCGCGCTCCCAGCCCGCCACGCCACCTCGGATCGCTTTCATCAGGGGATGCGGCCGCGGCGCTTTCACCGCTTTCAATTTTTCCAAGCGAGCGGGATCGCGCTGCCTCAGCTTCTCCCGGAGATGAGAGAGCTCGAACGCGAGCTGTCCTCGCGTAACGCTCATCGGTGAGATCCGAACGCGCCCCCCGCGAAGGATTTTTCCGCGGTCGAACGCATATCCCCTCCCCTCCGCCTCCTCGCAGATCCCCTGCAGATAGGCCCCGATCGCCGCTATCGGATCACGCCGGGCCCGAAAGCGCTCGAGCTGCGGATGATGGCGATAGCCGCGGGTACGGCCGGCAAGCACCGCCTGCGCGAGCAGAGCTTCGCGCCAAAGCGCGACGAGCCCCTTGGCATCGAGATATTCCGGATGAAGGGACCAGATTCTCATTCAGGGATCAGAAAACCCAGGCGCACTTTTGGCCGTCCACACTCTCAAGATCGGCAAACAGAAAGCCTCGGCCGAAAACGTCTTTGATCTCGAATCTGACCGAAAAGACTTCCCCTCTCGGATAATCACTCATGAAAAGAGCATGCTCGACATGCACCTCGAACGGCTGGTATCCGATTCTGGACAGGCCCACGGGCGAGAGATAACCCTTGGCGTAAACCTTCCGCACTCCCCCGGACTCCCGGCGCTCCCCCACCGGATAGGCGTCCACGACATAGCGCCCATGGAGTCGCGCGGCTCCTCGCGATTCCACGTCAGTGATAATGAAACGCCGGAAGGGACGCCCCGCCTTATCGACCGTCTCGAAGGTAAAGAAGCTCAACGCATCGCCCGGAAGCCTGCTGCTTCCAGGCATCCGGCAACGCAATACGCGCCCCCCTCCCGCGGAACCCATGTCCCGCGGCAGGAGGCTGTTGACGGTCTCTTCCTCCAGGCAACCCCGCTCCGCAAAAAGGCACCCGACGATCCGGCGCGTGCGCCGCGAGTCGGTTTCCGGGGTCATCTGGGTCTCGCGAAGCACTTTATAGATGGCCTCATGGACAAGCGCGGCCGCGATGTCTGTGTTGGACCCGAGTCTCGAGAAGAGCTCACGATCCACGAAAACCGCTTCGGACTCATCCTGATACAGCATCATGCCTTCAAGAGGGCAACCCGGCTTAAGAAACGGATTATGGAGATCCGACGGGGGACTGATCCTGGTTCCTTGGGGCAGATCCACCATTCCGGCCTGGACCTTGGCTAATGCCTTTTCAACGTCCCCGGCAAAAGGAATATTCAGCGTCCCAAGCCTCTTGAGAGCCGCCTCGAGCTGTCTTTCGACCGGGAGCGCCGAGCGCTCGATCTTCAGGCCATGAACTCTCTCCGCCTCCCAGAGATCGACGAGCTCCACCTCGATCGCTTCGCCCGACGGGCCCCTGCATACGAACGCACCGCCTCCGCCGCTGCTTTCGGCGCCGGAATATGCCGGTTTGATCCCCAAAACCATCATTCCAGCCAGAAAACCAATGAAAACAACGCATCTTGAAAAGAACGACATATTGCCCCCTCTCATCCTCCTGCGAGGATGTGGCAGAACGAGCCCGTTTCATAGATCCAATTGGTTCAGATTGAAATTGAAATTGTACTTTTAGTATAGATCCAGACATGGGCCAATCCGTTTTCGGTTTTCGCGGCTATCGGGAATTCCTGGAACAGCACCTGGGCAAAAGCGCTCCCCGGGGCCAGCGCCAGCGGCTGGCGAAATTCCTCAAATGCCAGCCGGCATATGTCTCGCGCGTGATGAAAGGCAAGGCGGAGCTCAGCCTGGAGCAGGCCGAGGCGACCACGCGTTTTCTCCGCCTCTCGGAGCCGGAGTCCCGCTTTTTCCTGCTGCTGGTCCTCCATGATCGCGCCGGCACGCCGGGGCTGAGGGCGCGCTTCAAGGATGAGATCGAAAAGGAGCTGAATTCGCGCTCCAGCATCAAGAATCGGATGCGAAGCCCGGAGCTGTCCCCGGAGGTCTCTCGCCGTTACTACGCCAGCTGGCTCCCATCGCTTCTTCATGTCGCCGCTTCGGTGCCGGAGCTGAGGACCGTCGAGCGCCTCTCCAGCCGCTTTCGCCTGGATCCCTCCGCGGCCGCGAGCACCCTGGAGTTCCTCGAGGACGCGGGGCTGATCGAGCACGGCCGGAACGGCTATCGCATCACCAACCGTTCGATTCACCTCGGAGGAGACTCCGCGCTCGTCACGCAACATCATTCCAACTGGCGCCTCCGCTGCCTCGAGAGCCTCAACCGCGAGCGCCGGAACGACCTGCACTACTCCTCCGTCATCTCGTGCAGCTATCGGGACAAGGAGCGCATCCGGGAGCTGATGCTCAACTGCATCGCCGAGATCCGGGCGATCGTGAGAGAGTCCCCGGAAGAGGAGGTTTTCGCCTACCTTTTCGATTTGTTCGAGATGAGTTGACGAGAAAACGGAGGAACCCCGATGAGCCTATATGATTTCGAGGTGAAGACGATCGACGGCCGCACGACCACGCTCGGCGATTTCCGCGGCAAGGCGCTGCTGATCGTGAACGTGGCGAGCGAGTGTGGCTTCACGACCCAGTACTCGGGACTCGAGGAGCTCCAGCGGCGCTTCGGGGCGCGGGGTTTTTCGGTCCTGGGCTTCCCGTGCAACCAGTTCGGAGGGCAGGAGCCCGGGACGGATGCCGAGGTCAAAAGCTTCTGCGAGACCCGTTTCGGTGTGAGCTTCCCGCTTTTCGCCAAGATCGACGTCAATGGCGCGAACGCCGATCCGCTCTACCGGTTTCTCAAAGCTCAGCGCAAAGGCCTCCTCAATACCGAGGCGATCAAATGGAATTTCACGAAGTTCCTGATCGATCGCCAGGGCAACGTCATCGCGCGCTTCCCGCCGCAGAAAACGCCGGAAGAGCTCACCGGCGAGATCGAGAACCTTCTCTAACAACCGTATTCTTTTGGTATACGAAATCCAGCGACCATAATTTACTAAATCCAATATTTCTCATATGATGGAAACATGAATGAGGTCGCTGCAGCAATAAAGCCGTCAGTTTTTGAATACACCTGTCACCGCGCTTACCTGAAGGCCATTTATAATTACAAGAAAGCGACTCAGCCCGGCTTCTCGTTCCGGGTCTTCTCCCGGATCGCGGGTTTCAGCTCTCCCAATTTCCTGAAGCTGGTGATGGAAGGCGAACGGAACCTCTCGAACGATAGCCTCGAGAAACTCCTTCGCGCGCTGAAGCTCACCTCGGAAGAGAGCGTTTTCTTCCGCAACCTCGTGCGACTCAACCAGGCCGGAAGCGTCGAAGATCGTAAGCTCTATGCGGAGCAGATCCTCCGTTCGCGGGCCTACCGGAAGCTGAAGCCCTTGAATCAGGCGCTCTATGAGTACTGCGCCAAGTGGTACCACATCCCGATCCGCGAGATGGTGACCCTCTCCGGCTTCATAGCGGACCCAGAATGGATCGCGCGGGCGCTCGAGCCCCCGATCAGCACCGCCGAAGCCCGCTCCGCGCTGGAAACGCTCTTTGCACTCGGAATGCTTCGCAAGGAAGAGGGCGGCCGGATCTCCCAGGCCGAATCTATAGTCTCATCGGGAGACGAGGTATCGAGCGCGTCCGTCGGCCAGTATCACCAGAAGATGATCTCGATGGGCGCCGAAGCCATCGATCGCTTTCCTTCGGGCGAGCGCGATATCTCCTCGCTCACCCTGAGCCTCTCCGAGAGCGGCGCCGGCCGGGTCAAAGCGCTCATCCAGCGCTTTCGAAAAGAGCTCCTGGCCCTCGCGGACGCCGAAGAGGACCCCACCCGCGTTTATCAGCTCAACTTCCAGATCTTCCCGATCTCAAGGAGAACCCCTTGAAAGCCAAACTGCTCGCCGCATGCGCCTTGCTCGGCCTTCTCTCGTGGGGCTGCGGAACGGAGATCGGCAATCCTTCGAATGCCGACCCCGCGGCTGCGAATTTCTCCGGAACCCGCGCCGAAGCCCTTCTCAACGCCCTCTGCTCGAAGCTGAACGAATGCTTCCCCGCGCTCTCCTTCAATGACTGCCGAGCCGGCATTCTTGCCTCGACGACGATCGACACGGAGCTGGGACTTCCCGCGAATTACGGGGCCTATCAAACGGTCGTGAATGCGGAGAGCGCGTCCGCGCTCACCGCCTCGGCCTCCGCGGCCAACGCCTGCGTTGCCGCAGTCGCGGCGCTCGCCTGCGCGGATCCGCTGGTGACCTCGGCCTATAACGGATCGACCCCAACCGACTTCTCCAACATCGCCAATCTGCTGCCAGGCGGGAACGGGTCCTGCCCGGAAGTCTATCGATGAACTGAAAACCGAAAGGAGTCTTCGTATGTTGCGCTATGGCTTGGTCGCCCTCGTGGCGGCAGGGGCACTCTCGTGCTCTCGAATCCAGGAGATCTGTCCCAACGCGCCTGAAACCTACGTTTCAGCCAGCCTCTCTTTCCTCCCTGAGCCAGAGCCCCCCGTGCTCGATCCGCAGAAGGGATGCGCGCAGCTTCAAGATTGGTTCTCCCGGAGCGCTCTGCCCGAGCTCGGAGCGGGCCCAGTGCCACCGTCCTCGCCCCGGTGCACCTTCGCCTCGCCGGCCAGTCCGCCTACTCTCGCTGCCGAAAACAGCCCGCGTTTCACGGACACGAACAACCAGATTCCGGGCGTCGAGGAACCCGATTTCTACAAGACCGACGGCCAGCTCCTCTTCAAGATCGCCGGGAGCTCCTTGCAGATCCTGAGAATCTGGCCGAAGAGCCAGGCCGGACTCCTCGCCAGCCTAGCCATCGAATCCAATGCAAGCCGCCTCTTGCTCGATAGCGAACGCAATGAGCTCATCGTGATCGGAAAGCCTCGGTCACGCGAGTACGCATTCCAGATCGACGTCTATGACGTGTCGAAACCTGAAGCCCCGGCCTTGAAGCTGCGGAAGCTCTCCAGCGGTGCGATTATCGAAGCCCGAAGGATCGGAAGGGCCCTCGAGATCGTCGCGAACAATCCGATCTGGAGCCAGGATCGCTCGCTCGATCTCTCCGATTCCTGCGAGCTGGCCCTTTTGCCTGGCGCAGACACTTATGGCATCAGCCGCATCAGCACGCTGAACCTCGATTCGGGGAACCTGAGCGAAGTCGCATTTCTGGGCACGTTTTACCGTGCTCGGTTTTCCAAGACCTCCGTTTACCTGATCCAGGACAACCGCGTCCATCGCTTTGACCTCGCCGGAACCGATCGCCCACGCTTCATCGCCTCAGGCGAATTCGAAGGTCCGCCTCATTGGAGCCCCTTCGCCTTTGACGAGAAGGACGGGCAACTCCGGATCGCCACCCAGAAGAAGGTGCTCGTCATGGGGCTCAACGGAAGGACGCTCGAAGTCCTGGGCTCGACTCCAGAGCTCGCGCCCGGAGAGACGGTCTATGCTTCGCGCTTTCTCGACGATCGCGCCTACGTCGTGACCTTCCGTCAAACGGATCCCCTCTTCATCATCGACCTTGCCGATGCGACGCGCCCCCGGGTCACCGGCGAGCTCAAGGTTCCCGGTTACTCGACCTACCTCCACCCGATCTCCGGCGAGCGCCTTCTTGCGATCGGACGCGATACGGGAGTGAAGGTCTCGCTTTATGACGTCGCCGACCCCGCCCGGCCAAAGGAGCTCTCCACGTTTTCGACCGGAAAATCCGCCTCCGAGGCCGAGTATAACCACCTGGCGTTCACCTTCTCGAGCTGGGCCTCGACGCTTGCGGTTCCCTATTCCAATGGATCCTGGGATCTCATCGACGTCTCCGCGGAAGGAGGCCTGAGAAAACTCGCGGAGATCCCGGGCGATCCCACCCCACCCCTCACGGGATGGATGCGAGGGACTTTCATCCACGATTCGCTCCTCCTGCTCAGCGATGTACAGGTCAGAGGAATCGACACTCGGGATCCGCAGCAGCCGCCGCTGATTATCTCACTACCGAAGGATTGAAGCTCAGGCTTCCCAGGCAGACCACCTTGCTCGCGCCACTATCCACCGCGCAATTGGAGCTGGTCGTGGTGGTGCCGTCAGTCACGTTGATCGTGTGCGTGAGGTCGTAGCTGAGCTGAATTTGCACAGAGTCGCCGCTACTGAGCTCGAGCGGAGGAGAGAGCTCAGCGCTCGTTTCGCCGCAGCCGCCGTAGGTGAGCGTTACCGGGCTCGCCCCGGTGTAAGTGCCCAGCACCGTCACGTTTCCAGTCGCGCCGTACTTGCAGAACTCCAGGCGCACGTACTTGTAAGTTCCAGTCTCGATCTCGCGGCCCTGGGAATTCAGGGTCGCGTTCGCCTCGGCCGGGCTGGTGAAATCGAAGAATGAGGTGAGGCTGTCGGCGTTGCACGAGCTGATGTCCTCGTTGCAGCCGGAGTTAAGGTAGAACATCCGATGAGAGGAAACCATACTGCTCTTCTCCTCGGGATACAATTGGCTGCCGAAGGCGATTGACTTGGGAATCAGGGGACAGATTCATGGGACCTCGCTTTCCGCGCATTCGTTTGAAGCGCGGGCCAGCCTTAGTGCGAGAACCTATCCAGTCGGTGCCATCGGGTTAAGTGGCTGATATCGAAGAGGGAATAGCAGAATTTGCAGAAATTCAGAGAGACCGGTGTGCGGGTGGTTTTGTGCGGAAACGCACGTGAGGATAGAATCGCCCAAGGAATTGCGCGGTTACCGATGTGCGGATTCGCACGCGGAATGCACATGCGCCCCTGCGCTTTCAACAGGCAGGGGCCCCTACGTTTTTCGGGGCGCTACGCGCTGTTAGGACGTTCAACGCCTGGTCGTCCGCACTGGGCTTCAGGAGCATTGGGTTCATTTACATTGAGTTGGCCCCGTGAGAAATGGGAGCAATGATTCAGTTCTTGCGATGTGCCAAAATTGGTTTAGTCTTAATCTCTTTTTTTGTTACAGCCAGTTTTGCTCGGCCCGCATTCTGCGCCGAGAAGCCATGCTCGGAATCAACGAAGGAACACAAAGAAAAAGATATTTCTAAGTTACGGAAAGCCGTTGAAGCAGCGACAACGGCTGGAGATTCCGCAGCGATGGTGAAGCTGGCCTTATGCGACTTCCATATCGGAGTTTCCGAATCTGATGTGGGCGGTTTTCGGCGGGCTTCGGGTGTCATGCCAGCGATCGCAAAAGCGCTCAAAGGGACAAAGTGGAAGTCGAAAGCACAGGATTACGGCGGCTACTTAATGGTCGAGAGCAAATCTCCTTCACAAAAATATGTCCTTAACTTCAAAAAAGATGAAAAAGGCATGTGGTCTTGGCTGGGTTTGAATGGCGTGACATCTGAGGATGTTGAGCCCTTTCTTAAGAATTCATACCAGCTATACGGTGGCGCAGAAGAAGATTGAGCCCGCTCGGAAGACACTTAGTTTTGTTCAGGCCGGAGTTACTGGAAACATACCCAGTCACGACCGGCCTGTGCTTTTCCGAGCGCTACTCTTAACCGGCCTTCTTTGAAAGCTCCTCACGAACGATTCGCCGAATGCGATCCTCTTCCTCGGAGCCAAGGTGTGTTTCGCGCAGGTATTGATTGATGTAGGTCTGATAGGGCAAGCCCTTCGCTTTTGCGCGTTCTCGGACGACTTCCAGAACGTCCAAATCGATAAACATAGAGACGCGAAACTTCGTCTCCTTGGGATTGAACGCCTCGTCATCCAGGAGATCGGTCTTTCCGTACTGAATCTTTCCGCGTTTAGTCTTCTTTGTGGATCTCATTCCAAGCCTCCAACAGCAGGTCTTCCTGGCTGGCCATAAAGTCCACAATTCTTTCCAGGTCTCGCTTGCTGAACCCTTTGGAATAGTGGATTTCTCGGCTGCCGATCTCGATTTTTGCCTCTGCATCCCCACGAATCACGTGAACGTGAGGAGGGTTGTGATCATTCGTCCTGATAACAATTCGAACATTCCGGTAAACGATCACCGTACCCATGCACTATATATACATCAATTTGATGCATTAGTCAAACGCGACTGAGTTTTCGCAGATTTGCGGAGGACTTATTTCCAGAGCATCCGATTGAAAACTGCTTCAGCTGAACAAAGGAGTCGAGATTCGCGATACGGTGCGGTTATCGTGAATGAATTGCGGCAATTTTTGCCTGCCGCGGACTCACCCTTTGGGTGATGAGTCTTCTCGCTCAAGTACCTCAAAAATTTGATCCTCGGTGGCACATCGGTTAGGTCAGTATCCATGACCAAACGCTCGCGCCGCGGTGAATTCCATCCCACGATCTTCAAACTCATGGCGACCGAAGACAAGCTCACGGCCGCCTCCGGGCTCTCCACGATCATGGAGGTTTTTGATCAGAGCCCGCTTGCCAATGGGTTTCGCGATGCGCTTCCTCCGCGCTCCACCTCCAATAACCGCTCAGGTGGCAGCTATCGATTGGGACTGATCCAGCTCAACTCGTTCATCTACGGCCACGACTCGCTTGATGATCTTGAGGAGTTTCGCAATGACCCGCTGCTTGAGGCCGCCATGAAAGGCGAGGTGGTGGCGCCCAGGACGATGGGAGATTTTCTCAGGGACTTTGAGGCTCAGCATCTTGAAAAAATGAATCACTATCTGTCGCGCATGGCTCGTGCGATTCGGGAATTCCTGATTGAGGTGCTGCCTGAGCAGTATAGGCCCAATGAGGCGCTCACGATTGACATTGACTCGACCGACCATATCCAACATGGCGAAAAGATCGAGGGCTGCGCCTATAACTATAAAGGCAACTGGGGCCTGTATTCCGAGGTCGCTTATGATGAATTGGGATTCTGCCATGGGATTCAGCTCGCGGCCGGCAACACCAAGCCTGGATCCACTTGTTTACCCTTGATCGATCACTGCTTCTCGGGAACGAAGTTTGAACAGAAGAAATACTTCCGGGCCGATTCAGCCTACTGCTATGAAGACGTGATCCGAAAGCTCATGAGCTTAGGCGTCAGCTACACGATTGCCGCGCATGACGGGACTACGAGTTGGCGGTCTCACATCGAGGAGATCACGGACTGGGTGCCTTGGGTTTACTCAGCCGAAGCCATGGAAAAGGCCGAAAAACGCGGTCGAACCTTGCCTAAGATCGAGATCGGGCGCTTTTTATGGCAGCCCTCTTGGGCCGAGAACATCCGGATCCCTGTCGTCGTCAAGCGGACATGGAAGGAGCCCGAGCAGCTTGGGATGCTCGCTTTGCCGGGCCAATGGGATCATTACGCGATCATCACCAATTGGAACCTGTTTCATCACCCTCTTCAGGAGGTGATGGAGTTTTATCTCAAGCGTGGGAATGCCGAGAACTTCATTCGCGAGGAGAAGTACGGCTTTGATTTGAAGCAGTTTCCCTGTCTGCAGCTCACAGCGAACTATGCGTTTGCTCAGCTTGCCATGGTCGCCCACAACATCCTGAGATGGGTGGCAATCACTCAGAAGCCAGACAAGCCGCATTTCTCGAAGAAAATCAGGCGGCGCTACATCTACATTCCTGGAAAGATCATCATGCACGCACGGCAACTGATCCTGAAAATCCCCGTGCGCTTCTATGAGGAGGTGCAGCGACTCCGATCGGGATTGCGGTTTAACCCGGGTTCATCCGCATTCGCCTCAGGCTTTGCCTGAGGAAACATTCGAATCGATCCTTGAAAACCTCATAACAGCCGCTTGGAGTCACAACTCAAAGCGCTCCCAGCGGAGGAAGTGAGGCGGAAAAGGATTCGAATTCTCGGCTTTCAATCACTCAAAGTAAGTCATCTCTCCGACTACAGGCGGTGGTGCGCCTCTAAACACACTCATTGGGTCCAGCCGATCAGCTCACCCGTGAAACTCCACTGATCAGAGAGAAGGTGATGACGAAATTCAGGGCACACGAGTGCCCTCTTCCCCGTTCGCGATGAACGGGGGAATGGAAATTAAAATTTTTCGATTTGCTGCGGGTCGGCTCTTCATCAAAACGAGGGGCATGAACGGTTTTGTTAGAATTGAGTTGCTTACACTTAATTTTAACGAAAGGAACCGCCCATGCCCGAGCGGCAGTTTATCACCCCGATTTCCGGGGTCAAAGTCCACGATATGTGGGAGGCAAGTCTATCAGTCATTCTCAAGGGTTCGGCTGAGATCCCCCGGGGTCAATGTTGCCCCCGCTGCAAGGCGGCCCGGTGGAGGATCAAGGCTCATGTCGTCCGAGAGCTCAAGCACGCTCTTTGGGGAGGCAAGCTCGTGCTTCTTCGCCTCAAGGTGCCAAAGCTCCTTTGCCGGCAATGCAAACGCTACTTCATGATTCCGGTTCCCGGGGTCCTGCCCAAGAAGAGATCCACCGAGCAGTTCAGACAAGAAGTCTTTCATTTGCACCATGGCGGCCTGACCCAGAAAAACATCTCCATCACCCATCACATCGGTACGGCTACGGTGGAGCGCTGGTACCACGACTTCGTCGCCTATCGAGTCAAGGAACTCGAGGGGCGTTTGTGTCCGCTGGTGATGGGGATCGATGAGCACTTTTTTAGCCGCAAGGACGGCTATGCCACGACCTTTGCAGACCTCAAGAACCATAAGGTCTTCGATGTGGTACTGGGGCGCTCGGAAGAGAGTCTGAAGGCCTATTTCAAGCGTTTAAGAGGCCGAGAACGAGTACAGGTTGTGGTCATGGATCTGTCAGAGACTTACCGCAGCCTCATTCAAAAATACTTCCCCAATGCCATGATCGTAGCCGATCGCTTTCACGTCGTTCGGTTGCTCAATCATCACTTTTTGAAAGTCTGGGGAATGCTGGATCCGGAGGGCAGAAAAAACCGTGGATTGCTCAGCTTGGTTCGTCGGCACGAGTGCAACCTGAAGCCAGAGCAAGTGCCGAAGCTGCAAAGCTACTTCGATCGCGTCGCGGGACTGGAGCCGCTGTATCGCTTCAAACAAGATCTTATGCAGCTTCTCCTCAAAAAACACCAAAGGCGAGACGAGGCGAAGGACCTGATTCCCCAGCTCCTATGGCATATGAATGAATGTCTCCAGAGCCCCTGGGAACCACTCAAAACCTTCGGTCAAACCCTGAGGTCCTGGCTTGAGCCCATAGTCCGGATGTGGCGTTTTACGAAGAACAACGGCATTACCGAGGGCCTCCACACGAAGATGGAAATGATCTCAAGGCGAGCCTATGGCTTCAGGAACTTTAAGAACTACCGACTCAGA